>DATIJG010000009.1:0-40362 GCA_035478775.1 Saccharimonadales bacterium (SeqCode) | reverse complement strand
TTACAAGCAGCAATTGGTGGCCGGTTTATCGCCCGTGAAGATATCAGTGCGTATCGTAAAGATGTGACCGGTTATTTGTACGGTGGTGACGTGTCACGAAAAAAGAAATTGCTTGCTAAGCAGAAGCGCGGTAAGGCGCGTATGAAGCGCTTTGGCAAGGTCGATATCCCGGCCGAAGCGTTTACGGTGATGCTCAAGCGCGACTAAAATTGAATCTTATGACAAAAATACAACGCCTACCCCTGTTTTATCAGACTTGTCAATTATAAGGAAGCTTGAGTACTATCGTAGCATCACGGATTGGTGGTCGCATCTCACCCAATCCGTGATACTTGCGCAGCACCTCAGGCATTTTGCAGTTCTTGTAGATCACGAATAATCTGAGCTGCATGGGTCGTTGGGCTTACTCCTTCGTACGATCTTACGATCTCCCCAGTCGGATTGATTATGTACGTATTGCGGTGTGTGCCCAGAAATTCCCGACCCATAAACTTACGTGGCCCCCAAGCTCCATAAGCCTGTATGGTTTCATGGGTCGGATCACTCAAAATGGTAAAGTTGAGGTTGTGTTTTTCAGCAAACTTTTTGTGGCTGGTGACTGAATCTTTACTTATACCTATAACCACGGCGTTGCCGAGATCGGCTATTGCTTCGCGGGCATCTCTAAAATTACAAGCTTCGGTTGTGCAACCGGGCGTGTCGTCTTTAGGGTAAAAATATATAACAATCCATTTTCCGATATATTCCGTAAGAGTATGTGACTTGCCATACTGATCTAGGAGGTTAAAGTCGGGAGCTTTCATGATGTATCCTTAATGTGCTTTATCTTTGTAATGTAAAAACGTAAATGCACTACTTCTAGTGTAGACAATTCAGCTTAATACGCTATAGTACTTGGAAATGATTAACGAGCAACTTGTTACAAAAATACGTTCATACCAGCCTTCAATTTCGCGCCTTGAAGGCCTGCGGGATACCTCAATATTGTGTGTGGTGGGCATTTCAGGTGCCGGCAAGGATACAGTCACTAATAAACTTCTACGTGATTACCCAAATGCCTATACGCGGTTTATTTCACACACCACCCGGCCACCGCGGCTTAACCATGGCAAGTTAGAACAAGATGGCCACGACTACTATTTCATAAACTTTAAGCAGGCCGAGTACATGCTCGATAACCACGACCTAATTGAGGCGAACCTGTATAGCGGCAACATGTATGGTACTGGTATCACCGAACTGAAGCGTGCCCATGATGAACGCCGCACGCTTGTTACAGACGTTGATGTTAATGGAGCTGCACATCTTATTAAGATTTTGCCGCAAGGTAAGCCTGTGTTTATTTTGCCGCCAAGTTTTGAAGTGTGGCAGCAGCGGTTTTTAATACGCTATAACGGTAAGCTAAACCAGGTTGATTACCAAAAGCGCATGCGTACCGCATTTAATGAAATTACCCACGCGCTCAATCATTCATACTATTATCTGGTTATAAACGATGACCTTGACGTTGCGACGCAAGCAATACATGACATCAGTAATGGGGAAGTTACCAACCGTCGACCACCAGCCGCCGTGGAAGTTGCCCAAAGTATTTTGCAGGATCTAAGTAAGATTATTTAGTATCCCTTACGGGGTGGCCTAGGCATCTTTGACGTTTACGATGCCGGTATCTTTAAGAAGTTTCCCATTTCCCGATAACTTCTTGGTCTTAGCACTCTTGACGGACGAGTGCTAAGACCATATCATAAAAGCATATGACAGAGCGTCAAAAGCAAATCCTTTGCTCAATTGTAGAGCAATATGCCGAGGTAGCCAGCCCGGTGGGTTCGAGTTTACTTGCCCGCGCGTTTAAGGTGAGTTCGGCAACAGTCCGCGCTGAAATGGCCGAACTGGAACGCTTCGGCTACATTACGCAGCCGCACACCAGCGCAGGGCGAGTGCCGACAGACAAAGGTTACCGTTTTTACGTGAACAACTTATCGGAAATGCAAAACAACCAGATTGCCCCAACTGAACGCCATGCCGAACGGGCACTTACGGCTCGCGTGCAAGATGGCGGTATGCCAGAGCGTACCATCCGCAACGCGGTCGATACCTTAGTGGAGCTTACGCATAACCTAGGTATCGCTACTATCGGCAACCAGTTATACATGAGCGGGCTTTCGAACCTGTTTGGCCAGCCCGAATTTATGCAAGCGGGGCAGGTGCGGCAGGTAGCGCAATTGCTCGACAACCTTGAGCCTTGGCTACATGAGGCGGCACCGAACCAACCGCTGAGCGTATACATTGGCCAAGAAAACCCGATTGGCCGCAGCGCGGGCTGTTCGCTTATTATCAGCCGGTTCCGCAGCCCGTATTCTGATAAAAGTTATATTGGAGTGCTTGGCCCGACGCGCCAAAGTTACCGTGATGTTATGCAACTGGTGCGCCATGCTGGCGTCACTTTAGAGGAGGCTTTATATGACTAATAACCCACAACAATCTTCCAATCAGCCCAACGATGACTACGACGACCCGTTGGTTGATACCGATGAGCTAGAAACGCTTGAAGACGCCGTACAAGTACAATACGAAGAGTTGGAGCAGCAAATCGCCAATTTGACAGATGCGTTACAACGTGAGCGCGCCGATGTTATTAACATCCGCCGTCGCCATGACGAGCAAGTTACTAGTCTGAAGACACACATAAAAGCTGGTGTCGTACGCGAACTGCTGCCGATTATCGATAACTTTGAGCGAGCATTAAAACACGTACCCGAAGAATTC
The DNA here is from genome assembly GCA_035478775.1 of Saccharimonadales bacterium (SeqCode). GTDB lineage: Bacteria > Patescibacteriota > Saccharimonadia > Saccharimonadales > UBA4665 > CAMLQK01. Next base: position 37,596 of record DATIJG010000009.1, on the reverse strand, counting down.
CAGAAAAACGATTACATCAAGGGCGTACAAAGTATTGTTAAGCAGTTTGAAAAGACGCTTGCTGATATGGGTGTCGTACGCATCAAAACTGTTGGTGTGCCATTTGATCCTAACTTACACGAGGCCGTTTCAATGGAAGAAGGCGACGGTGATACCGAGATAGTGAGCGAAGAACTCCAAGCCGGCTATCAATTAGACGACGAAGTGTTGCGCCATGCTATGGTGCGCGTCAAAATGGCTTAAAGCCCACAAACAATCACGGGCATCCTTTTTTAGGGCACACGGCACAAAAAGAAGGTTTGCCTATCTTTGGCTGTCTTCTTTGAAGGTGGTTTGGATAGCATGTGCAAACGTGCTTCGTACATCGCTTTCAAATTCTTGACGTTTTGTTTCTTGCGTGGCGTGGTCAGGTATGTACGATCCGACAGGCGGCGTCAAGTAATATTCAGGCGGGCCCATTAAGGTGTGTATGAGGCCGCCAACCAAGTCGCTATTATTAACCATAATTTCGAAGGGCTTGCGTTTGCCGCTCGCTTGCTGAATGTCGCGGTAGCTCGATCTTGTAAGCGTTTTCGCTTCTGCTGCGGACGAGCTCAAGTCCGTGCCGGCGTAAAAGAGTGGCGCGGATTCATCAACCTCGAATATTGAAGGATCACGTGGCTGCTCGGGGAATTGTGAACCATACCGGAACACAACGGTGCTTCCCTCGAGAGGTGGCAACTCGTTATAATTAAAGAAGCGTGCCAAGCTGCCGATGGCCGCCCAAGCCACTGCGCTATATTCAACGGCCTCTATTTTGCCGTGCAGCTCCTCAAAGGCCCGCTCGCTAAAAAACGTTGGTATTTCAGGTCGTGTGCTTACTTCGCTCATATCTGTAAGCATACTCCATAACACCGACGAAAACTAGTGTTGTCAAAAAAGCAAATTAGCACTCTTGACTAGTGAGTGCTAATTTTCTATGCTAGTAAGGTATGGGCAACAAAATCTTATAGCTCACATTCGAAAGGATTAGAACAATGGGAAAAATTATTGGAATTGACCTTGGTACGACAAACTCGGCGATGGCTGTGATGCAGTCGGGCAAGCCGGAGATTATCGCTAACAGCGAAGGCGCTCGCACGACGCCAAGCGTGGTGGCTCTTAATAAAAACGGCGAACGTTTGGTCGGCCAGGTGGCACGCCGCCAACAAGTGACCAACTCGAAAAACACAATTTACGAAGTAAAGCGCCTAATTGGCCGCCGCTGGGAAGACAAAGAAGTGCAGCGCGACCTAAAACTTATGGGCTACGAAATCGTGAAAAGCGGTGACGCCGTTAAGGTAAAAATGGGCGATAAAGAATATAGTCCCGAAGAAGTTAGTGCCATGATTTTAGGCAAACTCAAGGCCGATGCCGAAAGTTTCTTAGGCGAACCGGTAACTGAAGCGGTTATTACTGTGCCTGCGTATTTCGACGACAGCCAACGCCAAGCAACGAAAGATGCTGGTAAAATTGCTGGCCTTGAGGTTAAGCGCATCATTAACGAGCCAACCGCCGCCGCTTTGGCCTATGGCCTTGACAAGGGTGAAAAGAAAGACGAAAAGATCGCCGTATACGACCTCGGTGGCGGTACGTTCGATGTTTCAATTTTGGAACTCGGCGACGGTGTGTTTGAAGTGAAGGCCACTAATGGCGACACGCACCTTGGCGGTGCCGACTTCGACCGCACCATCGTAAATTACTTCGCAAGCGAGTTTAAAAAAGAAAACGGCATCGACCTCTCGAGTGACAAAGCGGCCATGCAGCGCTTACGCGATGAAGCCGAAAAAGCTAAAATTGAGCTTTCCAGCGCTCAAGAAGTCGACATTAACTTGCCGTTCTTAACAGCCGATGCCGATGGCCCGAAGCACTTCGAGTACAAGCTTACCCGCGCTAAATTAGAACAGTTAGTTGCTGAACTTATCAGCAAAACTGCCGACCCTTGTGAAAAAGCCTTGAAAGATGCTGGCCTCAGCGCCAGCGACATTGATGCTGTGGTGTTAGTGGGCGGGATGACCCGCATGCCGGCAGTGCAAGAAAAAGTGAAAGCCATTTTCGGTAAAGACCCGATGAAGGGTGTGAACCCCGACGAAGTTGTAGCCGTGGGCGCTGCTATCCAGGGCGGTGTACTGCAGGGTGACGTCAAAGACGTGCTGTTACTCGATGTGACACCATTAAGCCTTGGCATTGAAACCATGGGCGGCGTGATGACCAAACTTATCGACCGTAACACCACAATTCCAACCAGCAAGAGCGAAACGTTTTCAACAGCCGCTGACAACCAACCACAAGTGGAAGTGCATGTATTGCAAGGTGAGCGCGGCATGGCAGGTGACAACAAAAGCTTAGGGCGTTTTACGCTCGACGGTATTCCACCGGCTCCGCGCGGTGTGCCTCAAATTGAAGTCACCTTTAACATTGACGCCAACGGCATCCTAAATGTTACCGCTAAAGACAAGGGCACTGGCAAAGAGCAGTCGATCACCATTTCAGGCAGCGGTAATTTAGATAAGACCGAAGTCGAAAAGATGGCTAAAGAAGCCGAAGCACATGCCGAAGAAGACAAGAAAAAACGCGATGCCATTGAAGCTCGCAACTTGCTCGACAATGCTGTGTACCAAGCCGAGAAGATGAAGAGCGACTACAAAGACAAGCTCGCCGAGGATGACCTGAAAACCTTAGACGAAGCCATTGAAGCGGCCAAAAAAGCCGCTGGTGACGAACAAGCCGACAAAGACGCGCTCGAAGCTGCCGCTAAAGAACTCAACGACAAAATGATGCCCATTGGTGCTAAAATGTATGAAGCAGCCGAAAAGGATAGCGCAAGCGATGAAGCAGATAGCGGCGAAGACGCCAAAAAAGACACTGTCGAAGGTGAAGTTGTAGACGGCGAAAAAGACCCAGACGAGAAGTAACCATGCTCGGATTCGGCTCACGTAAACTACAAGAAGACGATAGGTTGCCTGTGCTCGTACAAGTCGTGCAAAGTGACCAGGCGTTTGCCATGGCTAATAAACTGTGGCAAGAAAATCTGCGTGCGGTACGGCTCGACCCGGCAACTAACAAAGAATTTTTACGGTTTGGCCTTGTGCAACAGGGTCAGGCCGTATGGTTTGAACGCGATCGAGATCGCAAAGACAGTTTTGAGATCATTTTAACCTGGCACGATAACGGCATGCGCACCGCCGACATTTACGTTGTGACGCCAACTGGCACACGCGGTTCGACCGGTGATGCTAACTACACCATTAAAATTTTGGACGCACTGCTATCTACTCCGGCCACGCTGCCAGTGGAGAGTGACGATCCGTTAAAATAACTCTCGCCAGCGTTCGACAACGGCGGCAAAACAGTATACCATACAGGAATTAGTTATGAGCAAGCGCGATTATTATGAAGTACTAGGAGTGGGCAAAACCGCCAGCGACGACGAAATTAAAAAAGCGTTTCGTCGCCTAGCTGTTCAATACCACCCCGATAAAGAGGGCGGCAACGAAGAAAAGTTTAAAGAGATCAACGAAGCCTACGAAGTGCTGAAAGACCCTAGCAAGCGCCAGCGCTATGACCAGTTCGGCCATGCTGGGGTGGGTGGTAGCGCGGCAGGTGATGGCAATCCGTTCGGTGGCGGCTTTGGCGGCCAAAACGTCAACTTCGACTTTGGTGATATGGGTTTTGGTGACATTTTTGAAAGCTTTTTCGGCGGCGGGCAGCAGCGAGGCTCTAAACAAGCTCGCGGCCGCGACATTGAATCGCGTATCGAAGTAAGTTTCGAAGAAGCCGTTTTTGGCACAGAAGTAGCTGTTCATCTGAATATTAATGACGTGTGCGAGCACTGCAAAGGCACAACTGCCGAGCCGGGCTTCGAACTCAAAACCTGCGAAACCTGTAAGGGTGCTGGCCAAGTCGTAACTGTTAACCGTACTATTTTTGGTAACATTCAGCAGGCGAGCGTTTGTCCGACTTGTAAAGGTTCTGGCAAAGTGCCCGAAAAAACTTGCACCGTGTGCCACGGCAGCGGCGTGCAGCGCAAAAGCCAAGAAGTGCGCTTAAAAGTTCCGGCCGGAATTGATGACGGTGCCACAATTAGGCTGCGCGAACATGGTGAAGTGGTGGCGAACGGGCCAAAAGGCGACTTGTATGTAAATGTGCGTGTAAAACCACACAAAAAATTCACCCGCGAAGGCGACTTAATTTTGAGTGCCGAACACATCGACATGGTTTCGGCGGCGCTGGGTACCGAAATTGAAGTAGAAACGGTTGACGGAGCTGTTCGCATGAAGATCCCCGCTGGAACACAAAGCGGCACCGACTTTAAATTATCTGGCCATGGCGTGCCGCATCTGCGTGGTTCGGCGCGTGGCGCGCACATCGTAACAATTGTGGTCGAAACTCCAACGAAGCTCAGTAGGAAACAACAAGAACTCCTTCAAGAATTCGGAGAAGTGGCCAAAAAAGGGTTCTGGAAATAGTTAGAGTATTATTGTATAATACTCTTCTATGCACACGGAGAAATTCAGTAGTCCTCAGGAAGGATACTTTGGCTTATACCTAGAACGAAGTGGCGTGGGCGCAAGAGACATGGCCGAGCAACTTCTCAACCCGCCCGAGTTGCCGCTTGACGCTGGTTCATTAACGGAAGTAATTGAATACGAAAACAATCTTTTCGAGGCTAGAGTCGATGGTTCCAGTTTAGAGTCGATCATTAGATCGCAAAAGAGTGAGGATGTGGTTGCGCCGTTGTTTTTTGGTGCCGCATTCGTAGACGGTTCTGTGGATGTATCGGCTTGTGGTGCCACGGTATTCGAGTCAGCCGAAGAGGCTTACGTGTGGCTTTCGCGCTCAATTGATGAAAAAACAATAGCGCCTGACCAACTCCTGGCCTTAGCCAGAGAGAGCAGTAGAAGTTATAAGCGTAAAACCGAAGAGGCGTTATTGTCTGGAGCGCCGCTTGATGCCAACGAGCTTCACGCAATGTCTTTGGTGGTTGAGCCTGAAAAGGCGATTTCACAGGCGCAGCTGGCTGCTAAAGCCCGCGCGGTGTTAAAAGCAGAACGGAAAGGCCAATATAGTGAAGGCGACCTAGAAGGTGACGCTAAGGCAGCAATTGTAGAAGTGTATTTGGCGCGAATTAACGCCGCTGTCGCCGAGAACGTCGCAGTTATGCAGTATCTGGTGGAGCAAAGCGACATGATCGGCAAGCCAGAGGTCGCGCTGGCTGCTGTATCGGCAATCCCAGCAGGTCTTCGTAATGCTTTGAGTGGCGAATCCCGGCAAGATGTCTTTCGCCGGCTCGATTACTTGCGTAACGGAATTGCCGTGCTTGGCGAAGGTAGGACGTCGGTGGTCTCCGACAAGTTGGTGAACTTAGATTTGGCCTCGGTCGAAGAAAACGCAGCAGTGTTTAGTAAAGAAGAAACACGGATCTTAAAATCGACCATGTTGCAGCCAGCCGAAATTCAGGGCATTTTTTCAAGGGTTATTGCAAAAGGAAGCTTGCTCAGCTCAGAAGACCCACAGTCATGGAATAAAGACCGTAAGTTCCGTGCTGCCGATGACCTATTCCAGGTGCATGAAAACCCTAGTAAAGCAACGTTTCAGGTTAATGGGATAAGTGGAGCGTATTTGACTCCGCCTGAACCCCGCTCGATATACGACGTTATGGTCGTGGGCGGTTTCCATGAGCTTACGCACATTAATCAAGCCCAATCAGATAGGGCGCTGGGCCAAACCCTTAAAATTTGTACACTTAGGGGGAAGCGCACCTCAATGCTTACCGAAGGCGGAGCCAATATGGTACAGCGCGAGGCTGAGGTACGGTTTTTCGGCAAAAGCAAGCCCTGGGCTCTTACCTATGGCCATGCCTTGCAAGCTCTAGAAAATGGCGGAAGTATTTTTGACGCCACGAAAGCCTTTTACGAAGAAAAAAGACGGGTTATGCCCGATATCGCCCCTGAAGTTGCTGCACGTGAGGCTACCGACCGCGTTATGCGGTTGGTGCGAGGTGGTGGCTTGAGCTCACAGCCTATGGCCTATGCCGAAGAAGCAATATTGGCGCGCGAACTCGATGGTGCATCGCCCGAAGTGCTAAACCGTGCCACGGCAATCAGCAGCCTAGATTTTGTTGACCAAAGAAGGCTCCATAAGTATGGCCTGTTACCAACCGTCAACCGCACTTCCATCGACTGGACAAAGCTAATTGTCGAAGAACTACAGCCGCACATTACAACGGCCCTGCAAGCAAGCGATAAACCGAAATAGTTTTTTCTATACCAGAAGCGAAATTTGGGAGGCCATTTAAGGCTTCGGCTTCGGCCTTATTTCGTACATCCGGCCTTTATCTGGTGATTACCCGTACCTGATGATTCAAAAAAGCCATGTCGCGCTGAAACTCATTTGCATCTTTATTATGTAAAAAGACAATAGCGCACATTTTATAGCCATCGGAAGCTTTCCCGACAAACGTTCCAGGTTTAACTTTAATAGCAAGCCGGGCGAGCGAAGGCAACTCTAGCAATTTTTTCTCGTTCTCAAGGCCTTCAAATATACCGGGTTCTTTAGGGAACAGCTCAAATACTCCCATACTTTCATTTTTGGTAGCGGTAATGTCGGGTTCTTGGCCTAAGCTTAATTTAAGGGCGTTTGCTAAAATGTCAATCCCATTTGCTATGGCATGCATGCGTTCGCGGTATCCGCCGTTGCGGGCACCAATTTCTACGATCCTCGGACCGTCTGATGTCACGATGATCTCAATATGGGCGGCAGTATTTTTCATGCCAAGCGCTTGGACTCCCAGGGATGCAACGTGCTTGACCGCCGCTTGGTCCTTGTCGCTTAACTGTGATGGCAGCAAACGGCTGTAGGTGAAATTATCAGCATAACCGATATCGTGGCCAGTCTCGTAGTCAACGATTGCGTCAAGCACGAATGGTTTACCGTGTTTATCTACAAATGCGTCAACCGAATGCACCGAGCCTTCCATAAACTCTTCAACCAGGAGTTTTGGCGTGGCATGCGGGGCGTATTTTTTGTATACCCGACCCATGTTTTCAAGTGCGTTTTGATAATTGAGCAACAGTTCCTCAAGTGAGTCACTTTTGCTAACAAGCAGACTTTTAGAAAGGTTGGCCGGCTTTATAATTAGAGGAAAACTGTGGCTGGCGGCAAAGTTACGCAGAGTTTGCTCGTTAGCAACAACGGCAAACTCGGGACTGATCTTTTCGGGCGCTTTTGCGAATTGCGTGCGCATTACAAATTTATCAGTGCAGGCCACGGCCGCCTCTTTCGGCAACGCAGGCAGGCCTAAATGGTGGGCGATCTCTGAAGCAGCGCCGATAAATTGCTCATAGGTGCAGAATACGCCGTCAATTGTTTTCGTGGCAACGATTTCGTCAACCGCTTTGAGTACACCGGACATATCCGAGAAATCGCATACCACACGGTGTTTAAATATTTTATCCGGAAATTTTGTAAGTGCGGCATCTTTTAAAACGACGTAATCAAAATTATGGCCTTCGAGGTATGACCTAAGCGAGCTGAAACTGTTGCCAACGACGAGAATACATGGTTGTGTCATCTTTTTGTAACCTTGACAAAATTGCTAATATATAATAAAATTACCACAAGCATTAATAATTTTCAACCCAACAAAACGTAATTTGGTAATATAAGAATATGGCACGAACTGATTTCCACAAAGTTGTTATTGGTCGCTCAGAATCCTTGCATTTCATGGATTACGCTATGGCGGACATTCCGGCTAAGGTCGATACTGGTGCGTATCGCTCGGCGGTGCATGCTGATAATATCAAATTATCCGAAGACGGCATAACGTTGCACTTCAGGCTGCTCGGCGGACACCCGGTGTGCGGCGCGTTAGCCACCGCAATGAGCACTACCGATTTTAAAGTAGTAAGTATAGCTAATTCGTTCGGCCACACCGAAGAACGCTACGAGGTGAAGCTTAAAGTAAAGCTTGGCCCGAAGATTTTTTACGCAACCTTTTCGCTTGCAGACCGAGGCAAGAAGGTATACCCTATACTTCTTGGCCGCAAGATGCTCAATAACCGTTTTTTGGTTGATACGGCCGAAGCGCAAATTAACCGTATAGAACTTAAGCAAAAGTACGGAATTTTATTCCCTGAAGACGAAGAGGAGGGACGATAAATATGCGGATTGCAATTTTATCGCGCGGCTCGGCCAACTACACGACGCGCCGCTTGAAAGAAGAAGCTCAGGCTCGTGGCCACGAAGCGAAGGTCATTAGTTACTCAAAGTGTTACATGGCTATCGAAAAGGGCAACCCAGTTGTATTTTACAAGGGCAACCCGCTTGAAGGTTTTGATGCCATTATTCCGCGCATCGCCCAAAGTTACACCAAATATGGCTGCGCCGTGGTGCGCCAGTTTGAAATGCAAGACGTATATACGCCTGCGAAGTCGATTGCAATTGACCGTTCGCGTAATAAATTGCGTTCGTACCAGTTGCTTGCCAAAGCTGACGTCGGGATCCCTAAAACGGTGTTCGCCTACGAAACTGCCGACCTTGACGACGTTATTGAAAAAGTCAGTGGCGCACCGTTAATTGTAAAAGTTGCCCGCGGTACACATGGTAACGGTGTGGTTTTGGCTGAAACTAACAAAGCCGCCAAAGCGGTAATGCAGGCCTTTTACGTTGAGGGCGTGAGCTTTTTGGTGCAAGAATATGTAAAAGAGTCGGCCGGTGTCGATATTCGCGCATTAGTGGTCGGCAGCCAAGTTGTTGCCAGTGTCAAGCGTCAAAGCCTAGACGACGATTTTCGCTCCAATACACATCAAGGTGGCGTTGGTAAGCCGGTCAAATTGACACTTGAAGAAGAGCGTACGGCTATTAAAGCTGCCAAAGCTATGGGCTTGCCAATTTGCGGTGTCGACATGATGCGCAGCGCGCGCGGTCCATTGGTGCTCGAGGTAAATTCTTCCGCCAGCATTAAAACGCCCGAACTGTTAACCGGCCGCAATGTAGCGGGCAAGATCATCGAGTATATCGAGAAAAATGCTAAACAGCGCCACCGCAAAGACCGTGTCGGCGCTTAAAATATCTAGCATAACGACGCGCCACAAAATTGCGCTGGGTATTGTGATTGCGCTTGTGTGTTCATATGTGGCAGTGAACTTTGTGCTTGCCAGTTCGCACTATAAAACATTGCACGCACCGCATGCTAACTACCGCCTAAAAGTAGCAAATACTCCGGCGCAGCGGATGGAAGGCCTTAGCGCCCGCACATCTATGGCAACGCACGACGGTATGTTATTCGACTTTAACACACCTGTAAAATCGTGCTTCTGGATGAGAGACATGCTGTTTCCACTCGATATCATTTGGTTGGATAGTGGTCGAAGAGTTGTACACGTACAGCCCGGACTTTCACCTAAAACGTATCCTAAAACCTACTGCACACCGGTAGCGGCGCAATACGTCGTGGAACTTAACGCCGGCCAAGCTCAAAGTGCTGGCCTGAATGTGGGTGTGGTTGTCGGCTTTTAACGTGCTCATGCTATTATGTTTGTATAATGCCACATGATGTGCTATTGCTAACCATACTTATCGCCCCTGTTGTTTTGTTGATGTTCTTTCGCGTCAATGCAGTGCTGGTATTCTTGAGCCTGTGTTTAGGCGAAGTTTTAGTGCGTTATGTAGCGGGCAATGCTAACTCGTTGCTTACATTTGTTGCCCCAAATGTTCCGCCCAATATTTTGAATGTCTTGCAAGTTGCGGTACTGCTCGCGCCGGTTGTGCTTACTAGCATGTTTATGATTGGCACGGTGCATGGCAAGGGCAAATTGGTGCTCAATATTTTGCCTGCCGTAGGGGTCGGACTGCTTGGTGTGCTTTTGGCGGTGCCGCTTTTGCCCCCAGGCCAGCGTTTTGGTATAGAGTCGCAAGATTTATGGGCGCAACTTACGAAGTTGCAGGCGCTAATAGTTGGCGCGAGTGCGTTCGTTGGCTTAGTGTTTTTATGGGCGCAGCGCCACCGATTAGGCGCAAAAGAGCGCGACTAAAACTACCTGCCCAAAGAGAGGGCAAGGGGTTGACTTTTTTGTGATAATACGGATAATATAATCTGTTAGCTGGACTCTTTTGAGTATAGCAAAATGTGGGCCCATAGCTCAGCCGGTTAGAGCACCTGCCTTTTAAGCAGGGTGTCCTGGGTTCAAGTCCCAGTGGGCCCTCCACGCTAGTTACAGATAAGAAGTGTTCCAAGGCCTATCTTTGGAACACTTCTTTTATATTTATTCCCTGCTCGCAAGGGTTCGAGGCACGCTAGGCATCTCTCTTCAATACCAACCAATATGTGGCGCCGATTGGTATGAGGCCCAAGGTTACGTAGAGCCCCGCTTCAATACGCTGGAAGTTCCAATACCTGTGTGCGGGTTGGTACCTTACAACCCAGTGATAACCAAGTGATTGCAAACACGGGAAGCCTTGTTTTGGTCCTCTGTTGAGTGTCTCCACACAAGTAGCTGGAGGGTTAGACAATAGGCTATCCATACTTTGAGACTGGCCTGTTTTATCATTGACTACACTGCCGCTTATGGCCCATGACGATCCCGCTCCAGTAGGATCTGGCGGTGAAAGAATATTGGCACTATGGATAGCAGACACGAGGGTCACGTTGTCAGTTTGAGGCGATTCATAGTGTGGTCGGATAAGGTTCGGTATTATACCTTGCAAGAGCACGAGGGCTGCCAGTGTAACGCCAAAGGCTAATAAGATTCTTTTTAACCAAGCACCGAATGCAATACCAAGTGATACCATGAAGAAAGTGTAGGCAATCGGTGTAAGGCCTTGCACGTCAAAGCTAAGCTTGCCGAAGCGATTAAGTATGCCTAACGCTGAGTCGTTGCCATATGTGTAGAGAGCGTTGCTGGTTCGAAACCACCATGTGGCAAGAGCAGCTAGAATACTTGCAAATATAATCGATACGCCCAGTATCCATACGAGTTTAACAGTCAACCATTTGCGTCGTGAGATACTTCGCGTCCAAATAAATTTGTTGGTACCGTCTATGTATTCGTTAGCAATGAGTGGTACGCCCAAGAACAAGCCAAGTAACACCGGAGATGCCACCACTGCAATCTGTACTAGGTGAAATAACAGGTAGAATTGGCCGTTACCTTCAGCTGAGAATGTGTTACCTAAGCCATGCTGTACGCAGCTTGCTACGCCGTCGCAATTCGTAAGTAGCTGATTGTATTGATGCCAATAATGAAGACCCGATGGTATGACTATCGCTGTAAATACCAAAAGGCTGATGCCGAGAAGCAAGAACTGCTTCTTATGCTGTTGCCACGCAAGCCAATTCATTGTTGGTCTCTTTCTTGTTTAGCCTGCTTCATGTAGGCAAGCACTATATCTTCAATATTAGTATCGTGTATGTGCCATTTTTGACTTCTGAAGTGTTTGTCATGGGTGCGTACAAGTAGGTCAGTCTCATTTGCAGCCTGGGTTTCCCGAATGATGGTATAAGCTGGGTCGCTCGTCTTCTCATTATGTGGACCGGCCAACAATTTGTGTGTCTCGATAATATGCTCAATGCTGTCACATAGCTGTGTCTTGCCCGCGGCCAATAAGATTAGATGGTCACATACCCGTTCCAAATCGGCAAGCAAATGTGAAGACATGACTACACTCAATGCTCCGTCAGAGTCGGCAACAGCCTGTGTTAGTGATGTCAGGAACTCAATGCGAGCTAGTGGATCAAGCGCCGCTACTGGTTCGTCAAGTAGCAGGAGTCTTGGCTTTTTGGCAAGAGCAAGTGCAAGGCCAACTTGCGCGCGCTGGCCACCCGAGAGAGACCCCACGGCACGATCCAACGGTATCTTGAGCTCTTGCAGACGACTAAGCGCTAGATCGTTATCCCAATTAGTGTCCATATGTGCACCAATAGCCAAATGCCTTAAAACAGTCATCCGGCTATAGAGCGGTATTTCCTGAGCTAGATACCCGATTTCTGAAAGGTATGTTGAGGATTGGTTTGGCGACATTCCAAGGACTGTCGCGCTGCCCGCGCTGGGCGAGCTAAGGTTGACCAAGAGCTTTAAGAGCGTGGTCTTGCCTGCGCCATTAGGGCCGACGAGCGCCGTCACACTGCCTGACGGCACAGTTATCGTGCAGTCTTTCAGTGCCCAGAATGAGCCATATTGTTTGCCGAGTCCATTCGTCTGTACGACATTACTCGTTTCCGTCGCTACTGCATTCATATCATCCCTTCTTCATATTACGTAACGTGATGGTAAATAACGCTTCAATCGCTTCTTCGTCCAAGCCTGCACTCTGTGCAGTATTTAGCCAATCCGTAAGGGTTGTAGCCAGTTTGGCCTGGACGTTAGCTGATGGCGCAGTGTACTGCTGAAGCACAAAAACACCACTGCCAGCCTGACCTTTCACAAAACCCTGACCCTCTAACTCACGATAAGCTTTAAAAACAGTATTCGGATTTACAGCAGTCATGGTCACAGCCTCTTTGACCGAAGGAAGCTTGTCCCCCTCTTTTAGTAACCCCATGCGTATGTCATGTTTTATCTGCTGCACAATCTGCAGATACGGAGGCACACCGGAGTGAGTATTGAGACGAAGTATAATCATAACACCATAATCATACTACGATACTAGTAAGGTTCACGCAAATCTCCTTTTTGTGAATAAATTCACTTTACCGCGGTAGTTCCTGTAGCATAGAATATATGACACATAAAGAAGTTAACCTTTTCAGCAGAATATTCAAGGATAAAGAGGGCAAGGTAATAATTTGGCAGAGCCCCAATGTTCTTCTTTGGTGTTGGATAGTGTCTTCGGTATTAGGAACTTTGTTTAAACACAGGGCCGGGCATACTGGCTTACAGCGTTTAGCCGAAGCCTCATTATTTGCCTGGGCCTATCTTGAAATACGTACTGGTGCGAGTATCTTTCGCCAGATTTTAGGGGCTGTAATAATAACCGGGGTTGTTTACGGATTCTTTACATCCTAAATTCTAGCGAAGAATCAGAAACGCACCAACGGCATAGACTAGTTCAACCAGCCCGCCCCATGCACGTTCGTACTGTTGTATTTTTATATGGAATTGTATGAAACGATTACCCTTAGTCGGCTTTAGCTTCCCAAATTTTTCTTCAACAGTAAAACGATATATCCAAACCAGATCTGGCGAAAAGGCAGCGAAGCCCGCTAAAAGCCATTGAGAATGCCCACGACTGATAAGCCACGCAGAGAGCGCCACACTCAGGAGGCAGTCCAGCAGAACTATCGCACCGAATAGTTTGTTATATTTCGTTCTTTCTTCAATGTTTATAAATCCAAAATGAGGCAATGCATCTAAAACAAAATGACTCGCAAATGCTAATGGAATAGCTAACGGCAGGGGCAAGACTTTTGCGAAGATTGCGCCAGTCAGTAAATGATTAGTCAGTGTCATATCTTTTCGTCTCTATTGAATTATAAACTAAGTGTAGCAGCTTTGCTTTGTCTGTTTACAGGCGAAGTATTTATCGCCCCTTCGTTAGGGTTCATGCTTATCTAGAACGTGCCGCTCCATAAAAGGGAGAACGAGCCGTTACCGATATTGCTAATAATCAGAGGGCGGATCGCTACTGGATTGAGAGCAGTGATGGCGTTCTGGCTCAGCCCTGAAGCGTTTAGTGCACATGCATAAGATGAGTAGCATCATCACTAGTAAGATGGTATAGTTCATTTAATGAACTTTCCCGCCGGTAATATTGAGGGGCTACTCGTTGGTTCTGACCCAGATAGTTTTTATACATATCCTGTGGCTGCTGCTGAATTTGATCTCGCTGGCCAGACGATGGCCGGTAATCTACGCCACAGTGGCCAAACCACACTCGCTGATATCCGAACGCCCGCTTATCGAAAGAAGGAAGACATAGTTTTGAACCGGCAAGCAGTCTCAATTGTTGGTTCAGAAGACCTTGACTATTTGGCTGATAGTTTAGACATCAACGAAGAGCTTGCTTTTGATGGGCTGATACGAAGGTTCAGGTCGGACAGTGAAGCTAAGGTTCCGACGGGCCCAGATTATGGTTCCACGTTAGAGCAAGCCACAGAAGTTCCCGGAGCTTTACGCCGTCTATTTTTAGCGCAATGCCTTGGTGCAAACATGATAGTTTCAGACTTTGAAGGTACTGACATAGTACCGGATTTTCGCTCATTAAGCCGCGGTGTCGATGTTGGCTCTTTCGACGCCGAGACATGCAAGTTCACCCCTGATGGTGCTACTATTATGATTACCCGGCCGAATGCTCCCTGCAGCCCACCCGGCAAGCTTATTGAAGCTATGTATGGGTTGCCAGGACGTGATCGCGCGAAAGATTTCGTCAGACTCGGCCAGGGCCGCCGCGGTTTTGTGGGCATGGTCAGCAAAGGCGGGCAGATGGCGATCGGCCAATCCCTCCGTTTTATCCCCTATGGCGAATAATCCAAAAATATGTGTCGGTCTCTAAGTTTAAACAATAAAAAGACTTCTCACGCGAGAAGCCTTTTTGATATAGTCAAGCCATGAAATCAAAAGGCGTAACGCGCAGTAACCTTAAAAGGGCGTTTCCTAAACGGCTTGGCTTTACAACAGGGGTAATTATTCTCATTGCTGCGGCAACACAGTTCTTCAACTATGCGACTGGGACACAAATCCAGTACAGCCTCAAAGAAGCGGATTGTAGTAGCCAGGCTATTACAATCCGAAACAAAGTACTTGGTGCTAGCCTCAATAGCTGCGTCCTAATTGTTTCGGCCAAGAACCTACAAGATAAGCCGGTATACGTTGATTACGATGGAACAAATGGAGGACCTGCTGGCAGTAGAGTCCCACTGATTCGCATTTACTCCAACAAGGGCAAGTTTTGTTACGCTCTGCTAGCTGGTGAAGGTGTGTCGTTCCCAGCTAGCGCCACGAACGAGCTGACGCTTCGCTGCGGTAGGATGCAGAAGCCGCCAAAAGGGTACGACGAAACCAGCGACGCTAATCCGGCCTCAATAGCTATTACAGGCGATTCAAAAACGAGAATAAGCGTTGATCCTGTTTGGTAACTGCTTGCAATAAACGAGCAGTGATCTAAAAACGTTTGCTTTTTGGGGAACCTCTGGTACAATCCGCGCGTGAAAACACAACTTTCGCGTTTTTTGAATGCCCGCAGCACAATTATTACAATACTTTGTCTGTGTTTTGGCGCCGGTGCTGCAGTAGGATATTTTTGGCCTGCAACACGTGTTAGCGTGCTTGCATGGCTTACGTTGCCAGCGGTGTTTTTAGCGGCGCGATACCGCATAATTGCGTATCTTTTATTGTGCACAGCATGTTTATTTCTAGGGTGGTGGCGAGGCGGTGCATACCGAACACAGGTGTTGCGGTACACAAGTTTGAATGGCCAGGAAGTAACTGTTGAGGCCACGGCAAACGGCGATGCAGTGTATGGTATCGCATCGCAGCTCACTTTTGAAGCTGGGCATATTGTAGTCAACAGCCGTAGCATGGTCGGCACTATGCAAATAAGCGGTTTTGGAGTGCCAATGGTGTTTAGTGGTGATGAGGTGCGAGTGCAAGGCAAAATATTTGTAGCCCGCGGTAACGACGCAGCGCGCATAAGCTATGCTCGAGTAGCGGTGCTAAGAAAGGGTTCGTCGCCCCTCGATAATTTTCGTCGGCGTTTCGCCGCGGGTATGCAAACGGCGTTGCCGGAACCTTTGGCGTCGTTTGCTATGGGGTTATTGGTCGGGCAACGCAACACTTTGCCGCCCGCTGTTTCACAGCAATTACAAATGGTGGGTTTGACACACATTATTGCCGTCTCAGGGTACAATTTAACAATTATTGTGCACGCCGCCAAACGGTTGCTCGGTAAAAGATCGAAATATCAGTATGTAGCAACAAGCGTGGCGTTAGTGCTGTGCTTTTTGGCGATTGCCGGCTTAAGCCCTTCAATGGTGCGTGCTGCAGTGGTGTGCGGACTTAGCTTGGCGACTTGGTCTTACGGTCGCGAACTTAAGCCCAGCGCATTGTTAGCGTTGTCGGCGGTGATTACGATTGCCATTAACCCGCAGTATGCCTGGAATAATGTCAGCTGGACGCTGTCATTTTTGGCGTTCTTCGGGGTACTTATTATTTCGCCGATTGCTACAAAACGCTTATTTGGTGGCCGCGAACCCCCAATGGTCCCAGCGATTGTTATAGAAAGCTTGAGTGCAGAACTTATGACAACGCCGTATATCTTGCTGATATTTGGCCAGGCGAGCTTGGTGTCGACGCTCGCTAATGTGCTGGTGGCGGCGTTCATCCCACTCGCAATGTTGCTTGCTACGTTTAGCGCGTTCGCTGGTATGTGGCTGCCTATTCTGGCAGGCGTGGTGGCTTGGCCAGCTGTTATGCTGCTCACATATATGCTCGACATAGTGACGCTGCTTAGCAAGGTTCCGCATGCGTATGTGCAAAATGTGGCTTTTCCAATAAGTGGCATGGTAATGGCGTATATAGCTGCTTTATTTATATGTTTGGTGGCATGGCGCAAGGGTTCACAAAATGATATAATAACAGATAGAACGTAACGATTGCTAAAGCCAAGAAAGGGAGCTAATGTCCGGACACTCGAAATGGTCAACAATTAAACGTGAAAAGGGTGCCAAAGATGCTGCCCGCGGTGCGTTGTTTACGAAGCTTGGTAACGCAATAGCTTTGGCTGCCCGCGGCGGTGCCGACCCTGACATGAACTTCGCGTTGCGCCTGGCAATTGACAAGGCTAAGACTGCCAACATGCCGACGGCCAACATCCAGCGCTCTATTGACCGAGGCTCGGGTAAGCTCGGCGGCGACCAAATCCAAGAGGTTATGTACGAGGGTTATGGCCCGGGCGGTGTTGCTATTTTAGTAGAATGCGCGACGGACAACCTCAACCGTACCTACCCGGAAGTGCGCTTGGCTTTTAGCAAACATGGTGGCAACGTTGCCGAAAAAGGTGCGGTAGCATTCCAATTTGAGCGTAAGGGCAGCATCCGCGTAAAAGGTTCAGGCGACGACTTGATGATGCAAGCACTTGAAGCTGGTGCCGAAGATATGCAAGAAGAGGGCGACGAATCTATTGTATATACCGACCCCAAAGAGCTTGCCAATGTCCGTGATACATTGGCTACTATGGGCGTGGAAATTGAAGAAGCTGAGATTACATACGTGCCAAATAATACCGTAGAAGTAACCGACGAAGCGACGGCCGGCAAAATTATGCGTTTAATGGACGCGCTTGAAGCATGTGATGACGTTACCAATACACATGTGAACTTCGATATTCCTGAAGCTCTGCTAGGCTAATCGAATCTGCTTATTTATTTAGGTTAAAACCCGACTAGTTCCGGTTTTATTATAAAAGTGCAGCCGTGAACCACCCCCAAAAAAAGGGTCACGCTGCGGTTTGGCGGGTGCATTTGGCATGCGCTTACCTTATACTAAAAATATGCGAATTTTGGGGATAGACCCGGGGACGGGCATTTTGGGCTTTGGCGTCATCCAGGTGGATAAAGGTAAATGCCAGCTGGTAGATGCCGGTGTTATACGTACGCCGGTGCATGAAGATGATTCAGTACGCCTGCTCACCATTTACGAGGAACTAACAGATATAATTATTGCTACGAAGCCGCAAATGATGGCTGTGGAAAAGTTATTTTTTGCGCGTAATGTGACAACGGCAATGACCGTGGCGCAGGCTCGCGGCGTGGTGTTACTATGCGGTAAACAGGCTGGCTTGGAGCTCTTTGAATACACGCCAATGCAAATAAAATTGGCGACTACTGGCTACGGTAAAGCCGACAAAAAACAAGTGCAAGAAATGGTGCGTGTGCATTTAGGCTTATCCGAAGTGCCAAAGCCTGATGACTGTGCCGATGCCCTCGCCGCCGCTATCACGCATGCCGGCAGTCGCATAGGCTCGTAAGTTTCGAAAATGTAGCAAACTATGGCATACTAGCAGCATGATTGCGACGCTGACGGGAAAAATTTCTGAAAAGATTGCCGATGTAGTAGTGCTTGAAGCTGCTGGAGTAGGGTATGGCCTGTTGGTAACTGGCGAAGATTTTGGAGGTTTGGCGCTCGGCCAGCCGGCAAAATTATATGTGTACGAGCATATCCGTGAGCAGGCACATGACTTATTCGGATTCATTTCTCTTGATACCAAACAGCTATTTGAACAACTGTTAGGCGTAAATGGTGTTGGACCAAAAATGGCGCTTAACGTGTTAAGTATTGGCCGTGCCAACGATGTGCGAGCGGCAATCGCTAGTGGTGACACTAAATATATTCAGGTTGCACAAGGGGTAGGCAAGCGGGTGGCCGAGCGCATTGTGGTCGACCTGAAGGATAAAGTTGGCTTGCCAGGGGTTGATCTCGCTGTGAGCGGTATTTTACAACCTGACCTAGCGCTCAGGGGTGACGAAGCTGCTGCGGCGCTGGTAAGCCTTGGGTATTCCGCACAAGACGCTACGAAAATGTTGCAAACCGTCGATTCTAGCCTGCCGCTAGAAGAACGCATTAAACAGGCATTGAAAGCGTAGGTTAATGCTTTTAGGCAGCGTATACTAAATTACAGATATGGCAATTGAACGAATTGTAAACACCGGTCTTTCCGACGATGATGTCGGCCAGCAGGAGGAGGAATTTGAGAACTCACTGCGGCCGCGTGATTTTGCCAGCTACACGGGACAGGATCGTCTAAAGCAGAACTTGCAGCTGGCAATTGCGGCCGCCAAAAAGCGCGGTGAACCGCTTGACCATATTTTATTGTATGGGCCGCCCGGTTTGGGTAAAACTACAATGGCCAGCGTCATTGCCAACGAAATGGGTGCGCAAATTCGCATTACCAGCGGCCCGGCCATTGACCGCGCTGGTGATTTGGCTAGTTTACTCACTAATTTGCAAGACGGCGATATGCTGTTTATCGACGAGATCCATCGCCTTAACCGCAGCGTTGAAGAAGTGTTGTATTCGGCTATGGAAGATTTCAAACTGGATATTATGCTTGGCAAAGGGCCGAGTGCGCGCAGCTTGAGGCTCGATTTGCCGAAATTTACGCTTATCGGCGCCACCACCCGCACTGGTGCTTTGGCGGCACCACTGCGTGACCGATTCGGTATGCTGCATCGACTGGAATTTTACACACCAGCCGAAATTACCGAAATTATTATGCGCGCAGCAGAGATTTTACGAGTTAAGATTGACCAAAAGGCCGCCCAAGTATTGGCTACTCGCGCCCGCTTAACACCTCGTATTGCTAATCGCTTGCTCAAACGGGTGCGCGACTATGCCGATGTGAATGGGGACGGCATCATTGACAAAACTATTAACGAAAAAGCCCTAGAGTTGCTCGAAATTGACGAACTGGGTCTTGACCCAGCCGACCGTATGTTGCTGACGGCGATCATTGATAATTACCGTGGCGGCCCCGTGGGTGTGGAAACCATCGCAGCTTTAACTGCCGAAGAGCGCAGCACGATTGAAGATTTTTACGAACCATACCTAATGCAAATCGGTTTACTGGAGCGTACGCCGCGTGGCCGTAAAGTGACCCCCAAAACTTACCAGCATTTGGGTAAGCGTATGCCAAAAGCGGCTGACGCCGATAGTCTGCTATAATACCTCATATGAACCCTGTTGACACCCCCAAGCAGCCGAGCCAAGCTTTACACCCCATGGTAGTGCTGCAGCCGGGCGAGCGTGTGATCTGTGACATCAAACGCCATCCTTTTGGCATTATAAGTATGTACATTGCAGCGGCATTCGGCTTGATTGTGGTCGCTGTATCAGCGTTTTTATCGCCGAACTTATTCAGCCAGGATAGTTCTACTAACAGTGAAAATATTGCGACATTCGTGCAAGCTGGTGCCGTAATTTTTGGAGTACTCATCATTTTGGTACTTTTCGTAGCGACTGTGGTGTATTGGCAAAACCGCTGGATCGTGACCGATGACAGTATCACGCAAATTAACCAAAACAGTTTGTTTGGCCGCAAGGTGAGCCAGCTTTCAATGGAAAATCTCGAAGACATCACAATCGAGCAGGAAGGTTTCTTGCAGACGATGTTCAATTTTGGCACGTTGCGCGCCGAAACTGCCGGCGAACGTTCTAAGTTTGTGTTTCAGTATTGCCCTGACCCCAAAAAATATGCCCGCGCAATTTTGGAAGTGCACGAAACGTTTATCCACCAAATTAGGCACCAGCCACAGGCTGTCAACCCGGTGATGCCAATTAATGGACCGTATTACAGCCAATCTATGCAACAGCAGCCGTATCCGCAAATGCCAACGTCGCCGGTGCAGCCGTATGACACTGCCCAAACCCCGCAGCCAGGCGAGCCGTATCCGTCAACCTCTGGGGCTCCCTCGCCTTCTGTTGCAAGCAACCAATCGCAACAATTCGTGCCACAATGGGGCACGCCGGTTCCACCCACACCGTATCAGTCTCAAGATGATCAGGCGAACAGCCAAAACCATACGACATTACCACCACCGCTACAATAATGGCCAGAATATCTGCTGGCTATCTGCTTAAATAAGGACCTCTAAAACCCAGGTGCTAACTACTTATTAGTTCAAGCTGCTCTTTACGTATTTACCACCGCCTTCGAGCATGGCAGTAATAGTGTATTGGCCGCAAACGACTTTCTCATTATCGCAAGCCGAGCCATCGGGGCCAACTGGTTGGTAGGAATAGCAGCTGGCCGTTGGTGATGCGCTTAAAACTGCAACGCCGCCGGAGGTACAATTGGTAACCTTAACTGACCACTGTGGGTCTTGTATGCCGCTGTTTGGTAGGGTTTTCATATTGTTAGCCCGCCAATTGGCGCTGTTCATTTCGGCTAGCGTTGGGTACTTGCTGTACTGGGCATAATACACCTCGAGCTGCCCTTGTAATAAGTTAATACCAGACTGGCGATCGTTATTGCGATTTTTGGCCTGCACACCGCTGTAAGTGCTAATTACTAGGGTTAACAAGATGCCAATAATTACAAGCACCACTAAAATTTCAATGATTGTAAAGCCAGAAGAATTTTTTCGTACGCGCATATCTTAGTGTAAATTATAAGCCCGATAAGCTAGGGGTCAAGTATTTGTTACACACGAAGCGACCTATCAATGACATGCAGCACATCTTTTATAGCGATTTGCCCGCGCAAAGCTTTAACCAAACCATCGAGGGCAAGTGGTATGAACTGCGGATTTTTGAGCGCCATAAGCTGCAAACTGGCCGGTGTTTGTTCGGCATCATGAAGGGCACGCTGCACATCGCCGTCGATTGCCAGCACTTCACCCAAAAGCGTCCGGCCTTTGTAGCCAGTATGTTGGCACTCATCACAACCGTGTTTGTGCGGTTTCCATAAGTGCGTAATGCCGTGCTCGGTGCTACTCAATCGCCCGTCATTCCCAATTCCTGACTTAAGTGCTTGCTGCTCAAGGCTATGTACGCGCTGCATGGCCTTTTGTGAGCTGATACCGAAGACTCGTTTAAGTAAACCAAGCTGCTCGGCTGTAAGCTCGTAGCGTTCCTTACAAGCATCACAAAGCTTGCGAACCAAACGCTGGCCGGCAACCGTACGTACGCCGGTAGCAATTAAATATGGTGGAACACCAAGCGCCCGAAGATGTAACAACGCACCGACGGCGCTGTCGCTGTGCATACCGGCCGCGACTAAATGGCCGGACAGTGCTGCCTGGACAGTGAGCTCGGCAGTGCGCTTGTCTGGTAAGTTACTCACCAAAAGTACGTTCGGGTCTTGGTAGAGCGCTGCCTGCACGCCTTGCAGAATGCTGAAACCGGCTTTGGGGTCCACTACGGTTTGGTTAGCGTGGGGAATCCGAATACCTGGCTCGTCCTCGATGGTCGCAATGTTAAGGCCGGGGTTTTGCAGAGCGTTTATAAGGCTCGCTAAAGTTGAAGGCCGCCCATGGTGGCGCGGTGCGCTCACAATAGTCATACCATGGCTACGACCCATAGCGATTTGCAGTGTTTGCAAGCCGTAGCCCCAATATCCCAACTCGTTAAGCGCAATCGGCGTATGTATGCGGGTAGTTACGTGTAGTACGACTTTTTCACCCCCAATAACCGGCATAGTAGCCACTTGCACATCATAACTTTTATCGTCGACCACAGCCGTGAAGCGTCCCTGTTGTGGTGTTGCTGAAAACCCAGAATACAGCGCCGCCCTGTCTTTAATGTGCGTAGTAAGGGAATTGTGCGCCGAGCGCGGGATCTTGTGCGCACTTCTAAGTGAACCGTCAACCCGATAGCGTATTAGCACGTAGGTTTCGTGCGGCTCGATATGGATGTCACTGGCTTGCCATTTCACACCATGCTCAACCAACAGCTGTACCGTTTCAGCCACTTGCTCTGTAGTAAAGCTGTCGGCATTTTCTAAAAAACGCCCCAGCAACGAATCATTCCCATCCATTTACAGTTAATTATAAGGCATTTTTGGCTAAAAACCATAAGTTTTATGGCAGTTTTTTGTTGCCGGGAACTTGCCGCACCAGTTTATTAAGCCCGAAACACCAGTTAAAAAACGGCTTGCTTTTTTAGGCAGCCTTGGGTACGATAATGCCGCTTTAAAGTAAAAGCTTGCTAAAAAATGGTTTGCTTTTCTGGTATACTAATTGATAGAAGCCAGAATAGAATGGCAGGTGGGGCAACCAAAGAAGGGATATAAGTATGGCAGATAAAACAGATAAAAAGACCGCTGCACCTGGGCAGGACGAAGGCAAGGGCAAAGCGCTGAGCCTGGCAATGGAACAGATCGAGAAGCAGTTTGGCAAGGGCGCTATCATGAAGCTTGGCGACACAGTTATTTCTAAGGTGGAAACTTATCCGACGGGTAGTATTTCGCTAGACCTAGCGCTTGGCGGCGGCTTGCCGCGCGGTCGCGTTATTGAAATTTATGGTCCGGAAAGTTCTGGTAAGACTACACTTACATTACATGCAATCGCCGAAGTCCAGCGCCGCGGCGGCACGGCTGCCTTTATTGATGCCGAACACGCCCTCGACCCGACTTATGCCAAGCGTATCGGTGTAGACGTTGACAATTTGTTGTTATCACAACCAGATAACGGTGAGCAGGCACTCGAGATTGCCGAAACGTTGGTGCGTTCCAACGCGGTTGACTTAATTGTAGTCGACTCTGTTGCAGCCCTGGTGCCACGGGCGGAAATCGAAGGCGACATGGGCGACAGTCTGCCAGGTTTGCAAGCGCGTCTGATGAGCCAAGCTCTGCGTAAGCTAACGGGTGTTATTAATAAATCTAAGGCTACAGTGGTGTTCATTAACCAAATCCGCATGAAGATTGGCGTAATGTTCGGCAATCCTGAAACAACTACTGGCGGTAATGCGCTGAAATTCTACGCCTCGGTACGCATGGATATCCGCCGCATTTCACAAATTAAGCAGGCCGATACCGTTATTGGTAACCGTACTCGGGTGAAAGTCGTTAAAAACAAGATTGCCCCACCATTCCGCGAAGCCGAATTTGACATTATGTATAACGAAGGTATTTCTCGTGCCGGCGATATACTTGACCTCGCCGTAATCCACAATATTGTCGATAAGTCGGGTGCCTGGTTTGCGTATGGCGAAGGCAAAATCGGCCAAGGTCGTGAGGCCGCTAAACAGTACTTGCAGCAAAACCCCAAAGTCATGGAAGAAATCGCCGAACGAGTGCTAGTTACTGCTAACAAGGAGTAATATGGTTCCCGAAGACCATCCGGTTTTACCTAAAAAAGCTACTACCGCTCAACTGCAAAAGTATGTTCAAGAAGTGGTAAAATACCGTGGTTTCGACAAAGAAAGCGTGTCCGATAATTTTATAATGTTGTGTGAAGAAGTTGGCGAGCTCGCAAAGGCGCTTCGGGTGTACAACGGCGTAAAACTGGCGACCGATTCTGGCGTGGTGAATTTAGAACATGAAATTGCCGATGTATTTTGGATGCTCGCATGTGTGAGTAACCAGGTTGGTGTAGATATAACCAGCGCCGTCTGCAACAAAGAAGAAATTAACAAACGCCGGTTGTGGGTGGACGGTCAGGGCTTTTAAAGAGATTGTTTCTGGTTACCCTATGATTGCCCGGAAAGCCTGAAAAAGCGACAAGAGATGTACAAAATCACTGATATAAAACAACAGCTAAAACGCCCCGATCGTTACTCGATATATATTGATGGGGTATTTGCTTTTGGGCTAAGTGAAGCAGGGTTAT
The DNA here is from genome assembly GCA_035478775.1 of Saccharimonadales bacterium (SeqCode). Classification (GTDB taxonomy): domain Bacteria; phylum Patescibacteriota; class Saccharimonadia; order Saccharimonadales; family UBA4665; genus CAMLQK01. The sequence continues at coordinate 13,316 of DATIJG010000009.1, read as the reverse complement.
TACAGGGCGGTTTAGCTGTAGGGCAGGCATTTGATGAGCAAAAATTTAAAGCCCTGCAGGAATCTGCCCAGGCTGATAAAGTTTACGGCAACGCCCTGCGTTATGTAGTGATGCGACCGCGCAGCGAGTGGGAGTTGCGTACATACTTACAGCGAAAAAAGGTTGACGAGCCGCTTGTACGGCCAATTGTTGAACGGCTCACCGACCTCAACTTACTTGGCGATAGGGCGTTCGCGGAAACTTGGGTAGCAAACCGCAGGCTATTAAAACCCACTAGCCGCCGTAAACTGGTACTTGAACTTAAACAAAAGCATGTGGCAGATACCATTATTAACGAAGTATTGGCCGAAGACGATACGCCCGAACAAGATGTCTTGCAGCAAATCATTGTAAAAAAACGTGCTAAATACGCTGACAACGTAAAGTTTATGCAATATCTGGCGCGCCAAGGTTTCGGGTACGATGATATTAAACGCGCTTTGTTAGCCGGAGCTGAGAACACCGCAGAATAGGTGCACGGTGATGCGAGCGATATTTGCACGTCTCTGTTTGCTAACCCATGCAAATACAGTCTTGGTTGGTTTTTTGTAACTTTGAATCTTAGGCGTTTTGCGTGACCCGGGCGCTGGCTGACATTTTATTGAGCAATTCGTTAACAACGATTTTTTTAGGAGTAATCTCAACTATTTGGGTGCGGTCAATGCCTAAATTGCCGCCCGTGAGACTTTTTAAAATAGATTGTGTCACATAAATGCGCTGAATATACAAACTTGTCAGATCAGTGGCATAATCTTCTACCTTGCCAATCTTTTTACCAGCCGTATCGAATACGTGCTTCCCGATAAGTTCAAAATGTAAATTTAAAATGTCACGTAGTCGTACCAGGTCTTGAGGTTCAGCCAGAACATCATGGTCGTTAATTACCAATCCCTGCGGAATGATGTCACGGATATCTTGTGGTAATAGTACAAGCACTCTTTTTTCTTTGCTGTCTTGGCAGTAAAAACCTTCGATATGGAGGTTGTTAGGGTTGATGATCGGAGCGGTAATAGTGGCCACGGGGGTGCCGGAACGCAAACTCAATATAGGCTGATTTGACAAAACATCGCTCAACTGAAGCATGGTTTTAGTATACCTCGAAGTAAGCTAATGCGCACGGCAAAACCTGTGGATAAGGTTGGGCTTGCAAAACGAGGCAACTATGCGTAGAATTCCGGCGTGAAAAAGAAAAAGTATATCTCTACCACATTGTATCTATTTGTAAATATTGTCTTTGCAGCTATGCAGGTATTCCCAACGTTGGCTGCCAGCGCAACCACGGCTGCTTCATCGCAACTCACGAGCCCAATCATTATTACCGAAATGCAACCCGGCAGTGTCGCCAGCGCTTCACAAGAATTTATAGAACTATATAACCAATCGGCAAGTGCGATTGACCTTAGTGCGGGTGGTTGGCAGCTGCAAATAGCAAGTGCCGCCGCTACAGACTGGCAAAAAGCAAAGGCGATAAGTTTGAAGGGTGTATTTTACCCAGGCACCTACTACTTATTGGCGAGTTCTTTTGTAGCGGCGGGCGATACGAAAAGTTACTTGCAAGATTATGCGAGCACGCAATTTGCAAGTGGACTATCGGCAGCTTCTGGCCATATCCGAGTAGTAAATATGGCAAGTCTCGCTTCATCAAACTCCACTGAAGATGCACTTGAATGGTCCACCGAAGGTAATGCAAATACGCTTATATCACCTAGTATTTCTGGTGTGCAGGTAACGCTATTAGACGCAATTGAACCGGGGTCAAGCATAAAACGGCATGTCGATACAGTCGGTGTGTTTGCGACGGGCGATGCACCCGACGCCTTCTTAGTCTCTAGCTGCCCGTCACCTACGGCGGATAACGTGGTTTCGCAGGACACTAATGCCGTCGAACTATTAGCTGAGCCTGTTTCGACGACAGTAGATATTATTAACCAGTCGTGCCAACCTCCGGGTGATGACGGTGGCGATGGCACGACCGGCATACAGCCACCAACGTCAACTCCGCCAGCCATTTTATTGCCTGGGGGCCAGCCAGTAGGTACACCAGGCAGCACAGTACCTAGAGTGCCGCTCTCAGATGTCGGGCTGGAAGCGCCGCAAATTACCGAAATCTTACCCAACCCGGCCGCTCCCCAGACTGATGCCAACGACGAGTTTATCGAACTTTATAATGGTAATAATCAAGATTATGATTTGACAGGTTTTGCATTATCGGCAGATTCTAAACAGTATGTATTTCCTGCTGGAACGATGTTGCAAGCCCAAAGTTTTATGGCGTGGTATTCGCGCGATACGCACCTCGGCTTGGTAAACAGTGGTGGATTGGCGTCGCTGTTTGATCCGTTCGGCAATACAATTAGCCAAACCGGCCAGTACGGCACAGCTAAAGATGGCCAAGCATGGGCGCTCGCAAATGGCACCTGGCAGTGGACCGATGTCGCAACGCCAGGCACAGAAAATGTAATTCATATGGCAACTAGCGCAGTAAAAGCTAGTGCGAATACGGTCACCCAGAAAATAATCACAGCCAAAAAGACCGTGGCCGCCGCGGCTAAAACCACAAAAGCGACTAAAACCGTTACCGGCAAACCTAGTAAACAGGCATCCTCTAAAACTCAAGCGCCTACCATGCAAAATGCAGCCGATGTTAGCAAGACACCCCTGCATGTCCAGGCCATTGCTTTAATAGGGGCTTGTGCGCTACTATATGGGGCGTATGAGTACCGTCGTGACATGGCAAACAGATTCTACCAGTTCAGAGCAAACCGAGCAGCTCGCCGAACGCTTAGGAAAAGCGATAAAGGGGGGTGAGGTGCTTGAACTTGTAAGTGATTTAGGGGGCGGAAAAACGACGTTTGTGCGTGGTTTGGCACGTGGCATGGGTAGCATTGACCGCGTAACAAGCCCAACGTTTACCATTAGCCGGATTTATGAAGCTGGTGACCTTGAGCTGCACCACTTTGATTTTTATCGCTTGCACGAAGCCGGTTTAATTGCCGAAGAACTTGCTGAAATAATCGGTGACCCCAAGGTGGTTGCGGTTGTAGAATGGGGTGGCGTTGTGAAAAACGTGCTACCAGATAAACGGCTCACTATTACAATCGAGAAAACGCCATCGGATGGTCGACGCGTAATGTTGCGAGCGCCAGAATCTCTTGACTATTTAATAAGAGCGGCGCACGCATGATTGTCCTGACTATCCGCACCGATAATCCACAAGCCGAGGCAGGACTTTTCGATAATCAAACCAAGCTTGAGTACCAAACCTGGCAGGCGCATCGTGAGCTTTCTAACACTATTCACACTACCCTTGAGACTGTACTCACAGCCCAGCAGAAAACTTGGAAAGACATTGATGGCATAGTGATATATCAGGGGCCGGGCAGTTTCACTGGCCTGCGGATCGGCATGAGTGTGGCCAACGCTCTAGCAGCCAGCTTGCATGTGCCAATTGTGGCAGAACAAACCGAGAGCTGGATACAAAAAGGCATCAGCCGACTGCAAGCGGGTGGGCAAGATGAAGTCGCTTTACCGTTTTATGGCCGGGATGCAAATATTACATCACCCCACAAGTAGCAACTCCTTGCGTATAGACTGTATCTGTTATTGACCACTCGAGCGAAACAGGCGTATAGTTTAACACAGGATTGACAGTATATTTTCAACAACCGAAAATCCGAAATTTTAGATATCAACTTACTTAAAGCCAGAATTACCTTGTAGGTACGCCCGTATTTAGCCGGATTACGAAAAGCTAGAGAAGTGAAAGCGATTGCTTTTTGCCAGTCTAAACCACTGGCGTTCCAAGGTATCAGAAAGGATGTGTATGGATCCAATTACCATAGTACTCGCTGTGGCCGGGCTTGCTGTTGGTTTTGGCGCTAATACAATGGTTACCAAACGGCGCTTGGGGTCAGCTCAAACGCAAGCCAATAAAGAATTGGAAAAAGCCAAGCGTGAAGCGCATAAAACACTTGATGAAGCTCGCGAGGAAGCCGCAAAGATTGCCGAAGCCGGCCGCAAAGACGAAAAAACGCGCCGCAACGAGCTTAAAGATATTGAGCAGCGTTTAGTAACGCGTGAAGAAGTGCTCGATAAAAAGCTCGATAATCTTGATAAACGTAGTGAAAGCTTACGCCGTGGTGAAACCGAAATCGAGCAGTTAAAAGATGAAATCCGCGAAATCCGCAAGCGCCAACAAGAGAAGCTCGAGAAAATCGCAAAGCTTAGCACCAAAGATGCTGCCGAAAAACTGATGCAAATGACCGAGCGTGACGTTAAGAACGACCTTACCGGCTTAGTTGCGAAGTTACAAGACGAAGCTCGCGAGGAAGCCGAAGACAAAGCGGCATTGATTATTGTAACTGCTATGGAACGCATGGCATCTGAGGTAACCGCCGAGCGTACTGTAACTAGTATCAAGCTCGAAGACGAAGAAATGAAGGGCCGCATTATCGGTAAAGAAGGCCGTAACATCCAGGCATTGCAGCGTGCAACAGGCGTGGATATTATGGTTGACGACACGCCGGGCTACATCGTGCTCAGCTCGTTCGACCCAGTGCGCCGCGAAGTCGCCCGCCAGGCTCTTGAAATGCTTATGAAAGACGGCCGTATCCATCCTGGCCGTATCGAAGAGGTAGTTGAAAAAGCACAAAAGAACGTCGAAAAGGAAGTAGTGCGCGCCGGTGAGGATGCGGCTCGCGAAGTCGGTGTTATCGGCATTCCAAAAGAAATTTTGCACTTACTTGGTGAACTTAAATTCCGTACCAGTTACGGCCAAAACGTGCTGAAGCACAGTACCGAAATGGCGCACATCGCCGGAATTATTGCCGAAGAACTTGGCGCTAACGTAAAAACTGCGAAATATGCGGCGCTAGTGCACGACCTCGGTAAGGCGCTTACGCACAAAATAGAAGGCAAGCATCACCATATTTCGGGCGAAATGCTGCGCAAATATGGTGCGCCCGAAGCAGTTGCTTTGGCCGCCGAACAGCATCATGATGATGTCGAAGCGACCAGTGTCGAAGCGCTCATTATCCGGGTGGTCGACGCTATTAGTGCCGCTCGCCCAGGTGCCCGTAACATCAGTGCCGAAAATTTTGTAGAACGCATGAAAGAATTGGAAAATGTGGCGACGAGCTTTAAGGGCATTGAAAAAGCCTACGCTATTTCGGCTGGCCGTGAAGTGCGTGTATTTGTAAGGCCACAAAATGTGGATGACTTGGGCGCGATTAAACTGGCGCGCGATATTGCCACCAAAATTGAATCGACCATGCAATATCCGGGCACCATTAAAGTAAATGTGATCCGCGAAACCCGCGCTACCGAATACGCAAAGTAGCAGTTGAAACCATATGCCTGAATTTTCACAACAAGAACAGAACGTGTTTTACAATAGTAGACCAAAAAAACGAATCGCCGCTATGGTGTGGCTCGAAGACAATACAGGCAAACTGCTTATTGCTAAGCCGACATATAAAAAAGGTTGGACGCTTATCGGGGGCGGTGTAGATGAAAACGAATCACCGCTCGACGCTGCAGTCCGCGAAACCCGCGAAGAGATTGGCATATTGCTTGATAAGACTCGGTTTGAATTCATAGGCTATCGGTATGTTGAACCACGCGATGGCCGCAGTGAAGACTCGCAAGTCTTTTTTAGAGCACGGTTGACCCCAAATGAAATAGAGGCTATAAAGCTACAAGCGGAAGAACTTTCAGAGCATGTGTTCGTAACGCCAGCGGACCTACCGACATATGCTGATACCCCGCGTATGCAAGCAGTAATGGCAATAGCACACCACGAAAGGTATCCATTTTATATGGTCAACGAGACCTGTATTCTATAATTAAGGACAGGTTAAAAGTTTTAAATGATTTTAACTTTAATGAGCCCAATTTTTTAAGATATGCGTATTTTGTATCTTGGTGACGTAATGGCAAGCCCGGGCCTTGAGTTAATAGAACGGGCGCTACCGGGTTTGCGCCGTGAGTTAAAGGTTGATGTTGTAATCGTTCAGGCAGAAAATGTATCAGATGGCAAGGGCGTTACGCAACAAGATTTCGCGCGTTTAAAAAAAGCCGGCGTCGATTTTTGCACCGGCGGCAACCACACCTTTGCCAAGCCAGAAATAAACGCATTACTAAGTGACCCCAACCAGCCCATAATCCGCCCGGCAAATTACCCTGACGTGCCCGGCCTAGGCTATAAATTTTTGTCAACGTCAAAGGGCAGCATTTTGGTGATTAGTATTTTAGGCCAAATTGTTGGCAAAGATGCCGACAAACTACTCAACAACCCCTTGCAGACTATGGATGCAATCTTGCAAGCAACTTCCGGCGAGCCGCACGTGGCCACGGTGGTAAATTTTCACGGTGATTTTAGCAGCGAAAAAGTGGTATTTGGGCACTACCTGGACGGTAAAGTATCGATGGTGGTGGGTGACCATTGGCATGTGCCAACTGCAGACGCCCGTGTATTGCCGGGCGGCACAGCGCATATGACCGATGTTGGTATGTGTGGCGTGCTCAACTCCAGCCTCGGTGTCACTTTCGAGAGCATTTTGCCGCGTTGGCATGATGGCTTGGTGACGCGAAACGTTGTTGCAACCGAACCGCCGTTCCAGCTAAATGGTTTGCTGACAGATATTGACACAAAAACCGGCCTGGCTACAAGCGCGCAGGCTATCCGCCGCATTTACAAAGACTAAGTCAAGCGTACTAATAAATAGAATGCGAAACACGGGAGCAAGGGCGTGGAACAAAACTGTGCTGCAGTACCTAAGGGCCAGCCGCAAGAAGGCTAGTCTTCTTTGCTGCCAAAGCCGATAATAGCGATCAGTACGCTGACCAACATGTTAATGACCATAATATTAGTAACGTTCAACTTACTGTTAAGGGCCATTAAAACCGCGCTGGCCAGCCAGATGGTGGCGATCACACCGGCGGTATAGGGGTATTTGATAAATAAAATAAGCTCTTTAAGCATCGGTGGGTTTCTCCTTGGCGTTTTGCATTGCCTTTTTAATATCCATTGTGCCGAGTAGTTGGCTGAATAGCATTGGGTCACGTACGGCAACGCGCTCCAACCAGCGGTTTACAATGTCGACAGCTTGCGAAGTGCTCAGGGCTTTTTCAGTTTCGTTGGCGATTTCGGGGTAATTTGCCATTACTCCTTGCACGGTGTTATTGAGCATGCGCGGCAATACTTCGGCGCGCAAATTTAAAGCTTCAAGAAAGGAGATATAGGTTTGGGCGGCACGTAATACCTCGGAAGATTCCAAACGCACGACTAAGCCTAGCCGATTGCCGCGGTTCACCATTTGGTTAAAGGCTTGCAGCATGCGCCCGTCGTTTAAAATACTACGGACGTCACGGGTACCCACGGCACTGTCGAACATGTTTTGCACGAGGCCGCCGATTTCTTTTAGTAAATCACCGCCTGGCTTTATAGGCGTGCTGCCAATGTTCGGTAAACCAGTGACTTGACCCAGGGCTTCGCCAGCATTAAACGATGGGCGCGCCAAGAACGTGCTTAATTTTTTGAGTGCCCGATACAAGTCATTAACAAAAAAGCGCATGAACTGTTCAAATAGCGCTGCAAGATTACCTTCGGCGTTATACATGTGCGACCATTCGCAAATAACACCGAAAAATGCCGCTTTGTTGCGCGGGCTGGGTGCGGAAATGCCAAAGTCGATCAGGCCGACTTGATTGTTAGGCAAAAAGCGGATATTACCGGGGTGTGGGTCGCCTTGAATGCGCGGCAAGTGGAACGCACCAAGCACTAATTCGGTACCGAGAGTCTCAAGCTGATAGGGCAGATTAGAACCCAACTGTTGCGCGACATAAACTTCAACGTCGATGCCGCTCTCTTTTAGCCGTAAAAGTTCAGCGCCGGAAATGCCGCCAATGTACTCCTGTACGATAATATGTGTGGTACATAAGTCCAAGTATGTTTCGGGAATTATAATGTCGGGTTGGTTGCGGTAGGCTTCGTATAAGTCACGGGCGAAATATGCTTCGCCAACGTAATCGGTTTCGCTTAGCGTGGCGGCTTTAAATTCTTTAATAGCGCCGCTCATTTTTATCGAAATATTGTCATATTCCTGGCCGGCAAACTTTTTACTGAACAAGCTCAGTAGGCGCAAGTCGTATTTTAAAAGTTCGCGGATCATAGGCCGCAGCACCTTGATAACGATATGCTTGCCATTAGCGTGTTGGGCTAGATACACTTGGCCGAAGCTGCCGGCCGCAAACGGTTCGGGTTGCACGAGCGCAATCTGTTGCAGTTGTTCGGGTGTCAGTTCTTCACGCAAAATGTGTACAATGTCGAGCGGCTCGCTGTCGAGATTTTCGAAAATCCGCAAACGGTTGGGACTGTGCCAACGCTTCATAATTGGCGTGTTGAATAAAACGCCCTGCAGAAACTTCACATATACGCCGCCGAGCGCCAAAAACTCATTACATATGAGGTCGTACATTTCCTGTTCTTTACCACGTTTCCGAAGGTAATATACACGAGCGCCAAGGCGGGCCAGGCGCTTGGTGCGCTCTCGCTTGATGGCGTTAATGCTGGCCTCGTGAGCCATTACTCCTCCTAACGTTTGGTAAAACCGATGAGAAACAGCGCCACGGTTGAAATGATGGCCGCCAAGTACAATTTAAAGATGTCGGTGGGGTCACGGCGAGTGATAGCCATTAAAATTACGGCGAGCCAGATCAGTAAAATGGTGGCGAAAATGGACGCGTATTTCATCTCTCTAACAACAGTATAGCAGAAAACCCAAAAAGCACAGAGTAAGCCTGGCGTTTTAACTTTTTTCTGGTATAATCGTATGTGATTCGCCCTTTTGTTTTGTTTTCGTTTCGGGGATTGGCGCAGTTGGCTAGCGCGCGCGGTTTGGGACCGCGAGGTCGAAGGTTCGAGTCCTTTATCCCCGACCATATGTATCAGGTTTGAACCCACGGCCCTTTCTGGCTGTGGGTTTTTTGCTGTCTATCGGCAAGAACCCACTGAGACGCTCCATATGCGAGCGTTTCCGCCTGTTCCGCGAAGTATCTCATCAAAATATGAAATACTTAAGTTATTCCACCAGACATTGATGTTCTCAGATGCGTTACTAAGGAGTATTAATAAATGAAAATTGTTCTACCTGACAAAATAAGTATCTCTGACAAGTATAAAAACAAGATTAGGGAACTGGGAGCAGAAATATTTGATGATTTACCCGACGAAACTGAGCTGATAAAGCGTATCAGAGAAGCCGAGATAATAACAGCTAGTTATGTGAATATTACTTCTAGCGTTATGGATGCTGCTCCGAACTTGAAATACGTTATTGTTCCTACGGTCGGCTACGAACTGGTAGACACTAAATACGCTGCCACAAAAGGTATTACTACTCTCAACTGTCCAACATTTAGCAGTCAGGCCGTAGCTGAATACGCAATAACTTTGCTCATGGCCGCAAACCGCAACCTAATAACCGGCATAGATAAATTACGTTCTGGCGAATGGAATCCTCAGGCTTTGACTGGTCATGAACTTGGGGGTAAGAACTTGGGTTTAGTCGGCTACGGCAATATAGGTATTAGAATAGATAAGATGGCGTCCACCCTTGGTATGCAAGTAGACCATGTAAACTCTAAATCTACGTCAGATGAGATTGATACACTAGTTGCTAACTCTGATTTCTTAATTATCTGCGCTCCCCTCAATGACGAGACGAGAAATCTCATAGATGAGCGAAGGCTCAAACTATTAAAGCCGACTGCAATTCTTGTAAACGTTGGACGCGGTGCTGTTGTTGATCAGAATACATTAATTGACCTATTGAAGAACCAAAAGATACGAGGCGCAGGACTTGACGTATTTGATGGCGAACCTTCGACAGGAAAGCCAAGTGAAACCATAGTTGAAATATCAAAATTGCCCAACGTCGTAGCAACTCCACATATCGCCTACAATGCCGAGGAAATCAATGACAGGCGAGACTTAGAGATTCTGGCTAACATACAATCATGTATCGCGGGTGAGCCTATTAATGTCGTAATGCACGACGACGTACAGACTATTGAGTGAGCCTATTGGCTTCCCACAACAAGCACCTCGCCACTATCACATGTGCGCTTTTTTGGTTCGACAGCCTTGCCAGGCGTTGTTATTATAGGGCAATGAAACACGTACCTGATTTACAAACTACGTCCGAGCCTCAGTTTTCACATAAACAAAAGCCTAAAACCGAAACTGCACCACGCGACAAACATATAACCCGGCAAATCCATGTTCTTTTTTGGAAGGGAAATACCCAGACTAAGCTGCTCTTGGCCCTAAGCTACATCTGTCGTATTCCAGCAATTGCCGCCTACAACGTGTTTATTCCGTTAGTCGGCGCATATGCGATCCAAGCGATTTTGACCAAGCATTACGCGGCAGTTTCAGGGTACGCTTGGTGGGTGGTCATTTTGTCGGTTGTTTATAGTGTGCTGTGGTCGATTGGCGGAACAGTAGTGAGTCGCAATGCAATTACCGGCTCGATATATGTCCAGAATAAAATTTTTCAGAACTTCCTGAGTAAAGATTACGACTTTTACGGCAATGCGTTTTTTGGCTCACTGGGCGCTCAGGCGGCGCGTATCCGCGATGCTTATAACAGTTATGGGGAAATAGTAACTTTGTCGATTCCGAAACAAACAACAATCGTACTGACCGGTATCGGCGTGATCGCGTGGCAGTCGTTGCCGCTCGCTTTAGTCACGCTATGTGCTATGGTTTTAGTGCTCAGTTTTACACTATGGAGCAGTTCATGGCGGCTCAAATACCGTCGCCGGACAAGTGAAGCCAGCAGTGTAGTGGCGGCGCACGTTGGCGATGCCTTGTCGCATGGCGTGACAGTCAAAAGTTTTGCGACCGAAGAATATGAGGTGGAGCGCTTACAGCCCGCGCTTAAAGATTGGGGCCAGGAACAGTTTAGGTCGTGGATTTCGTCATTACCCGCTGACAACGGGCGGATGATACTAGCGGCTATCGCAACCGCGGTGCTGCTGGTGTTATCGGCGCATTTGTATGAACAGGGGAAGATAACGATTACGATTGTAGTTTTGATCCAGCTGTATGTGGTGAGATTGGTTGCCAGCACGCTCGACATTGCAGATATTGTGAAGCGCTACGAAGAGGTGATGGGCATGGCATACGAGCCGGTAAAAACAATGTTGCAGCCGCATACCATAGATGACCCGGCCATGCCGAAGCAGCTCAAAGCCAGCAAAGCATACACTCTGCAGCTGCAAAATGTTGACTTTCGTTACGATGAAGCACGCCAAGGGCAGCAAGCAATCAGCGATCTAACACTCGAGCTTCAACCCGGCCAAAAGGTCGGTGTGGTGGGGTATTCTGGCAGCGGCAAAACGACGCTTACCAAATTGCTGCTGCGGTTTATGGATGTCACTGGCGGTTCGATTAGCGTGAACGGCATTGATATCCGTGACTTGGAGCAGAAACGTTTGCGCGAAATTATTTCGTATGTGCCGCAGGAGCCGTTGCTATTTCACCGTACGATTGCCGAAAATATCGCCTACGCGCGGCCAGGCGCGACAGCACGAGCAGTGCAACGTGCGGCTAAACTGGCGTACGTGGACGAGTTTGTGAAACAATTGCCACAAGGCATGGACACATTGGTTGGCGAGCGCGGTATCAAATTAAGTGGCGGCCAACGCCAGCGCGTAGCTATTGCAAGGGCGCTTTTAAAGGGTAGTCCAATTTTAGTACTTGATGAAGCCACAAGCGCGCTCGATAGCAAGAGTGAGCAATATATTCAGGACGCGCTTTGGGAACTCATGAAAGGCCGTACGGCGCTGGTGATCGCGCACCGCTTGAGCACTATTCAGCGTATGGATCGGATCATCGTGATGGACAAAGGGCACATTGTGCAAGTTGGTACACATGATGAGCTGAAGCGCCAAAAAGGCATTTATGCCGGGCTGTGGCGGCATCAATCGGGCGGATATATTGGCGCGCCAACGGTTGAAAACGCGCTTGAAGCATAAAGTAATAGTTTTTTGTATTCCTTATAAAAAGCTTGTGCTAAACTAAAGCCATGCACGAATTGGTTATCTTGATTGCGAAATATCTTATTGGCGCCAGTGTACTTGTTGTGGCGCTGTTCTTTTTTACGCTCTCACAACCAAAAAAGAAGCGTTTTGTGGTGCAAGCGGTACTCGGTGCGATAATTGCCGTGGTTTTGGCAAAAGTTGGCAGCAAGCTGTACAATAATCCGCGCCCGTTTGTCGTGGGGCACTTTACGCCGTATTTTAACCATGGCAATGACAATGGGTTTCCCTCAGACCACACCCTGCTGTCTTCATTTTTAGGGTTTTTGGTACTGTGCTATAACCGCAAGGTCGGTGCTGTTTTGCTGGTGTTTGCGGTGCTCATTGGGTTGGCGCGTATGAAGGCGGGGGTGCATCACGGCGTGGATATCTTAGGGGCGTTTGCGTTTGCAGCGGCAGGCGCTTGGCTGGCGTTTTTGGCAACGAAGCGTGTGAAAACCAGCAAAGAGCCGTAAGTTTGCAGCAGCTTGCCCCGAAACGTAATTAAAGCCCCTGAAAACAGGTTCACTTCTGTTTAAGTTTAGTAAACTGTTGCGCTTGTTCGCATAAGAAGGCATAATAAACATCTGATCGGGGCGTAGCGCAGCTTGGTAGCGCGCAGCGTTCGGGACGCTGAGGTCGCAGGTTCAAATCCTGTCGCCCCGACCAATATGCTTGATTCACACCATCAACCTGGGAACCTGGGTCGGTGGTGTTTTTTTGTAATTTAGCAGCCCGCACTAACGGGTAAGTCCAATCTGTACATCACTAAGCCGTTATGCCTTCTTATCTTCGAAAACGGTGCCCGCTTATTTTACTGGCCGGCAGTTAAAAGGCATCTACCATCTAGGCCTAAAAGATAGTAACCAGTATAATAATCTGTATGGCCGGCTTAGAAAACGCCCTATCACAAATACAACGTCTGTGTAGCACTGGTGACCCATTACCCGCGCACCAGCACCCCCGATATGCACGTTACATTAACCAAGCTTGGTGGGACTTGCCGACCGACACTATCATTGGTAAACGCCGGACGTTTACAAGCTTTCTTGGTTCGGGTGCGCTTCACACGGTTCTCGTAGACGATATACAGCTTGGTGTTGATTTAGTGCAGTACCACGAAAGCAGACCGGTACGCGGGAGTATTATCACGGAAGTTATCGCACCCCGGCCGTTCACGTTTCAGGGTCGTT
>DATIJG010000008.1:0-130623 GCA_035478775.1 Saccharimonadales bacterium (SeqCode) | reverse complement strand
GGCTGCCAAGCCGGTTTGATGCTCCCTCTAGCCTGGGCGCGCGCTCTGACTGTCTGCCAGACTCTTGCCTTGTGCCGCCACATATGAATTATACAAATCTACCTGGAATTGATACGACCGGTAGCCGCTCTGCAAATTGAAATGTACACCCTGGGCATTGGCATCTTCCACCATTTTTTCAAGTGACGGAGCCATGTCGGCACGCACATACTTTTCGGTATCGGTAATATTGCTTCGTAAAGGGATATTCGGTACGACTAAGTTTTTTGGCACATAGCTAGCGGGCTGCAATTGCCGGGTCTTATTTACAACTACCCAAAGGCTGCCCGCATCTTTAAGCGAATGCTGGCTTTTATCAAAACCTGTAGCATGCGACGCAGTAGTTTTGCCGGAATCAGTTTTGCTGCCAGAGCTATGCGCTTTGTAAGCGATAAAGCCGCCCGCCGCCACAATAATGAACAAAAACCATAAAACAACTTTTTTCATACTATGTATTGTAGGCACAAGATTGCTACAATGTAAAAAGTAAAATACATAACAAAAATCTCGGACGTAAAGAGATTTTTGGCTTAACAGTGTAAGGAATGTGCCTAAAATGACAAAACCAGTCCCAACACCGGCTGACTACATTGAAACGCTCAATATGAATGGTATGCAAGGGCGAATGCTGCGTATGCCGCCACCCAAAAACCACAAACGCGAGATTTTGTTTATTTATGGCCACCATTCCAGTTTGGAACGTTGGTTTGGGTTTGCACAAGTATTGAATCGTTACGGTGCGGTCACAATGCCTGATTTGCCTGGCTTTGGCGGCATGGAAAGTTTTTACAAGATCGGCAAAAAACCCACAATTGATAACATGGCCGACTACTTGGCAGCGTTTGTGAAGATGCGCTATAAAAATCGTCGCGTAACGCTTGTAGGCATGTCATTTGGCTTCGTGGTGTTAACGCGTATGTTGCAGCGCTGCCCTGACCTTGTCAAAAAGGTAGACCTGCTGGTGAGTGTGGTGGGCTTTGCCCATCATGATGATTTCTTGTTTAGTAAACAGCGTTTTTATACCTACTACTTCGGCACGCGGTTTTTCGCCTTGCCCGGTACTTCTAATTTTTTCCGCGAGGTCTGCTTACACCCGGCTGTACTGCGTGCCGTGTATGGCAAAACGCATAATGCCAAGCAAAAGTTTGCCGACCTGACACTCGAGCAGCGCGCCGACATGATGGACATCGAGGTTGACCTATGGCGCAACAACGACGTGCGTACTTACATGTTCACTACAATAGAGATGCTGCGGCTCGACAATTGCCAAAAGCAGGTCGATTTGCCGCTGTACCACGTGGCGACTAAAGGCGACCACTTTTTTAACAACGCCGTTATCGAACAGCATATGCGCATCATTTTTAAAGATTTTATAAGTATGGCGGTGGCAATGACCAAGCACGCGCCCACGGTTATGGCGAGCGCTAAAGATGCAGCGCCGTTCATTCCGCCAAAACTGCGTAAAATCTTAGCAGAAAAATAAACCACAAAAACTTTGTGATATACTAAAGCTTGGTATGAAAATCGGACTCGTTTGCCCCTATAGCATCGCCAAAGGTGGTGGTGTTCAGGAGATTGTGCTTGCTACGCAGGCTGAACTAAAACGCCGCGGCCACGAGGTATATATCATTACACCTCGCCCCCGCGATATGGAAGAAGACGCTGTTGTAGGTGACCATGTGCTGTTTGTCGGAACGAGCACCGACTTTAATTCTTTGCATACAACCGTACAGGTATCGGCCAGCCAAAACGAACATATTGACCGCTTGCTCGAAGAACATAAATTTGATATTTTACACTTTCATGAACCGTGGGTGCCGGTACTAAGTCGCCAGATTTTGTTACGCTCTAACGCTATAAACGTGGCGACTTTCCACGCCAAGTTGCCTGAAACCCTTATGAGCCGTACGATTGCCAAGGTAGTGACGCCGTACACCAAGCCGCTGTTAAAATATATCCACGAGCTTACAGCTGTATCGGACGCCGCCGCCGAGTATGTATGCAGCCTCACCGATGTGCCCGTGGCGATTATCCCGAATGGCATCGACCTTGAAACTTTCAAGCCACCTGTCCGGTTTGCTGACCGCCGCAAAAAAAAGGTTATTTTTTACGTGGGTCGTTTAGAACAGCGTAAGGGTGTCAAATATTTGCTACTGGCCTTCCATGAGTTGCAAAAAAAACGCCCCGACGTTTCGCTTATAATTGCTGGAGCCGGTGGCGACCGCGAGAAGCTCGAAATGCTGACTGCCGACCTTGAAATTAAAAACGTAACTTTTGTGGGCCAAATCTCTGACCAAGACAAGCAAAAGTATATGCGCAATTCCGACCTATTTTGCTCGCCTGCCTTACATGGCGAAAGCTTTGGTGTCGTACTGCTTGAAGCCATGGCCAGCGGTTTGGTGACCGTTGCTGGCGACAATCCAGGGTACTCAAGCGTTATGCAGGGCCTTGGTGGCTTATCATTAGTAAATCCCCAGCACACGGCAGAATTTGCCCGCCGGCTTGACCTTTTGCTGCACGAGACTGACCTGCGCAAATTGTGGCGCGCATGGGCGGCAAGTGAAATTGGTCAGTACTCTTGGCCAAACGTTGTATCGCAGTACGAGGAAATTTACCAGCAGGCACTTGTTAACCATGGCTAGCCTGAAAGCTGCCAAGCACCCAACGCCAAAGCTTAAAATTGGCTTTGTGTTAGACGATTCGCTTGATAGCGCTGATGGCGTGCAACAATATGTGCTCACCGTGGGCACGTGGCTTAAAAAACAAGGCCATGAAGTACATTATTTGGTTGGTGAGACCGTGCGCACCGATATCGAAAACCTACACAGCCTCAGCCGGAATGTAAAAGTGCGGTTTAACCACAACCGCATGTCGATGCCCCTGCCCGCTCAAAAAACCCAGTTGCGCAAACTTTTGCAACAAGAACAATTTGACATATTGCATGTGCAGTTACCTTATAGTCCGTTTCTAGCGGGCCGTATTATTGCCGCTGCCCCAGCTAGAACAGCGATTGTCGGCACCTTCCATATTGCGCCGCACTCGCGCATGGTGCACTTGGCAAACCGGCTGCTTATGGTATTAACGCGGCGTACACTCAGGCGTTTTGATGCTATTTTTAGCGTTTCGCCGGTTGCACAAGCTTTTGCTAAGCAAACTTTTGGCATTGAAAGTTCGGTGCTGCCGAATACTGTTTCGATGGCAGCCTACGACCAGCCAGAACCGCTCGCAAAATATATAAAAACCACTAATATTATGTTTTTAGGCCGTTTGGTGCAGCGTAAAGGCTGCGCCCATTTATTGCGGGCAGTTGCCGAAATGCAGCGCCAAAACCTAGTAAACTCTCCTTATAAAGTAGTTATTTGTGGCAAAGGGCCGCTTGAGCCAGAGCTGCGTGAATTCGTACGCTCCCATAGTTTGCAAGATATAGTTGTGTTTGAAGGCTTTATTGACGAAACAGAAAAGCCGAATTATTTAGCCACCAGCGACATTGCGGTTTTCCCGAGCACTGGTGGCGAAAGTTTCGGCATTGTCCTCATTGAGGCCATGGCGGCTAGCCGGGGTGCAGTACTTGCTGGCAATAATCCAGGCTATGCCAGTGTAATGGAGCCATTTACTCAGTCGTTATTTAACCCGGCAGACGAGCAGGCGTTGGCGCATTTGCTGGCAAACATGTTGAACGATTCTAAAAAACGTGCGCAGCTCAGCATGCAGCAGCATATCGCTGTGCGGCAATATGATATTGGAAATGTGGGCACCCGACTAGTTAATTATTACGAAGTAGCGTTGCACAAGCGGCGCCCTTAGGCGATAATAAAAGTATGTTTGGATTTTTTGAGTCAAAAGAAAAGCGGGGCCAGGTACAAATTACTGTTAGTAACCGTACAGTAATACGAATATTATTGCTCGTGTTGCTGGCGCTAGTCGCATTTGCGGCAGTCCGGCACGCGCTGCACGCAATTACCATCTTGTTTACGGCCTTCTTTCTAGCGCTTGCCTTGAATGGCCCGGTACAATGGCTCGCCCAGCGTATTCCTGGTAAGCGTCGGGGCAGCCGCAGCATCGCAACAGCTATATCTTTCTTTATTGTTGTAGCAGCGCTGGCTGGTTTTGTTTCGAGCTTGGTACCTCCGCTGGTGCGCCAAACGAGTACTTTTATTGATGCCGCTCCACATTTGGTGCAACAGGTTCGCAACCAGGACTCTAGCATTGGCCGTATCGTACGCCGCTATAAACTTTCTGACGAAGTCAACAATTTATCGACTCAGATATCCGACCGACTTAAGAATGGCACAGGCACAGCGGTTTCTACCGTTGGCAAAGTTGGCAGCAGCTTATTTGCAATGCTTACGGTGTTAGCCTTAACATTTATGATGCTTATCGAAGGCCCGCGCTGGATAAAATTATTTGAAGAAATGGTGCCAAAACACCATCGCGCCCATGCCTCAACGCTCGCCAGGGATATGTATCGGGTGGTAAAAGGCTATGTGAACGGCCAAGTGACACTGGCGGTAATTGCGGCGTCGCTCGTTTTCCCCGCCTTGCTCGTGCTGCATATTAGCTATCCGATTGCGTTAATGGTGATTGTGTTTATTTGTGGGCTTATCCCAATGGTCGGCCACACTATCGGCGCTATTATTGTTACTATTGTCGCGCTGTTCCATTCGGTTCCGACTGCAATCATTATTTTAGCGTACTACATTTTATACCAACAGATTGAAAACTACATTATCCAGCCGCGCATTCAGGCTAACTCCACTAATATGTCGCCACTTTTAGTGTTCGCGTCGGTAGTGATTGGCGTTAATTTTGGCGGTTTGTTCGGCGGTTTAGTAGCGATTCCGGTGGCGGGTTGTATTCGGATTGCGGTGCTAGACTACCTGGTGAACCGTGGCATTATTGAATACCAAGAAGAAGAGCAGCTCGAGGGTCAAACTCCTACGGTACCAAGCACGCACCACTAGGGCTTACTCGTTTTTTCATCTGGCGGTAGATCCGGCTCAGGTGGTTCGATCTCTAATTCTGGCTCTGAGTTTGGAGGACTATTGGCATTTACACCAAACGATACCTCGTCTCGTAAGATGTCTACCATTCGTGCCGAGGGACTTTGTGGGACCGGCATGTCTAGACCCTCATAAACAGTGGCTAAAATTTCATCAAGTTCGAGCATAAGGGGCTCGTTGTCAAGTTCGCCTTGAAAACTTCCCATAGAAAATTTCGGCGCGCCGTTACGAGGGATTTCGGGATGCCATTTAGGTACGTCTTTGTGCATAAAAACTCCTATATCCTGCACCAAATCGGGCCATGCGAGGTGTCGCGCAGACCAATGCCTTGGCTTGCAAGCTCATCACGCAAACGGTCAGAAGTCGCCCAATCTTTTCGCCTGCGAGCCATTTGGCGCTCTAAAACTAGCTTTTTTTGCGCGTCGTTTATGTTGTCTGTTTGCAGCAACCGCAAGCCCAACATGTGGTCGATGGCATCTAAAAATGCTTCAAACGATTCGTGTTCCTGCGCAGGAATGCCTTCGGCATGGGTGTCGGCGATTTGGCTTAAGATGGCCAGCGCCTTTGGTGTATTCAGGTCATTTGTCAGTTCGTTGAAAATATCATGCAGGTATTGTTCGTAATCGGTCGAGGCAACATCGGCGCTTTGGGCGCTTTCTGGTATGGGTTGCCAACGCAAATCGGCAAATGCTTGGTAAGTTTTCAGCCGGTTTTCGGCAGCGTCTAATTCTTCCCAGCTAAATTTGCTTTGCGTGCGGTAGTGCGATTGCAGCACTAACAGCCGAAACGCCTCCAAGCTGTAGTCTTTTTGCTCGATATCTTCAAGCGTAATGCCGTTGCCCAGGCTTTTAGAAATTTTGTCGCCGTTTATTAAAATATGGTTGGTATGCATCCAGTAGTTTGCAAAGCGTTTACCTGTTGCGGCTTCGGACTGGGCGATTTCGTTAGTGTGATGCACCGGCACATGGTCGATACCGCCGGAGTGGATGTCAATAGTTTCGCCTAAATACTTCATGCTCATGGCCGAACATTCGACATGCCAGCCCGGAAAACCCTTGCCCCACGGACTGTCCCATTCCATGTCACGTGTGTGGTTTTTGGGCGAAAACTTCCATAAGGCAAAGTCGGCGGCATTGCGTTTTTGAGCGTTAAACCCGACGCGGGCGCCGGCTTGCTGCTCGTCGAGGTCGAGCCGCGCAAAAGCCGCATAACCTTCGAACTTGCCGGTATCGTAGTATACGCCGTCGTCAATTATGTAGGTGTAACCTTTGGCTTCGAGCGTTTTAACAAGCTCGATTTGCTCGGCAATATGCTCGGTGGCCTTTGGAAGTTTGGTAGGCGTGGTAATATCCAGCCGCTCCAGGCCTTTTACGAAGTAATCGCCGTAGAACTTGGCTACGTCCCAAGCAGTTTTGCCTTCCCGCCGGGCGCCTTTTTCGAGCTTGTCTTCACCGGTGTCGGCATCGTTTACCAAATGGCCAACGTCGGTAATGTTCATGACCCACGCGACATTTTGGCCTTCCGACCTAAGCGCTCGCACTAACAAATCGTATCGAATAAATGTAAACCAGTTCCCAACGTGCGGGTAATCGTATACCGTTGGGCCACAAGTGTACACACTCGTATGGCCGGGGTTTTGAGGTTTGATTTCTTCGACGGTACGAGTTAGCGTGTTATATAGTTTCATGTTGCTCTTCTTGTTTGAGGTTGGTAAGTAAGTCGGTCGCAACTTGTATACACTCTGACTTCACCTCGTTGAACGGGCGGCCGTTCAACGCCACTTTAAAACCGCTGCTATAAGAATGTCCACCGCCGCCAAAATGCTCAGCTAATTGTGCTGCAATCGGCGCGCCGTAGTTAGCCCGGATTTTGGCCGTAACATGCCCATCACTGTAGAGCTTAAATGAAATTGCCACGTTGGTGCCGGTAGTTAGGCGCATGTCGTCCAGAACCAATATTGACGGGTTGTACTGCGGGCTATATTTTTTAATTTCTTCCCAAGGGATTATAACCACAGCAATGTGGTCATGGTTGTAATATTCGATGCGTTGCAGAAGTTCGCCTTTGTATTTCACAAGTTCAGGACTTTTGCGCATCATTTCGCGGCGGGCGGTGTCGAGTTCGGTAATATTTAACCCTGCATCGACAAGTTCGCCTATAATATGGATACTTCTGCCAGTAGTGGCACTGGTAGTTAAGCCCAGGCTGTCCGATAAAATCGCCGTGGCGACCATGCTTTTCGCGGTGTCGTTGAGCGACCAGTTAAGCTGCCTGGCAAGTTCATAAATAACTTCGCCAGTAGCAACCGCCGGTTTATTGCACATAACGGTAGCGAATGTAATGGTCGCCTCGGTTTGGTGATGGTCGAGTACAATGCTCGGACGGCTTGCCAGCCAGCCTTTTTGCCCTGCTTTTTGAATATTTTCGAGCAGGCTGTCAGCGCTCGTGTCTACGATTATGCTGAGGTCAAAGTGAGAAGGTAATTCGTTAAAAACGCGGTCCCACCCCTGTAGATAAGTTAAGTGTACCGGAATAGTCGCGCCACAATATAGGTATGTTTTCTTGCCCAAATCACCTAAAATTTGCTCGAGTGCTAAAGCGCTCCCCAAGCTGTCGCCGTCAGGGTTATCGGCCTGAATAATGACGATGCGTTCGGCAGCGTGTATAAGTTTTTCGATCTCTTGCGCTTCAGAATATGTGGCAGTCATGGTGCTATTATACCTTGACGTCCAGCAAAATAACATCTTTGTAAGCGGGGCTGCAAAGAAAGTATCGCAATGTCGCCACACAGCTTTTAAGAACTGTACTAGCCAGCGCGCCAAAAATACAACTGAATTTACAGCGCTTGCCGGCCCTCGAGTGCACGGCCTAAAGTAATTTGGTCGGCATATTCAAGGTCGACGCCAATAGGCAGGCCTCGCGCCAAGCGGGTAATAGTAACGGGGCGGTCGCCGATCTGCTGCTGGATGAACAACGCGGTCGATTCGCCTTCTACGCTGGCGTTCGTGGCTAAAATAATTTCCTGCACCTTGTCTTCGTCGATGCGGTTAACCAGCTCGTGTATATGTAACTGCTCTGGCCCAATGCCGTCGATTGGTGACACTAAGCCACCCAAAACGTGGTATGTGCCATGGAACTGGTTGGTTTTTTCGAGCGCCACAATGTCGAACGGTTCGGCCACTACGGCAATAACGCTTTTGTCGCGCCTTGGGTCGGTGTATAAATCGGAAAGTTCCTGCCCGGCTGGAACCAGCGCAAACGTTTTTTTGCAATGACTTATGCCGGCATGTAGTGCGTTTAAAGTATCGGCGAGTGAGCGCGCCTTGCCTTGGTCGGCGCGCACCAAATAATAAGCGTACCGTTCAGCAGTGCGCGGTCCAACGCCTGGCAACTTCCCAAGCGCTTCAATCACATCGGTCAAAGCCGGGGGCAAGACTTGCATACGAGCGAATCAATTTTAGAGGCCGAGGTCGCCCAATGCACCCATCATAGGTTGCATTTTTTCGGCGGCAACTTTTTGACTTTCCGAAATGGCCTCTTTTACGGCGTCTTCGAGCCAGCGCTCAAGTTGGCCGAGGTCGTCAAGGTCAACAAAATTGCGGTCGATGTGAATTTTCTTAATTTTCTGCTCGCCAGTAATTTCGACTTTAACAGCGCCATCGCCTTTTACGACGGTAATCACTAGCTTCTGCAGTTCTTTTTGAATTTTCTTAACACGCATCAACATTTTAGCCTGATCAAAACGGCTCATAGTTTTCTCCTTATATAACTTATATTGTAACAGATACGGGGCGAAGGCAAACCTTTTTACGGGCCTTTTATGGTGAACTGGCTGCGGCTGGCTGTAGCGTGTGGCCAAGCCACGAAGTAACTGCTGAGTTGGAAGGTGGCTACAAGTAATATAACGAGCGCTAGTAACCCCATACCCAAGCCTTGCGCCAGCGGATTACGCGGAAATACCTGGTACCATACATCAATCATGTAACCAATGCCGGCGGTGGCTACCGCGAACGCGAACGGCACCAGTGGCGTAATGGGGATGGCACCTTGGCTAATACCGATAATGATCGAGCCTAATACACCAATTGCCAAAAACAACCGAGAGCGCGCCAACCTTACGTTTTTTGCATAAACGTAACAGCCTGCGGCAAACATAACACCGCTAAATACATTCAAAACTGGCAAACGCCCGACTTGCATAACTGGATTGTCGCTTGGCATGCGAAAGAAGATAGCAAGCGGCACATTGACAATGTCACGCAGAAGTTC
Source organism: Saccharimonadales bacterium (SeqCode) (assembly GCA_035478775.1). Taxonomy (GTDB): domain Bacteria; phylum Patescibacteriota; class Saccharimonadia; order Saccharimonadales; family UBA4665; genus CAMLQK01. The sequence goes on along the minus strand of DATIJG010000008.1, from coordinate 121,315 downwards.
ACTGCTGTGTGCCCAAAAACGGCGCGGCAAACATAGCCATGATGTTAATTCCCCAGTGTGTTTGTAGAAATACCAGCCGAGCGGTGCCAGAATAGCTAAAAAGAATACGCTCCCCAGCACTACAGCACCGGGATTCTTTTTAAAGGCTTTGTCGATAATGGGCCATTGTAAAAACAAACCAAAGACTAAAAACCATGCCATGCCAGGTGTATATAAAAGCAGCGCGCTTAACGTAAGGCCAAGCACTACGGCTGTGCCGGCTTGCTTTTCACGCAGCCACATGCCGCACGCTGCCAATGGTAAAAATACAAGGTACATTGCTTGGGGTGAACCATAGCGAGCAATGTGTAAAAACCAGGCCGAAAACGCAAATAGCATCGTGCCGACTAAAGCTGTTCGTACGCCGTGCCAGCGGATCATTAAAATACAAAATATTAGTACACTGACCGCGCCAATTAAAACACTGACCAGGCGTACGGCCAACAAGTTGTGCGGTGTAAGGTACTGCAGCCCGTGCACTAATAAGTAATATGGTGCATCAATCGGCTTTTTCCAAAGCTCGTTCAAGCTGCTGGCCGTATGGTATGTGTTAAGTTCACTGGTGGTGTAGCCGGGCATGAGCGTTTGGAGGCGTAACAAAAGTACAGCGAACACAGCCAGTGTTAACCCGCCAAAGCCAACCAGCAATAGCCAATGTTTACGGGTGAATGTTCGTAAATTCTGAATCGGGCGGTTCATCTTAAGCTTATTATACATGACTTGTTATTCGGCAAAAGGTGAAGACCGCTTGGTATCTAAGCTACGAAAACGCTGTTTCTCTTTGTCAAAATATAGTTCCACTGCCCCGGTTGGGCCGTTACGGTGTTTTTTTATAAAGATGTCGGTAATGTTTTTGCGGTCGGTTTCGGGGTTGTAGTATTCTTCGCGGTAGATAAAACCAACTACGTCGGCATCTTGCTCGATAGAGCCTGATTCACGCAAGTCGGCCAACTGCGGAATTTGCGGCTTGCGGCTTTCTACCGAGCGGCTGAGCTGGCTTAAGGCGATTAACGGCACGTTGAGCTCACGGGCGATACTTTTTAGTCCGCGTGAAATCTCGGAAATTTCCTGCGTGCGGTTATCGCTGCCGCCAAACTTGCTGCCACCGCTCATAAGCTGTAAGTAGTCGACGATGATAAGCCCAAGCGGCTGTTTGTGGGCCTCGCGCCGTGCCTTCGTGCGCAGGTCGCTAACGGTAATGCCGGGCGTGTCATCGAAGTAAATCTTGGCTTCGCTTAACGTGCCCATCGCCAGGCTGATCTTTTCAAAGTCGCTGTCGGTGAGGTTGCCGGTGCGTAGTGCCCAGGCGTCTACGCCGGATTCCATTGAAAGCAAGCGGTCAACAAGCTGTTCTTTACTCATTTCTAGGCTGAATATTAGTACTGGCTCTTTAGCTTGCACTGCTACGTTGTGTGCCAGGTTAAGTGAAAGTGCGGTCTTACCCATGCTTGGGCGGGCTGCCAAAACAAATAAATCGGAACGCTGTAAACCGGCCAGGATGTTGTCCATGCTTGCAAAACCGGTGGGAATACCACGCACTTTGCCGTGGTCGCGGTGCAGGTCATCTAAGCGTTCAAAACTTTCGGCTAAAATGTTTTCAATGCTTATCACACTTTGTTTAACGTGCTGTTTGCTGACTTCGAACAAGCGGGCTTCGGCGTTTTCTACCAAGTCTTTGATACTTTTGGTTTCGTCATAACTGAGCTGCGTCATTTCCTGGCTGGCCTGGATAAGCCGCCGCCGCAAGGCTTTTTGGGCTACAATATCGGCGTATTGCTCAACATGTGCCGTAGTTGGCACGAAGTTGGTAAGCTCGGTGAGGTACGTCGCGCCGCCAACCATATCTAAAAAGCCATTGCCCTTTAGTTGGTCGGCGAGCGTAAGCACGTCAACCGGCTTGCGCTTTTCGTATAGCTGGCTGACCGCTTCGTAAATGCGCTGGTGTTTTTGGTCAAAAAAATCATTAACGGTAATGGAATCGGCAATTTTTACGAGCGCGTCATTATCAATAAGGATAGCGCCAAGCAAACTGGCCTCTGCTTCGGAGTTGCTCGGTGCCGGAAGTTTTTTATTCTGATAGTCGTCCATAAAATAAACGGTGATGCTTGCATAGCCTGGTGTAATGCACTTGGCCCCAGATCTCCCCTTCACTACATAATACTATGGGCAGGGCCAAAAAGAATATTGTGATTTTTTGCCTGGCTTGTTAAGCTGTTTCTTTGGCAACGACCAACCACGACGTAATAACAAAAGTAAAATTTTGGAAATGGAAATGACCTCACCTGAGAATTCAACGAACGCGCCGCTAGGCCCGAACCCTTATTCACTAGCCGAACAACTTGACAGTACTGAATTGGTTATGCCTGTAAGCACTGATAATGTACTTACCGCCGATACCGCCTGGTTTTTAGTAGAGCAATTCTTGAACGACAATTCAAGTGAGCACCGTGATGAGCGAATTGAGCAAGCTCGCTTAGAAACGATGCGGGCAGCCCAAGAAAGTGTGGGAGTAAAACGTAGAATTAGAGCACAGATGCTCTTAGCAAACTTTCCGTTGCTTGCACTGCGTGGCTACCGCCAAAAGATTGAAGCTGACGACATCACCCAAAGTTATTATATGATGGCAGGCGTTGTGGCCGATAACGCGCGCCAATACAAAAGGAGTAAGGCAGTGTCGGAAGCCATAACGTTTGCCCTAATCGCCCGCCAAAGAGACACTATGAATATCCCGTTCGTGGGGTCGCCTCGTGAACGAAAGTCTTTGTGGCCAGGGGGAAGCCACGGCATTTATACGGTTGACGATAACGTGACGCTCAAGACGGCTGTGCGTGTATTTGGCTACAAAGAAGACAGTATCAGACAAAGCCCTTTCGTTTACCCACATAGCCTCGGAAACTTTTTAATAAAAAATGGTGGCGACCTAGAAGCTTTGGAAAAGATGGGTGCCGTTTCGCCTCATGGACTACTTGGCGAAGCCACGGCGCAGCTTATTGCTGGTGAACCAACTGATGGCTATCCGTTAGGTAGCTCAGAAGATGTCATTTTGACGACTCTATCGGATCGGCTGATAACGCAGTTAAACGGACATCGCTTAAAGGTGCTAGGCCTCCCGAGCCGGTCTAAAGCGAGTGTTCCGAAAACCCCTCCGCGTGCTTTGCCGAAATTCCCGCCGCCTCGGCCTCGGCCCGCTATACCAGGGGAACGGCAGCCAGCACCAAAAGTCGAGCCTGACCCCGAAAACCTGACCGTAGTTTCAGAGCCTATCGCCCGCCCTCATGATGTATTTTTTATGAAAAATAATTTGTATAAGTTCATCAATCCATATCTTCCGGCCGAGTCTATCCCTCCCGAAGTTCTTGAGCAGCAGCGTATTGCCGACGACGACCAACTGGTAAGTTCGCTCTGGAAGACCATTGAGCTAGGTGTCGTTCTTCGCGACAGTAAGCAGGTTTTGCGCGCTAGTGATGAAGCGCAAAATATTGCACATGATAGTGGACAACCTGCTTTAGACCGTGTTAATGCCGCAATGCTGTCTGCAAGCAGTGGCCTGCTCGCCCTAAGGGCTGCTGGCGAACTCGCCACTGAGAATGACATCTTAAAAAGTTTTCAGGCGATGGCCAGAGTGCTCGGCAATGTACGGTCTTATAATTACGGCCAGTTGGACAATCAATGGTATGTCGGTAAAGTAGCCGAACTTGTTAATTACTGCTTGGTTGCCTATGGTGCCGATCTGCAATATATTCCATATCTTGGGTCGACCCGTGAGGAACGTACGCGGCTTCCTGCGGCCAACCACGACATGTATACTATGCTTAACCGGGCAGGTGCTTCAAAAGTATCCGCACAGATTAAGAGTAAATTCTCTATAGACATCTCTAAGTGGTTTGGCACACCTGAAAATGTGCATCGTAGCTTTCTGTTTCCAATCTTTACAGAAGAAGTGCTGCATGCGCATGCATTGGAATCAGGACCGAGACGTAGTGGAAAAGTCAGTTTTGTGGCGCAGCTCATTGTGCGCGCTGCTCACAACGGCTTGATCTCTACGGAAAAGATAACCTTGCAAGGTTTTTCAAAGGCCATAGTGCAGTTATTTGCCGACCACCGTGATTTCCTACTAACAGAAGAAAAGTATCATCAAATGCCCTACACCAACCTGTCTCCAGAAGAATATAAGAATAGCTTATGAGACTTATGAGCCGAGTAGCTCGCCACCGCCAAAAATGTTGTTGACTGTATCCAGTGGACGGGCCGAGGCCTCTTCGGCCTGGTTAACGTAATAGTCAAACTCGCTTTTGCCTTTTTCACTGTCTTGGCCAGCAGCGCCCGCTATTTGTACGTTGTGGGCAACTTCGTTTTCACCGGCTGATGGTAGAGGCGGCTGTGCCGGCTTCTGCTCGCCTAAAATGCAAGCGATGGCAACTTGCTGGCTAGTAATACTTTCGATAGTTTCAGCGATAATTTGCTTGTTGTGTGTTTCATTAAGACGTTTTTGGTGGAACGGGAAACCAATTTCAAGGGTTATCTTGCCCGGCTCAAAGCTTGGAGCAGCCATACGCAAGATGCTGTATAACGTACTATGGCTTTTTTTGATTGCCGCCAAAACTTGCGGCCAAATATCTGCGCTCAGGGCCTCATCGTTTTGGCTTGGTTGTGGAGGGTCTTTGCTGGTTTCGGTATCGGTGGTCTGCACCGATTTTTCCACGGTATCTTTTGTAGTGTCTTTTGTTGCGGCAGTCGTAGGTTTTTCGGTCGGTTTTACCGCATTTGTACTAACTACTACCGCGTTATTTTGCGGCAGCGCCTCTGTAACAGTGCTGGCAACGCTTGTTGTCTTCATGGCGGCGGGTCTTTTGCTAGTGTGTGTGGCTTTAGGTGCGCTTGGTGTAGCCTGAGTGCTTGGCTGCGGCACCTCTGCTTCTTTAACGCTAGAAGGACGGTTACTTAAGGCAGTGTCTAATAGTGTTATTTGCAAAAATACCCGAGGGTCGGTGGCGTTGGGCACGTCAAGCAATGTAGTGAGCAAGTGTATGGTTTGCGTGTGGGTCAATTTATGCTCGTTGGCGATAAATCGTTCGCGCAAGAGCTCGCCAAATTGTTTGGCAACCTGTGCCGGTTCAGCGCCCTGGTTTTGCAGCTGCGTTAGTATGCTGGTAAGCGTGTAGGGGTCATGGTTTTGTATGGCCGTAAACAGGCTTTGAATAAGCTCAACCGATGCCACGCCAAGGGTGCTGGCAACATCTGCGGCGGTTATTTCGCGGCCCAAACTGCGCATTTGGTCGAGCACGCTAATGCTGTCGCGGAAAGTGCCGCCGCCGTGTTCGGCAATAAGTTTTAAGGCGTCATCGGTAATTGCAAACTTTTCTTTGCTGGCGATTTCGCGCAAATGCCCTACGACTTTTTCGACACTAATAGGCCGGAATGTAAAACGCTGCGTGCGGCTGATAATAGTTTCGGGCAGTTTGTGCGCTTCGGTGGTTGCCAAAATAAACACGACGTGGGCTGGCGGCTCCTCTAGCGTTTTAAGTAAGGCGTTGAAGGCTTCGCGGGTGAGCATGTGCACTTCGTCGATGATGTATACTTTATATTTAGCACTGGTTGGCGCCAAGTGGACTTTCTCGCGCAGATCGCGGATTTCATCGATGCGACGGTTGCTGGCAGCATCGATTTCGATAATATCTAAATGGATTGAATCGTCTGAGTACGGCAACTGATTGATTTCGTGCGCCAAAATGCGGGCGACGCTGGTTTTGCCCACGCCGTGAGGGCCGGTAAAAAGGTAAGCATGGCTAATCAAGCCCTTTTTTAAAGCCGCCGTCAGAGTGTCGGTTATATGTTCTTGGCCAACAACCTCACTAAGCTTTCTCGACCGGTGTGTTCGGTATAACGCCTGCCCCATCACCTTGTATTATACATGCTTGTTGCTGGCCGCGACGTTGTATTTTGTAGCGTGATTAAAAATGGCTCGATGTATACGGCTGCAGTCCGGCGTGCAGCAAGAACCTAAGAACCTTTCGGAAATAAAAAACCGCTCGTTTTACAGAGCGGCTTCGAGTGCAGCCCATTCGGCCGCGGTATCATCTTCGGGAACGTTAACGCTGACTTGATCGCCTGGCTTTGCCTTAAAGTACGTTACGCTGGCGAGCAGCACACGATAGTCGTGGCCAGCAACATCAACGAAGTAGTGGCCATTTTCGAGCTTAAGTGTACCAACCATTTGCTTGCGCGGAATCGGCCCGATTTGCTTATACAAAAAGGTGCCATCTTCGGTGATAGTAAGCTTAAGGATATCGCCTTGCACGAGTTTTGACTTGCTGGCATAGTTTGCAGGTACCGGATACATTTTGCCGTCGGAACCGACCATATTTTGACCGTCAAATACGCCTTCGATAATCTTGCCTAAGTTTTCTTCTTGAATAACTGGCGCTACGCCTGAGTCGTCCCCTACAAGACTAATAAGCAGCTCGTTCGCTGCCGCAAGGTTGGTTTCCGCCTCTTGAATGAGTGCCCTAAGGCGCTTGATTTGTTTTTCTGGGATGTCTGCCATGAATGTGTTTCTCTCTTGTGTCTCTCAGATGTAGAAGTGTTTGTTTCGATACACTTACTTTTAAAGCTATCACGTTTATTTAGTCAAGTCAAAACTATTGCGTGCTTCTGTGGAAAACTAACGGGACGCCTAATGCGCATCTGCTTGGCCTTTCGTTTCCTCATGCATAGTCAATACCGCATTTAGCAGTTTCTCGTGGTGCCGTGTATCGTCGGGCTCATGGTTAATTTGACGTGCTCCCAGGGCGCGCGCCTCTTCTTTGTACGATTTGAGTAGTTCGATAATTGTGCCTTCAGCAAGATGTTCTGCAAGCGCATAGCTGGCACGGCCAGGTTCAAGGCTTTCGGCAAGTGCGTACTGTTTGCCCTCAATTGTGAACCTCAAAACGAAATATTGGCGGCGCGAACGCTTGACGCCAGTCCGCGAGACATAGAATTTGCAATTGTCGGTTACCTCACGAAGCCGTAAGAAATCACGGAGCCGCTCGAGCCTTTTAGGGGTGAGGCTGCCGGCTTTTATGCCATGCCCACCAAGTACCCGCATAATTTCTTTATCTGTTGGCTTATCTGGGAAAACGACTAAATCCAGTTCCTCGGCCTGGGCGATAAGTTCTTCAAGGTCCTCTTTAGCCTGGGCTTCTGCCTTATCCGCGTCGTTGGTTGCCTCAGGTTCTTCAGATACTAGCAGTTCATTGCCGGCGGGCGAGCTAGTTTGGGTGAATTCCGGGTGGACCAAAGTAAACAAAGCCTGTAACTTCTCGGCGAGGTCAGCGCCGTTTTGCGGCCACAGCTCCCGTATCATCGGCTCAAATAATTGCCAACTTTTAGCAAGTGTTTGGGTGTAGGCAGTGAGTTTGCGAAGTGGTTCTAGCGGCTCTGTATCCGGCTTATAGCGGCGCAGAATGTTGTTGATATCCCTGATCTCATTGGCGCGGCTGCGTTCCTCGCGGCAGCTGTGCTCTAAGAAACGACCTATCGGCTCTAGCGTACCGCCGCTAAACATACCCTTCAATTGGGCAATGAAACCGATAATGTACCGGGCGTCAGTTTTCGTGAATGTGGTCTCGGGTGTCGGTAGAAACTTTCCATGATTGCCCGTAAGCGCCTGCCGTATGAATTCGTAACCGCCGTTTTTAAATTCCTTATTAGTGATGGACCATGGCTTGTTGAAGGCTTCTATAAAATTGCGGTATAAAGGGGCGCCTGCCAATATTTCCTGTAATCGGCGTTCGGCTGCGACGCGTTGCTCAAACTTCCGCTGCTCTTGCTCGGCTTTCAGATCCAGTTCTCGCTGCTTCTCGGCCTCTGAAACTGCTTTGGCGGGTGTTTCAGCTGGCCGCAAATGGCCGCTCCCCTGTGATTCTTCTAATAATTTTGAAAAAGGCGGCTTATACCTGAATGCGTCGTAGATGGTTGCAAAGTAATCCATACGCCGGTCAACCGAACTGGCAATTACGGCGGCATGCGTAACAATGTTACCGATAGCTTGCTTTATAATAGGATGCTCTTCGTTTTCGCCATGCTCTTGCAACTCACTGCCAATGCGCTTAACTGCGTCCAAACGATTATAGATAGTTGGCGGTTTGCCGTCTATTTCTAGCAATGTTCGGAGTGTAAGCTTTGCAATATCATGCCACTTCTCGTTTATTATACGTACTATATCGAGGTCTCGGGCGAGCAGTTCAATCATGGCAAGCTGGGCTGTCCGCTCCATAATCCCGAACCGTCTGCTTAGTCGCCGTGCACTCGTATCAATTAAACCTTGCTCTACCAGCCTTTCGTATGTCTGGTTGGTTGCATCTGCTGTGAGTCGTAAAATGCCGCTTCCCTGGACGGTGTCGTATGCCGGTTCCGGGCTTTGGCCATAGTAAAAAATATGCTCAAGACTATATAAATGAGCCTGGACGCCGTGAGCATTGATGCCGTCTATGGAAGATTGCTGCGTGTTGCGATATATTTCCGTGTACACCTCAAGGTTTGGCGCGGCCAAGAAAAAGGACAGACTTCCGGCAGGCTCGGCGGTTTGGATGAGAGCTGAGGTGCTTATAGTGAGTTCGTCTACGCTCTTTGATACCCACCATTGCAGGTCGTTGGCTTCCTTCCTGTCAAACCCCGGGTCACCCAGTGCGTATGCTCGCGTTAGGGCTGGCCCATATGCGCTTATAATTTCGCGAGGAAGTGGGAGCGCTGCTTGCAAACGGGCTTGGCTAACCTCCAAAGACGGCGCTTCGCCTATTAGGAATGAATTATGTTCGCCAGCGGGGTAACTCATTTTTTTACCATATCACATTGGCTACATCTGTAAAATTGTAGAAAATAAATACCCGCCTGATGTGTCAAGCGGGTATTTGGTATAACGTCGGCCGAAGATAACCGGTGTTTTGAACCGGTTAGGCCAATTCAACAGTAGCGCCAGCGGCTTCAAGAGCTTTCTTGGCAGCTTCAGCGTCGTCTTTTTTAGCGCCTTCAAGCACAGCTTTTGGAGCGCCGTCAACGACAGCTTTTGCTTCACCAAGGCCAAGGCCGGTGAGGTCTTTTACAGCCTTAATGACAGCAACTTTTTGAGCGCCGGCGTCTTTAAGGATAACGTCGAATTCGCTCTTTTCTTCAGCGGCAGCAGCGCCTTCAGCAGGAGCAGCTGCAACAGCAACAGCTGCGGCGGCTGGCTCGATGCCGTATTCGTCCTTAAGGATGTTCTTGAGTTCGTTTACTTCGAGTACAGTCAAGCTTGTAAGCTGTTCTGCGAATTTTTTCAAATCAGCCATGATGGTAGATCCCTTCTTAATGTGTGTGCTAAATTACTGTGCTTTGGCTTCAATGCCGTCAAGCAGCGCGTGCAAGTTGCCCGAAAGCGCGTTGGTAACGTCGTTGACTGGTGAAAGCAAGGTGTTGATAACTTGAGCGATAAGTTGCTCTTTGCCTGGCAATGTTGCCAGGGCTTTTACGTCGTCGGCAGACAAGAATTTGCCTTCGGCGCTGATGGCACCAACAAATTCAATTGTTGGGTTGGTCTTTGCGAACGCAGCCAAGCTTTGGGCTGGCGCAACTTCGTCTTCGCTGTTAAAAGCGTACAAAAGTTGGCCGTTCAAGGCATTGGTGTCGACGTTCTTCAAGTTGTTTACTTGTTGCAAAGCTTGAATGACAAGCCGATTTTTAACAACGCGTACTTTAGTGCCGTTTTCGCGGGCATTGCGGCGCAATTGTTGGATGGCCTTAACGGTAGTGCCTTGATAGGCAGCTACGACGGTCATTTTTGAGCTTGTCAGGGCTTCAGCAATTTCGGAAACAACTTGGTTCTTTTGGTCTTTTGATAAAGCCATAAGCCGTGTCCCTTGTTTACTGTTTTTGAATTGGTTGCAGGAGGTCGTACCTTTAGTTTACACTTCGCGGCACTTCTCGGGTCGCAAAGTATGTTTTTGCATAACATACTTTGCGCTTCCGATGTGCCTTGAACTGAAATAAAAAAGTACTTTCAATAATGCAAATTTTTCTTCGGCCAAGTTGTTAATGAACGGATTACTAAAGACAAATAAAAAGTCTTTGGTTCTCGCATTACCAAAGACTCAGCCAAATAAACAAAATATTTGTTTGAATTCATGCCTCGGTAGCCAATTAAGCTTTTTATGCTGCTACTGTCTTCGGTGATGTTCCCTGTTATTCTACGCGAATGCACTTAAAATGTCAACGGTTTTTACGGGGGCTGCCGATGTATATAAGTAAGTCGTGCTCAAACATCTCCTCGTTTTGCTCGGAGGACTGCGCGTGTTACTTATATACATCGGCAGCCTGCACGGTTTACTAAAAGTTAGTTTTTGGCGGCTTTGTGTAGGTAATCCAAAATGACTTCGTTGAATTGCTCAAAACCTTTTTTACTGATCCACTCGCCTGTCGCGTGCTGCTCGCCACCTTCGGGGTGGGTTAAAACGCACGGCACATCAACGGCGGCGAAAAAGCGACCGTCGCTGCCACCGTAACTCATAGTGCCGGTAACCTCGTGGCCGGTGATTTTGGTGATGCTTTCAACGAACGGTATGACTTGTGGATGTTTCAAGTCGGTAACGCACGGCCTGCCAACGAATCGTTTGGTGTATGTAGCACCATGGCGTGTGCAAATATCATGAATTGCTTCTGTTAAGTGCGTGTAATCCTCGTGTTTTACATAACGAATATCTAAAGCGGCTGAAGCATGTGCCGGAATCTGGTTTATAGCGTCGCCCCCGCTTATTGTGCCAATGTTTAGAGAGCTAGTGTGTATAGCATTTTCGTCAAATAAATGGCTCACTTCGTTGAGCACATGAACCAATTTAATGATTGCACTATCGCCCTCCCAGGGGCGTGCGCCGTGCGCCGCTTTGCCAACCACGTTGATATCCGCTTGGATAAAACCTTTGGCGAGAGCCTCAATGTCCCAATTTTGCCCGCCGTCGGGCAAAATACAAATGCCTGGCCGATACCCTTCGGCTACGAGTTGCTTGACACCATTTTGGCCGCCGGCCTCTTCATCGGTTACGATCATAATGCCTAAGCTGTAATTTTTAAGATCGTCACCCAGCACGTCGACTACGTTCATGTAATTAGCGATAGCCGATTTCATATCGTACACTCCGCGGCCGTAATAGTTGCCGTCTTTTTCGGTGAGCGTATAATCTTGTTGCCTGGCAGGCACGACGTCGATATGCGCAACCAGCATAACTTTTGGCTCTAAGTCGTTTGGTTTAACTGTTGCCACGAATGATGCGACGCCGTTAAAGTCGTACTCTTTAACATGCAGCCCGTGGGCGGCGCAAAAATCAGCAACGTACTTTAAGGCTTCCTGGCACGCTGCCTGGTCGCTACTGTTGCTCTTAAAAGAAATAAGTTTTTGGAGATATTGGTCCATTTATCTGCCTGCCTGTATTATTTTTTGTAGTTTAGCCATTTTCCCTTCAAAAGTTTCTGACCGAATCGGTTTTTTGGTGCGATTGGTGTAATCACCGAGCGCTTGCTGGTAAGCATGTAAGCCCAAAGCTGCCACTTCGACATCACCGGTGGCTATGGCGATATCGTAGTATAACCCGGCTTCGATACCCTTTAAACGAGGGTCACTGCTGCATGCGAAACTCGTGCAGTAATTGAAGGTTGCCGCGAGTGCGTCCTCGGTATGGCCGCTGGCTGTGAGCGCCAATACCAGTGCTTTTATTTTGTCATGTTTGAGCCGCGCGTCAAGTTCTGGAAACAAACCGGCAATCTTATAAGAACTTGCCAGCGCATCTTCGTAGTTTTTGTTGCCGATTGCGGCTTTGAATGTACCGTAAGCGGCCAGCACGCGCATGCCGATGCCATGTGGGTAGATGCTCATAAAACTGGTGTAGCGGTTGCGGCGCTCCCAACGTTCATCGCGGGCGAACCGTGAGGTGGCGTCGAGTCGCAGCGAGTCGCCTTTTTGATAATACAACCAGGTAAAACCAATAGTGTCTGGGCGGTGAGTGAATTCATCAGCAATGTAGCCGGCGTTGGTAAGCAACCGCTCGGTATCGATACGGGCGGCACCGCGCCCGCTCACTGCCTGTTGTTGCAGCAATCGAGCAACGGTTACGCCGCGCAGCGTATTGGTTAGGTTCTGGCTGAGACTAGGGTTTATGGCGTCAAACATATGCAACTGCGGTTTCGATGTGTTTTCACCGGTAACAACACCGTTCATAAAGTGATCCTTAAAATAGATAATATGGTTTTGTATGCCCGCCAAAGCCAATATTTCGGCGGTGATCGCGACGTAACCGAGGCAATTCGTCTCTTGATTTTCGGGGATGATATTTTCTGCTTCACCATTGGCTGGTTGGTACGCGGGATAATTGCCAAGTTTAAACCACAGCGCGTCATGCACATGGGTTTGAATATGTTCTGCTGCTGCAAGGCGGACTGTATCGCTCGCTTCGCCAGCTTGCGCAATCGTTTCATGGAGGCGCGCCGGTTGCACAACCTCCAGCAAAGCTTGCCGTGCTCCAGTGTAAGCTGGTGATCTCGGGTGCGGGGTGTAGATATTTTCTGTAAACATGGTATTAAAAAACCGGGTTCCTGTTGGTGGAGCCCGGTGCCTTTACTTATTTTTTGGAAAAATTTTAAGCCAAGTGCAATCCGCGCTCCATCGAGCCGAAAATAACCACGAGACCGAACATCTTTCGTTGCATAGAAACAATTTAACTAACCCACACTGTTTTTGTCAAATAAAAGAGAGGAGTGAAATCATTTATACCTTTAGCGCAGACTGCTCGCAGGATAGCAATAAGCTACGTTATATGATATAATAAGCGTTATTATGTCTGAGTTTGGCGGGCAACAGCCGGAATATCTTAATGAGAGTGAGCTGGCGGAGCGCCGTTTGCCTCAGTTAGAAGAAAGTTTACGCACTGGTGAATACGGCGGCCGGCCGGTGCGTTTTTTGGTCGGCACTGAGCTCGAGTTTTACATTGTCGGTACTTCAGATGTCAGCCCCTTGCCTGCCGAAGAATACAACCGCCTGCGCAACGAGGCGCAGCAAGACATACTACAATTAGTGCCAGCCAATGCTGCAGAAGCCCGCAAGCAGCAGGAGTGGCTGGCAAATATCGACAATTTTACTGTAGCCGATTTTGTTAATTATGAACTATATAAACGCTTTTCAACCCCGACTCTTGGCGAAACAGCGCCGCCGAAAGGTGCCTCATACGACACCTTGGCTACTCAGTACGGTTCGCCAAATAACTGGCTAGAATTCAGGTTTGGGAATGCCGGTTTACAAGCCGGCTACTACGATAATAAGGGTGTTACAGAGATTCGTTTGTCGCCATGTGCTCCAAGCGAAATGCCTTATCGTGAAAGAATTGTGCTTAATGAACTTGTTAGCATTGCCGCTAAGCACGGCTGCGTTCCGGGTTATTCTGGCGAGCACATCAGCAGGCATATCAATTTAAGCATGTACGCTGAAGACGAACCTCAGGCTGATGAGTCCGGTGCCCCGGAATGGCTGCCGGTTATCGGTAATGCGCCAGACAAATTCGATGCCACCTTAGATATCATGAGCGGCGTGAGCGCAGCGATCGAAGAAGGGGCTTGGATGAATGAATTATCCGCCGAAGAAACCCTTATTTTTGGTGAAAATGCCTCGGGGAGATGGTTTATTGGAACCGAGCGTGTCTCTGTCAGAATAAAAGACGGCTACGCTGAAACACGTGAAAAGCATTTGCACAGTTCAGTTGCGCAAGGGTCGCTTTGGCTTATGGCAGCCATGAGCTACGGCTATGAAAAGGGCCAAGCGAATATTGGCGAGGCTGGCCATACCCCAGCAAAACTCATACTTAAAAATTTTGTAAAGCGCCTCGATAACTTTGATAAAGATACCGACCTTCAACTGCATCGCTTAATTGAAAACATCGCATACGATGCCACCTTGAAGCCAGTCTTGCATAGTGCATACCAGCGCGCCAACGCCCTAGCTGCGGAACTATTCGGCGAGGATGTACTCAGCAGCGAACAGGCAGATTTTATCGCCGCCGGTATAGCTGGCGGGTTGGAGCTTAAGCCGGATGGGACGCCACACTTGGACGCCGACGAGTTCGTAGATGCCTATGTTAGGGCGTGGGCTCTTTACGATGAAGCATTTGAAACGAAAATTCCGCTTGATTTTTCGCTTGGCGCTGCTGCGAGTATTATTCAGAAACACCTGAACCGTAACGCCATTAAGGTGAGTATCGGGCCTGCTATTTTTGCCGACCCAAAGTGGCCGCGGCTGTTGCCTGCTGATTGGCACGAGCGCTGGAAAGCATCGCCGATTATGCAGCGGGCCTATGGTGACGCCAACCAGGCGCATGCCGACCGCCTTTACACGATTGCGGAAGCTCATTATAAACCGTTGCCTTCTGATGATTTCTTACTGCGTTATTCGATAATGAAGCAATGGCAGGAAGCCCGTAAGAAAAGATTCCAACAAATAACGCCAGAGAAAATCGGGCAGTTTACTATAAAAGTCGATACGGTGTAGTGTGATTGGCGTGTAGCTTGAGTCCCTTCGGGGGTTACTCTTTGGTGAATACTTGGCTTAAGAGCGGATGCGCAGCTGCCAGCTTGGCCTGCATTTCTTGCAAGATATTTGTGAATTCCGAATCTTTTAAGGTTTTGTGTGTAAATAACGCGGTCGTATCGGCAGCGGTGTGCGTAAACTGCATGCGTAAACGGTGGCCGTATAGCGTGGCGTATTCTGCCTCGGCAGCGTAGCCTGCGCTTTGCAAATAGCTGTGCAGCTGTAGACTTATATCAAAACAGGCTTCAAAATAGTCGGACAGGCCTGCCTCTTCAATTATTTTTGGCACCTCGTAGCCATATCGTGGTGTCAGCTGCTGGCGTGTGAGCGCCCCGACATTTTGACACTGCAACGTATTAAATGTGTCGAAACTAGCCACAATATCCCAGGTGTAACTGGTTTTTTGCAGCACTTTAATGTCGTTACTGTTTAGATAGGTTTCAAATATCAGCGCCTTTTGGGCGTACGGTAACTTGGCAGCAGCTTGAATAGTTTCGTTTAGCGGCAGGCCGCCGTGCGCAAAAAGCATCTCCGCGGTTAAATCCAGCTCGTTGCGGGGCAAAAAGCTAGTGAGCATCGCGCTGGTAGCTACGCTTGCCGCGTAATTGTCGGCAAGTACGCTTTGGGCCAGGCTAGAAAGCTTGCTAGTCGAAGGTTTTTGGCCTGCTGTGTTTTCTTCTTCGTTGTTGGTAAAAAAGTCGGGTAGTGCTTTTTGGGTTTGTACTGCGAGCGCCTCGCCAGCAGCCGTATATTCGTTAAGGTTTTGCTGCTGAAGCATTTTTGCGGCTTGCAGCATGGTAATTGCCGAAGCAGCGATGCCGATGTTTGTAGAAGCTGCGACTGGCAGCGTATCGTGCAGAATGTGGCGTGCCTGAGCGGCAGTGGTATTATGCCAGGCCATGGTTTGCCCATCTTGCGATGTCCGGCTCTGCTTAAGATGGTCGGAAAGTGTTTGCAGCATGTAGCTATACGCGTCAAAGATCTTATCCATTGCAGCGCAGTAATAAGTGCGAGCCTCGTCGCTTAAGTTCGCGGGCGTGTGGTATGGGTAATTGCCCTCGCTACTTTTATAGTTAAAATGAGCGCGGAACGTTTCCGGCTGCACGACTTGGAGGTTTGGTTGGGCGCGGAGCTCGCTGGCTAGCAAGCTGCTGGCGTTCTCGATGACTATGTGCGTTTGGGCGAGGTGCTGTATAAACGCTGCATCGCCTTGTTTCGTTGCTTGGCGTAAGAATGCGGCATCTTTTTGCGTACTTCCGGAAAATTCGTCGAGTAGCACTAAGCGAAGGTCAGCTGTGCCGTGGTATAACTTAGTAAATAGCGCGGCGATAGTAGCTGGCGCGAGCTTGCCGGTGAGTGCGTATGTGCCACCGGCTGGCTCGGTGGTGGCTTGCTGCAAAAAAGCTTGGCCTTCTTTAGTCAGCTCGTAGCTGCCGTCATTATTTAGTTTTACGAACGGGTTTTCAACGATGGTGGCTTCATGTGCCTGTGCTTGGATGTCCTCTGCGACAGTCGTAAATGCCGGCGTGCTCATTTCCAGCTGCGGTGGCGGCGGTAACAACGCGTCAATCTTTTCCCATAGCACGCGCTGGATATTTTCGACGTCCATCAGGCGGCCGTGGCGCACACAATCAATGCGCACAAAATCACGCGGGAACAGTTCGCACATTTCATCGTACACTTGTACGGAGCGCTGCAAATGCGCCAGGTCTGCTTCGTGGATATCGCGTTTTTTATCGGTGTAACTACGCTGCTCTTTTTGGTCCACAAGGGTTTGGGCAATTTCGGCCGGTACGCGTAACACAAAGCTAGCGGTCGGCCGTGGGATGCGCAGCATTTCAAATTCTAGGTTATCGAGCCAAATGAAGTAGCCGCGGCGTTCCTCGGCGTTTACGAACTTAGCGCCTTGATGTGCCATGTTGCTGCCCACGAAACGGTTGGCCAGCACTACTTTACCGGCAGCTAGCGCCTTGCGGATTTCGCCCGCGGCTTCGTAACGGTCGAGCGCATAAAACAGCGAGCCGGTGTACGGGCCGACGTCGTTAGCCTCGCCGTACGCACCGTTCAAATATTGGCGTACAAAGTAGCTTGACGGGCTTTCGTACTGCGGAAAATCGAATAAAGCTACCTCGTAGCCGGCTTTTTGTAAGCGCTCTGCCAGTAAGCTAAACTGTGTGCCCTTGCCTGAGCCATCGGTGCCCTCGATGACGATAAACGTTCCCTGCGTATTGTTCATGCACCCTCCAAAAAGTTGCTTCAAAATGGCTTGACCCACTCTCAAGCATATGCCTTTAATGTACCTCTAAACGTCTCTGTAACGCAAGCATATGCTAAGCTAATAGTAGTAAAAGGAGGGTGCTTTGATGGTGCAGGCTAAACTTGCGTATCTGGCGGGTGGCTGCTTTTGGGGTCTAGAAGATTTATTTCGCGAGCAGCCCGGAGTGATTGCTACCGAAGTCGGCTATAGCGGCGGCGAAAACCAAAACCCAACGTACGAAAACCACCCTGGCCATGCCGAGACGCTTGCCATCACCTATGACCCGGCTAAAACCGATTTTACCCATTTGCTTGATTTCTTTTTTCGCATTCATGACCCTACAACTGTGAACCGCCAAGGCAACGATGTCGGTTCATCGTACCGCTCGGCTATTTTCTACCAAACCGACGATGAGCTAAAAATCGCCAAAATGGTGATTGGCAAGGTGAACGAATCGGGTTTGTACAAAAAGCCGGTGGTGACGTCACTTGAGAAGTTCAAGGCATTTTATACTGCCGAGGCCTACCATCAAGATTATTTGCGCAAACACCCCGGTGGCTACACCTGCCACTACGTTCGCACTGATACGAGCTTGCTGTAGGCCAGTACTTTATGGTATACTAACGGTAGCAAACGTTTTTGGAGGGTAAGATGGCAGATAGTGACGTACAAGCAGATGGTTATTACGCAAGCGATGATATGGAATCAAAGGACATCGACCTCAGTTTCTTGGATGAGCATAGCGATGACGAAGATGAGGTCGAAGAGGGCAAATAGCCTTCACTGCCTGGGGGCGGGTTTTTCGGAGGCTGGGCGATGAAGATCGGTATTGTGGTGCCGCATATTTTCATGCATCCGCAAATTCTGCCGGACGTTATTTTTTCACCTGGGCATTTAGCAATCCAGCTGGCCGAAGGCTTGCAGGCGGCGGGCGAAAACGTCACGTTGTTTACGCCAGGCAAGATTAAAACAAGCGTTCCGGTAATTACGGCCGACCTCAGTTATTTCGAACAAGAACTTGCTGGCCGTGGCGACACATATATCGATTTGCTCAAAAAACATACCTTTACATTTGTAACGCTTGCCCGCCAAGTGCAAAGCGAGCTTTTAGCACACGCTTTTGCTATGGCGAACGCTGGCCAGCTAGATATCGTGCATGTGTATTGCAACGAAGAGGACGTGGCCCTGCCCTTTGCGCAGTTTTGTAAAAAGCCGGTTGTTTTCACGCATCACGACCCCTTTAATTTCTTGGTGAAATATAAAAGTGTTTTCCCGAAATATGCCCACCTTAACTGGCTTTCGATGTCGGATGTCCAGCGCGCTGGTATGCCTGCAAGCACCCATTGGGTGGCGAAAATTTACCATGGCTTAGCAGCCGATATGTTTGCGCCGGTTTTAAAACCTGCGCCAAGTGGCGGCCAAAACTATGTCGCTTACGTAGGCCGCATCATTGAGCCCAAAGGTGTGCACTTGGCAATTGCCGCCGTGCGTGAATACAATCGTCAGCACCTGCACAACACCCTGGCACTCAAAATTGCCGGCAAACATTACAGCGATGCCCAAAAAGACACCTACTGGCACGCAAAAATACTGCCCCAGCTAGGTAACGACGTCGAATACGTCGGGTTCATCAAAAATAACGCCGCTAAAAATAAATTTATTGGCAATGCACAAGCACTCTTAGTGCCGTCAATTTTTGACGAGCCGTTTGGTATGGTCAGCATCGAAGCTTTGGCATGTGCCACGCCGGTGGTCGCGCTTGATTCTGGTGCTTTGCCCGAAGTTGTGGATGATGGCAAAACCGGCTTTGTAATTCAAAAGCAATGGCTCAAAAATATCAAGACGCCCGAAAACGCGCAAACTGGCGCACAAAACCGCGCTGCTAGAATAGCTAAAAATCCGCGCCAGCTCGACACAGCTGCAACCGCAAAACTCATGGCCGAAGCAATTGCGAACCTGCCAAAAATAAGCCGCGCTGGCTGCCGCCAGCAATTTGAAAAACGTTTTACCCTACAAAAAATGATCGCGGGCCATCAAGCTGCCTACCAAAAACTTATTGCCAAGGCCAAGGCCTAAAACGCTAATCGTCACTTAGTGCAATAATAGTATCGAGTGCACTAATAGTGACCCGCAGAATGTCATGGCCGAAGTATTGCTCAAGATTAGCTCCTGCAAGGTCAACTTCACTGGTAGTGGCAACCTTATAAATGAAATCCCTGTTACGCTGGAGCTGTTCTTTAGTTGCCCGCGTCATGAGATTGGCGAGCGTCGCGCGAATAGGGTCATCTGATCTGAAAGCAGCAACGCGGTCGTATAACTGCTCGACGCTTTGGACTTTATATGTGGCCATAAGATATTGCTTGAAAGTATTGGTAGCGTGCTGTTTGAGCATGGCCGAGTCGATAGAGGCTGTAGGCCGTTCTGCAGGCAGGCGGCGCTGTGACGGCGTAGGTCTTATGGCTGTAGTTGTACGTGGCCGAATGTCGGTGGGTAAAGAGGTGTTGTTGTCGAATATGTTCAGGGGCGAATTGGCCGTGGCGTCAAGAATGTACATACGGCCATTGTCAGTAAATGCGACTTGCGCATGACCGAGCTGACTGATTACCACATCGTCCGGACAAAGAAGTAATCCGCTTTGCGTGCTGGCGCAAATAGAACCGAAGGCTTCGTTGAGCGACATAGCTAAAAACAGCGCCGAACCAGTACATTGCAGGTAGAGTTTGCCGTTACTGACGGCGAAGTCTGTGAAGTGCTCTATGCTATGGCTTGCCGAGGAATTTTCAGGGATGTAGTATGTCGTGTGTGCTTTAATGGCTTCCACTAGTTTGCCCACCACCATATCGGCTGAGTCGCGCAGCATGCCGGCCAGGTCATCAAGGCCAATGTCTTCGTATTGTTGCATAAGTTTTAAAATGCCTTCTTCGGGAATAGGAACGTTTGCGTACACGTGCGGATCGGTATCCGGGTCGTACGCCAAACCCCAGACGTCGGTAACGGCATCGTGACTAACGGTTTTATATCCTGGGATGCTGGGCTGTTCGCCCTCGCCAATTACTTCTTCCGGGTAATCTAAGTCTGCCTCAAAAAGAATCGTCAGAGTTTGACTGCTATCGTATGCCGGCAACGTTTCAGTTTGCTCGGTTGTTTGAATGAGTCTGTGAACTGGCGGCGCAACATAATCTGGTTGGACTACAAAACCGGCTGAATGGGAGGCTGCTTCATACATCTGGTCAAGGGCAAGAAACTCACTATTGTTATTACTCAGGCGATTCGGGGCTTTTTCTTCAAGGACAAGATCTTCATCGCGGTAGGTTGGGCCTCGGCTGTCGTATAAGTATGCCCGTGCCGTGAAAGCTTTGGTCATGCTGTTGTCGAGGGGTTGCGTACTAAATCTCTCAGTAATCCATGCTGCAGCCTCACTGAGCGCCCTCTCTAAATCTTGCGGCGTTTGTAATTCCTGGCTATAGGCTGCTGCGCAAACTGTATCTAGGTATGCGCAAATGAGCGGCGTGACGGAATATTCATTCAACTTGTACAAACTGCTGCCCAAAGTTATAAGTGTGCTATATTCATGTGAAGCTTCTAGGCTTGCGCTTGTTACGTCTGTACCTATTAGGCCGGACCATTGTTTACTATTTGGGTCGTAGCTTACGGAAGTAAGTTTTTGACTATTGAGCGTTAACGTTTGTTGCAGTTCGTACAAAAGATGAGGTTCAAAAAATGTGCGGAGTGTTCCTTGGATGTCTGTTGTTTGGGAGGGCTGAGGTTGCGGCGCGAGCATCGTCTCGTCGTTAATGCGGTACAGCCGGTGCTGTAATTCGGAGTCGATTCCCGTGCGGCGCTGAATCTCAGTTGTATTTTTAAGACGGTAAAGCGCAAGTATAGCGTTAGTAACTTCACTTTCGCGCTCTATGCGCCTGTGCTGGGAGAGCGGTTGGGTTTGCCTGCCCTGAGGTTCTGGTGTTATGAGTGTTTGCACAAACTTATACGCCTCGGTTGTGCGTAAGTATGTTTCGATGGCCGGCTGGATTTGCTGTGGTGTTTCCAACTGCGGAATCTGACCTGTAATGGGAATGGCGCTCGCGTTACTAATAGCCCTCCAAGCAATTGCTAGATCAGTTTCTGATATAACACTTTCATCAACCATGACCCTTTTAGTATCCTGTTCTTCCTCAAGCATGTTCGTTAAACCTACTGGCAACTCGGCTGCCCGCTCAGAAAAGTGAAACCATTCAAAAACGCCCGCCGCGGTATATATAGCATCGCGTTGTGACTGTGTGACGTGGTCGGCCATAATATTCTCTACGGCTTCTGTAAAGGCTTCGCGCTGCGCCTGCAACTCTTCATCTGTAGGCCCCAGGGTGCGGTATGCTTCAAATAAGAATAGGCTACCATCCGTAATCGCTTCGGGTTGTAAAAGGAGACGCTCCATGACGTATAACTATGTAACTTTGGCACCCATATGTCAACTATATTACTTGAGATAGATTATAAGATAACAAGTGGTGCTTTAATATGCGGATGGGCTTGGTAATCTTCAAGCACAAAGTTATCTTCGGTGAAATCGTCGATAGTTTGCGGATTGCCAACAATTTTGAGTTTCGGGAAAGCATACGGCGCTCGTTCCATTTGCTCGCGCGCTTGGTCAATTTGGTTTTTATACAAATGAGCGCTGCCGATACTCACCACTAGCTCACGCGCCTCAAAGCCGGTCAAATGCGCGACCATGTGCAGCAGCATAGCATACTGTGCAATATTAAACGGCAAGCCCAAAAACACATCGCTCGAGCGCTGGTACAATTGCATACGCAGCTTGCCTTTGGTGACATCGAATTGGAACATGGTGTGGCACGGCGGCAAGCGCATCTCTTTTAAGTCGGCCACATTCCAGGCGCTCACAATAATCGCCTTTGAATTCGGGTTGTTTTTAATTTCGTCAATTGCCCATTGCAATTGGTCGAATTCTTTGCTGTTTGGGCCTTTCCAGTGCCGCCACTGCACGCCATATACGGGGCCAAGGTTCAAATTTTTGTCGGCAAACTCATCCCAATAATGGATTTTGTGGTCTTGCAAATATTTGATGTTAGAGCTGCCCGAAACGAACCACAAAAGTTCGTGCAGTAAAATTTTGAACGGCATTTTTTTGGTGGTTAACAGCGGAAAACCGTAGCGTAAATCGAAGTGCAATTGGTAGCCGAAAATGGCTTTTACGTCGACAATACCGCGTGTCGGCTTGGTTTTGCCGTTTTCTAAGATCTCGTTCATGAGCTGTAAGTATTGCAGTTCAGGATGTTGTTTTGACATACTAAATCTCCCTTTGTTGTGGCGCAATGCGGCGCACTTTTTTGCCCGCGGCCTCTAATAATGTAACGGCGTACCCATCGGAATGGTCAATTTGATACACAACCTCGGCAATATCAGTTTCGGCAAGCATGCGCGCACATGAGGGGCATGGCAGCAGGTTAATAAATAGGCTGGCATCCCTGAGGTTGACCCCTTGCTCGGCGGCTTTTACGACAGCTTCGACCTCAGCATGTACGGCATCGTAATGGTTAAGGTCGCCCGGCGGCGAAAAGTGGGTCTCGCGCGAAGCGCCATGTACCATGGCATATGTTTGAAACGGTACAACTTTGTTGAAGCTGGTGAGCAACACTCGGTATTTTTGGCCGGTTTTTTTGCCTAAAACGGCACCGGTTTGAAAACTAGTATCGTACGAGTACTGGGCGGCGTTGCTGGCAAGCTTTAGCATTTGCCCATCTGCAAGCGCGGTACCTCGCGGTGAATTATGGGTAATGCGCTGAGTAATCTCCGGCTCTTTTTCAGCCGCGTAGGCTTTTGCTTCGGCTTCGCCCACAAATGGTGATACCAGTTCGTACGGCGTCGCGGCCTTTGTAATTTCATAAAACATTGGCAGCGTATGAAAGGAATATTTCCACGAGCCATTTATACCCACAATACGCTTAAAACCACCCTTGTTAATAACATGCACGCCATCACGCTGCGAATATATAAGCGTGTATATTTTATGCGGGCTGGCGCTGGTGTTTACTTTTTTAATGAGCGCGGCAAGCGTTTCAGCACGAAGGGTCTTAAATTGCGGTTGGCCTTCGAAGCCTAAAACGTACGGTTCCGCGGCCACTCCCAAAATAATATTGCCTTTTGGCAGGTAGGCCCTTACGAGCTGCGTAAACCGTTTGGCCGAAATTTCGCGTGGTGCCAAGATAAATGTAGCCTTTAATTTATTGAGTGGCTTGCCGCTGCCAAACGCCAAGTCCGCCCACTGCAAATTATATGGTTTTTTGTCTTGCCTACTTGCCGCATTGCCCGCGCTACTTTGTTCGTTTTCATTGCTCTTCCCATCGGCATATTTTTGGTCAAACTTTTTGCTGAGCTGCTCAACTTTTTTATTGGCTGCCTGGTATAACGCCACGTTTTCGAGCGGTGTGTTTTTAAGCTGACGATAATTCCAGGTGCATAAATCGGGTGCGTCAAACGGAATGGCATGAAAGTGCACATGCCCGACGGTACTTTGCGCCTCGGCGCCGTCTTTTTGAACGATTTGCATACCGCTGATGCCGTGCACGTTTTTGATAAGTTTTTTAGCAATATACATGCCCTTGCGCACGGCTTGCCACTCTAACGGTGTGAATTCTTTGGGCGACGTAACGTGCCGTCTGGGGACGATCATCATGTGGCCGTCGATGTAAGCATATAAAGTGATAGTCAGAACAATGCCGTGTTCTTCAAAAAATATATACTTTGGGTTGAGGTCGCAAAACACACATTTGCCAACTGTCTGCCAGATGCCGTCGTATTGTTTGCTAAACCGAGCGTCGCGGTAAGCTATTTGTTTTTTTTGTTCCTCGGGGGTGAGTTGCATAAAATAAACCGGCTAGCGTTCCTTGAGGGGGTCTTTGCGTAGCTCCATAAAGTCTTTAAATACGTCGCCCAAGTGCCCGCCAATAGCGCGCTGCACAATTTTAGTGGTCGAAATTGCAGTGCTTTGGCGGTCAACGACAACCACTTCGCCACCGTATTTAGCTACCGTTTTGTACTCTTTAGAATCTTTGTAATCGTTGGTCCAGTCTTCTCTGACGGTGATGTATACATCAGGCTTAAGCAAGCCGAGCGAGGGTTGGCAGCTGGGTTCGGGCAAAATGGTTACAAAATCGACGCAGCGTAAAAAGGTGAGCATTTCGGCACGGATTTTTTCATCTAAAATGGGCTTGTTCGGACCTTTCACCTTTTTAATGGCCTCGTTACTACTGACGCCGACCACTAAAATATCACCATGTTCTTTGGCTTTTTCAAGGTAACGGCACTGCCCAGCGTGGATTAAATCCCACGAGCCTGCCGTAAACACGACCTTTTTGCCACGTGCTTTTAGTTGCTCGCGTAACTCTAATAAATCACTTTGCGAAATAAGCCGTTTCTTCCACGATTGCGCCATTTTCTCTGCCCTCTGGTGTCATTAAGATATCTTGATTGTAATCGATTGCGGCGCGTATGCCAAAACGTGTTTATTACAACTGGTGTAAAATGCCGCGTTGCAGTAACAAGTTTTTGGTGCGCGCGTAGTGTTCGTTGCCTGCCAAATATTCGTAAGGGTTGTGCCGCAGAAATTTATAAAAGTCATGTAGCAAAAACACATTTATAAGGGTTTCGAGCAAGTCGTGGCGTATACCTTTTACGCGCACGAATGTTTGCTTGACTTGCACCGGGCTGCGTTTGTTATAGCCGGAATCGAGAAAATACTTGTGTGTTTGGGCTTCGGTTTTGTATTTGCAATCGACCAGTAAAAACGCCAAAGTGCGGGCAATGTCGAACATCGGTGCGCCGCAGCCTGTTTTTTCAAAGTCTAAAATACCACTAATGCGCAACCTAGGCCGCGTGCTGAATAAAATATTGCTGCGCACGAAATCCATGTGCAGCGCTTGCTGGCCGGGTAACTTGTCACATGCCGCGATAAACGTTTTTAGCTCATATAAGGTGTTAACCGGTAAGTATATACCAAGCTTGTTTTTTACTGCTTGCATGGTAGCTGGCTGGCTAAAATATATAAACATTTGGTTGAAAATTTGAACATATTCCTGTGCGACGCTTGGCAACGCCGCGGCTTGCGGGTACCGCGCAAGTGCGCTATGTAACTCGCCTAATGCTTGGCCGAGCAGTTTAATGTGCTTGGCTGTGTATGCTTCCCATGAAATAGTTTCGCCTGGCAAGTAATTATACAGCGCACCAAACCGAGCAGTTTGAGCATCTTGCAATTTAATAATCCGGTCGCTTATGCTAGCGCGCACTGGCAGCCCGCTTGCGGCTGCAAAGTTGGCGACAGCATGAGTGCGTATGATCCGCTTGGCCATGCCAGGTTCCTGTTTGAACAAAATAAAGTTGTACAAACGCCCGCTAGCCACACGAAAACCGTAAGATTGATTGCGGTAGCCTTTCTGCACGCCTAGCGTATGTACAGGCTCCAAATCGTACGCCCGTATGGCCCGCAAAATATATGCTGGCGCTTGAGTTGCCTGGCTCTTCATGCAACAATAATGACATATAAGGGGTTTAAAAGCGATGCGTGTGAGTATTATTGCCGCTGTTTCGGCCGACGGATTTATTGCCCGCGAGCACAACGAGCTTGCGAACTGGTCGAGCAAAGAAGACAAAAAACTGTTTGTGGAACTGACTAAGCGCGCTGGCGTAATGGTAATGGGCGGCGTAACGTATCGGACAATCGGCCGCGCTTTGCCCGGGCGGCGTAACATTGTGTATAGCCGCACGACTATCAATCAAGAAGGTATCGAAACGACACAAGAAGATCCGAGTGTGCTGACCGAACGACTGCAAAGAGAGGGCTTTAGCGAGGTTGCCGTGTGCGGCGGTGCTGCCATTTATGATATGTTTTTGCAAGCTGGCGTAGTTACAGATGTATACTTGACAATTGAACCAGTGCTTTTTGGCACGGGCATCAGCCTTTTTAAAACACCGTGTGATGTCCGTCTGTCGCTCGCCGAGTGCAAGCAACTTACGCCTGATGTCACATTGTTCCATTACACCGTACAGTCAAAGCTGTAGGTGCTTTTTAAGACGCCAGTAAATGGTATAATAGTTGCATGATTACCCACCATGCCCTTGGGCTGCATCGCCGCCATGGTTTATTAGTGCGATTGCTTTCTTATGGTGTGGCGTTGAATGGCGTGCTTATTATTGCGAGCGTGCTCCGTGACCAAGTTGGCAGTAACTTTTTACGCCTTGAAATTAGTGAACTTGGCGAGCTTATCTTTAGTCTGCCCCTGTTTTTAGGCCTTACGCTGGTGTACTTGAGTGTGTTGTTGCGCCGCCGTAAACGTACTGCTTGGCTGGTGACAATTTTAGTATACGGCTTTGTACTAGGCATCAATATCATACGGCTAGCGAGCGTGCATCACCCTTTAACAGCTGGCTATCCGTTGGCACACATTCTTATTAATATCGCATTGCCGGCAACAATCGTTGCGATTTTAGCTCTGCTAGACGACCACTTTACAGTAAAGAGTGATATCCGTGGCTTTAGCGTGTCGCTACGGTTTGTGGTTGCGGTCATGGCGATTGCGCTCATTTATGGAGTCACCGGTTTCATGCTGCTCGATGTGCACGATTTCCACCACCAAATTACCTTGGGCGAAGCACTCCACCGTACCATTGACCAGTTTGGGCTGACGACTAACTCTAGTTTGGTGCCATACACTCGGCGCGCGCATATATTTTTAAATTCGTTGAGCTTTATTAGCTTGGTGGCGGTCGGTTACGCCTTTTTGTCGTTTTTCCAGCCACTACGCGCCCGATTTTCCGATCAAAGCGAGCACCGGCATGTAAGTGAAAAACTGTTAGCGCAGTTTAACGGCAACAGTGAAGATTTCTTTAAATTGTGGCCGCACGACAAGTATTACTTTTTTAATGAGGCCGGCACAGCCGGCCTGGCCTACACGGTGCGCCATGGTATTGCCTTGGTGGTGGGCGACCCCATGGGCGATGCCAGAAAGTTTGCCCGTCTGCTGCGTGAATTCGATGAATTGTGTTGGTCGAATGACTGGCGCGTTGCCTATGTGCACACCACGCCAGACTACACCAAACTATACCGCGACGCAGGTTTTAGCTTGCAAAAAATTGGCGAAGAAGCAGTGCTTGATTTGCAGCACTTTAAAGAACACACTGAAAACAACAAGTATTTTCGACAAATTAAAAACCGCTTTGATAAGCAAGGTTACACGGCCGAACTGCTAAAGCCGCCGCATAACCAGGCGCTGCTGAATCGCTTAGGTACCATTTCAAAGGAATGGCTTGATAGGCCGGGCCGTGCTGAGCGCGGATTTATGATGGGAAACTACACCAACCAATACATGCAACTGTGTAATATTATGGTGCTTCGCGACCAAGCGGGCACCATCCAGGCATTTATTAACCAGATTCCGTCGTATGATTCGCACGAGGCCAACTTCGACTTGTTGCGCCATACGCACGAAGCGCTCGGCAATAGTAACGACCGGCTGTTGCTGGCTTTTATTAACGCATTGCGCGATGATGGTTTTGCTCGTTTGAACCTGGGGCTATGCCCATTAAGTGGCCTTGATGATAAGACCGAGGAGCGTACCGTTATAAATAATGCGTTGCGTTTTGTGTATGCGAATGGCGACAGGTTTTATTCGTTTAGTGGCCTGCGCCGCTTTAAAGAAAAGTACGAACCTGTGTGGCAACCCAGATATATCGCCTATCGTGGCGGTTTAAGCGGCTTCACAAAAACACTGAACGCCCTCAACCGCGCGATGCGTGTGCGCAAACCTCGCAGGGCAAAATAAAACTGCTGCCTGAATATCGGCAGCAGTTTTATTTTATGCTTCGTTGCTAATGCGGGCTAAAGTTCGCTTACATCAACTGTAATTGAAGGCCCCATAGCGGTGGCGATGTGGATCGCCTTCACGTAGTTGCCTTTCACAGAATTCGGCTTGTTGCCTTTGATGCTTGCAAATATGGCGCGAACGTTTTGCTCGAGCTTGTCTTTGCCGAACGAAACCTTGCCAACGC
This sequence comes from Saccharimonadales bacterium (SeqCode), assembly GCA_035478775.1. Lineage (GTDB taxonomy): Bacteria > Patescibacteriota > Saccharimonadia > Saccharimonadales > UBA4665 > CAMLQK01. The sequence continues at coordinate 93,383 of DATIJG010000008.1, read as the reverse complement.
CCAGGTGTACGATGCCGGTGCTGTCGACGCGGTATTCAACACGGCCGGCTTTTGCTTCGTTGACGGCTTTAACAACATCGGTGGTAACGGTGCCGCTCTTTGGGTTCGGCATCAAACCGCGTGGGCCAAGGGCGCGGGCGTATTTACCAAGCTTAGCCATTTGGCTAGGAGTGGCAATTAAGATGTCGAAATTCATAACACCTTTGTCGAGGTCTTTGATTATTTCTTCGACACCAACAAGTTCTGCGCCGGCTTTTTTAGCGGCAGCAGCTTCGTCATCGGCAAAAACTGCAACGCGTACGTTTTTACCGGTACCGGCGGGGAGCACGAGGTTGTCGCGCAAGTTTTGGTCGGCGTGGCGCGGGTCGACGCTCAGGTTAACATGCAATTCAACGCTAGCGTCAAACTTTGCCGGGTTGGTTTTGGTAGCAAGCTCCAAAGCTTCGGCCAAACTATAGGTTTTGCCCTTTTCGATTTGCTTGGCGGCTTCGCGGAACTTTTTACCTTGGCGCTCTAAACGAGGGCGAGTTGGGTTGGCGTGCTGCTTTGGCTTCTCAGCCTCTTCAGCCGTCTGTTCTTTGCGCTCTTCTTTAGCTTGCTTTTCTTCGGCTTCAGCCAAAGATTTTGCACTGCGCTTGCCAGCCTTAGCGGTCGCTTTTTCTTCTTTTTCAGGAGCTGCTTCTACGATTAGTTCAGCTTCTTTAGTTTCTTCGTTTGTAACGGCTTTGTCTGCCATAATTATTCCTTTCGTGGTGCGTACGGCCGGTTTCCCGAGCCTCCCACAATTTAGTTACAAAATCTACAGTCTTTCAATTTAGCCGCCAACATAAAATGGGCCATCATATCGTTGTTCTGGTGGTATCTGGGGTTGCTGCCGTTGATTGCTCTCGGGCTGGCCTACACTTGTTTCTTTCTCGAAACGGGGGGTTCTGACTGGCTGTGGGTAATTAAGGTCAGAGCTGCTTGGCACCGCGTACTCACTTGGGTCCGAAGGCTTTTCGTTTGGATTGCCGCTATCCACGAAGCGGCGACCTCCAGTTGGCCGATCTTCAGAATTTTCGTCTTCAAATAGACGTATTCTTTCCGCCATGGTTTACCCTTCGATTTCGACACCCATGCTGCGTGCGGTGCCGGCAACCATCTTTTTGACAGCTGCGATGTCATCGGTGTTCATGTCTTTTGCTTTCACCTCGGCGATTTTGGTCAGCTGGGCATCGCTTAATTTTTTAGCGATCTTTTCGCTGTTTGGTTTGCCCGAACCTTTTTTGATGCCGAGTTCAGCGCGAATAAGGTCGTCGGTAGGCGCACCAACGACGTAAAAGTTCATGCTGCGGTCGTCGTAAATTGTCACGTGGACAGTGACGGTTGCACCCTGCATGTCTTTAGTTTGGTCGTTGAACGGGTTGATGAAGTCCATCATGTTTACACCGTGCGCACCAAGGATGCTACCAACCGGAGGTGCAGCGGTTGCGCGGCCCGCAGGCAGCTTCATTTTTACGTTTGCTTTTACAGCTTTTGCCATTGTTTAATCCTTCTTGCAATATGGTGAGAAAGTTGAAGCGCTCACCACAATGTGCGTAACTTTAGTATTTTACTATAAAACGCTTTAAAAGTCTATGCTTCGTCGTGCGGCGTTTGGGGAAAATCTGGCAGTAAGTCAGTGAAATCTGTAGGTGTGTCTTGGTCGGAAAATATCGCATTCAGGAGCGCTCGTTCTGCACTAAGCATCCTTTCTCGCTCTTCCGGAGTCGGTTTATCAATAAGGCAATCGCCGGTGGTAGCGTAGTCAGACATGCTATATAAACCTCTCTCGGGTTGCTGAGTCGCTGTACGAATCTGATCACATTTGTGTTCAGACCGGGCAAAAGCGCATGTGTACGGCACTCCAATTTCCGGAGTAAAGTCACCCGTTACTGTTGACATAAGTAGCGAAATTTTTAGACAACGATTACCTGCCGGTGACGAGGGGGGCGTGAGATTTTCTGCAGACATGGTTTTGCTGCCTATACGCGCTTAACTTGCAGGCTGTCGAGTTCGACTGGCGTTTCCCGGCCAAACATGTTCACAAGCACCTTAAGTTTACCTTTGGCGGCGTCAATTTCGTTGATGGCACCGTCGAAGCCCTTGAACGGCCCGTCAATAATACTGACCACTTCGCCAAGGCGGAAGTCCATTTTGTGCTTTGGCTGTTCTAAGCCCATGCGCTTCTGAATGTTTTTAACTTCATCTTCACTTACGGGAGTCGGCTCGGTGCCTGAACCCACAAAACCGGTCACGCCAGGAGTGTTGCGCACAATGTACCAAGCATCCTCGCTCATTTTAATTTCTACTAGTACGTAGCCCTGGAAAATGCGCTTTTCAACCACCCGGCGTTTGCCGTTTTTGATCTCAATCATCTTTTCTTTAGGCACTAAGACTTGGAAAACCTTGTCTTTCATGTCCAAACTATCAGCGCGTTGGCGGATGCTTTCGGCCACCTTTTCTTCATAGCCGCTATAGGTGTGGATTGCGTACCATTGTTTTGATTCGTCGTATCGTTTGCTCATAAATTCTCCGGTAAGTCAGCCTTAAACCTGCTTACTTTAATAATACCTGTTTAAATATTTTGTCGAGACCAAAGTCAAGCAGCGCAATAATAATGCCAAAAGTGACCGCAAACAAAATAACCGCGGTGGTTAATTGGCGGCTTTGCTTGCCGTTTGGCCAAGTGACTTGGCGAAGTTCCTTCCAGCTGTTGCGGAAGTAAGGCGGCCATAAAATAAGGCCCAAAATTCGGAACACCTTAATTTTATTAAGTTTGTGCCCTACGCCGGCAATGCCGCGGCCAATAAAACGCACTGGCGCTGTAAAACCGCGCCCTATTTTGCGGCCGGTGCCCACTGTTGCAGGCTGCTCGCTTTTGGTGCTTATGTCACGGACACTTTCAACCTTGCGTACGCGGCGCTTTGGTTTTTTCTGGTCTTCGTCAGCCACTCTTGTTCTCCTATATAAAAAGAGCTTATCAAAACGATAAGCTCCTGATGTGTCAAGTATACGCCGGTTGGCGCGTAGGCGTCAAGTACTAGTTATTGCCTTGGTTTTGTTGCCGGGCTTTTTCGGTAACGTGGGCCAGTACGCGAGCGTTATAGTCTGCACTCAGTGCGGCATTTACCATGTTTTGCTTACGGCGCAACATTCCGCCTGCGGCGATTCCGAATACGATCGATGCAGCGCCGGCTCCCCAGCCAAGCTTCATGTCAACCTTGCTAGCGTCTATATGGCTTTTGATGGTGTCAGCGTGGGTATGCGAGTCGTGTATGAGCGCTTGGCTTTTAACCATATCACCGTGGAAATACGCTTGGTCGGCAGCAATACGTTCGTTTTTAGCAGTGACTGCTTCGTTGCCAGCTGTGTGGTTTTCGTAGCCACTGTAGCCAATGCCGGCTCCAATTGCTATGATGCCGATAACCGTACCGGCTGCGATAATCTTACCCCCGTGGTAGTTAGCTAGTTCAGGCGCTGCAAGCCGGTCCTTAGGCTGTACAATAAAGTTGCTTTGAGCGTCGTTTGGCTGCTCTTGTGGCGCTGGCTGTTGGTTCATGACGCATATAATAGCACAAAATTAGAAATTTAGCAATATTTCCAGCGGTGCATATTTTGCATATACTATAAATAGTATGATTCTTATGCTTTATGCGTTTTGCGCCTCTGTACTTTCGGAGGTTATTGTCCATGTTATGGTGCTACGGCGCGGCTTGCGGTTACTATTTATTATACTGGCTTGCGTGCTGGCTAATTTTGCCTCGGCCAGTTTATGCGTGCTGCGGCCTAATGTCCTTACTGGGCTTATCGCTGCCATAAGCTTGTACCGTACTTTTAATATGGTGCGTATTATTAAAGGGCGAATGCACGCTAATTATTTGCGGCGCGTGACCTGGCGTACAAGCTATATGCTTATAGGGACGCAGGTGCTGCTATTTGCGGCATGGTGGTTGTGGTATCAAATGCCGCGGAACCGCTCGTTTGTGTGGCTGATGGTCGCGGTTGCTCAGGCGCTGAGTGCGGTTGCATTGTTTACCTCACTGCGCCGGCGGTTACATAAAACGGCCCCCGGCCACTTGAATAGACACTACAGCGATGCCGAGTTGCCTTCGCTCACAGTGGCTATCCCTGCCCGCAACGAAACCCTGGATTTACAAGAGTGCTTAAGCAGCGTTATTGCCAGCGATTACCCGAAACTTGAGGTGATTGTGCTCGATGATTGCTCGCAAAACAACCATACACCGGAAATTATTAAAAGCTTTGCACACGACGGCGTGCGGTTTGTTCAGGGTGAGGAGCCACGGCCAACGTGGCTCGCTAAAAACCAGGCATACGACCGCTTGGCAAAAGAGTCAAGCGGTGAATTCATTGTATTTTGCGGCGTCGATGTGCGTTTTGAGCCGGACAGCTTACGCCAGCTCGTAACGCTGGCACTTACCCGCAAGAAAAGTATGGTCAGCGTGCTGCCGATGCAGCAACTCCCAAGGCGGCCTCACCTATCCGTTATTCAGGCAGCGCGCTATTGGTGGGAGTTGGTGCCGCCACGCCGCTTGTTTAACCGCCCGGCAGTGCTCAGTAGCTGCTGGATTATCGAGCGCAAAGCGTTAGTTAAAACCGGTGGGTTTGCCGCCGTTACGCGGGCAATTGTACCCGAAGCTTACTTTGCTAAAGCGTTAATACAAGGCGATAGGTATAGTTTTATACGGAGTGATAAAGACCTGATTGTCACTAGTTTTAAGCCGCGTGCCGACCAAATCGACACCGCCGTGCGCATGCGCTATCCACAGGTGCACCGCAGGCCAGAGCAAGTCTTTCTGGTCACTTTTGCTAACCTAATTTTGTTGATTTTACCGTTTATTATAGCTTTGGCGGGCTGGTGGCTGCCAGTAAATGCGCTTGCGCAGACATTAGCGGCGGCTTCGGCAGTGTTGCTAACTGTATGTTATGTGCGGGTGACCAACGCAACGCATATCGGACGGTTGCCTTATTCGCTTATTGGTATGCCGGTAATGATTATTGTTGACGTGTTGTTATTGCACCGCTCTATGTGGCAGTATGAATTTTCAGTGGTGGAATGGAAAGAGCGCAATGTGTGTATTCCGGTTATGCATACGTATCCGCATCCGTCAAATATGCATGAGTGATGTGCTGGCTATAGGTTGGATAAAGTTCTATAAATTACAGCTTCCCCTAGTAATGTATTAACAGAACTGCTATAAGTATATTTTATAAGTAAAATTCTATATATATTTCTATATATGCAGGTTTGGAGTAACAATGCGACAGAGCGAAGAATATATTACTGATAGAGAATCAAGGTTCAAAATTGCCCGAGGGACTCTAAGCGGTGTGGGACTTGCTGCAACGTTAGGCTTTGGGATTGCGGGAATCAACCATGCCATATGGCAAGGCCGCAACAACCATGAAGCGGATAAGTACATTTCTTTAGAAGCTCAAATGCCTTCTGTCGATCCGTTAAGTGAAGATGCTAACGATCAAAAGCAATTGGTGGAATATTATAACGTCGACGGATGGAAAAATCAGTACATGGGGTTGGCGGATGGCCAAGCGGAGGCCAAAGATGGTGACTTTACTTGGGCAGCTGTCTCATTTGGTGCGGCGATTGCCATAAGTGCCAGCATTATTTATAAAAAGGCAATGGGCGACATTTAACGAACGAACCTTTGCCATGGCGTAGCGGGTTCTAGACTGTTACGTTGAGGTAACCGCGTTATTGCTGTTTGCCTGCTCGGCGGGCTTTTGCGCACTGTCTGCGCTTGTCGGGCCCTCGAGGTTCGGCACAAAAACGCTAAACGTCGAGCCTTTATTGATCTGACTTTTCATGTTAATTTCGGCGTGCAATAGCCGGGAAAGCTTTAATGTAACGTACAAACCAAGGCCGGTACCGCTTGTTTTGCGGGTGCGGTAATCTTCGGAACGGAAAAATTTGTCGAACACTTTCTCTTGATCACTTTTACTTATGCCAATGCCTGTGTCGGCAACAGTAAACAAGGTGCCCTTTTCGGCCATTTGCGCCCCAATAGTCACCGAGCCTTTTTCGGTGTATTTGATGGCGTTGGTAATAAAGTTTTGCAGAATTTCGCGCACATATAACTCGCTTGAAAAGAGCGGCGGCATGTTTGGCGTTACGTTGGTCTTAAGTTCTAAGCCTTTAGCTTGCGCATCGGCTGTGTAATTTTTAGCAAGCTCGGCCGTAAAGTTTGGCACGTCAATCGGCGTAATATCAACGTTCAGTTTGCCGCGTTCGGCTCGTGACAACGTAGCCAGGTCGTTCACCATGCTTGCTAAAAACATAACTTGGTCGTGCGAATCTTTGAGTGCCGTTTTAATTGCTGCGATGTCCGGATTTTTGTCCAGAATAAACTGGGCGTTACTAATGTTGCCTTCGGCGATGGCGATCGGCGTGCGTAGTTCGTGGCTGACGACGCTAATAAATTCGTCGCGCTCTTCCTCGAGTGATTTTTCGCGGGTGATATCACGTAGCAACAGTACGAAGCCACGCTGCCCTTGTTGCCCGTAGCCAAAATGCACTGGTGCGATGCTCAAATATAGGTTGATGGTACTGCCATCTCGGTAATGCAAAAGCAGATCGCGTTGTGAGGTGGCAGTGGTCGTTTTGCGTACCAATTTTACAATGTCGACAGGTTGGTTGTTATGGTCGAAGGGCTGTAGCACTTCGGCAAGCGCCCGGCCGTGCATCGAACTGTTAACGTCGAGAATATTGAGCGCCGCACCATTGTAAATGACGACGTTCATGCGCCTATCGACCGCCAAAACGCCATCGGCCATGCTGTTTATGAGGCTGGTGAGCCGCTGGTGCTCAAGCTCGGCCCGTTTTCTTTTCCTTGGCAAAATGCGCTCAATCATAAGCTTTATTATGTCACATGTACGTGTGGTTGTAATACTGGTTGGTAAGTATTTATTTCTTGCCGGAGTTTACGCGCGCCTGGCAAATGGCGTTCTAACTCGTTCCAGAAGGGTTTGCCGTGCTGCATGACTTTAGTGTGAGTCAGCTCGTGCAGCAAAACGTAATCTATTAAATGCCATGGCAGTTGCATTAAAAACAGGTTTAAGGTAATTTCTTGTGCCGAGCTGCAACTGCCCCAGCGCGTTTTTAGGCGTTTAACATCGACACTTTTAAAGTCGAAGCCATACGCTTTGGCCAAGCGCTGCAAACGGTTTGGTAAAAGTTGCTCAGCTTCTTGGCGTAGGGCTTTTATGCTAGCAGCCGAAGCTCTTGCCTGCACTTCGTCATTGTCGGGCGGTACGGTAATGGGGTGGTGTACCCTAATTTCGGTAAGTGAAACGCGCGTGGTGGTGCGCTCGCCAGCGGTCGGTTCAAAGTGTAAACGGTGGGCTTTCCCGATGAGTTGGCCGTGTTCTAAGGTTGGTGTGCGTTGTCCTTGCTGGTGTAAGATCCAGCTCGCTTTGCCTTTAGCGAATTCCTCGGCGGCTTTATAGGACACCCAATATGGCAGAGACACGCGCACTTCGCCGTTCAGGCCAATGCTTAAGCGCAGGCTACGGCTGCCGCGGCGCTTGTAGAGTGTGAGAGAGCCAATGTCAGGTAATGTAACGTGCTTAGTGGCCATTTGAAAACGCCTTTGCTAACGAATGACGATATTACGTCGGCTCAAGTCTACGCGGCCGGCCGTGGGGTTTGGTACCAGATTTACCAGGCCGGGCTTTACAAGTTTGGGAGCGGCTTGATTATCGGTAATCAGGCCGAGTTCGCGCAAGCGTTTTACGAAGGCGCTGAGCTGCGTATTAAAAGTATGCTTGCCGCTGATAACGATATAATCTTCGTTTTGGGGGTTTTGCATACCGGATGTCACGCGTTGGAACGTGGTTTTATCTATCGGCATCGCGAATTTGTCGTCGCTGCGGCGGCGGTCACGGGCTGAAATGCGGGCCATAGCGCTATCGTTGTCAATCTGTAACCACACCAGCACTGTTTGCGCTTTGGTTTTGCGGGCCATTTCGCGCAAAGCGCGGCGCTGGCTTAGGCGCATAGCGTTGGTGTCGTATACCACGCTCATGCCCGCATTTAAAAATTCGCCGGTCATATAGTCCATAAGCTGCGTAATGACCTGATTCTCTTCTTTGTCGTATTGCGGTTTTTCGAATAGTTCACCCCGAATACGGTCGCCCTGAATATGAGCGGCTTGCAAATGCTCGCACAGCTGGCGCGCAAAGTAGGTTTTGCCTGCTCCGGGGAACCCGTACAAGAGAATCAACAGCGGCTTGTTAGGCGTAACTTTTAACATCTGCCTACTAGTATGCCAGATTGTGCTTAAAAGTAAAACCCCAACGGGCGCCGTGGCTTTTTAGGCTGGCCGTTTTACGCAGTGCTGGTCGTAAGTTATGGGTGACAACGCCGGCGAAATGTCGTATGATATCTCTGTTGCGATTAGATTTAGCCGTTTTGGTGGCTATGCCCTAAGCGCAAGTCAAGTTAAGTTCGTGCCAGTTATTATAGGGGAGTAGCTCAGTTGGTAGAGCACCGGTCTCCAAAACCGGGTGTCGCAGGTTCAAGTCCTGTCTCCCCTGCCAGGTCAGAATAACAGAGGTCACGTCTCAAATCCGAGTTATTAAAAGCTTGGATTTTTTATTCCTGCCTCTGTTAAGTTTGGTTCGAGTCCTGTATCTTAGCAGAAAGTTCAAACCTCGGGTAAACTGCGCCTTCGGTGACTCTGAGGTTTTACCAATTTTCTCTAGGTTGGCCTTTCGTATCATAGAACACTTCATCGAGCGTATATTTTTGCTCTGCGAGTAGTTTACGATAACCGTATGTATACACACCTCCCAAGCCAGTCCATGGTAGGTATTTGGCGGTTTCTGCGGCTGTTTGCTCGTGCGGTATGCCGAACTCTTCACTAATATGTTGCACCGTATCTTCAAACGGCCGTCCTTCTAGCATTAAGACGTCAGCATAAAGCCGTACGGCACGAAGTTTGAACTCGTACATTCGATCAGCTACAACCCACTTTGATAGTTCGTCTGCCGTCATAGAACCCTCAAGATTCATCACGCGCAAAAGCTCTTCACCGAATTCGGCGCCATGAGCAGCCGTCTCCATAGTTATATACTCAGACAGGACTGTAGCCGCTTCAAAGAACGCGCGTTGAGGCATAGAATCTTTGTAGCGATGCACACCATCAGCCTTTTGTAATACGTCAAGATGTGCAAGATGTGTTGCATTGTGAGGTAAATCAAACGAAAGTTGCGTGGCGCGGCTATATGCTGTAGGTGTCGCGTAGTCTAGGTTACTGGCAGTGGGTGCCCAGAAAACGTGATAGTTTTGAGGTTGGTCGGTCATGTATACATTAACGCTAGGTGTTTCGCGTGGCTGTACTACCCGATCCCACATAAACCGTAGCAAACTCTTAGTTTCGGCCAGGCTAACTGGTTGTTGTAGTGGCTCGGGGATATCAGGATGCTGTGTTTCGACTTTATAACGCGTTACCTCTTCCTTTAAAACATTCTTGGCACCTTGCCAGAGCTCCGGCAACCCATACGCATCTGCGATGGACTGCGGCTCAACATATAATTCAGATGGTTGCTTAGATCGTAAGGTGTCGAGACAAAACGTTTTATGTGCGGCTAGCAAGCCAGTTGCGCGACTAACTTTGCTTGTTGCTAGATGTATAGAGGCGGGCCCTTCATGCAATTGATGTATGAGCTTATCGTCAAAAGCGGCTGCTTGCCGCAGCAGTTCCGGGTCAGTATGGGGAACAGGTGGTGCTTCACTTGTAGCCAACATGTCTACTGTTATGTCAAAAATCTCAGTTGCTTGTCGCATTGTTTCAATGTCAATTTCTGTGACGCTGAAGCGACCGATACTACTTGCTAGCTCATTATGCCTATATGTGTCAGCAGGCACCGGTCTCTCGCTAGGCAGTGAGTTCACCGTAGGATCTTTCTATTTCCGTACATACATCATGAATGTGAATGCTGTCGAAAAGTACCGAAGATGCAAAAATACGAGATTCCTTTTCGAGGTACCGCCCGGCTTTGCGTATACAGACGTCAATAATGTCGCGAACAACATCTTCGGTAAACTGCGGTTTACGGAGCACTCGAACAACGAGTTCATGCTCGTCGGCACGCTTCAGCAGCTCGAACACTAAGTGGCAGCTCTCGTCTAGAATATCGTAGAGCATCTTGTAAGTAACTCCGTCACGGGGCTTGTCGAGCATTATCTTTGCTTGTCCGCGTTGCGTATGCGTTCCTGAGTTGGTTATAGAAAGTATCTCGTTAACTTGATCGAGCGTTAGACCTGTTTCGAGTAGCTTAGGCGCTACGGAGAATTTTGTAAATGTCTCGGTACAAGGGCAGCCTGTCATATTAAAAGCTGCGATACCAATCTGGCGCTCTATGCCTGTAGCGGTGGCCTGGGCGTTTGCAAATAAGGTCATGCGGTCATGTGATGTACGCCTTGTCTTAATAGTCTTACGCTCAGCTATATATGTGCCCTCGATTTCTACGAATGCGGCATCAGCGGATTGGAGATTACGTAGCTTCATGGCAAGTCGACTCGCAAGTTCATCTAGCGAATCGTGTTCTTCCTGCATGAGCGCAAAGAGTGCTTCCTCGCAACGCGACATGTGGATGCCGCGGTGGCCTTCAAGCGTGACTTGCATCTTGATTTGGCACAGTACGGGTACATATTGGTCACTAAACAGTGAGCGTACTTTTATGTAAGCCATTTGTCCGCTAATACCTGCTTTGTTGATGGAAAATGACTTGAGCGGCACAGAGGATGGCACGTCGGTTAGCTCGTCCAGGAAACTTTTATAGTTGTCTGCTTCGAGGTCATTTTGCGTTAACTTGTGGTTGACTGGGTCAATGATACCGTTATTCATATAGAATCTCCTAAATCTTATTAACAATGTTAAGAATTTTAAACCTGTGTCTGAACGGGATAAACGGTAAAAGCTTTAAAAAATATTTATCGTTGCCCACTACGATCGCAGGGGGACAGGCAGTAATTTTGCCCAGGAACTCAGTTGCAACTTGTTGGGCAGAATAAAAAGACTTAGTACCTTCTACCGACCTCTTGAAATCACTCATGCCTGCTTTGTGGAAAAATGCAGTATCTGTAATACCTGGCCGAAGAACGGTTATAGAAATTGGCGTGTTAGTATATTCCATGCGTAATGCCTCGCCTATACCCTCAAGTGCGAACTTAGTTGCAGAGTAAACAGATAGCTCACCAAACCCGACTTTACCAGCTAATGAGGTCACAAATACGATCTGCAGAGGCTGTGCCTGATCGTGTTTTTTGAGTATGCCGTGGGTTAGACGCACTGGACCTATGAGATTGGTTGCAATCATTGTTTCAATCTCATGAGGTGAGAGTTCCTCGAATCGTTTACTAAAACCAACTCCTGCATTATTTACCAGCAGGTCAATGGGGCCGTTCGAGGTTGTCTCATGTAATATCTCTTCAATATCAGTAGCTGATTGCAAATCTTTTGCCAGAACTATAAAGCGTTTCTGCTGCGTCTTGCTGAGCTGCTTTTGTACTTCTTGTAGTTTGGATTTAGTACGTGCTACAGCATAAACTATAACTCCGGCTTGACATAATTGGAGGGCTATCTCTGCGCCGATGCCAGAACTGGCTCCTGTTATAATTGCACGTTTATATGGCAGTTTCGAAATCATGGCTCCTCCATCCTTACTCGATACAATAGACGCTCAGGGTTATCAAAGGGCGTACGAGCATGCAGCATAGTATGATTATTAACTAGCAGCGCTTCGTCGGGAGAGAGATGGTAGGCTTGTGACGGCGCTTCTGCTAATTTTTGCTCAAATAGGGCTAATGCCGTAAGCTGAGCCTCATCAATACCTCCTACTGCGGCAATTCCGTCACACAGAGTGTCGTAACGATACCGCACTGTGCCCATTGTAATAATTGGCGCCCATGTTATTTCTACTGCTGAATCTGTCGCCATTTCAGTGAACGCGGTTGGGACGCGGAATGGATACTTCTTAGAAAGCACTTCAAGAGACTCTGGACTTTCTTTGGCTACTGCATGCACCACATCTTTTGCATAGACGAGAGTGTTTGTGCCTTTTCCCTGCTCATCTGCTACGATACAGAATAATCCGAAAAACTTCTCTGGATGTTCAAAATATTGGGAATCAGTATGGAGCTGTGCCTCGCCCTTAGTTTGTGAAAAGGTGGAGCGTATGGGCGCATCCGGATCGAATCTTACCGGCCACGCTATCTGAGATAACTGTTTATCAGTTTTTGTAGGTCTTCCGTAAGCACTGCCAATGGTAATTGAGGCTAGTTGTGCAAGCTCTGGCGACTCGCTACTTATCGCCAGTCCTCTTAAAACAACAGCGCCAGCGCCTTGAGTTAACCTATTCTTTGACTGCACAAGTTGAGATGCGACGTTCGAAGCTTACTCCGTAAGTATTTTTGTAAGACCTTGTTGACCGAGGCGTCTAAAAACTTCGTTCGCCTTAGGTTCTACTTCAAGCTCGTCACTCAATGCAGTTTTAAGCCTTGCTATGTCCTTATGTTCTAAATGTAAAGTATGCATTCCAACTCCGCTCTTACTACTATAAGCACAAGCAATATGTTGATAATACATACATTCGGCGTATAATTCAACATGCCCAATATCTTCAGACCATGCCGTATACTAGAGCTATGAAATACTACATAAAAGTAGCTATCGAACACTTCGGGTTTGGTTTAATGATACCGATTTCTATCGCTTGGAAATTGCAGAGCGGTCTTAGCGTAGGCCAAGCTGCATTTACAGAGTCGCTTATTCTCCTCACGACTGCACTGTTTGAAGTCCCGGCGGGCTTTATCGCCGACAAGATTAGCAATAAAAGATCATTGTTAATCGGAGCGATGTTCCAGGCTGCAGCAACTATTTTCTTAGCGGTTGGCAACTCGCTCACCATGTTTGTGATTGCCGCTGTTTTGAGTGGTACTGGATGGGCGTTCAGCACGGGAGCAGACGAGGCATATGTGCATGACGACCTTCTGAAAGACAAACGGCAATACCAAAGGACATTCGCCAATATAACTATTGTCGATGAGGCAGCAACAGTTATTGGTATGGCTTTTTCTAGTCTTTTGCTTTTTGTTGTCGATGATCTTCGCTGGCCGCTCGTCGTAGCGGCAGCATTGCTTGCCGTACACGCATGTTATGTACAGTTCGGTTTGCCGCACTCGCGTCGCGGTGTCATGAACGCCGAGCCGATACATATGACATGGCACTCCGTCCGAAAGGCGCTGCATCAGACAGTTCCACTTTTGCCGCTATTGATCGCGCTGGCACTTATTTATGAGAGCGGGCGTATACTCTGGCAGCCGCATATGGAAAACATCGGGCTTAGTGTAGCAAGTTTCGGCTTGGTGTTTGCACTCTATAAAGGTGCCGCGATTGTAGGGTCTATACTCGCCCGACATAAAGACTTTGGTCTCAGAGATCTGCTTGTCGCTTTTCCGGTGATGCTCATAACGCTCGTTTCTTTCGGCCTCGACCAAAAGGTAGTCAGTATTGTCGCACTGACAATTTTTCTGGCCACCGAGAACTACTTTCGGGTGTACATGTCTACAATCCTGAACCGCATCATTACCGGCCAACGCGCCGCGATGCTTTCTCTGGCGAGCAGTACGCGTAATATTCTAGGAGGTGGACTTGTGTGGGCTGCGGGTGCCGTGGCAACAAGATCGATCCAATTAGCTCTTATTATCCTTGCTCTTGCCAAACTGCCAGCAGTGGCATACCTGCTATACACGCATTATCGTGTCCGTATTCACAAAGATGTTCCGCTCGACGAACCTGCATCTATTTAAATAATTTTACTTTGTTAAAGGTTCGAGAGAAGTCCTGCTAGGACTGCCAAGTTTAGTAACAGATACGAAAATGCCTCAACAGGTTCTTTTGTGTAAAGTGTTAAGCGTACCCATTTAGCGGGTTTAGCGTAAGCGTGTTAGGAACACCCAAATATAGTTTCATATCTCTGATTTTTTGTTTAAACTATCTATATGAAAAGTAGGAAAAGCGCTGAAGGCAATGGTGGAGAAGTATCAAGAGCTACTAAAGCAGTTGCTTTTGGTGCTGTTGTAGGCTTTGCTATTTCGGCGTGTGCCAGCAAAGGCTCGGGCGACGGCATAGCACCTAGTCCGGGCCCTTCTAGCTTGGCTCAAGCGTGTAATCATGTAGCTCAGTACGACTTTAATGTGAGAACCGATAATATTGGCTTGGGCGACCTTCTGAATACAGATAGACCCAGCCTTCAGGCGACGGCTGAGCGGACTATAGCAGGCAGTGTTATAGGAGCAACGGCAAGGCTGCGAGTTCCTAAATCGGTTACCTTTTTAATGCACACGCTGGTTGGCTATGACTCCACTCAGGCTGGAGGTAAGTTTACTCAAGAGCAAGCTAGTCAAGCAGCAGGTCTGCTTGAAACAGATGTGCTAGGTGGTTTGATGAGTAATGAAAAGGGTTTCACCTTCCAAGAGGATTCAAACAATATAAGCGGAGCAACCAACACTATTGCCCCTGCTAATGTAGAGTTTTTATTTTCTGCTTGCGATAGTGCTGCTACTGTCTAGGATCCGGTGCTACGCCTCACGATGCTTAGGCGGCCTGTGGCTAGTAATAAACTTTCAGGATTTTTATAAAAGCTTGGTTGTCGAAATCTTTGGGCAACCACAGAACATGGGCTGCAGGTGCCTACCGACCCCGATCAGCCAGCCGAACGGACATTTCCCATAGAAGCGGTGCGTGGCTTTGTGGAAGCTGGCACTATGCAGCCTGACGAGCTAGTAATTATTGAGCATGGCCTAATCGCTGCACGAGAGGTATTGGGATGAGACGAATAAGCCCGGAACAAGACTTGGTGCTGGCCTGTGATATTGATGAAACACTTGTAGTAATGACCGTCTAGCCGAAGAGCGCGTAGCTGGTCTGACAGCACATCCTATAAAAACAATCAGCGTCCCTAGGGGCGCATCAAGAGGTCATCATACAGCTCGGCATGCGACACCTATATAGTAGCAAATATAATGCAATATATTAGTCAAGTCTACGCTTCCATTGATTAATTTAATTAGAGAGCATAAGCGTAATTATATTGACGTATCTTATACTACAATACCGTGACTATTACTCCACTATATTTGCCCTAGTCTACGTGTTATTATATAATTTTTTAGTTATGCCTCGAAGACCTTCACCAAGAAAAACAAAGTCGAAAAATTATTTGCAAGTAACTGGTCTCAACGACAATATACGAGTAGACTGTACGGGCCAGCCCTTTTTCTCTATTGACGGCTTAGGCCCGCGGGAAATTGATGACGCCATGCGAGTTACGAGAAACAGCCAAAGCTCCTTTAAGCTCGAAGTAGCGATCGTAGATGGCTCGCAGCTATCACCCGATCACGAGCAAACACAACGGGCAATTGAGCAACGCCACAGTTACTACTCCCATAACCGCCAGGTCGACAATCTAATGCTCGCCGGATACGTTATACGCGCCATGGAGTTACGTGGAAAAAGGTGCAGAGCCATGTTACTAACTCAACAATTTGATGCAGATGTCAAGCCCGTGGAAGAGCCAACTATCATGCCAGCCTGGATAAGTACCGTCAACTTGCATATCAGCCACCAATCCCAGCAACTACCTGAAGATTTGGGATACTTTGCGCAACGCTGGCTTGGTCGTACTGAGCCAGTAGCGCCGCTCAATCAACGATTTTGCCGGCAACTGGTCGATGCTAGTATGACATTCGCAAACAGGACCATGACAGATTGGATTCAACGCGAGGGTATTGCAGTACCATTGCGTATCCCGGGAAGTAAAAGCGGCTCTTATAAAGCACGCTTTGTCGGACCAGGAGATGTAGACGATGTCAGCTCTTTCAAACAGCTAAATGTAAACTTCACCGCACCGCTGCGAATTGCCGCTCACCTTATTACTCATCAGCAAGTCGGGGCCCACATTGCAGGTATGGAGGAGCCATACAGTATTGACGATATTAACCTGCTAGCCCCTGAACTTTATGTAGAAGATGTTTAAGCTGTGGCCTTAAATTAAATAAGGCTGTAAAGTCTCTTCAGCTACTTATGTCAAAGTGCGTTGTCTTCATAGGTATAGTCAAACTCCGAAATCTCAAAATCTAACTCATCCGTAAAGGTTATGTTCCCATTCTCGAGCCCCTGCCAAGTTATTATTTCGCGATCTAGCAGATTGCAAAAGGTTATATCAGAATGAGTATTTGACTCATTCTTTTTGTCTACCTCTGTTGCATCGTATTTGCCTTACGCATGCTCGTTTGGGTAAAATTTCACGCATAAAGAATAAATGCTACACTGAGACTAATGAATATAAAAAGATATATCCAGCTGATAAAATTTCTGGCTTTGCAAGCAAGGTGAAGCCAGAAAAGAATATAAAAGGCTAAAGAGCTAACCAATGCCTAAGCTTCACACTATCTTCGGTATTCTTGCTGCTATCATTGGCCTCGCTTCCTACTGGCCGTACTTCAGAAGTATTCTCAGAGGTGAAACTAAGCCCAATCGCGCAACGGTCGGTATTTGGGCATTAACCGGTATTGTTGGAGCCACTAGTTATGTTGCATCAGGAGCGCGGGCAACAGCACTATTGCCATGCGTAAATGCTGTTTGCGGGATCGCTGTATTCTTACTTGCTCTCAAACATGGTGTCGGTGGAACTTCAAAGTTGGATATCTTTTGTCTACTTGGAGCTGTTGTTGGTATCGTTGGCTGGAAAGCAACCGGGAATCCGCACACTGCGCTATATCTCACAATGCTTGCCTCCACCTGTGGCTTTGCACCGAAACTCAAGAAGGTTTACTTTGAACCCTATACGGAAAATAAAACAGCATGGATAATGTATTCTGTAGCGGCAGCATTTAGCTTGTGCGCCCTGACGAAGCTTGAGCCCTATCTTGTATTGTATCCACTCTATTTATTTGTATTTGACACAGCGATAGCAGTGCTGGTAACGATACCGAGGAAGACTAAAATCCAGGGGCTACAAGGCACATAGAAAATATGACCACATATATCGGAATTTCTATCTAATTAGCTCTACAATAAGCAGGTACATGCCGTGTTATTAACCGCACGATACCGTCGGCGATAATCATGCGATGCCACAATAAGGGTTAGTGGCTATGGGCTTTTTTGTCTTTATACTTTGATGCTTGAGTTAGGATATGTTCTCGCGTTTCTTGGACGAAGGCTTCTTTATTAGAATGAATCTTTCGTAAGTCTGCCTGACGCTCCTTAGATATAAACAAGGATGAGTATTGCTCACTCCACAACATCATCTCAACCAAGAGAGGGATGAGGCCAATTGTTTTATCTGTCGGGCTATAAATGAACTTTGCTTTATTCTCGGGATCTCGCTGCTTTCTTAAGAAGCCATTATCATGAAGCGAAGCAAGACGGCGAGCCAAAATACTAGGAGCGATCTTTTCTTTTGAGCCGAGAAAGTCACCATAGGAACTCTTATGCTGAAAAACAATGTCACGCAAAATAAGAAAGCTCCACTTGTCTCCAAGGAGCTCAGTAACATAATTTATTGGGCAATCAGATCGTAATTCGTGTAAGTTCATAAATTCATTATAGATTATAATAAAAGTACTATCAAAATGATAGTACTTTATGGTAGGCTATGTAATGAAAATAAAGCTGGAGGAATTTCATGAAACATACTACATTAAACTTAGACAAAGGTGAGCGACTCAGGCGGCCGTCAGGTATCAGATCGCTTACACTAGGAGACACAAAAATCAGCTTCGTGCCAGATGGTGTGGTTACCTTTGATCCTTTGATCTGGTTTCCAGATACCACTGATAAAGACTGGGCAGAAAAATATTCAGAGTACCTCGATGAGGCTGGACGTTTAGTAGGCAGTGTGGGCGCGCTACTAGTAGAACGCGACGGTCGTGCGCTACTTATTGATGCAGGTGCCGGCCCGCTTACAATAGATGCGTCCCAAAACCCATATGGCATCAGCCTAAGTGGCGGTAAGCTACTCGACAGTCTCGCCAAACTTGGTCGTAATCCCGCGGATATCGAGGCAGTCGCCTTCACGCACTTGCATATCGACCACATCGGGTGGGCTTGGCACCCTGCTCCCGGCACTGATCAACCTGCGTTCACGAACGCTAAGTATCTGGTGTCAGAACCCGAGTGGACTCAACGCCATCTCGCTGAAATGACAGGCGTAAGTAGTGACATGCTGAAGGCTATGGAGCCGCGAGTGCAGACCATAGGCGACGGCGAGGAAATCTTCCCAGGCGTCCATGCTAAGTTCGTTCCAGGCCATAGCACTGGGCATACTACCTATGTAATCAAGGCTGGCGAAAAACAGGTTATGGCCTTTGGCGATATCGTCCATACTCTTGTTCAATTTGAAAATCCTGATTTGCCTACCGAGGTTGACCACGACCGTGAGCAGTCTATAAAAGCGCACCGTACCCTTATCGAAACATTGGCTGAGCCTGATGTGATCGGATATGGCGACCACTTCCCTGACATGGTGTTTGGCCACATTGACAACGAAGAAGGTAAGCCCGTCTGGCGCCCAATCGACGCCTAAGCCCGTAGCCCACGACGCCTCCTAGACACTGCATGTAACGTTCCGTGTCTAGGAGCGGTTTGTGGATCACTGCAGCCTGCTATGCAGTTTGGCTGCGTTTCATGCCCAACCTAGTCATTCACGAATATAGGAAGCGAGAATATATGGACGAAAAACGACTCAGAAGCTGGACATTACTGCTTACTGGTATTGCTTCTTTTATGGTAGCGTTAGATACACTTGTTGTAACGACAGCTCTTAATGCAATCCGGCTTAAATTAGGAGCATCAATATCGGCACTGGGTTGGATGGTTACAGCGTACACTTTGAGTTTCGCAGTATTAATAATGCTCGGCTCTGCACTGGGTGAACGGTTTGGGAGACGACGCGTGTTTGCTTCGGGCCTCACTCTCTTTACACTTGCCTCTGCCGCTTGCGCCTTAGCTCCTGGCGCTAACGCGCTCATCGCAGCACGTGTCGTCCAAGGAGTTGGCGCAGCTTTTGTCATGCCGCTTGCATTAGCGTTATTAAGCTCGGCTTTTCCTAAAGAACAGCGTGCCAAAGCACTCGGGCTTTTTGCGAGTATTACTGGTTTAGCGATATTAAGCGGACCAGTCGTCGGTGGAGCAGTTGTGCAAGGTATATCCTGGCAATGGATTTTTTGGATTAATGTACCGGTTGGGATTATTGTAACTCCGCTTATACTGACAAAGCTACGCGAGAGCGATAAAACTGAACTTAAACTCGATTTCGTTGGTATAGCGCTCATGACTGTTGGCATTTTTGGCATTACTTGGGGGCTCATTCGCAGTAGCTCTTTAGGATGGGGCAATGTTGAAATTACCGGAGCATTGATCGCGGGGTTATTAACACTTATAGCATTCGCATTATGGGAACTGCACGTAGCTCAACCAATGCTACAGATACGACTATTCCGACTGCGAGCTTTTTCAGCCGGTAATACCGCAACCTTTTTTCTCTACAGTTCAATGTTTGGTGCGCTCTTCTTTGTAGCGCAATTTTTGCAGACAGCCGAACATTATGATCCACTCGGTGCAGGGCTTCGCTTGCTTCCATGGACAGCAACATTGTTTTTTATCGGGCCTATCGCAGGGACGCTTATCAAGCGGGTCGGCGAACGATCTCTTTTGGTGAGCGGACTCACTATGCAAGCAATTGGCATGGGGTCAATTGCCCTCCTGGCTCCACATCACCCTAGCTATCTTATGCTTATTATACCGCTCACTATTGCCGGAGCAGGTGTATCTCTAGCCGTACCAGCCTCTCAGCATGCAGTAGTTAGCGCTGTGGAACCGCCCCAAATTGGGCAAGCATCAGGCGTGTATAGTGTACTTCGCCAACTCGGCGGAGTATTTGGCGTTGCGGTAGTCGTTGCGGTGTTTGCTCAAATGGGTTCATACGGATCACTACAGCTATTTAGTGATGGATTTGCGGCTGCAATTGGCGCTAGCGCCGGGTTGTCGTTACTCGGTGCGATAGCTGGTCTATTGCTGCCGGGATATGCTCATGAGGCCTGACAATAAGTCTTTGCGTTCCAAAGGGCCAGCAATGGCAACCTTGCCTTTGTAGTAAGTGAATTCAAGCGTATCTAATAGGACCACGGAAATAGTGCGAATACCTTGAGATTGATGCTATTGTCCGGCCAGTGCTAAAAGCAGCCAGCTAAAGAGCGACAATCTCGTGCTATTATGCATGTATGTCAAATTCACAAACGCTCAAGCTTGTTGCAGGTTGTCTACTCCAAAAAGACGGCAAGTATCTTCTAGTTCAAGAGAAACTTCCCAAAGTTTATGGAAAATGGAACTTGCCAGCTGGCCATGTTGATCCAGGCGAGTCCACCATCAATGCGGCTGTACGCGAAGTTGAAGAAGAGACAGGGCTCGTAGTCGTAGCCGACAAAGAAATATTCTCTGAAGCAATACCCGAACGTGAACGGGAGTTTCATATCTTTACGGCTCATATCGTAGGCGGTGCATTGTCGGTCCAGCCAGAAGAGATCTTGGATGCGCAGTGGTTTAGTCTTGATGAGATATACCAACTGCAAAAAGATGATCAACTCAGGAGCGAGTGGATGGTCAGGGCAATCGAAAACAGCCGCAAATAGTGTAAGACACCCCTGTTAAAAGTTTGAACTCAGTGCGCTTAGGGCTGCCAAGATCGGCGACAGATACGAAGATGTCTCCAATTCTGAGACGTAGCACGCGCTAAGATAGCTTGTACGGCACCTAAGTCTCCTTAAATTGCGTTAGCCCTATTTCTGCTTGCAACCATAGATGGGTAAGAAAAATAGCCTTGCTTCTCTCTTCGGCTTTGAGAGTCCCGCTGAAGCAGCCAAGGAGGGTTTTTAGCAGGACGTTTTTGTCAATATAGCCGAAATGATTTACTACCATCCCATGAGTACAGAAGTAGTCAATAAGTTCATTGTAGTAACCTGATAAGTAGAGCTCATCTAGAAAGTTGCCGGGATGCTCGTCGGCTCGAGGATTGTAGATACATGCTGGTAGGCGCTTTGCCTGAGAATAAGCGCGAAAAATATTTTTGTTTGCGCGATAGCGTATTGGTAGCCCTTGGCAGAAATAGTAGAGCTCTTTATTTATGAATGGACTTATAGGCCATATGCCGTGCTCAATAAAGACATTACGCAGCGGTAAGGCTCTATGTACGTTAACTGCTAATTGGGGATAGTTCATGAATTTTGCTTGGAGTGCGGCGGTACGCCAGGCACTACGGAATATCTCGGTATGGAAAGGTGTAAGCGACTCTGAGAGACGCCTTTCACTTGCTGCTTTGCCAAGTCCTAGGGAGTCTTCAATATCAGTCATGTTGTCAAAAAGTTCATCACCTCCGTCGCCAGTAAAAATGATGCGACAGCCTTTTGCCGAGAGCTGTGAGGCATAATGTTCTAGTAGTTCCTCGAATCCTGGTGCCCAATAATTTCGTACTGCAAATTTGCGTGTAGTAACGGCATCCTGCATGGGTCGGCACGCTGGATCGTCAAATGACACATAAAACCACTCGGGGTGGATACGCTGATCCAGCGCTCCAAGTTTTTCGGCCTGTGTTTCCCGAAAGTGCCCAGTAAGTAACATAGAGCTTGCACGCTTGACAGCACCGGGGTGCTTCTGGCTTATATATAGAGGCAAGAACGAGGAATCAAGACCGCCACTTAGTTCGAAAACAGCTGCGTCGAAATATTTGCCAAAACGCTCTATGGTAACGTCAGCATGTTTTTCTAAAACCGAAATAAAATCGTGAGGATTACTCGGAGGCGCATCCCGGGAAGCCATCCAAGTACGTGCTGGTCCAGGTGATAGTTTTAGCTTGCCATTTCTAAAATTCAGTTTTTCAAGTTCATTTAAGGTATGGATCTCCATACATGATGTTTGCCGACGCCAGCTAAGGTCGGGCAAAAGCCATTCTGCAAGCGCCGCTTTATCGAGTGTGTGCTTAGTAAGCGTATCCCATGCACTGTGAAAATTGTTACTTACGGTGAAAGTCGAGCCATCATAACCATAAAAAAGAGCCAGCGTGCACAGAAGATCTCTTTGGATCGTAATGCTGCCGTCTGAAGCTAGTCTAAGGTGCAAGAACTCTTCATCTTTGCCCGCCTTCTGTGGCCCATAGCCGCAGAAAATTGCGCCTGACTCTTCATGAACACAAAAGGTTCCAGGATAATCATCCCGTATTCGAAGCCTGACGATTGTTTTGTTGGTAGCTACATCGGTGACAACGTAATATCCGTTGATCCGCTGGGTTCTATAGGCATATTTCTGATTATGATGCTGTATATCCCAAGATAAGTGCAGAAATGCCATGTAGGGTTACTGTCGGCGTACTACTTTTTGACTGGAAACGCACCATCATATGCTTTGGAACCCTTACACATAGTAAGGGTGCTGAGTTCTTCTTCAAGTTCGGGCGATACTACGCTATCAATTTCTGCTATTAGTTGAGCAAATGCTTCACGCTCCGCCTCAACAGTTTCTGCCTCTGGCACAAACTCAGTAATTGATTGTATCGGTGCTGTATCAATTAACCCATGAGGGTCGAAGGGAAAATTTACACCTGTTTCTGCGGTTCCTAGCGTCATGCACACCTCCTATTTCACTGATATTGTACTCTTTTGCGCGTTATGAGTATAGGTTTCCGTAGGACTAATCTTCTATCTGCCACGAATTTTAACGTCATCCGGTATTACGGGGTAGCCGAATATACTAAATGGTTGAATTTCATGTATGCGTGGCGGATCTGCTCGCCAGGCTTGTGCTTCTGTATTGCCGTATTGATCTAGGAATTCTTCAGTGGGCATATAAGCGAAGAGAGCCGGTGACTGATTGGCCTGGCGATGCATACCGAGTAAGTCGCATGCTTGTGCAGCCTTATCTACTTCATGGGCAGTTGCTACTTCAAACGGATCTAAGCCGAATTCTGCATGATTGTAAAAGTTGTGTATCGTTAGGTCTATTTTTGGGTTTACTGGGATTGGCGCAGTATGAAAGCCATAATAACGCTTAGCCGCTATAGCAAAAGGCCGATGAGTTAAGCCTCCAACGACTCGTACGCGCTCATCCTTGTGGAGGCCATTATAGGTAATAAAGCTTGCGAGTGTCTGTAATGATTGCTGTATGTTTTCTGGCTGATAGCGATGTTTAAAACGGAACGGAACGCCAATTGCTGCATGCAGGTCATCAGGCCGCCACGAAAAATCTTTGTGTGTGTCTCTGCCAGAGAACTTTATTTGTTCAATTCTCGTGAACATTATTTTGCTCAACACTTTCGCGGCATGATCTCTTCTATGTATAAGCCCGTCAGGTCCGTTCACATGACTTTCCATGTCGTTAGTCCTAAGTGCGCCGATTTCGCACACAAAGCGAACCGCCGTTTCTTTAAACCGCTTGCTCATCATGATCTCCTTAGCGTTCCCTGGTCATAATCCTCTATAATAGCACTGGATAACTCTGGGCTGGGGGAATGACGCGATTTGGCCCAGAAGATGCGGCTGAGCTTAGCACTGCCACTGGGAGAGATCCACACTCTCCATTTCCATCAATAGTATTTGCGCTCGTTAGCAAATTTAACGGCAGGTAGATGCCTCCTTCTAGCCATGGAGCGCAGCAAGGAGCTATCTTTGAAGACACCTTACGGCTCAAACATATTGACCCCTACCCGGCTTTCCGTTTAGCGATAAATTGCTCATTGATACTCATCGGTGTTTTGCCGTAGACCTTCCGATAAGCAGCGACCATCTTGTCGAACGTTATCGCATCGCCAGCAATCTCGACCGCATTTCCTAAGTATGTGTTTGGATTCAAGAACATGTGCGCCACCCATTTACCAATGTCTTCAACGAACGAGTTTTTGACTCGTTCGTATGGGTTGCCTCTGTTAAAAAAGTTTGACTTCCTTCCCTTTAGTACGCAGTCAGGTAATTAGAGGCGTATAAGGAAATAATTACATATTGATCAAGAAGTCGTGGAAATTCTTCCTTTCTCTACATATTTGATTGACGTAACTATACACCGAGTGTATAGTTACGAATATGACAACCTCTTATGCTCTGCTTGGCATGCTCGATCAACGGCCTAGCTACGGATATGATCTGAAGCAGGCCTACGATGCCCTCTATGGGCGTGGAAAGTTGCTCGCATTTGGGCAAGTGTATGCCACGCTGGCCCGATTGCTTCGCGACAAGAAAATAGCCACAAAAGAGATGCTTGACGAGAGTGGCGGTCCTGAGCGAAAACAATACATCATTACTCCTCTAGGGCGAAAAGACCTGGAAGCGTGGCTGGTCCAGCCGGAACTTTTGAAATCAGACACTCAGACTATCCTATTTATCAAAGTAGTTACTGCCATTCTTCTCGATAAGGAGCCAAACATCTATTTGGATGCCCAACGCGCTGCCCACCTGGCACGCATGCGCGAACTTACTGAAAAACGCCGCATGGGTGACTTTGCCCAATCGCTTCAGGCGGATTATGCGCTGTTCCACTTAGAGGCTGACCTACGTTGGATTGATATAACGTCAGCACGTTTACAAACACTAACAAAGGAGATACTCGGTGAGCGACAGAGACTATATACTACAAGCTAAGGATGTCAAAAAAAATTTCGGGCAGACAGCCGCATTACAAGGCGCAGATTTATCAATACGAAAAGGCGAAATAGTAGCGATCATGGGGCCGAGCGGGTCTGGCAAATCGACACTATTGCATTGCCTGGCTGGTATCTTCGTGCCGGATAGCGGTGAGGTCTGGTTTGACGGGAAACGCCTGGACACTTTGGGTGAAACGGCTCGTACCGAACTGCGACGGACAGCCTTTGGTTTTGTCTTCCAATTTGGTCAGCTTGTACCGGAACTTACAGCTGCGGACAATATTGCTTTGCCGTTACTGCTTGACAAAGTATCTCGTAAAGACGCTTACATTCATGCAGAATCATGGCTGAAGCGGCTTGGGCTAGAAGGTTTGGGGAGCCGACGTTCGGGTGAACTTTCAGGTGGACAGGCGCAGCGGGTTGCCCTCGCCCGCGCACTCGTTATCCAACCTAAAGTACTCTTTGCCGATGAACCAACAGGCGCTTTGGATTCTCTAACGGGCGAGAAGGTCATGGACTTAATGGTAGATATTGCGCGCGAAGAAGATACGACTGTTATACTGGTGACTCATGATGCACGAGTAGCATCATACGCCCAACGTGAAGTTACAGTGCGCGACGGCAACATTACGACCACTGCCAAGCACGTAGCCGGGGTGGTCAGATAATGTTCGGCCTTGGTTTACGCCTGACGCTTCGGAGTGGTAAAGAGGCATTCACACGGTTGCTGCTTACTGCGGTCGCAGTCGGCATTGGCACAACTATTCTTTTGGCGGCACTTGCTGACTTCCATGCATTTCAGGCAGTGAATAACCGACCAGCGTGGGAGAAGACGGGGCAGGCCTCGGATGACCCTAGCATGTCATCCGGCAGGACGCTGCCAACCACCCAAGGCAAGCTTTTATGGAACTATAACAATGACATATTTAAGGGCAAGACAATTGAACGGCTTGAAGTCGCCGCGGTGAGTGCTGATGCGCCAGTATTACCCGGCATTTCTAAGATGCCAACCGCTGGTGAATATTATGCATCGCCCGCACTTTCCAATCTGTTACGCAGTACACCTTACGGCATGTTGGGGGCTCGTTTCCCAGGCAAACAAGTAGGCGTTATCGGCAAAGAAGCACTGACAAGCCCTGATGAATTGGTGATCTTCATAGGTTATAATCCTGCCGACTTGCGAGCGCTGCCAACGACCATAGGTGTTAATACCATTTCTACGGCTCCTCAAACGAATGTCTGGACTGGCTATTTCCGATATGCCTACATCTTCGGCACAATTGCGCTTTTATTTCCGATACTCATCTTAATCGGTACAGCTACTCGCTTGGCGGCAGCTCGGCGTGAAGAGCGCTTTGCGGCGCTGCGTCTTGTGGGCGCCACGCCAAACCAATTGAATATCATCGCCTCTATAGATGCGCTCGTGAGTGCTTTAGTTGGTGCACTTTTGGGAATAGGCGTTTTCCAGCTTATACAATCATCGCTTGCTAAAGCGAGCATTACGGGCGGGCATTATTTTGTGAGTGACGTAACGCCAACCATTTTGGGTTACGCAGCAGTGCTTTTCCTAGTGCCTATAGCTTCAGCAGTCGCTGCGCTTATTTCGCTGCGCAGAGTTCGTATCTCGCCGCTGGGCGTCAGCCGCAAAACAACGCCGCCAGCACCTAAAGTATGGCGCATCCTACCGCTTCTAGCTGGTATTGGATTGTTCGTACTAGGGGTCGTTATGACGACTCACGAAACGATTGCGGCGCCAATTTACCTAGGACTTATCCTCATTCTGACTGGCTTCGTTGTGGGTGGTCCATGGCTAACGATGGTTTCGGCCCGGATATTAAGCAAGCTTCTTCCGAGCGCTTCATCGCTGCTTGCGGCCCGGCGCTTAGCGAACGATCCTAAAACTGCATTTCGGGCAGTTAGCGGCCTAGTGCTCGCAGCTTTCCTAGGCACAACGCTTGCCGCATTGCTGCCGTCCATTAACTCTACTACCGCTACACCAAGCGCTACGGCATTACAAAACGTTTTACTTGTTAGCTTCACCCCGGGCGTACTATGCGGCAATGAGGTGAACTGTACTGGCGCCGATCGCCCTATGACTACCAATGATGGTGAGTTTGGCTTATTTCCACAGGCGGGCGCGGCACTTCTAAGCGGGTTACGAGGCTTTTCCGGCATTACCACTATACCACTCTACGCGAATCCCGAAGCTATTGCTGCCCAGCAACAAATGGAAAAGGGCATGTCCGGTCCTGGGAAAGAAGTTCAAGGTGATAGCATTATAAGCTGCACGGACTTACAGAAGGTGTCCGCGCTCGGCAAGTGCCCAGCAGGCGCGCAAGCGGTTATTGCTCAGCCAGATTTCATGAGTGATAATCCAAGCTATAGCACACAAGCTATAGCCAGCACAACAAGTAAAACCACATCAGATAACTTTAGCGAACTATATATGAGTACCTTGCTGATTAAAGTCAATAATCCTATCATGCTTGAGAAAGTCCGCACGTTTTTAGCGACCCATACGTCAAAGTCACTATCGGGTACCGCTCCCAGAACATTTGGCGAAGCAATAACTATTAGGCTGGCTATTAGTGAAACAATTCAGCGTATCTTTAATGGTGCAGTGGCGTTAACACTTTTCATTGCTGGCTGTAGCCTTGCGGTTACTGTTGGTGGTAGCATGGTAGAGCGAAAGCGACCGTTTGGTTTACTCCGCCTCAGTGGTGTGCCGACCTCTACGCTCTATCGGGTCGTGCTATACGAAGCAGTTATGCCCCTTCTTGGTGCTGTTGTTACGGCAGCGAGCATCGGCTATGGCATTGCCCTCATTACGGTAAAAAAGATTGGCGCACCAGGCATGCAATTGCCAACCCTAGGCCATAATTACTTCATCGTAATGGGCTTAGGACTCATAACTTCCTTGATTGTTATCTTACTGACACTGCCATTGCTCGGCCGTATTACTAAGCCTGATGAAATACGTTTCGAATAAGGAAGGCTAGCGGCTTTGATACTAGCTATGAACCTGGCTTCACTCTCCCGCCGTTATCGGTTCGAGAAAAGCCCAGCCAGGGCTGCCAAAACGAATAACATAGGTCACGCCTCAAATCCGAGTTGAAAAATACTCGGATTCTTCTAGTAGTCTTAGCCAAAGTCCCGTTTTCCGGTAGAAAGTCGATGATCAAACTAACTTCTGCTAAACTGTGACTATGAAATTACTGTGTGAGATTCGCCACTCTGAAATAGTTCCTAATGCTAAAGATAAAGATTCTACCGGCTTTGGTGAGCGCCATGCGGCGAGAGCAATTGTGACTGGCGGGAATGGCAGAGTTGCACTGCTTCACGTAGGAAAATATAACTATCACAAATTGCCTGGCGGCGGTGTTGAGAACAATGAAGACATTAAGCAGGCGCTTGAGCGAGAGCTATTAGAAGAGATTGGTTGCCGAGCAGAAATTACGGATGAGCTTGGCGAAATAATCGAATACCGTGATGAATGGAACCAAAAGCAGACCTCGTATTGTTATCTTGCTAAGCAAGTCGGCGAGATGAATAGGCCTGATTTTACCGGAAAAGAATTGAGTGAAGGCGTTGCCCTTGTCTGGGCAAAAGATACAGCCGATGCGATTAACCTTCTTGAGCAAGATGCACCTGACGACTATGGTGGCAAGTTTATCCATGAGCGCGATCTAACATTTTTAAAAGCTGCTCATACATATATTAGATACATGCACGGCTTACCCTACGCGGAAAATTTGCCAATCAACTAATGTTATAATAATGCCATGAAGAACTACTGTTATATTGACGGTCAGAACCTCCACCTCGGCACGGCCAGCGCTGGTCCAGCATGGAAAATCGACCTGCCTAAGTTTCGAGTTTATTTACGCGAGAAGTACCATGTCGAAAAGGCTTTTTACTACTTAGGATATGTACAAGAAGGTGCAGAGATTGAACACCTGTACGAAGCTATTCAGAACGCCGGTTTTATTCTCGTTTTCAGACAGCATAATGCAGCTATGATTGGCAATAAGAAGGGCAATGTTGATTCAGACATTATCTTTTCTGTAATGAAACGGCTTCAAAAAGATCCGGACTTTGATAAAGTCGTACTTGTTTCTGGGGATGGTGATTATAAGATGCTTGTTGATTATCTAATTGAAGAAGACCGGTTTGAAAAGATACTTTTCCCAAATAAAAAGTTTCGCTCATCTCTTTATAAGCAGATTGGTGCACCGTATTTTGCTTATTTAGATGACGCAGGTGTAAAGAAAAAGATCACTCATCACGACAAAAAGAAAAGAGCTCCTTAGGCAACTAACCGTTCGGAACTCTCTTCGTCTTGATATCTAAGATAATAACAAGGTGGCAGCGTAATGTCAATAACCTGGGCTTCATTCTATCCCTGTTATCGGTTCGAGAGAAGTCCGGCTAGGACTGTCAAGTTGCCTTCCTCGCGTTCAATTTTGTTTACTATTTCGCCGTCTGGTCCAATCAAACCAGAATTCATCATATTGCTCGTTTCAGCATGCGATGAAAGGCTAATCCTAATGTGGTTCGATATCCGCCGTCTTTTGTGATTTTCCTTTGAAATAGTAAGTCTATATATCCATATGCACATATTGCACATAAAAGACGTATAGCGTATGCTACGATTGTATGAAGATCTATTTCTCTTGTTCGACTGCTGAACTCGCTGAGTATCGTGATAGTTACTATGCAATCCGCGACTACCTAGCAAAAGAACATATTCTGACGCGTGACTGGCTTGAAGAAACTGAAAAGCATATGCAGGCCGGCAACACTGAGCTGCCAAATATAAAGAATATTTATAAGGCCTGCGTTGAAGCGATCCGCGAAGCTGAGCTCGTGGTTATCGAAGATACGGTTTCTAACTTTAGCACCGGCCATCAGATTACTCTGGCGCTCCAAATACGTAAACCCACTCTCGTTCTCTGGCAACGCAAAAAACATAAACACTTTAACCAGATGTTTATACATGGCATCGAATCAGATTTGCTGCAGGTGGCTGAATATACACCAGATACTTTGGTCGATGTTTTACAGACTTTTATTAATACCTACGCTGATGGCGCTGAGAAGAATCGTTTCCATTTGGTGCTGAGTGGTCGAGAGCGTCGCTATCTAGACTGGGCACAGTTCGTAAAGCATAAAAGCCGCACTAAAGTTATCCGTGAAGCGCTTAAAAACATCATTGAACACGACCACGAGTATCAGGCATATTTACAGCATAAACACCCTGATCAAGAGCAAAGCAATAAACCCGCGCGAGTCAGAAAGGTATAGCAAGAATATGCAACTAGAGAAAGTCAAACATCTTCTTGCACTATATGAGCAAGGTCTTATCCCAACGCTTGCACAGCACGAGGTTAATCCTAAACTTTCACTCGATAGTCGAGAAAACTACCTTTATTTCACCCTGCCAGTTTGTATTAACTTCCAGCGTAGTTCACCAGCTATGTGGGCTGCTGCGCTTGCCACCTGGGAAGATGAAGCAACCAGGTATGTCTTTTTTCCGGAACGTTTGGCGAAAACACCTATAGAACAAATTCGTGCCGATCTTGTAAAACATAAACTTGCCTTACAGCCGAACAAACATACGCTCATTTGGACGACAATAGCTCAAACACTGCACAACTACTATAAAGATGACCCTCGAAATATCCTTAAGGAAGCAAACCATGATGCTGGTCAACTCATTACACTTTTGCAAAAAACACATCGAAAGCGCTTCCCCTACCTTTCTGGCCCTAAGCTATCTAATTATTGGCCGTTTATTCTATCGCGCTTTACAGATGTCCAGTTCAAGAATGCGCAGGAAATATCGATTATTCCCGACACGCACGTTTTACAATGCAGTGTTCACCTAGGAGTAACGCCGGCTGGGCCTACTGCGCCGCAAGCCGAAGCCGCCTGGAAGGAGCTGTTAAAAGGCAGCGGCATAAGTCCGTCGCAAGTTCATCCTGTGCTTTGGCATTGGAGTCGGAATAAGTTTCAGCCTGAAGTTTGAACCTTAAAGTTTGGTTCGAGTCCTGTGCGCGCCAAGGATTTCAACCTGATCTGCTATGATGGATCCATGAGTGTGCCATGCTTCTATCATGCCAGTGTCGAAGGAATCGTCACTGCGTCATTGACGAGCAAAACCGCTCCTACCCTGCCAGAATAACAGAGGCCACGCCTCAGATCCGAGCTGAAGTTCAGTCCATTGCTGAAAGTTATATTTCGGTTATTTTCTTCTGTGATCTTGCCCATACTATTTCTTTGAAGAGGATTAATTATTAATTTTGTTATTATTGAGATAATGGATACTACAGTTAAGCGTTATTTTATTGGTGCGGCTATCCTCTCTTCAGAAATTTTGTTTTGAGAGAAGTAATTATCTTTGCTTCTTCGTTTTGGTTTATGAGCAGAGCGACGACAGGCATAACTCTGCAATCTATGAAAAATAGCCAGCAGGTTTGATTATTATTGTATAATCAAATGGTTATAGATACCAAAAGATGGCATTGTGGGTAGCAACGAGAGATTCTTAAGCACACAGAAAGATACATAGCATGACAGACGGTTCATATGGTAAGGAACAATTTGAGGCGGGTTTAGCCGCTCTAGGCCCTATCTCTTCGTTCTCAGTTGGTGAACTTGGAGGAACCAATACATGGCCAGATCCGGTATTGTTATCTGATGCATTGGGAAGGAGTGCGTTTGTGCTACTCCAACAGCGTGCTGATTATGATATCGATGCTGCGCTAATAAAGGGTAATGCCACAAGGCCTGTTCGGTACACGGCGGATGAGCACGGCATACAGGTTGCCGCCGATGCTCACATTCTGAGCTTGCAGAATCCCTATAGCATTACGGCTTATTTCCCTGAAGCATCCGACGGACGAGGCGATGCAGCGCACTATGTTGCGCCGGAAACTGAACTTAATTTGCTGGAAGCCTCCAGGTGCATTACAGAGCAAGAGGCACGAGATTTGATTGCCGACACTGCCATTCCTTTAGGGGGAGAACTATTTGTTAGCCGACCTGAAGCAGAAGCATCACATTATGCGTACTATAGCAGTAGGCGCATGTCACCGTTAAGCGTAGAGCGCCACGCTCTTCTTGGAGCCCCGTTCGTGCAAACGTGTGTTGATCTGTGCACTACTGAAGGTGTATTCGATCTGCTTGATCCAGTATCTGTTGCGCGTCAAGATTTCTTAAACCGACTAGCCTACACCGGGCCGGCAACAATAAAGGGCGTGCAGCGCGATTTGCCTGCGTACAAACTAGACGCAAACAACACACTTTTGCGGCTATCCGGTATAGCGTCAACTCATGCAGCCTTTGCGCCAGAAGATAAAGGGTTCTTCACATACAGTTACACAAATCGCCGGGCTTGGGGCCTAACAGACCTTATCGGCATGATACGAGCCAAGGAGAATAAGCAGGAGGGCGCGCCCTTGCCTCTTATGCACGGCCTAAGTATCCGCGAGGCATTGGATAGAGGGCTTATCGACAGTGGTACATTTGTATATTCTGAAGTGCCGGCTACGTCGATTGTTTATAAGGCACTGGTTGATGGACCTGATACTGAATACTTTCAAAACTTGAGGCGCGAACTTGGGCCAGCCTTTAACCAAGAAGAGAGACTAATCACCCAAGCACGGATAAAAGCTCAAAAAGTATGGCAAGCCATACTAATGGGCCAAGGAAGCATTGAGCCAATCGTTACAGGTCTAGAAGAAGTAGCCACATACACCGGTATGCGTGAGCAGAAAGGGGTTACAGTAGAAATAGGCGGCGGCAGCTTTGTTGTGTCCGGGGGCGGCAAAATCATTATTCATTAAACTATCAAAAAATACCATCGTTCAGCCAAGAAAGGTTGCTATGACTCCGGCTTCGCCCCTAAACAGCACTCTGGAAGGCGTTAGCATGTCCATTGGTATTGCTATTGCCTGACTGGATAGGCTTGCGTTCCCTCTCGGCGAGCCTTCTCCTAACGCCATCGTAGACAGCACCGGCAACGGCGTTCTCTGGAACAGAAATTTCTATTTCTGCACCGGGAACTTGATCGATCACGCCATTATCGACTACCTCTACCGGATACGGTAAAACTGCTATATTTGCTTCGGCTACACTCATTGAATCCCTCCATACCTTATACTATAACTAGTATATGTCAGTCGAAAATCAACCACAACCGAATTTTCTGATCCTGCCGTCTGACTTGCCTGTTGACGAATTTGTTTATAAATTTGGCCCAGAAGTTTGCAATCTGAAGCCAAAGCCGAAACTTTTGCGGATTACTGACGCAGACAAAAATTCCGGTTGTAACTACTGCTATGTTTTTGAAGATTATGACCCAGACGTTAAACCGGCTGTTATGGACAGCGAGACGACTGTGCGTTATGCCGAGCGAATTGCAGAGCATGCCGCAACGCGTAAGTTAAGTGTCGTACGTGCTGTTATGCATGGTGGTGAGGCACTCCTTTATCCGAAGAAAATAGACGAGGCAGCGACAGCGTTGCGGACGCTTCTTAGCTGTGAACTCGGTATCTCGCTACAAACGAATGGCACGATAGATATCGAGAAGCACATACCAATGTTACAGAGGCATAATATAAGTGTCGGAGTTAGTATTGATGGTGGTAGAGAGGCGTTCAATAGGCATCGCCGCGGCCGAAAGGGCGAGGATGTGTATGACCGCGTCGTGCATACGGCAAATATATTACGCCGCAGCGGGTTAACATGGGGTATCCTGGGTGTTATCGACCCGCGCAACAACCCCGAAGAGGTCGTTGAAGATTTAGCTGCGTTGAAGCCCCACAGCATATCACTTTTCCCGTCTCTTATTAAAATGGATAATGAGGCGAAAGGTGACCTAAATGTGATGTCTCTTGGCCAGTGGCAGATACGTGCCTATGAGCGCTGTCGCGACTGGGTACTGTATCACCCCGAGGATCATGATCGTCCGTTTGCCGTGCCTCGCTGGGATGATTATGAAGCAGTGTTTAATGGTAGTTTGGCTGAACAACAAAACGTAGCCGGCAGAGCATGGCAGGAAATGTTCATGCATCCTCAAGGTTGGGGCCGTATTGATACCCTTGCGCCAGGTGCCCGTGGTGTGCATATGACGGCATTTAACCCATACGATCATTCGGTCGACTATGTGTTGGCTAACGACCCGGGTTATATTGCACAGCGTGGCGGTCGGGGAACGCTGCCTGTCGCATGCCGGACATGTCCGCTTGTCGAGGCCTGCGGAGGAGACTACTACCCCCATCGTGGCAACCCAGAAAAGCTCAGAAACCTTACCAAGCGAAGTTCGCCGGAACAATTTGCTGATGCTTATGGCGACACTAGTCCGCTTTGTTCAGACCAAAAGGAATTCTTGCCAGCCATCGCTCGGACAGTAGAAATGGCGAAGGGCTATCCAGAAGGTCTCCTTACTGGCGAGATAAAGATGCCAGATGATATCAGCGAACTCGTGCCGGCTGAAATAATCGAGGCTGAAAAGATTACCCTTGCAACTGTTACGCATACGACCCCTGAAGCGCAGCGGGATATAGAAATCCAACTTCTTGACCCTGGACATATTCAACCCTTACCAGACTGTGCGCCACGTCCGCTTGCGTTAAGAGGGTTAATTGATCAGATATATCACAGAGACAGGGCAAGGATGGAAGAAGTGACGTCTCAATTAGATGAATGCACTGTTGATTGGTTACGCTGCTCTCCGGATTACGAAGTTTTCCCGTTTGGCAATGACCCAAAGAAATGGGAGCGAGAAACACCACACCACCAGAGAGGCAATATAGTAGATGCTATTGAAAAAGGAAGTCTCCAGGGCAAGCTTGCGGCGCGAACTTACCAAGCTCTTTTTCCCTCTGCTCGATTTTACAGTGCGCCGTTGACGGCAGCCAATGCGGTGTCGACTGTAATGGAGCATGATGCTTTGCTTCATGAGTCCGTAGGCGATGCCATTATTATGGCCTTGCTCAACGAAGGTCAGCCGGCCATGCGCGACGTGCCGCTTAGAGTTGCGAAGGCCGGTGGATGTTGGCTTGTAAATGGAGAAGCGGTGCGTGCGCTGGCATCTCAAGCTTCGTCAGTTTTGGGTATGTTGGTCCCAAGTGCGTCGCCTCCACCGTACAAGCCGCCTTGGGGGTGGGCACGCGAAACGTTTAAGGTTGATTTCTTTGACTTACCGAGTGATATGCTCGTACTCGATATGCCCAATGCTTCGACGGATGAAATGTTCTGTCTGTTCGACGAAATTGTCGAGACAATCTCACTCTACCCTAATCCGGAACAGCTCAGTATGGTATTGAGTGCGCTTCCTACGCCTGCCTACCTACGCCCGTTTAACGCACCGTGGCCGGGCGAGAATCGCTTCTATCCTGATGGTGATGAAATGCATGACGAGAGCTGGCGCGTACGCGATGGGCGAAAAAGCCGGGTATGACGTTTCGCCTGCCGTACTAGTTTTTGCCGTAAGCAGACAGTATGCTTTGCGCGATAGCGGCTTGCCCGATAGCGATTGGGTGAAACGGAGCCGGAGCAGTCAAACCCTGCACCCACGGCTCATAAGAACAAAACTCATGGCCGGTAAAGTTTACAGGCAAAAATTGCACAAAAGGAAACGGTATCGTCGCCTGACGTATAACATTGTTTAGTTCAACCTCTTTGTCATTGATCCAAGAAATAGCCGCACTCGTCAAGCCGTCGGTATCAGAGCAATGCGGTTGGTCGTTGGACACC
This sequence comes from Saccharimonadales bacterium (SeqCode), assembly GCA_035478775.1. GTDB lineage: Bacteria > Patescibacteriota > Saccharimonadia > Saccharimonadales > UBA4665 > CAMLQK01. The sequence continues at coordinate 57,875 of DATIJG010000008.1, read as the reverse complement.
ACTGCGTAATAACCGGTCAATAGTACTCGGGGTGTACTGTTATTACCGCTATGCATTCGGATGTCAGCCAGCGCAACAAAAAGCCGTACACGCAGCTGCAACAGTAACGCCTCAAACTGAATGTTGTCTTGAGTTGATCCGCAACCAGTTACGTAGCATTTTGTAATGAAGTTATTCCACTGAACATCATTAGCTCCGATGGTAATGGTCATAAGTCGCGGCGTACCGTGCGCGAACGCCTGATCAATTTGGGGTGCGAGCGTCAACGACTGTGTTACTTGCTGCGAGCCATATAAACCTTGGTTGGTCGAAGCTCCTGTGCATGCCAAATGATCGAGCGGCATCTGTAGTGCAGCGGCAACGTCATGCGGGTAGGATTGGGTAGACCGGGCACATGCAACATCGGCCGGGTCGCTACTGCTCTGCCTCAAACCAAAACCGGCGGCCACGGAATCTCCCAGTGCCGCATATGTATTATTTACGTCGCTACGTTGGCTTTGCGCCGCGAACACCGGGTTCACAGCAAACACCAATGCGAATACTAGTATGCCGAAAGCCAATGCACTTGATACAAACAATCGTTTCATCATACCCCCCTGTACGTTTTATTACTTTTACTATTATACCTTTCTTTCAAAAAAAATATAAAGCTAGCGTACAATCGAGGCGTATTCGCCGCGATTCCTGCCTACCGGCAGAGTGACGACGTTTGAACTGATCATCTGTTACTATATGAGTATGGACACTACTTCTTGGAGTGACATCAAAGCCGCTTTGCCCACGCTTGCTGAAACATCTGGCGGTTACACGACAGCACAACGAGGTATTATTGCGCTGCCTGACAGCCAAAAGCTGTTTGTTAAAATTGGCCACGATGACCTAACTAAACAATGGGCGCATAAGGAAATATTAGTCTATCGTTTCCTGCAAAGGGCAAATTATCCTTTTATCCCAAAACTTATTGCAGTTAATGACGATGAAACAGCGTTTGCCCTGGAGCCGTTACAGAATGATTGGGATTGGTCTGATAACTGGACTACGGAGCGCCTTGATGAGACTCTTAGGGCTATGGATTCGCTTGCTGAGATTTCCCTTGGCAGCGAGTATATGCCGCTCTTTGAAAAGTCGTTTATTAGCGAAACCGCAGACGGTTGGCGCCCCTTGCGCGAAAGCCAAGAATTACAGCATGCATTATGCAACAAGCTAATAGCTGTAAACCGACATGACATTGCGGATGGGCTTGATTTTGACGCCAATGCTCAACTAAGTTCAAAATTTATATTTGAGCGCACGACTTTAGTGCACAATGACGTGCGTGCTGATAACTGTGCCTGGAACGAGAGCCGGCGAACAGTAAAGCTTATTGACTGGAACTGGGCACAGCTGGGCGATCGCCGCATTGATGTAAATGCTTTTCTTGTGCATGTCCATAAAACGGGCTTCGGCATAAAAGACCACGCGAGCCGATTAGACAAAGCAGCGCTGCACTGGCTCGCAGGATTTTGGTTCAAGGCTGCGACTCAACCGCTTCTTGAGGGCAGCGCAGAACGTGTCGCGCTCCGTGATTATCAATTAGTATCGGGTATCGTTGCCTTTGACTTGGCTCAGAATCTATAAATTACAGCAACTCTAACTCCGTATATTCAAACCGGAGCGTAATTGTAAACTTTTTTGCTGCGGAAAAGTTTGGTTTTCATAAATACCTCCTGTTGTTATACTGGACCAATGATCACAACTCTTATCCTCGATGCCGATGGCGTCCTTATTCACGGCAATGACTTTTCCGAAAGGTTGGTGCGGGACTACGATGTTGACCGCGACAAAGAAAAAGAATTCTTCACTACCAAGTTTCAGGAATGTCTAGTTGGCAAGGCTGATTTGAAAGAATCAATTGCCCCTTACCTTGCTTCATTTGGCTGGAAAGGAACGGTGGAAGGGCTCTTGGAGTACTGGTTTGCTGAAGAATACGAGCTTAACAAAGAGCTTATCGAATATGTAGGGCGGCTTCGCACATCGGGCATTCATGTGGTGCTTGCAACGAATCAAGAAAAGTATCGTACGCAATATATGCTTGATCACATGGGGTTTGACGGTGTGTTTGACAAGGTTTATTCTTCGGCACACTTGGGTTTGAAGAAGCCGGCTGTGGAGTTCTTTGCTCACCTTGTGGAAGACATGCAGGTGGACAAAGGTGAGGTTTTGTTTTGGGATGACGACCAGCGCAATATCGACGGTGCAACCGAGTATGGCATTCACGCGGAATTCTATGATGGCTATGATACATTCCTAAAGAGCATGTCAGAGAAGTACAACCTGCCCGTCTAAGAGCCTAAATATCTGAGGCACTTTTTATCTGAAACCCGACCCGGATTTGGAAGTTTCTTCCTCCTGTTCTCTTTGAATGGATCGGCATCACTATCTCGCATAGTGCGGACCTTGCACTATATATGCTTGGGCGGCAGTTTCAGTTAGACCGATGCACACAAATGCCTGTGTAAATTATTCGAATGCGTTTTTCTGTAGTGGTTGTAGCGTGCTGATTCCCTTCTGCCAAAATACATCCCGCCAGTAAAGCGCGAATGTCGGCTACCGTGACGTCACTACGGACAGTACCAGCTTTTTGCCCGTTTACGACTAGCTGCCCAAAGCCCATATTAAATGCTTGAAGTGTTTGCTGTAAGGCGGCACTGGCACTGTTTTCCGTCAAGCTAAGTGCTTGTATAAGTGAATGTTTGAGTTTTGCTGAGCGGCCCATCAGAAGCATGAAATCGAGTAGAGCAGTGCCCGGATCTTGCTGAGCGGCCAAGGTTTTAGCTGATCGAATAAGTTCCGTCATGGTTTCCTGTATGACTGCTTCAAAAAGCGCGCGCTTGTTTGGAAAGTTACGGTAAACGGTGCCGATGCCTACCTGCGCCTCACTGGCAATTTCTTCTAGTGGCACCGTTATACCTTTGCGGTTAAACAACGCTATAGCAGCATTGAGCACACGTTGCCTGTTACGAATGCTGTCAGTGCGACGTGCTCTGCCTATAGAAGTTGGTTGGTTAAGATCATTTTTCATATAGTTGACGGGAAGTTTTAATCTGGGTACTATAAAACGGAGTACCAATTCCACTTTATAGTATAGCAACAAACTGAAGGAGATACCAGATATGGAACAAACTTTTACGCCTCGCCAGGTTTTCGAGGAAACGCAACAGCTGCTGCTTGCCCATGACATTGAAAAATATATAGATTTTTTTGGCGAGAACGCTGTCATTGAGACCAAATTCACAGCCGCTGGTCAACCATACAAGATTGAGGGCAAGGCAGCGATTGCGACTATTCTTCGTGCCAGCAATCAAGCCTCGCCGCTTAAACGGAAAGCCTTTGAAAACACAGTAGTGCACGGCACGGATGATCCAAACGTGATTATTGCCGAGTACGACCAAATAAGCGAATCTAAAAACGGCAGCCTGTACACATGGTCGGACGTGCTGATTTTGACGGTTCGTGACGGCAAGATCCAATCGGTTCGGGCATATTCAAATCCAATTGCAATCGCTAAGGCTATGCAAACTGTTGATAAGCTGATTGAGAGCCTACAATAAATGGGTAAAATCGGAGAGCAAGTGTTTGCAGCGCTACCGTAGCCGCCACTGAGAACTGGCGTGCTTGGCATAAAAGCATTGCATCTAATTGCGCCGTTGATACACTATCCCAGGTATACGGGGAGCTTCATCTTCTGGCTTATGCAGTTTGTCAAGAACCTGTTTTGCCACTCCGCCCAAAGCCACAATGCCGTCGCCCACAACTCCATCAGTTGGCCCTTGATTGCGTAGCCTCTTCTCGCCTTCTTCCTGCGGCATGACATACTCCCCATCAAGCATTGTCCGCAGGTGTACACTGCCGTCTGGTTGCCTAATTGCTCTCGACATAATATACACTCCAATCTTCCAAAAGGTTTATACGACATTGGCTGCCAACTGTGCCCAATATATTCTATTAAGCTAGCGTATGTCGTTGACGGGAGTCACATATTATGACAAGGCAGTTTAGCTTTTAGGTTTAACTGGCATACTGCCCTCTCGGCGCCATAATTTTGACGGCCACCACATGAAGCGTCCAATATTCAGCGTCAGTGCTGTTACCAACACGGAGCGGACGATAAAGGTGTCGATCAAAACGCCAACGGCAACTGTAAAGCCCAGCTCTGTTAAGAAGGTCAGCGGCAGCGTTGCCAGCGCCGAAAACGTGCCCGCCAGCACCATGCCCGCCGACGTAATGACCGTGCCCGTGGCAGCCAAAGCGACCAACGCCGCTTGCTTTGTGCCTACTTTTTGCGTTTCTTCACGAATGCGAGTCATTAGGAAAATGTTATAGTCAATGCCGAGTGCCACTAGGAATACGAAAGCGAACAAGGGGTAAGATGAGTCGGCGCCACCAAATACGAACACATGATTAAACAACTCGGCGCAAACACCTAACGTTGCAGCAAACGACAGCACAACCGTGCCGACCAGTAGTAGCGGCGCAACGAGCGACCGTAGTAATGCGGTGAGTACGACAAACACTACTGCCAAAATCAAGGGAATGATGATTGCCCGATCATGACGTGAAGCTCGCTGTGTGTCAAGCGTAATGGCCGTGTCGCCACCGACCAGTGCATGGGCATTGGGGATGGCGTGCATGCTTGTGCGCAGCTGGCCAATGGTTGCAAGCGCGCTTTCGCTACTTGGGTTACTATCGAGTGTTGCTTCAAAGAGTACATTGCCGTCTTTGACGAGCGGTGGTGTGACCGAGCTAACACCAAAGGCAGATGCCAGCTTAGCTTGCATGACAGTGGCGGCGGCAGCGTTGCCAATCACTACAACCGGTGAACCATTACCAAGCGTCGTAAAGTGACGGCCCAGCGTTTCTTCACCGATAATAGAGTCCGGTGTTGTCCGATAGGAATTCTTTGCCGACAAGCCGCTTGCTTGCAAGTTAAACGCGCCAAGGGCGGAAATTGCAAGCACTGCAGCCGTTGCCAGCCATATTGTGCGGGGTCGCTTGGCAATCAAGGCACCAATGCGTGTCCAGACCCCATTTGCCTTATGTGCCGCAGTACCATAAACGGGTTTGTTCGGCCAAAATATCCATCGGCCAAAGACGACTAACAGCGCAGGCAGCAGCGTAAGCATAGCAATGAGACCAACGCATACACCGATTGCAATCACCGGGCCGAGTGCCCGTGTTGGATTTAACTGCGCCACCAGCAAGCACAGCATACTGGCAATTACGGTGCTGGCGCTGGCTACGATCGCTGGCACCGCCCGCCGTAAGGCATGTGCCATGGCCTCATGCCTATCCTGATAGTTGTGCAGCTCCTCACGGTAACGAGCAATGAGTAGCAGTGCGTAATCTGTCGCCGCACCAAACACCATAACAGTAAGAATGCCGATGCCCTGACCATTTACCGTTAATCCGGCATGCTTGGCCAGTAAGTACACGGTTGCCTGCGAGCAGGCCAGTGAAATCGCTGCTGATACTACTGGTAATATCCAAAGGAAAGGGCTGCGGTAGGTAATGAGAAGGAGCACCACGACGACCGCTAGAGCCGAAAAGAGCAGCGTTGTATCAATACCATTAAATGCAGCTTCATTGTCGGCAATGTTGCCCGCCGCGCCAGTAACGTGAACGGCTACGCCTGAAGCATTGGACGCTGCCAGCTTGCGTAGAGTATCAATCTTGCTGCTGGCCTTGGACCAATCATTATAAATTTGCCCTCTATTCCCTATTGCTGCTACATGACAAAAGAAACGTGTCTAGTGCGAATGCTCTTGTTTAAGCGAATTGGAAACACTGTGCAAGTGAGAACTCATGGTATTTACCATTTCAGCGATTTTGTCTGCCTTGAGAACTAAAAGACCGCCCTCGTGTGGTGCGCGCAAAATAACAACCTTGTCGCCTTCTTTAATATCCAATTCCTCACGTGCCTCTTGAGGGAGAACGATTTGTCCCTTAACACCGACCGTGGCCGAAGCATAAAACTTAAAATCTCCGTGCATGATGACTCCTAAAGTTATGTATACATCATTGTATACCAGTAATAACTAGTAATACAAGTATTACTTAGGATTATTATAATGATCGTTATATCCGAAGTGATGATTCTAGTCCGGCCAAAGCCGTATCGAACCGTCTAAAGTTGTCTGCTTGTGCTTTGTCGTCAAGGAAGATGCCAATAGCTATGCCCGTAAGCGCACTAGCAAGTGTGCGCACTTCGGGGTCGTCTGGGATTTTGCCGGCGCGCTCTGCAATAAGCGCCGCAAAGGCATCTATGTCACCCGCTAGTTCGTTCAACCTCGCAGCTCGTAACTCGGGTATGTCATGAATGAGCACCTCGCGTTGCCGGTAAGCCTTGCTATCCGCCATTTTTGTCTTGGAAAAAGTTTCTTTTAATGTAGCCCGAAGCGCCTCAATAGCAGTCATGTTTGCCGGTTGCTGCCGAAAGGCATCCGCAAGCGGCGAATCAAGGCTGTCGTACAGCACAATGGCCTCTTTGTTAGCAAAATGCCGGAAAATTGTGCTGCGCGAGATACCTGTAGCCTTAGCTATATGCTCGACAGTTACCGCATGATATCCACGCACAGCAAATAGGGCTAAGGCTTCTCTCTGTACGGTATCTAGCACGTATCGTTTTTTCTGTTCACGGACGCTCAGTCTCTCTGGTAATACTTGTGATTTTTCCATGGTAGCCCGCTTTTATTTAGACGCTGGTTTGTGTTTTACCGGTGCATTGGCTTGCGGTAAAAAGACAAGTGTCAAAATTAAGCCTAGCACGGCGACGCCTGCCGAAAATAAGAGTGTCCGGCTCATGCCATGCATAAAGGCCGATTTTACAGTGGTTAGCAATGCTGAGTCTTTCAGCTGCTCGGCTGCGGCTACTCCGCCAAATACGCTTTGCCGCACCGCCGCACCTACCATATTAGGCAGGCCGGAGAGGTATAAATGTGCAAGGTAACCCCCGCTTAGTACACTGCCCAAGATTGCCGCACCTAAAGGGCTGCCCACTTTATTTGCAGCTTGTAGCACTGCGGAGCCAACACCGCTCCGTTCTTCCGACAACTCGACTAGCGCAGCAGAAGAGGCGGTCGCAAGCGCCAGCCCCATGCCAATGCCGCCGATAAACGCCCAAAGCACTACAAAACTTACACTGGAATCCACCTTTGTTGCCGCCCCTATGAACATACCTATCGCCAAGATGGCAAAACCAGCAGCCACAGTTATTTTGGCGCCAAGTGCTTTTGCGATCTTGTCCGCCGGCAGGGCACCGACCACTAGGCCGCCAATCACCGGCAATAGGCGTATGCCAGAAGTTATCGCATTGACGCCAAGGACGCCTTGGAAATATTGCGGAAGCGTAAAGAGAACGCCAATCATGGCAAAAATGCCGATGGTAGATAGTATGATACCCCACGTAAAGGATGCCGATTTAAAGAGCGACATATCAACCAAAACCTTGGCGGGGTTATGCCGGGTCAGGCGCTGCTCCCATAGGAAAAACGCAACCATAAGTACGAAGCCGCCAAGTATGAACGAGAGAGCCGCATGATTACTCCAGCCGTTTTGCCCTGCCTTGATAAGCCCGTAAGTTAAGATACTCAAGGCAGCGGTTGAAGAAACAACACCGAACGAATCGAGCGGCGCGGGCTTGGCACGCTTAGATTCGGGAAGCAAAATCGCGACAGCTATAAAACCGAGTAACGCCACAGGAACATTGATGAGGAATACCCAGCCCCACCAGTAATGAGTCAGCAGCCAGCCGCCAAGAATTGGCCCTAACGGCAGCGCTAAAAAGTTAATGGCCGACCAAATCCCTACGGCCTTAGGGCGTTCCTTTTTGTCAAAAAGAATTGTAACAGCAGACAAAGCCATAACGATAAGGCAGGCGCCAGCGACGCCCATCAAAACGCGGGCAAACATAAATTCTTTTATTGACGTCGAATAAGCGCATAAAGCCGACCCGCCGGCAAAGATGGGCAAAGCTATAAGCAACGCCTTTTTATGCCCAAAACGATCACCCAATAATCCGACAGGCAGCATCGCCGCAGCAAGCGCCAGGGCATAGCCCGATGAAAACCACTGCAAGTCCGATTCAGAAGCATGAAGTACTTTCGACAACGTCGGGAGCGCCACGCTCAGAATAGTTGTATCAAGCCCCACCACAAGCACAGCTGCGGCGATAGCAAAAAGCGCCCACCACCGCCTTGCCCCGTTAGTCCGTTCTGTCATTACATCCTCCTTATGTTTCTATTGCATATTATATACACTTAATATTAAATGAGACTGAGTGTCAATTATTTGTTGAAACTCAGCAGGCAATAATAAAAAGGAGGGGCTTACAATGAATGCACATGACTTGGATTTAGATAAACTAAAGCCAATGGACCTAAACACCGAAGCAGCAAAGAAGGGGTCGACGGCAACACCGTTTTCTACCCTAATCTTCGCGGTCGCGGACGGTGATATGGCCACTATCGCAGATCAGCTCGCGGACGACATTACGTGGGGGCTGATGCCATATAACAAACAGCTTATTGGCAAAAGTGAGGTGTTGCCATGGTTCAAAACTGCCATTGCAGACCACAAAGAGCCTATGACAATCACAAATGCACTATGTGGTGACTGGGGGGTTTACGAGTACTGGAATATCGGCACGATGAGCGAGGAAGTGATCAAATTCGGCGATGAGCAGCACTGGCCATGGCCGCGAGACCCAAAAAATTTCTTAGGTCAGAAGTATCGTGTTGCCCAATGTTTTGTATACCACCTCAACGCTGACGGAAAGATTGACGTCATGCGGCAATATTTGGATACGGGAAGTTTATGGGCGCAACTTAAGTAGCACCGTCAGGGCTAAGGCTTTTGCAAAAAGAACGCTCCAAGGCTGAGCGTTCTTTTTATTCCCTTCCGATTACTTATTTGATGCACCAACTGAAGGAGTGTTCGCAAAAAATATAAATTTGACAACGGTTTGCCGCCTATGTAAGTATAAGAACTATGAACATAGCATGGATTTTTCAACAATGGACAAGCGGCGATTTCGATGAAACCGGCACGCTTACTATGGGCTCGAACAATGGCGGCATGGCCGAGACGCACCTTACGCAAAAAGACGGTGGCTCCTACACGCATGCTTATATTTCAGAAACGTGCACCGAGGATGGTGACGAAGTCCTTTGTGGGGTAAATGAGGACGAAGGAAGTGCCCCTTCAATCCAATTTATTGGCGCGAATACCGTAGAAGTTGTGGTCGGCTTGCGTTCTACCGGTGGCACCGCCCACTCGGCAGGCGTTATTTGGCTTTGGTAATAAGGAGACTGATATGGGAATGGCAGTATACCGGTTTAAAGATGGAAAGCAAGAAGAAGTACCGCTTAAGGCGCACCTCGTGTTCGACCCTAGTAATGGAAAAATATTACACCGTCACTGGCAGGTGGCAAGTGACGATAGCGCCATCGGCAAAGAGAAACTTTTTAAGCTCGTCCGCGATGATTTGCGGGTAGCCGATATGGACGTGCTCATAGTTGATGGCTCGCAGATGCACCCAAAGAAAAAATACAGCGTCGATGTTAAAAATTTGGCTTTGCAAGAAATATAAGTAATATAAGGGCTGTTTGCCCTACACTCCCCTTGCGATTTGTTCCAGTGCGCGTTCCGCAAGCAGATCAAGCATAAAATGCATGCCCTCATCTCCGTAGTATTGTTTGTAAGCTTCATAAATATTTGGTTCAACAACTATCAGGTTGGCCAGCCATTGCGTATGCGGCATCATGCGTTTATCCATTTCCATTTTGCGGGCCGGATCTTGGCAGTTTTTATAATACGCGCGGCGGATTATACCATCCAGGCCGCCAATGTGGTTATGTATTCGCGTCTGTGTCGGGTTATTATTAGCTTCAATAAATGTTCCTGTAGTGGCAAGGCCTAATTCGAGAGTCTGCTGGAGGCCAAATTTTTCAGCGGTTGCTGCCCAAAAATTGTCGGGGTCTTTGTGGCCCGCGAACTTTCGGATAAGAGCTGTTAAACTATGCCCCGTGACAATGTAAAGGTCAACATCCATAAAGCGTTCAATGTCGGGGTAATGTTCTGTACCGGCTATTACATCGGCTGCCCGTTCCTCGACAGTTCCACCAATGAGATCGAGATTGAATTCACACGTTTGGGCATGGGCGAATTCGTGTAATACCACCATTGCTTCATCGGATGCCGGATCTGCTAGCATTTTTAATGCTAGTGGGTTATTAATAGCCAGGATATATTTGTCTCCTACGGGTTCGGCCCATGCGGGACATAAGCTTGCAAATTTCTGCGTTTCGCTATCGAAACGCTGGGCTTGGTCTGCCAAACGCCTCTTTTCGGCATCATCAAAATCATAAAAGTCCCAAGCGGGATGGTCGATATCGAACCCTATATCAAGAACATGCAGATCGTAGGGGATTTCCTGGTGGTCTGGGGGGAGGTTATGCTTTACAGGATCGAAAAAGTCGCCGTCAATAAACGCTTTTACCCGTTCGGTCAAATCACGGTCAGTATAACGATCGTAAATCTCCCTTGCCCGTTCTGTTTCGTCGTTCGAGTCTTCTAGGCTGCTTACCTCAAGCATTGTAACGGCGTCATCTATGAAACACATTTCTGCCTGGTACTGACTTGCATTGTCGGGCGTGTCGCTGCGCCTTAACAGTAAAAGCCTTTGGGCAATCCCGGCGAAGAATACGGTTTGTGCCTTGTTGAACGGCATGCCAACAAGATTATGCCGTTGAATGAGCTCATGGCCACTTTTTTCTATATCTTCGAGCTCAGGTTGCAGCTCAAGTAGCTGGTTTGCCAAGTCTGTTAAGCAATAAGAAAAGGCTTGCTCTGCAATAGCTGTATTTTCTGGCTGTGGTGGCAAATTCTTATTTGCAGTAAACGGCGAGGGCTCCATTACTATTATTATAACGTCGTATGCCGACTATTACAAAGCTGCTCGCCTGGCTGTAAAGCTTTACGCGCGCTATGAATAGTGGTACGGTAAATATCAATGAGCAAGATTTTTATTCCTTTGCAGCTTCTCCTCGCCCCGTAGGGCGTATTCTCTTACAACTTTAGTTATAATTTGAATAAACCATAAAATTGGAGCGAAGTTACTATGGCGACACAATTAGCTTACCTGGAAGATTTTGATGTGACGATTTGCGATGCGGCCGTAACGCTTGCAGTAAATACAGAAGATGCGCGCGTAGATATCCAACTCGACACCACGTGCTTTTATCCGCGTGGCGGCGGCCAGGATTGGGATGAGGGCTTGATTACCAGCAAAGATGGCCTGGTAACTTTTGTAGTGCAAGAGGTGCGTCTCGATGAAAATGGCGTCGTGCATCATATTGGCAATTATCAATCTGGCGTGTTGAAGGCTAGCGACACCGTGAAATGCTCTGTTGATGCAGAGCGCCGAGGCGTCAATACCCGGCTGCATTCCGCTGGACATCTGGTAGATATGGCTGTAGACCGGTTGGGTCTCCCGTGGGTTGCCGGAAAAGGCGCCCACTATCCGCACATGAGTTTCGTTGAGTACAGTGCCGAAATCACTACCGAGCAAGCTGCGGCGCTACAAAAAGATATAGAAAAAGTCGCGAACGAGATAATCGCCAAAGGCAGCCACAATGAAATCCGCTTCATGCCCGTTTCTGAAATGCACACTGTTTGTAAACACGTCCCAGATAATATCCCGGCTAATAAGCCGGCGCGCGTTGTGCTTTATGACAAGGCTTTCGGCATCCCATGTGGCGGCACACACGTTAAGGATGTGCACGATATCGGGCGCATAACCGTATCCAAAATTAAGAGCAAAAAAGGCATTACTAAAGTCTCGTACACCGTAGAAGGAATTAACTAGGCTGTCTGTCGGTTTATTGGCAGGCAGCACCCATTGCCCTGCCAGCCGAACCTAGTCTGTTATGATGGTTCTATGAGTTTTCGCAACGATGGCCAGTTCCCGGTGTCGCATATTTCCTTGGCAAGTATTTTGAGCCACTACAGCATAAATGATTTTTCATATTCTCTTGCAGACGGTGGTATCGAGAACACCACGTGCATTATACAAGCGCCAGAACAAACATACGCATTGCGGATATATCGTCAGGCCAAAAAGCCTTTAGCTGCTATTAAGTGCGAACTTTTATATATGAGCGCTCTCCGTAGCCAAGGCCTTCCAGTACCAACGGTTTATACAAACCAGCACGAGTCGGCTATTACCCAGGCGCACGTAAACGACCAGAACTGGGAAGCACTCTTAATGGAATACATGCTTGGGCAGCACCCATCGGGCTACACATCTGCTTTGATAAGCCAAATGGCGCAAGCGCAAGCTCCTATGCATCTTATCGGTGAAGCGTTTGACCGGCCTAACAATGTCGTGCCGCATCCTACAAAACTCGTTGAGAGCGAATTCGTGCACCGTGTGGACCAAGATAAGCTTGATAACAAGAAACTTCTTGATTACATCGAACGCATTGTGAAGTACGAGGTTATTTTAGATAAAGAGCTGCCCCTAGGCTACAGCCATTTCGACTTTGATAGCGGCAACATTTTGGTTGATAGCAACGGCCACTTGTCGGCTATATTAGACTTTGACGATCTGCAATATTCCCCGCTTGTTGTTTGTTTGGGTTATACGTTATGGAGCATTTTGTATGAGACCAGGAGCGAGAATCTTATTTTGCGCTACATGGCTGAATATCAAAAAAACCGGCGCTTGTGCCAACTTGAGCAGCAATTCTTACCCAAGGTTATGCTTTTTAGGCATTACGTTATTACTGCGCTCAAGGTACTAAATGGCCATACGGCTCAAGCGGATGTCCAGAAATATGAAGACGTTGAAAAACAGATAATTTTACTTATAGAGGAACAATGAAAAAGATTCTTATTTTTGATGTAAACGAGACACTTCTTGACTTGGCTGCACTTGACCCAGAGTTTGAAAGGATATTTGGTAATGCTGGGGTTCGCCGGGAATGGTTTGCGCAGTTTATCCAATCGGCCTTCGTAACGATAATTACTGATACCTACCAACCATTTGGCAAGATCGGTTCTGCCGCTTTTGATATGATCGCCAAGGCGCACGGTGTTAGCGTCGGCGAAAACGACAAAATGGCTATTTTGGGGAAGGTTGCACAATTACCGCCACACCCAGAAGTTAGAGCGGCGCTCGCCAAGCTCAAGGAGCATGGTTTCCAAATGGCCACACTAACCAACTCGACATATGAGGTGGCCGAGAAGCAGCTTCAAAACGCTGGGATTAGCCAATATTTCGACAAAATACTTTCGGTTGACGCTATCCAAAAACTTAAGCCAGCTAAAGAAACATACGAAATGGCAGCTAAAGAATTTAATGTGCAGACAAGCGGCCTCTGTTTAATCGCCGCACATGCCTGGGATATTTCAGGGGCACTTAACGCTGGCTGCTCGGCGGCGTTTGTGTCAAGGAACGGCATGGTGCTTGACCCGCTTTCCCCTGTGCCAGCTATCGTCGGGCCGACGCTCATACAGATAGCTGACCAACTTATAGCCAGTGATACAGAAGCTAGGTAAACCGAACTTTTTACGCCCTGCTTTCCATGCGCTATGCGGTGTTAATAAGCTTGTGCTAAAATAAAAAGTATAATGAAAATTACAACAACAAAATTGCGAAAATTCAATTTGGTAATGGCAGCGCTGCATGCAGCTCAGGGTGTGCTGGTTCTGGCGTTGAGCAGACCGTTCGATTTGCCTATTTCGGGCAATTACCTAGCGTTCAATCAGCACGCAAAGCAGCTTAGGCCTGCCACGGCAGCCCTGTTTAATCTCTCCTTGCCCATGCTTGTAGCAGCGTTTTTCTTTATTTCTGCGCTGGCGCATGCCATTATCGCGACTGTTTATTACCGTCGCTATGAGCAAGGTCTTAAGCGAGGCATTAACAAGGCCCGTTGGGCTGAATATGCCATATCTGCTAGCACTATGATGGTAGCAATTTCGTTGTTGGTAGGTGTGTATGACCTGCCGAGCTTGGCTATGGTTTTTGCACTTACTGTAATCATGAACCTTATGGGTCTCGTGATGGAAGTGCACAACCAAACCACTAAAAAAACGAGTTGGCTCAGTTATGGCATTGGTTGCTTTGCGGGCTTGGTGCCCTGGCTGGTAATTGCGTTTTATATGTGGCTCGGCGCCGAAAAAGGCAGCAGTGCTCCAACGTTTGTGTACTGGATTTTTGTATCGATATTCGTATTCTTTAACTGCTTTGCAGTCAACATGTTTTTGCAGTACAAAAAAATCGGCCCATGGCGCAATTACCTTTATGGCGAGCGTGCTTACATTATTTTAAGCTTGGTTGCCAAATCGCTGTTAGCATGGCAAGTTTTTGCCGGAACGCTACGACCTTAACCAAGCGCCTATTTGTGGACGGGTGCTATACTTGATTTTAGTATGATCCACATAACTGCAAATACTCCGAACGACGCCTGGCGCTCTGCATTTATTGCGCTGTACGACAGCGGCGCTGAAACTGGCAACGACAAATACTTCCGCGACGAAATAACCTTGATTGAAATTGAAAACCCGATAGTCGAACCAGCTGACCCCCGCTTTCCAATGAAGCAGGAAGATCTTGATGTTATTAACACGTTCATTTACACCGGCGAAAACGAAGATAAAGTGGTTCATGACTGGACAAAACTGTACTATCACCGGGCCTTCGACGAACCAAACTCGCAGGTCGAATTTTTAATTAAAAACCTTAATCCCGAACATCCTGTCGGCGAGGCCCAAATCTCGATGTGGGACAAAAATACCGACCAAGGGCAAAAGGTATCGCCATGTACGCAAATTATTTGGGCGCGGATCAAACATGGCAAGCTTGAACTCCATGTTCATGCGCATTCATCTGATGTATACAAAAAGCTTCTTATGAATATTCTTGAGTTTATATCATTGCAACACTATATTGCTGGCCGTGCAGGTGTCCCTGTCGGCAAATATTATCACTTTCTTGATTCAGGGCATTTGCACAACAAAGACCTGGCGGCGATCGAACGTCTGCGCAAAGAGCTAGCTACGCAGCTGCCCGCTTAGCAGTCTTTCGAGCTTTGCTTTTCCGACCTTAAAACTTTACTTCAATGTTTGCAGTTCGTATTTCCAACCTGGCTGCCATTGCCATGGTGCAACCACGATGTCTGCAAGTTGCAGGCCTTTGACCCATTCTTCTAGGCCATATTGGGTTGCGCGGTGGCCAATAATTAAGACTGTTTTACCGTCGTAATTCGTCAGCAGATTTTGTAAAAATGCTTTCATGCGCGCAGACGTGTCTTGGTAACTTTCGCCGTTCGGGAATGGTGTTTCAACGGCTTCGGCCTTCATAGCTTCAATTTTATTTTTGGGTGCACGATTTAAGCTGCCGTAATTGCATTCACGCAAGCGCGCATCTGTAATAGTCGGAAACCTGTCACCAAAAGCCAGCTGTGCGGTTTTGTACGAACGCTGCAAGTCCGAACAAAAAATAGCATCAAAACGTTGACCTCTGTAACGATCGCCCATTTGCCTGGCCTGCTGTTCGCCAAGTTCAGAAAGCTCCACATCGTACCAGCCAGCGGCGGTGCCTGCCTCATTGTCTTTAGTGGTGGAGTGTGCTTCAAAAAATATTATAACCATAATTGTCTACTATACCGTACGCCTAACTATTTTTGGCTATGCGACGGTGACCTTCTTCCAGGTGCTAGCAGCTGTTTTGACATATAATTGGTTGCCCGAGATATCGACGGCCATCGTGCCGATAGGCGGTGAAACTGCGAAACTTGCATCAGACACCGCTCCGGCCACGGCTTTGATCGGCGCTAGGTTCTGGATGGTGTCGTCGCCAACACCGCTAAGGTTTACCGTGGCGTTGCTGCGGATGTCGCGAAGCGTGTAGCTGTTGCCCTGCGAAACATTCACGTGGGCAATGCTCGGCGAGGTCGTGTAGTTGCCTGTAATGTTTTCAACTACGCAGGTATTGTCGCCAAAAACGCCCAGGTCGACCCCTTTAGTAAAAGTATTAACGACATCGTTACCAATGAACACGTCACGCAGCGACGATATGCCGTCGCTGTTCCATTGGATGCCCACAATCGGCGAGTCCGACAATAGGTCCGGAATATACATGTAGACTTTGTCGATAAAAATCCGGTCAGTGGCTGCATCCAGATACAGTGCCGTGGCCGTATCGGCTATAAAAGGTGATTCCATTTTTAGGTCAGAAAAATAAATGCCGTTCGGGCCGCCAGTAGCGTTCACCCCTGGTTCGATGCGGATTGCGCCTGCCCGGAAATGCTCCAGGTGGATTCCCCAGAAATAACATTCGTTGATGTTATCGGTGCTGCTGCCAAACCCTGACGCTGCCCGTGAGGAACGCACCATAAGTGCAGCATTGCCGGTTGTCAGGCCGCCGCTGAACACCATATCAATATTGATGAACCGCGAATCCCACACTTCTACCAAATCGAGTCCGATGCCCAGTGTGCTGTTAATCTGAAGATCCATAAGGTGCACACTGCTGGCATATACTATGTCTACTGCGGTGGCCGAAGAATCGTTACCATGGATAGTAAGGTCACGGATCGCCACATTGGTTACATGGTTTCCGGTGGATGTACCATAAATGCTCACTACCGGAACATCGACGCTGCGCTTGATCGTTGCTGTGCCACGGCCAGCGCCTTCAAGCGTAATGTTGGCGGCGAGCGTAATTGTGTTGCTCACTTTATATGTGCCCGCTGGTACGAACACGACACCTCCGCCCGCGGTAGTGGCGGCAGCGACTGCGGCGTTGATCGCGGCAGTGTCATCAGTCGTTCCGTTGCCAGTTGCGCCATAATCCTTGACATTAAAGAGCGGGCTGACGCCTTTGGCGGTGGCCCACTTTACACCCGCTGCTTGCGTCGAGTCTGCCGCTAGTATTTGTGTATCGCTGCCTACCGCTAGCCGCGTGATCGTGTTGGCACCCGTTGCAACTAGCAAGTCACCTTTGGCAGTGACAGTACTACTGGATATTTTGCCGGCGAGGTCGCTGCTTTGCGCGAAGCCGCTTAGCGTACCGTCCGTGCGGATCTTGAGTGAGCCGTCATTGGCATGCTCGACGTCCAAAAAGTCGTTGAGCACCTGTCCCCAGTCACCATTGTCGCCCCCGGGAATGGGTAATCGTGTCATAAATACGCACCCTCGCTTATGCTTACTTTAATTGTAGCACACATACAATATGCGGTCGGAACCCATAGATCTTCAAATATTATTGGAGGGCGACGATGCCGCATATACGTTTGTCTGTATAATAGGCGGAATTGAGTAGGGTTTAGCAATATTTTCCTGTTGTATTTTTAAATATTTATTAACTTAAAGGTTATGATACACTGCTATGCATGGAACAAGCAATTTTAGGTGCTACCGGCGATGTCGGTGGCCTACTTTTAGAGGAATTACGCAATCGCGACTTAGAGGTGACTGCGCTTAGTCGCAATGTACCCGAAAATGATAGTCGAATTGAAGGTGTAAAATACCTTCCGGCTGACGCTGAAAATCTGGATAGCCTCGTCACAGCCACTAGAGGTCTCGATGTTTTGTATTCAACAATTGCCGTACCTTACGGTACAGAGTCTTGGCAGCAATCTTGGCCGGTAATTATGCGAAATATAATTAGTGCGGCTAGATCTAATAACTTTAAACTTGTTTTTCTAGATAATATTTATATGTATGGTCGGGTAGAAGGACCAATTACTGAAGAGACACCTATTCATCCTGCTTCTAAAAAAGGCGAAGTGCGTACAAAAATTGCCAGTATGCTATTAGATGCTATGGCTGCCGGAGAAGTCAATGCTGTTATTGGCCGCTCTGCTGATTTTTATGGCCCTGATACGCGTATGAGCCGCAACTTTTTTGAAGGTACACTTAACGATGGAGTGGCTACATGGAAGGGTAAAACTGACGTCATGTGCACCTGGAACTATACACTTGATAATGCAAAAGCATTGGCTGTTTTAGGTAATGATACGCGAGCAGAGGGCCAAGTTTGGCACCTGCCTGCTGCGCCAGCTATGAAGGGCTCGGAATTTATCAAGTTGGCAGGCAGTATTTTGGGCAAAGAACTTAAGACTGTGCTTATTCCTAATGCAGAGCCGGGTTCTAGAGAGGCTTTCAAAGCTCAAATGCCTGAAATTTATGAGATGCTTTACCAATATGAGTACGATCTTGATTTTAATTCTGACAAATTCCAGGAAACATTTGGCATAAAGCCCACTTCGTATGAGGATGGCTTTCGATACGTCTATAAACTACTTCAACAACGCGCTGATTCCCAAAAGTAACCCGTAGCTGCACCCTTTGCATGTTGGCGAAGAAATTGCTAGCTGGATCTAGCTATTTCTGTGGGATATATGGCGGCATGAGCCGAAGCGTTCTCCCGCGATGAGTGTTGTCTAGCACTGTCAGGGCTCCGCTTTTAAAACGCTGCTCGCGCAAGTTATAAGCAATATGCTCATTCGTTTCAGCTGCATCGGTTAAAACTTTTCGCTGATGTGAGTCATCAGGTGTATAGCCGTCACGCAGATTGCGCTGCATAAGTAACTGGGCACGAACATGGTCGTGGGTGTTCAGATAAACGAACGAACCAATCGACCTCGAAAGTTCTGGAACAAGTAAGGCTGTGCCTTCAACGAAAACGGTATAACCCTTAGCGCCGGGGTCGATATCAAGTGTACCCACCATTTCCCCCCCTTGTTGCATGTCGTAAAGGCCTTCCATGTGCACATGTTCGCCCTTACGAATTTCGTCAAGTGTAGCAGCGGCACGGCCTAAGTCCCACCATGTTATTACACGCTTGCGCTCGGTCCGTTCCGTCTCTGAAATGCCAGGGTCGGTAAGCCAAGCTTTTCGGTCTTTTCGTGAACGAATAAAAAAGGCATCGACTTGAAAGAGCCCACCGTACCCGCCATTTTCATGAAGCGTGTCAATAAGACGTGTAATTGTTGTTGATTTGCCAGCCCCGGTACGGCCAACGAAACCAACGATATTTATTTCACCTGGCTTAAATAGTGCTTCGGCAACTTCGGCATATGAGAAATCCGAATATAAAGGACGATCATATAAAGGTTGATCGGTCTGTGACGCTGGTTCAAGGAGTAAATCAAGAACTTTGTTAACGCCCTTATTATCATTGACGACACTAACGCCAGCACCTAAAGCGAGGGCAGACTGTACACTGCCTTCTTGACTAGTCAGTAGCATAGTCTGGTCGGGTACGACTCCATTGAGATTGCCATATAGCACATTTGGATGCTGTGGGTAATCGCTGGCATCATTCGTCAGGCCATTTGTGTCAACCACGATTGTCTCTGTTCTAGCCGCACGAGGGTAAGAGAGAATGTCAAACGATTGATTCGATGTATTAGGAGTGCTCATAGACTATACACATTTTTTGGCAAACGATGGGCTAGTATGAAGTAGTTCATTTTGTCCTAACAGTATGCCTTAATTGCTTCGGTTACTTGGCTGTATGTCTGCTAGTTCAACACCAAAGAGACTTTTACGCTTGCCGGTAATCATTTCGCGGGCAGCAGTAAGCCACTTAATCCCTTCGCTGAAGATAGCTATAGCACGTTTTTGCACTTCTGGATCTTCAGGTACAAGACCTTCGTCATTGCGCTTGAAGTGAAAGGGCGGCATTGCCGCAAAATGCGAACCCATCATGAAGGTAAAACGTAGCAGCCAGTTCGGGTCATCAGCCTGGAACTCCTCGCTTGAAACATCCCACCCTTCCATGACATATTTAAAACGACTGCCCATCTCGTGGTATGACTTAGTATAGGGATTATTGTCGTGGTTATCGATAGTAATTCTAGAGACATTGCCACTTGTATTGACATCTAAATAAAAATGTTCACCATGCATAACATCATAGTTTCCAATAGAATTGTGAACAGGCTTATTGTCGTACATTGGGTCGTCTATTGTCGATGCTCCGCTGCTACGAAAACCAATTGCACGCGGGTCAAGGAATCTCAGACCTAAATCATCGTATGTAAAGTCAGGCTTGCCTGGTTGTTTCATAGCTTCTAGTAGTGGCTCTGGATTAGTAATCATTACATTTTCTGTATTTGTATCACCCATGACTAAAGAATGGTATCGAGGCTCGAGCATCTCTCGAATTTCAGGACGACTAAAGAAGGCTTGTAGCTCGCCAATATTCGGGTACGTCCGACCATTAATTATTAAACTGTCTGAGTCTAAAAGTGACCCAAACGTTTCAGGTGCTGCATTACGTGAAAGTTCTAACCGTGCGGTTATTTTATCAAGGTATGACTCACCTATTGTGTCTTCTGTGTTTAGCGTACGGCGTTCATTGTGTATTCGTTCACTCAATAAACTCATGACTTGGCGATGTAAATGGGCAACTACTGTTGGTGAGGGTTGGGCGTCGGCCACAAATGAGCTGATCTCTATGCCCCGAAGCATGCTTTGGTCGTAGATTAGCTTACGTGTAGCACGGCCGCCAGCGTCTATCTCCTCTGTTATTTCCGCGCTATATACGCGCGGGAAGTAGGGCGCAACGGATTCAGGCAAGCCCTTTAGGTAGTCTACCTGGAGTCCTCCCTTGCTCGATGGTGGAGTCATTACGCCTGCGCCGTTAGGGTCCCAGCCAACCGCAGAAAGACCTTCGCTGCAGACTTTGCGTACTACAGCGCCATAGGCGGGTGTATCTAAGAACATAACTAGTGACTCGCTACCGCCAGTTCCGAAACCGGTCAGTTGTTCTCCTGGTTTCAAGTAGCGCGATATCTCATCAGCGTCCATGCCAAAGCGGGCTGCTACTTGCGCAAATTGGGATATGGGCTGAGGTTCAGTTAGCGATTCTTGTAATGGCGAGGTTGCTGCCAAGTTTGGTGAAAGTTCATTTGCCATCGATTATGCCTCCGAATTTTAGTCAAATAATAAAAAGAGCGCTTATTAAGCGATAGTTAACCCAGCCAAGTTACCATAATAATCTGAACCTGTAAAGTCTATTTATAACAACAGAAGGAGGCCTAGTGTTATTGGACAACCGGAGGATTTAGTATATAGTTAGTAACTAAAGGAGACCTGAGCTAACGCTGAGGTCATTAAATTATGTCATCAACACCCATAGAAAATCATCCCTCTTCTGAAGAAAGTCGTTTACTTGCCCTTGATGCTGGCGATTTTGCAGCTGCGTCAGAAGGCCTTGTCTCAGATTTATATAATGGTATGTCGCCAAGCGTCCTTGGTATTGTGCGCCCTAACCTTATAGAAGGTATCTCGCAGCAACTACTTCATGACGCCGGCACATTGCCATCCTTTGGCCCTGTTCTTAGTAGCTACAAGAGTAACCTTTTTGCGCAATACTTACCAGTAGCCGAACGCGGTGATGCTGCTGCAATCAGCGCCTTACCAAAATTAGTATCAGACCTGGGGAGCCTCACGGCAACACTCGAAATTACTCTAGAAAATTTAGACGCTGTCTCGGAATGGCGCGCTGGTCGAAAATATCTACAATACATTGGTTCGTTTAACCCGCAGCATATAGGTCATCGGGAGAACATAGCAGCCGGGTTGGCTGTTGCTGGCGAGGATGCAAGTGCTGTGGTGCAGGTTGTGGCAAACCACCCAATTAAGAAAGATAGTTTGCCGCCATACGAAGGTCGTTTTCGCGACGGCGAACAAAAGCTTTACTCCAGCACTATTCTTGATCTTACAGAAGTGACCTTACTCGATCTTCCGCTTAGTTTAGGCATGGCCAAACAAGGCACAGCCCAGATTGACTTACTTGCTCGTATAGCTGGCGATACTAAAGGACGCTGGTTGCTCGGTGGTGACAAATTCCTCAAGGATGCAACGGATGTCCGAAAGGGCCATGCCCTCGATAAAGCTGGCGAACGATTCTCGAAGGTGCATTTATATGTTCGTCGCCGTGAGACAGAAGACCCTGAGGCCTTTACGGACGCTGTAGATTATGTGCAAGATGCTTTTGGAGCTGAAGTTACGGTTATTCCTGAGCCTAGTGACACTATTGTGTTAGCCGCCGCAGCAAGTAAAATCCGTGCCCTGCGGGCTGAAGGGAAAGATGCAGAAGCTAATGCCATGGAATTCCCTGACTTGCCAGGTATGCGATAGGCCATTATCGGTGTATAAGGTCTGGTTCTTGTCTTTATGGGAGCAGCCTAATCAGTTATTCGTGTGGTATACTTGGCGCTTGTTTTTCAAAAAAACCGCCAAGTTGCGTGTGCAATTCCCTTACAATATCAGCTACGCCCTCAGAGTCTTGAATTTCAAGTGGCCGCTGATTGGTCTGGATCGCCAACACAAGATCATTAACGCGATCTCCGGCAACTTTTTCAGCTTCAATAATACAATATCGGGAGCTGAGAGTATACGGGGTAATTGCATGGTGGCTTACAGGGATCTCTGCGCCATTAGTGAATGGAATTTGAATATAGTCGATTCGTTCTGGGAACGCTAAATGATTACGGACGACAATTGTCACTGAGTTGGTCGTGAGCGAGTGGCCGACAAAACCTGCTATATTGCCCCGAGTATCCCTGTAGGCACGCACGGCATTAAATGGGCTATTCGGATGCTCATTAAAGCTTTGCTCGACGCCATGGTTGATTATCTGTCGAGACAACTCGAATGCATTTTTATTTGCAGATTGCTGTACCTCGAGACTCGGCGGCAGAGAGAGCGTATCCCAAAAAGAAAGCAGAGCCCCGCCTAGACGTTGATGTGCGGATGGTTGCAATGCTATTTTAGCAGTATTAGGGTCTTTTAAGTTATTGTATTGGTAAGCCTGCATCTGGCGCACGAAGGCCAGCGTCGCGAGCGACACTTGTTGACCGAGGTCGATATCTTCATTATAGCGGATAAGCATGTGGCCGTAATGGCTACCGGTGGCATGGATATTTACGCCCTCTACCGCGAACCTACTGTCATGCGGATCAGGCTGAGATACAGACCCAAAATATTTTCTCGCTGTAGCCTTTTGCGGCAAAACGGCGAAAATATTCGCATTAGCTTCGCGGGGATTTTGCCAGATAAGGGATGTAGTAAACTCGGTAGCGCCAGTAGATATATCGATGTAATTTTGACTTACGCTGGATCCTATGCCGATATTTGCTCCTACGCCACGGAGTGTTAGCGCAGCTATAGCTTGCAGTTGTGTCTGATATAACTCTTCCTGTTGCGATGCGAGATGCTGCACTGAAAGTGGCGCTTCTATACTATAAAGCATACTCATTGTTACTATTGTAAAATTTTATTGTTAAATACGCAACCATACAAAAGACGAGGCTAGGTTAGCTAAGCTCCATACTCTTTTTCAAAAGCCTAATGACTAGGCCTTGGCGCTAGCTAGAACGTTGCTACGCTTAGCAATTAGCAGTTTTTAAGGGTGGCTTTAATACCGGCAATAATTAGCTCGCTGCCAGCGATGAAGCGCTCGTCGTCGCTGTCGCTGCCCATGCCTTTCAAAAGCTGGGCGGTGTATGGTGTGTGCTTGAGTAACCGGCTCATGTCGAGCGACTTAAGTTCTTCTACAGATGGCGATGATTGCTCTTCGATAACGTAGCCGAATGTATAGCGGATGGCAGTGGATGCAGCAGCGCCAGTCGTGCCAAGCGGTATGCCGGCAGAGTGCAGTGACGCAAGCGTAAACTCGAAGATCTTGCCCAATGTAACGGCTGGGTATGGGTGTGCACCAGCAACAACGCGGCCGCCGTCAGGGTACGCTAGCATAGCTTTGCGGAGGCGTAACATTACGCTGAGCAGCCACCTATCCCACGGTTCATCAGTACGGACTTGCAGCGTGCTGAACTCTTTTTGCAGCATTGCTTCGGCCATGAAATCAATAAGGACAGCTTTGTTCTTAAAGTGCCAATACAAAGCGGGCGCTTGCATATGGACGGTTTTTGCGATGTCGCGTAGCGAAAGCTCATCAAGGGTCGTAGTGTGAAGAAGCTCTAACGCCGCCTCGACAATCGCCCGCTGCTTATCGTTTAGCGTCTGGTCGCTAAAGTTCGCATCGATACGCTCCAAGTGGCCAATAAGCCGCGATTGCTTCTGCTTGAACTGTGCATCCAGACGCTGCTTTTGATTGTCGAGCCGCTTCACCCGTCGCAAGTGTTGCGCATTGAAACGCTCAACCAGTCGTTCTTTTTTACTAAGGGGGTCCATATAAACAGTATACCAATTGACACAGAAATTTAACAGTGTTAACTTAGAATATGTTAATGTACTTAACAACGTTAAATGTATAGTATAATATAAGGTGATGAAAGCATAAAACCTCGCTTATAAAAGTGTAGGTAGAAAGTTGCAAACGCATGGATAAAGCTATAAATAAAGCAAACCCTATCATAAAGGCCGAACATCTTACTAAGCAGTTTGGCACGCATAAAGCCGTGGATGACATTTCATTTCACGTTGACCGCGGCGAGATTTTTGCCTTTCTTGGGCCGAACGGTGCTGGCAAAAGTACGACCATAAAAATGCTGACGACACTGCTCCAGCCGACGAGCGGCTCCTTAGTTATGGCAGGTCACGACGTGACTAAGGCACAGCACGATGCCCGGCAAGTGTTCGGAATCGTTTTTCAAGACCCCAGCCTGGACGAAGAGCTGACTGCCTACGAAAACATGATGCTGCATGCGGCACTGTATAAAATCCCCTCGCGGACGGCCAAAGAAAAAACTCACACGCTGCTTGAGCTGCTTGACCTCGACGGGCGCAAAAATGATCGGGTTAAGACCTTTTCTGGCGGCATGCGGCGGCGGCTTGAAATCGCGCGCGCACTTTTGCATCAGCCACAAGTACTTTTTTTAGATGAGCCGACGCTCGGGCTTGACACCCAAACGCGTAATTTATTATGGGAATATATCACACAGCTGAGCCACGAGAATGGCATGACGATTTTCTTCACCACCCATTACCTTGAAGAAGCGCAAAAAGTGGCCGAGCGTATTGCTATAATCGACAATGGCAAAATCGTAGCTACTGGCACTACGGCAGAGCTGCTGCGGCAGACTAAAACTGACAGCCTTGAAGGAGCATATTTGAAACTGACGGGTGAAGCAGTCCGTGATGAAAAAATAAGCTCAGGCGATAACATGGCTATGCGGGTCCGCACAGTAAGGAGTAAATAATGTACGCAGTTTATATGTTGTGGAAGCGTCAGATTATTAAGTTTTGGCGCTCAAAATCACGGGTTTTAGGTACGGTTTTGCAGCCCTTGCTGTATCTGTTAGCGCTCGGGTACGGCCTGGGTTCGATTGTCCACCGCGGGGGTGGCGGTAATTACCTCAACTTTTTAGTAGCTGGTGTTATGGCGCAGACGCTTTTGTTCTCGGCCTTCTTTTGGGGAATGAATATC
This sequence comes from Saccharimonadales bacterium (SeqCode), assembly GCA_035478775.1. GTDB lineage: Bacteria > Patescibacteriota > Saccharimonadia > Saccharimonadales > UBA4665 > CAMLQK01. The sequence goes on along the minus strand of DATIJG010000008.1, from coordinate 32,431 downwards.
TTGTTTGATAAACGCTTTGGCTTTTTAAAAGAAACAGCGGTGGCACCTATTTCGCGATTCCAGCTGCTGGTTGGCAATGTGCTCGGCGGAGCGACCATTTCGCTTATTCAGGCATTGATTGTTTTTGTAGTTGCCTTGGTGCTCGGCTTCCGCCCGTCAGATATTTGGCAAGTGCCGCTGGCCTTCGCGAGTATGGCGCTGCTGGCTACCGCGCTATGCTCATTTAGTGCTGGTATCGCTGCCCGCATGGAAGACATACAAGGTTTTCAGGCGGTCAACAACTTTCTAGTATTCCCCCTGATGCTTTTTTCTGGCGTACTTTACCCGCTTAGTGGCGCGCCCCGTTGGCTGCAATTTATTGGTAACATCAACCCTATTTCTTATGCCGTCGATGGTGCGCGGGCCACGCTCATTGGCCAATCACATTTTGGCTTAGGTGTCGACCTTGCAGTTATGGGAGCAGTCGCCCTTGCAACCATTGCTTTTGCCACATATCAATTCAAAAAGCTCCAAGCCTAAGTCTTCCGAAGTTACCGATAATAGTGAGATAATAGTATGCACAATATACTTTTTGTCCCTGGGTGCGGTAAAACTGCCGAAGAGGGCTACCCTAAAACGCTCGCCGCACTTGCAGCAAACGGTTTTAATATAGACGCCGTAAATCCTCCGTGGGAAAAGCAAAGTTTTGCAGATGAGCTGGCATACACAAGCGAGGAAATCGCGCGCAAGTTACGTCCAAATACAATAGTGGTCGCGCATTCATACGGCTGCGTGCTTGCTTTGGCTGGTATTGTCGCCGCGTCTCGGCCGCGTGGTGTTATTTTAGCTTCTCCAAGTGTTAACTGCTTTGAAGGTTGGCAAGATGAACAAGTTGGGCGCCCATTGATTAACGAGCGTTACGCTGAACAAAGTGAAACGATCCAAGCCTATAGCTTAGCTGCGCTCACCAAACAAGTCCGAGTAAAACATCGCGCGGCGGTTTTGCTTGGAGAAGCGGAGGCGCTGCAATTCCCTATAATTGCAGACTTAGCCAAAGTTGCCGCCAATAATTTGGGCGTTGAGCCTTCCTACGCTTCTAGTGCCGGTCATTTTATTGACCATTACCAGAGCTACGTCGATTTGGTTGCCAATACTGCAAACGCCTTCGGCAATTCCATATTTTAGCCTGACAAACAGTCGTGTATTGACAGCTCAAAGCATAGAGAATATAATTCGTTAAACAAACATTTAACGAATAGGATTATTAATTATGGCTTCCCCTAGCACTTCCGCACTAAATATTAAACGGGCATTATGGACATTTTTAGTGTCTTACGCTGCCGTCACTGTGGTTGCCACGGCTTTCTCATTTCTTATAATTGCAATTACTCATGCTCCCACTGTACCGGAAAGCCAAGCGGTACATAGCCATGCCTATGTCCTTTCAGAACGATACCAGCCACTTATCAATCTTGTTTCTTGGACATTGTTCGCAGCACTATATTTTAAACCTCGCTCAAACCAACAGCGCACTTACCGCGAAGCGTTCAAGCTTGGCGCATTATGGCTGCCGATAGCATTGGTAATTGACCTCGTCTTCTTTGTGCTGATTAAAAATCGTATATCACTTAGCCCGCATGACTTTTATATCGGTCAAATGCCGTGGATTTATCTCATTTACGTTACAGTCTTTACAAGCCCGGCTCTGTATGTTTTACTCCAAAAAGCAAGTCGTAAATAGGGCGGCATAGTGCCAATACAGAACAAACGCCAATTACAATATAGCGCTGCAAGACAGATGTTTTTGCGTGCTGGTTTAGAGGTGTTTGTGCACAAAGGCTACGCCGGTACGAAGATTCGCGACATAACCGAAGCAGCCAAGGTTAGTCCGGGGCTATTGTTTCACTATTTTGCCTCTAAAGAAGCGATATTGGAAGAGCTGGTTGGGGCCATTGGCCAAGAGCTCGATGCTATCGCCGCCTTGCTGCAGTCGAACAATACGCCGCAAGAAATATTCACAACTATTTCGACCAACGTCTTGGAGTCGTTTTCTGACACACACAGCAAATATATGTTCTTGCTGGCCAACCAAATATTAACAATGGATACTCTCCCTTCGGTGGCAAAAATGATCAGTGAGCACTCGAAGTCGGTTGAGCTATCAGTTCCTGTTATTGCGGCTGGCCAACAAATTGGTGTGTTCCGAAGTGGCGATCCGTTATCCTTATCGGTAGTATTTTGGGGAGCGCTGCAGGGTATTGCAGAAATGCTCATTTGGAAGCCTGATGCGGCGATTCCACCTGCCGCTACGGTAATGGGCATATTGGCGACAGATGCGCGGTTATCAAATACTCTGCCTCGTAGCTAGAGTGGTATGTTTTTGCATGTACGCCTACTCTTCAATGGCGGCTATCAGTCTCATAGTGCGCTCTTCGAGGTTCTCCGTAATTGCTTCAGACTGTTGACCGTGGTACTCTAACCGGCACTCTTCAATAATATGTTTGGCAACGTATAGCTCGTCGTCTAGGGCGAGGTCAGAAGCTACATAAATTGAAGCAGGCGCGACTGGACCGATTTCTTGCCACCGCAGCCCCGTTTTGACAGGTATTTTGTAGGCTTTTTCTGGCAGCTGGCCCCGTTTGCTCTGGGTAAATATGCTTAAATTCCATCGTAGGCCGCTATTACCGGCTGTGGTTCCCATGTAAGTCTCGCCACTATATTCTTTGAATGTACTTTGCATAGGGAACCATTCTCTGGAGTTTTTTACCTTGATTGCTGCCCGTTGTGCCAGAAGAAAAACTGCCATTTCACCAAGGCAACCTTTTAAGGACGCGGCATCTTCGCTTTTGTCTCGGCCAAAGTTCTGAACGTTTTTTGCCGTCTCGCCTGCTAATGCTAGTACTTTCTGGTACTGGGTGTGTGCCTCGACCTTTCCCGGTAAACGCTGGTCGCTATAGATTTTTCCTAATATGTCTAATTGAGCCAAACGCAGGTTCGCCCTGGCACCCTCGGTTTCATAGGTTCGGCTTAGCTTGTACTTCCCGCTCCTGTCGTGACTCCTCTTAACAGAACTTACTGTGGCTTGCAGGTATTGTTTTGCGTTTGCTAATGCGCCTGCAGGATATGACTTTTTATTGCAGGCGTCTTCGACGAGTATTTCGCCGGCAAGCAGTTTACCAAATGGCCCGCTAGCCGAGAGCTTGCTGGCAGCTTTAAACGCAGTCTCCTCGCCGCGCAAGTAGGTATCCGCGATTTCCAAGCTAGACTTTTTGTTTGGATCATTCCTTGGGGTAACGCCCCTTTGTGCTGGAGGTGGCCATTCGCTCATTTAAGATAATACTACTAACATATTGCGCTGTAAGCAACTAACGTTCGTAATTCTACGATAAGCCGGCCAAAAAAACGGGTTCGGCAAAAGCGGCCACTGGTCCTTTTATGTGGAAAAGGTATTTTTACTGATATGATATCCATATGGCAGCGCATGGCATGAACCACGATGAAAAACTTATCGCCCTTGGCAATTGGGGCGAAGATATTGCCTGGAAATTATATAAAACGTCTGTGCCGCCGCCAGCCGAATTATGCACGGCGGTAATGTGTGTGGCAATCTTTGATGGAAAAGTAGTTCTTGCCCGCAGTGAACGCGGCTGGGGCATGTTGGGTGGCCATATCGAAGATGGCGAAACGCTGGAAACGGCATTACGCCGGGAAGCACTTGAAGAGGGCGGATTCATTATCGCACGACATAAACTTTTTGCGGTTCGTAAAATTACGGCGAAAGTCCAGGCGTCGCAGCGCCCAGGCATAAGCTATCCGTTCCCCGTGAGCTACATGGCCTATTATTGGGCAACAGCTAGCCAGCCGCTCCAGGCTCTGACCGGAGAAGAGATTTTAGAGTGTGGAAGCTTTGCACTTGATGAAGTGGGCGCACTTAAGACTCCTGACCAATCCGTTATCGATGCTGGCTGGGAGGCTTACCGCGCACATCAAGAGCCATCAATAATTTCCCTGTGAAGGCGCTGGGTTTGAGAGGGTTTATTGCCGTGATGTGCCTTAGGTATACCCCAAAAGGTTACTGAACGGCTGCTGCGATGCTAGATATTCGCCGAGCTCAATCGGCTCGACCGGGATGCGGCAATTATGCCTCGTTAGCAACTTCTCAACTTCTTGGACTTTTGACTGGGGCACCTCAATATGGGTTATGTTGCTTAGGCTGATCTTTTGCTTCACCCTTACTTCGTAGTCTTGAAACACGGGGGACAGTGGGACAGTATCTTTAATATTTTTGAAGCCAAAAATTATAGGGTAATTGCCAGGAATATCGCTGCCCAGCCCGAAGCTGTCCCATACATCTTCGGAATCTTTATTCACCTTTTTGCCCCAAGTATTATGGCCGTTGTTATCGTGCGTTAACGAATGCCAGGTTTTGTAGTAACGTCTTAGTGTCGGAAAGTGCAACCCGTACAATCGCGCATAAAATAAGCCATAATAGTACGAAACCCAGGTTAAAGCGTCGCCATAGCGGTTTTGCTCCCGCAGCCCATTGCCATGCATATCTGCATAACATCGGGCAATAATGCGTAGCCGCGTCAGCGAAATGGACTGCATAATTTCGCCTCCGCTAAAAATGGCATAGGCATCTTCGGCTGGCCGGAGTGCCCCGGACGTTATTATATTTTTCAAGACGTCGATGTCTTCATTCTGGCCATGCTGATACCGGCCTGTACCGTGCCAAAGGTTTGTACCTTGGGTCGCATGCTGGTATCGTTGTTGCTCATTGGCATTGAAATTCTTGAGTTTTGTTTTAGTAATAATACGTTTGTTGGCGTAAGTGTTGAGAAAAGTAACACTACGGCGACTATGAAATTTCGTTGCAATACACAAAGCAGCATGATGCGGCAAACGTCTTAGCGCCAATCGGATGAACTGTTTTTGGTACGTATTGGTATGGTTGGGCGGCATCGCTCTATTGTAATATAACTTGGTGTTAGGTTACAGTTAAAAGACTGATTGTAAAAGGGTACCAAAAAACCATATGAAACAATATTACGGACAACAGGCTAAAATGGTCATCCAACCTGGCAAGCGTGATGAATGTATCGCCCAGTTAAAAGATATCATTGAAGTGCTGCAACACACTCCTGGTTGCGTATACTACTTAATAAGCACTACCGAAGAGCCTGACGTAGTGTGGATTTCAGAGCTATGGACTTCTAAAGAAGCAAAAGATGCGCTTGCAGCAAACCCCGAATCTGCACAGGCTATGAAAGAGCTGACGCCGTTTATCGCCACGATAGCTGAGCGTGCTGCTATGACTGTAGTCAGCGGTTTTGGGCTTGAATAGGCTCTAAGGCCTGAGCCTTAGAGCGGTAATACTAAGGTTATCGGTTTTAAAGCCGGCTCAATAAGGCACGAGCGGACTTTGCCTGCATTCTTACTTGCCGTGTGGGTGTGCTGGCTTCACCGAACACTGCGACTTCTTTCTCGTCCGTTGTAACAAAACCAACTCGTTCTAACTTTGCTTGTAAAAAACCGATTTCATCAGGCCAAATGTAGGTTGCTGGCGGCTGTAATGGTTTGGCGCTCTTTAGTAAGGCCCGGCTCAGTTCCCTCGCAATACCTTGCTCTTGAGAATCGCACGTAACGGCAACTTCACGAAGCCATAAGTAGTTTTTGACTACAGACAATTCTTTGGCACGACGTATTCTTTCGCTTGCACCGGAAACATTGTTGGCAGAATAGGCAAAGCCGACGGGCTGGTTAGCTTCGGTGGCTACTGCCACTCGGGGTTCTGAATATGACTGGTCGGCGTTAAAACGCCCGCCAACTTGCGAGTTTGGGTCAACGTGCGAGGTGTAAAAAGCTGCTGGCTCGTTCCATGCGATAAGCGTGTCTATTTCGGCAAGTGTTCTGGTATCGGCAAGCGTGGTACTGAATGCTTCCCTTGAGATACCTTGAAGCTCTCGCCACGCTTCTTGATCCAATTCGGCAGCGGCGTATACTCTAATTTCGGCCATCGTTTATCCTCGCGTTACTAAAAGTTATTATATCATATTATTATGGCTTATTGTAGGCTGGCTACTAGTTTCCGTTTCCAACTTTCAAGAAAAAGATGGCCGGGGCATTCCGTGCTGTTGTTAGCCTCACAGTGTCCTAAAATTTTGAGTTGACTTACACTCGGGTAGTTCTGCTTAATGATATCTGCAATTGTTTGGATAACTACGTCACTAGGCTCTTTATCGGTCAAATCGTCGTCGATACAAATGCCGATGCTGCGAGTGTTGATATCCCAATTACCCGCGTGCCATCCAATGTACTTGTCGTCAAGGATATGCTCGCACGACCCATCGTCACGAACGAACCAGTGGTACCCCCAAAACACCTGTTTTGAGTTATGAAAGTGGCCTGACCAAACTGGCTGGCCTTGTAGGTATTTCTCTTTAGGGTCGGTAGGATTTGCAAAATAGCGGCCATAAATGCGCAGTAATTGTATGGCGTTTAGGCGCTCCAAAGTCATTCCTGGCCTATTTTTAGTGTGGTGAATAACTATAGTATCTACCGGCTTGCGTTCGGCATCTAAGGTACGAGCCGCTTTTGCTATCGGCAAGCGCCTCGTTCTGACAGCTTCTTCAACAAGGCTGTACGCCCTATCTTTAATTTGTTTGCGCTTAGTGTAATCGTTTTCTTTTTTAGCCAGTTTTTCTAAGCGTTCAAAGTCGTCTTTTAGTAATATATACCAAGTAGGCTTGCCGAGCGCTTCTTGCCAAAAGGTTTCGTCGATGTAACTATGCATATATCAAATATAGCATGTGCATACAGCGCACCGCGGCAATAATTAAGATGATTTCCGCAGGACGGCTATAATTGATGAGCCGGCTGGCAAGGCTATTTTGCCGTGTAACCAGGCTTCTTTATGCAGGATCGCTGCGAGTAGTTGGTTAAGCCATGCCGGAACCGCAACATACGATGTCTTTTTGCCGCGGCTGATACCCAGAAAACGCTGTAGCAAGCGGAACCCAACGACAAGAGGCAATGTAAAGGTAAAAGCATACGAAATATGTTGTACTTCGAGGCCAGCCAAAGATGCTACTCGGGTGAGCGACTTTTTGGTGTATCGACGGTAGTGCCCAAGTGTCACATCATGTTTCGACCAAAGCCACTGGTAAGCCGGCACTGAAACAATAATCACACCATCATTGTTCAGCACACGGCGCCATTCTTTGAAGGCATTACTGTCGTTCGCAATGTGTTCAAGTACATCGAATGCGCAAACAACACTAAATGTATGTGATTTGAACGGCAGTTGGCTGCCGGTGACTTTTATAACCTGCCCCGTGCCACTGTGTTCCATATAGGCGATGGCAGTGTCGGACGTTTCAATATTTTGCACGGAACCATAACGTTGCAATAAAACAGCGGTGCCACCTGTGCCGCAACCAACGTTGATAATACTTTGCTGATTGTCGCCTGAAGTATAGGTATTGAGGTAAGAGTTGATGATTTGCAGCCGGCCCACATGCCACCAGTAGGTCCGCTCGTGCTTTGCCAGAGTTGCATATTCGTCTTCACGCATAGTAGTGTGCCTCCCTTAGAAAGCCGCGCCTCGCGCGCCTATCTCTAATGATTGAGCCCGACCAAAAGTCCACGAGCCTACCTCTGTGATAAGGGCGAGTATGTTATGCGCTTCGGCTGAAGCAGCACTTTGTTGCTTCACGTCATTGTTAAAACTTCGCGCCAGGTTATACGCGAGCCAAAGCAATACGCCTGTCGCCCAATCGCTACAATAGTCTTGGTAGCTGCTTCCGGCCGGAGGCTCGTACCCTGTGCGCCTCTGGTAGGCATTAACGATGGTACAGATGCGCTGTTCCGACAGCTTCCCTTGCCGTGCAAATGACCAGTCGATGGCGACTGTGAAAACGTCTTGAAGGGCATCGACTACCCAGTCGGCGCTATCCCAGTCGCTTAGCACATAGTTGGTGCCGCGGCACAGGATATTTTTGGCGGTTAAATCGCGGTGTGAAGGTACTGGAACTCTACGAATAGGCAGCACTTGTTGTTTTTGAATAAGTCTTTCAAATTGTTTGATTATGGGGAGCGTGCTTGTAAACTGAGGGAACCAAGACACCTTATGCAGTGAAGCCTTTTGCTGCCACATCTCCCACGGAGGCGCAATGTATGACACTGGAAAATATGCCGCAGGAAGAGTAACAGACATACTATGTAGCCGTACGAGCGTCTCCGCCAACCAGATAGGGTCTGCGAGGTCTGTTTCAGTCATAGGCTGATATCCTGACAGCCAATGATGCGCTCGAACGAGGCATGTTTTGCCGCTTTCCAAAGTGACGGTTGCCAGCACTTTATTTGTGCCTGGTAAAAGGATAACCTCAGGAATCTCGATGCCCGTCATTCGAGCTGCTTGCTCAATTGTGCTGCTTCGCTCGATGCGCTCCTCAAAACCTGCCTCATCGGTTCGTGCTACCATTTCTTTAATAGCAACGTCGCCACTTTCGGTGGTGCATTTGTATACACGGTGAGCCAGGCCGCCATGCACAACCTGGGTATTATAGAGCTGCCCGAGATTGAATTGTCGGCACGCCATTTCTAGCATCTGGTATGGTATGGCGCTATTACGCATAGGTATTCCCCCCTGCCTTGTCTAGTCCGGTAGCGTGCGTAAAATCTTGGTAGCTCTGCTCGAATGTGATTGTTTTGCTCCACTGCCAGGCCGCTTGCTGAAGCGCCTGGTATTGCGGTTTATTTTTCAGCAGTCCGACCATCGCAGATGCGAGCGCTCTCGGGTTTTGGTGAGTGAGAATGCCAGTGACGTTGTGTTTGATACTATCCCGTAACCCTTTCACATTGTAGCCGACAGCGGGTGTTCCCTGGCTTGCAGCTTCAGTAACGGTCAACCCCCAGCCTTCGTGCACCGCTGTTTGCATAACAATATGGCACCGCCGGAATAAGTGCATTTTTTGCCGAGTATCGACATGACCGAAATACTCAATGTCAGATCGGTAGGGGCTGGCGTGAATCTGTGCCATGACACGTTGGCCATAGCGACTGTCGCATCTCCCGGCAATTTTTAGTTGCGCATCGGGTAGGACACTCTTTAGGATTTCAAAGGCGGTAATTTGGTCGATAGTTCGTTTCATCGTCCGCATAGCGCCAAAACAGAGCAACGTCGGTTTCTCGAACTTTACTATGGCAGCCAGTGAAGGTACAGGCTGCAGATTGATCCCTTCAGATATAATCGCTATTTGGCTGGGTGGGAATCCATAACTTACTAAGTCTTTAGCTGTACTGTCTGAAATTGTAAGCACCGGTATTTTTGACCGGCTGAGTATGCGAGTAGCTGTTGGCTCTAGAATGTATTTTCCAATGTAGCCCAGAGGTTTAGGGACTTCGTATGGCCATACTGGTCCCTCGAGCTGGTGATAAAATAGGTAGCTTTTAATTTTTTGACTAAGAACCGCACTAAAATAAGGGGCGACATTTACTTCTTCAATGAGCATATCGCATTCGGTACGAAGATGCCTCATGTAATAAGCTAGTCCGCTAATTGGATGGATGTAGCGGTTACTCCCAACCCGAATAATCCGCAACCCGCTATGCCATGTCTCATGGGCTGCGCCTGGGTAGCTACTTGTAATAAGTGTGACTGAGTGTCCATCTTGCACCAGCCGGCGCATAAGCGCGCCGCTTACAATTTCAGCCCCGCCTGTCTGGGGATGGTACCCATCCTTCCAGCTCATCCAGACTATACGCATACAATTATCTACCTAAGAACCATAATTCAAAAAACCACGATGACCTTTTATGCGGATACCCGCTATCACTCACCGCGGCTGTACTGATAATTATATGTTACCAGTCTGGCGGTTGGTAATCAATCTAAAATATTTTCAAAAAGCTGCCCAAGAGTATCTTTTTATAGCTGACTGAAAACAATAGTATTTTACGTTATTCCATAACTATATTACTTCAGTAAACCATAACGGTAAAAGCCTGCGACAACCCCGTCTTCTTCGACTGGCGGCGCAACCCAGTTGGCTGCGTCTTTTAGCTCTTCACAGGCATTGCCTAGGGCAATTTTGGTGCAGTTGTCGCCGGCGGCCGCAAAAAGGTCAAGGTCGTTTTTGCCGTCAGCAAAAATATACAACTCGCCCTCTTCTTTTAATCTTTCAAGGCCTGCGTAATGTAATACTCGCTCTAAGCCATGCCGTTTGTTAATGCCAGGCCTAAATACTTGGATGCACTGAAGGCCTGGTTTGTCGTGGTAATCCATAACAGGGGTATGATGGATGCCGGAGAGTTCGGCGAGCGCACCTAAAACGTTGTCGCTATCCGCTGTGTTGAAGATGCCAAAAACCGAAGCGGCACCCTCGGCTGGTATTGTGCCGTTCGACGCACTGGCGAGAACTTGTTCACGGGTGCGGCTCCGCGAAACGGTATCGTAGTGGATTCGTGTGCAAAGTCCACCGATTTTTGTAACCACACTGCCAGTTAATTCGGGCGTGAGCCAGTGTGACTCCACTACCTTGCCGATTTTGTTGGCGCTCGCTATCGTAGCGCCGCCGTCTAGTGCGCACAGGTTGCCGCGCAAGCCCAGTGGCTCGACGAGGTTCTCTATAAGCTTGTGTGACCTGCTTGAGTGGAGCGTGAGGTACGTTTTATTCTTTCGTAGCGCGGATGCGGCCGCTTGAACGGCCTTGCTCGGAAGTTTTTCATTGGGTGCAATCAACGTAGCGTCTATGTCGCAGGCGGCGACTCTTTCCCATCTGGCCATAATATGTACTCCTTATTCGTAATAGTTGGCTTGCCCGGGGAACAAGTGCCGCATAACGGCAAGGTGCTTTGGCGCGTACAGCCGCAGCCTGTTCGTGTCTTCCGGAGCTTCAGAAAAGAGGCGGTCGAGCGTTAGCCTTGACTCACTTCCCTCCGGAGTAGGATTGAAACGGTCTTCAAACGTGACGTCAGGGTATATTTCTTCGGTAGGTACGTCCACGTAGCGCGCTTGCTGAGTGTGCGCGCCTGCGTCGCTTAAATAAGTGACCACCAAATAGTCGTCGAACCGGTCTTTGTAATCGTCCGGACATTCTGCGCGCAGGCGATTTAGTTCGAGTTCTGCTTCGGCAATTACCTCGTCAAAGGGCTTGCCTTTTTCGTGATATCTTCTTAGCGCGGTTCCGATAGACGTTTGCTGCACTAATAGTTTAATAACGGTCTTTTCGTCGGCGCTTAATATGTCTGTCGGCACCGGGTCGAGCACGCTATTAGCCATCCTAATGTTGTGCTCGGCTTGGCTAGAATTTGGCCGCATGTGCGTCGGGTCGGCAAGTAAGGTCATTGCGACAGCGTGGGTTTTGCCGCCATCTTGCAGGCCGAGCATTGGTTTGATTATCCTGTCCCGCGGGTCGGTCATGTGCGCAGCGAACACGCGGTCATAGGTGTTGAATACAGACTGGTTATGTTCATGCAACCGCCGCTCTCGTGGTATGCGTATGTTGCCGGCCTGCTGCCAAGCCATCTCTACGGAACACGAGCCTATCGTTATTATACTTTCGTAACTTGTATATGCCGCGCTCACCGGGTCGGTCGGTGTCTCAACCATCAGGCCTGCTACAAACTCGCTAAAGCGGTCAACATCGACAATAGGTTCTCCTGCGGTAAGCATAGACTCAACGCGGTTTGTAATGTCGGCGGGTACTTCCCGCGGGCCGGCCAAAATGCCCAGGGTTTGTTCGCGGCTAATTGCTGTTACGCTCATGGCTTATCCTTTTTTTGATGGTAGACTATTGTTGCTACATTGGTAATTTCTGGCACGAGCCGGTCTTGGCCCATCATGGCTGCGACTTTTAAGACCGGATCGAGCAGGGCTTCTGCGCCTGCGACAATAACGGCAGGCTCCTGATATTTTTCTAAGCGGCTATTATAGCGCAATGAAAAGAGGTTGGCTTCGGTTAGCTCAAGGCCGTCTGCCTCAACGCCGGCCAGCAAATTGCTAACCTCTTGCATTGAATACACAGCGCCATCATAGCCAATGCGCCGGCCCATAATGATGCGCATTTCTGCCGGAACTTCAGGCTTGCGCCGCCAACCTTGTGTCTCGGTTATTATATCTGCGATAAGCTCACAGTCACGGATAGACGGAGTGCCGAACCGCTGGCTTGGGTCTAAGCCAAGCACTACCTCTGCCCTATCTTCGGCGTCTCCTGTGCCCAGTACGGCGCCGGAGATAGGCCAATCGGGGCTATTAAATTCAGTGGCGATGCCGCCTAACTGTGTAATAATGTCTTCCAAGGAACGAGGCTGCTCCTCGAACGAAAAGCGTGCCGACCAGGTATAGGGTGCGGAAGGGCCATGGATGTAGGGGTGGGGTTGGTCTGGACTACTCACAGCTGTTAATATTAAACGTCTCATCGGATATATGCAAGGCTTTCAAGAGGTCCTGTTGTCTCGTAACGACAGTAACAGTAATTAAAGCTATGGTCGGGTGTTTTTGCTTTGATTGCCTCTTGGCTGACTCTCTGCCTTTCGCGCGAGCATGTAAGGCAGTATTGTTGTAAAAACTAGTCTAGCAATGAGCGGCGTTATGCGTATACCATACATACATGATGAATAAAGAACCCTCGCAAACACAACAGCAGGAATCAACGATAGCTTCAAAAGTACGAAAGGCGGCGATTGCGGCCAGTACTGGTGCATTGGCGCTTTTGCTCACAGCCTGCCCTTCGTCAGAGAGCGGCTCGACTGACCAGCAGCCGGTAGCCACGACACCCGCATGTGATGTAAAGGTTGATTCTACTAATTCAACCGGAGCGGAATTAAGCATTCACTGGAGCGTGCCGCCGGAACATGACGGAACTATCGCGTACTATGCCGACGACAGCCGCGAACCCGTAAAAGGTGACTGGCTCGATGGAACGCCAGTCGGTTTTACTGGTGATGGCCACCACACAGCTCACGCCAAAGCGACCATCCCGAATGGTGGCGCGAATGCTGCCTCGACAGTAATAGACTGCGAAAGTGCTAGCGTAACTATCCCTAAGTTTTAACCCCTTCAGACCCCTACGCAACCGAGCCGCATTGACATTTGCCCGCACTACCTGCTTAATATAATTAACGCGGGGATTAAGTGTGAGCGAGCAAGAATTAATGAACGAGGCATCAAACGCCATCGGGCGGGAATTTATCATTCCGCATGGTGCTTGTGTTGACGAGGAGCGCGAGCTATTTGCGGCTATCGATGCCGGCGCTGCGCAACAAAACCGACAGTTGCTATCAATTGCCGAACAGGCATGTCTAAACTGTGTGCAGATGCCTGTGTGCAACCCGCATAGCCGTGAAATTGCAAGTGTGCTCGGGCATAATGTTTTTATCGGCGGCCAGCAAGTTACGGCTGAGCCGCTTGCGAGCGCCGCTGAACATGAACTGGACATAGCCGCCTTACCGTTTGATTTGCGGCAACTGCCAGTTGATCCGCACCTTGCACTGACTCATTTGCGGCGCGGAGTAAGGCGTAACCTGTTTGTTCTACATGGCCCTCGGCCTACCGGCTTGCCGGCAATCGGAGGGCTCATTATAGGCAAGCTGGCAGAGTGTGCGCCCCAGTCTTTTAAAGATATGTCGAGCCCAAAGCTAGTCAAACCGGCCGATTCGCAACAGGCGCTCGACTCGATTTCTCTCGTCCTTTGCCAACAAGCAGATTTCGTTAATTTCACGACAGGTAATACCCGGGAAAGCCGCCGCACCCGATATCTGCCGGAGTATTTTAAACTCGAAGATAACTTTCCGATTATCTGTGAATACTTTGAAGATGTTGTCGAACTTGCACGCAATGGATTTCGAATACCAGCGAAACAAGCACTTGGTGATAGCGCTATCAACTGGCAGCAACGTGCTTCTAAGTATATTGGGCACAACATGACAGCCACCCTTTTTCACGCTATGGCAAGCAGCAATTGGCATAATCCCGATCGCAAGCTAGAAGATTATACTGCCCTGCTAGACGCTAGCCATCTGCGAAAGTCTACCGTCTCGGAGGCGTCGTTGCGCGTCGCAGCCCTTCGAAACAAGGTTGCTAACCCTGAGCTAGAAAAGGCTCTGGCAAATGAATTTGCAGGCACACACATTAGGCGGTCAATGATTGGGAGGGTGATCTATACAGCCGCTGACCCGCAGGAAGCACTTCGGCTCATCAATGCGCGCATTGATGCTGCCATCGAATGCTATGGAGAAAACCATCCGTACCTACGAATTGAGGACATGCAGGACATAGCAGTGAGCAATACACGCCGCTACCTCTACGCACTTGAGCGGTATATCAGCAACGTGGAAGAATTAGTGAAACACTACGGCAACCAGCCAGAGCTTACCCTTATGAAAATTCGCGGTATAGCAAAAAGCCACCCCAACGACCCTTTGGAGGCCGCCCAGAATTTTATAGCCAAAAGGACGGCAGCTAAAGGCGGAAAAGTAATGCCAGTACAAGCTGCTATAATGGGTGGCTCACCCGAGCAAGTACAACAAAAATATCGTATAGCTATAACTTACCAAAGGCTCAGCAGAAGGCATGAACAAGAAACTGCCAAGGAAACTTTAGAACAGTGGATGATTGCCCGCATTGCTGCCTGTTACCGGCCTGGCCAGTTCGATAAAATGGCAGAACAGTTATACGCCCTTATGAATGAAGGTGTGCTCACAACAGCCTTCGGTGCCCCTGCAATTATGCAAGACCTCAACTTTCAAACTCATGTCAATGCTATCTGCGACCCAGCCACTGGAAAATACGTCACGTTTGCCATCCCGCTTGAACCTTTCGAGCGCTTGGCGCTGGCAAAGTGTAAAGGCATGGACGAGTTCTTCTACGGTACTCAAATAAGTGAAGAGTTTCTCAGTCAAACCTCCGGCATAAAAAACTGGCAAGGGTACATTAAAAAATACCTGCTCCCTAAAGTAGATAAGTTGGCGCGCGAAAGGCGGGCTGGCGACCAACCTGCTGTGCCGCCTTCGCTTTCGCTACTCAGCGAAGATATGCTTATGTTGAAACATGCGACAGCAGATGACCGGCCAATCATTAGTTCCCAGCCAATCGAGTTCAGCACCGTCGTCGGTGCGGAAATAATTGAGGTAGTGCCTGGTGATTTTGTTTCCCCCGTTTTAGACGCGTCGGCTGCGAAGTGGATTCAACAGGTAATTCTTGCGCGCTACCGGGCAGATGCCGAAGAGGCATTATATCGCATCAACCAAGCGTTTACAGATGGCATTTTGGAATTGTCAGGTCAAGGAGCCGAGCGTGTAGTTTTGTTTTCAAGGCATATCCGACAAACTGCAGCCGAATATGAACGCGCCATGCTTGCGCACAGGCTGGGGGTTGACCGGTTGCTATATGGTAGAGATATGGGCGCTGTGTTACGTGTTTACGAAGACTTTTTTGAGGAGTCAAATATTGTTAACGATCTAGCATCTCCGGTTCCTCGGCCACACGCTGTAAGAGATGAGTCAGACTGGTGGGAGGACGAGCCGGCATCTAAAGCCGCGACTCAAACGAAGGCAACCGCTGTGCACCAAGAACTTTCAGAAACCTCTGCCCCGGTGTTGCCGGCATTTTCCGTAGTGCCCAACAATACCACACCGCCCACAACGGCGACCAGGCACGGTGGTACGCTCTCGCAGAGTACAATAGAAAGTTGGCATGTTTTAGTACGGTCTAAGGATAAGAAAAAAATAACCCACAAGACCACTGCTCCTTTTGAAGTCGCGTATGCTCTTTTTAACGGTGACATCCAGACAATTACAATTCCGCCGAATACGGAATTTTCGATATTTTTCCGGCCGACCCCCAGGTCGAAAAACAAAACGGCGAATACGCTGGGCACCTTCTTTTTACCCGATTTTCAAGTAACGTTTATGCTAAACGGCAAGGTACGCATCGTACCACACAAAGAATGAGCCTGCTTCGGCTGCCAATGCTATACTTCCCCAGTATTTCGAGGTTCATATGTTTGGAAATCAACGATCCGTGGCACGGCAAGCGTCTCAAAATAATGCTGCAGCGGGTTAAGGCCGGCGTTTTTAAAGAAGACATAATCGCCGCGGCTTAAATCTACAGACCAGCCTTCTGGTTTTATGTAACAAGGGTCAATCAGCCCTTGGGAAAAATCTTCCCGGATATGTCGCGGGCTGGCGGCTATTTTACCGGAGTCGGCAAGCTCATAATTGAGCTGCCCGAAAGCTCTCATATACTCGTCTGTAACGGGGAAAAATTGCGCTCTGCATAATGGCGTGTTTTCGGGCCCGCTGGTGGCGTGCACGGTAATAGCAGTAGCCGGTTGGGCGGCATAATTGCCGAACTCATCGGGTGGCGTAGGGTCTGCGTCCATATGGAAAGGTGCGTCTCCGCCCGGCATACTGTCTACCGGTGGCTTGCCGTTTATGATTGTGGACATGAAATTTTGGACACGGTCTGCATTAAGTTCAAAACCTGCCTTTTTGAAAATCGGCTCGTAAAACCGGGCAGCTTTTTCGGGGTCATAAACGCCGCAACCACGAAGTACTAGCAAGGGCAATGCGCCCTCCGTCACCCGCTGCAACAGTTCGCCTGCTTCTTCTGGCGTTTCTAAAGAGGTTTCTGTGGGTGCGGAAACCGTGTACGGTTCAGTTTCGCGGTCGCAATTCGGGAGTACGACTTCAACTAGATCGGATCTTCTTGACATTTCTATCCCCTATGTAAAAGTAAGTTTTTTAGTATAACCACTATACTACATGGGTGTTCTTTTATTCGCAAGCTCCCGAAATAATGAGGCCGCGTGACGCATAAGGTTAACGGCGCTCAGGTTGTCGCGCATATTGCCGTAAATAGTTTGCTGCAATTTGTCGTAGCGGTTTGGCGGCAACAGCGGGCGCGCAAGCATTTGCATAATATCTTCAGTCCATTTGACAAAATACTCTTGGGCGTTTTGTTCGGCCCGCGTGATATCAGGCGAATTGAACCGTAGCTCATGGTCTTGTGAAAAATCCATCTTGGCGTAAGCGCCCGAGCCGTCATCTTCACCTTCACCTAGCCATGCTTTCATAGGGGTAACATTCTGAGCCATCGCCGCCACCAACCTTCGGGAGCTGGTTTTTAAAAGCGCGTCCGAGTTTTCCACGGCAAGTACCTTCGCTACATTACCATGGTCGGTTTTGAGCATGCGCGCATCGGCAATAGTTGTTACCAGCGTCTTGATTTCGCCTAGCGTGCAGGTACGCTGTAGGCCGCCGGCGGCGAAGTACGTCGCCATATCAACCGCGGTTTCAGGACCCGAAGCAGCATACAAAGGGTTAAAGTCTCGCAGCGCCTTAAGGGCTAGCGTGACCGCGCCAAGCAACTGATTGACCGCTGAGGTACGAGGCAGCTCTGCAACTTGGTCGTATACGAGCTTGCCGATCATAATATCAGCTGGGCGCGTAGTTTGGTCGGGGCGCGGCTGGCGATGAGTCGCAATAGTGCTCGCCAGGAACCCTTCATTCATATATGTGGCGTCGGCATCGACAAATAGCGCCGGCAAGCTCGTTTCCCGGCCGCGCATCCATAAATCGTAGCCGCTGACTTCGCTTAGATCGGCACGAATCGCGGCGATACTTTGCGGCCAATCGTAAATCTGGGTCGTATAGCGTATGGGGCACGCCGGATGGTCACTTTGGAACTGATCGATGGCATCAACCGTCTGTTCCAGTCGCTGGGTGCCCTGTGATTCACGGAGGCGTTGCTTGTCGGTGTTCACTAACAAGTGCAGCTCGTACTGTTCGGGCATTAGGGGTTGTTTGGCGAATTGCTGCAAGGTGTGGTAAATCGTCTCTTGCTCGCCGGTGGCGTCTACTATACCCCAGCCGCCGCACTCAAGTTGCCCGGCGTCACTAGACGGCAGCTGCAAGCGGCTGTGCATTTCCCGAAGCTCGCGGAAATGCCGCGGAGCCTTTTGTTTCATATGGCTCATAACCCTGTCAAGTTCTTCGCCCAGGCTAAAGGTGCTCGTCGGGTCTACGGCTAAGTTGGGGCTAGGCGGAAAATAGGAATCTATAGACACTTAAGGTTGACCTTTTAGAAAATTAAAACACGATACTAGCTACACTGCAAGGAGGTTTGCTTTTTAGGCAACTTGTAGTACAATCCCGCTAGCTCATTTAAAGGGGGTGAATATGATAAGGAAAATCGCAGTGCGAGGCGTGGTGCTGTACAAAGGCAAACTACTTGGTGTACGCCTTAAACCATATAAGGCGCATTTGAAGCGTGACAATAGCTACTGGTGCCTGCCTGGCGGTGGTCTAGACGAGGGTGAAGCGCTGCTAGATGGCATCCGACGTGAAATGGTTGAAGAAACAGGTGTTGTGCCGGTGGTTGGTGACCTACTATATGTGCAGCAGTTCGCCTATGAAGACAAAGAATACTTGGAATTTTTCTTTCATATAGCCAACGGCGCAGATTATCGTAACATCGATCTGTCCAAAACTACACATGGCGAAGTCGAACTTGAGGAAATTGGCTTTATCGACCCTGGTAGCTGCCGCGTTTTGCCTGAATTCCTACAAACAGAAGATCTAGGTCGCCAAGCTGCGAGCAATCCTGTGAAGGTTATTTCGCGGTTGTAAGCAAGCTAAACCACGTATATAACGACAACAGGCTCGCTATTCGGCATTATTGAATCGCAGAAATTGCGGCAAAGCGCGCGTTAAGCGAAGGCTATGTACGACGTGGCTGTCTGAACCTATCTGTTGTATACTATTGCAATGACATCAGGCCACATTCTTAGCACAGCAACTATCGACCGGCTTATACTGCCCGGCGAACTTTCGGTTCAGGAAATTGAAGCCAGCTACCCTGCCCGTGCCTTGCCAGCGGGTGCCGAGGTTATGCGCACTGCGCCAAGTCCGACGGGGTATTTGCATATCGGCACCCTTTATACGGCGCTGATCTGCAAAATTGTAGCCCGCCAAACCGGCGGCATATATGCATTACGCATGGAAGACACAGACCAAAAGCGCGAAGTTGAAGGCGCCCGCGAGCTCATTATGGAATTGCTTGAAGACTTCGATCTAATGTACGACGAAGGCCCAGTCGTGGGCGGCGATAAAGGTGAGTATGGCCCATACACCCAAAGCCAACGTGGGAACTTGTACTATGCCTATGTGCGCCGAATGCTCGAACAGGGTCATGCCTACCCCTGTTTTATGACGCCTGAAGAACTCGAGACAATGGTCGCCGGCCAAATCCAACAAAAAATTCGTCCGGGGTATTATGGGCAGTGGGCGGCTTGGCGCGATCGGCCCGAAACCGAAGTTATAGCAGCGCTTGACGCTGGCAAACCGTTCGTAATAAGGTTCCGTTCACTGGGCAATGGTAACAAAAAACGTGTCGTCGAAGACCGTATTAAAGGCCGAAAAGAACTGCCGGAAAACGACAACAACATCGTGCTCATTAAACGCGATGGCTTGCCAACCTACCATTTAGCGCACATTGTCGATGACCACCTAATGCACACCACAACTGTGCTGCGCGCCGATGAATGGTTCTCTTCGGTGACGCTGCATATTCAGTTGGCGGAAGCAGTTGGCGTCGCACCATTTACTTACGCGCACATTGCACCTATCCAAAAAATGGATGGCAGCTCCCGGCGCAAGCTAAGTAAGCGTAAAGACCCTGAAGCCAGCGCCTCAACTTACTTGCAACAAGGCTACCCAACGGTCGCCGTCGCCGAATATCTGCTGCTGCTGGCTAATTCTAATTTTGAAGATTGGCGTGTCGAAAACCCTGGCAAAAGTTACCTCGACTTTCCGTTTAGGCTTGAAAAAATGCAAAAGAACAGTGGTGCACTTATTAGTTTGCAAAAGCTGGACGACATCAGCCAGAACTATTTGGCAAAGCTCGCCCCTGGCGAATTGTTAAGCCAAGCGAGCGAATGGGCTGGCCGTTTCGACCAAGCTCTGCAAATTACGTTGCAGGCCAACCCAAGCTACACCGAAAAAGTATTTAACATCGAACGCAGCGGTGGCCAGCGCAAAGACATCACCAAATTCTCTGAACTTCGTGGCGCCTACGGCTTCTTTTTTGACGACATTTACAAGCAAATTACCGATTTCGATTTTGGCCAGATAGAAAAAAGCGATGTTGCTGCAATTATTACCGCGTTCTTGCAAACCTATAATTTAAACCACACCCAAGAAGAATGGTTTGAAAATATCAAACGCCTGGGCAGCCAACTCGGCTTCACGCCAAACACCCGCGAATACCGCCAAAACCCCGATGCATTTAAAGGTTCCGTAGCCGAAGTCGCCATGGTGTTGCGCGTGGCATTAACCGGCCGCAACCGCAGCCCGAACCTATACGACGTTATGCAGGTCATGGGCAAGGAACGGCTCACCGTCCGTCTTAGTCATTTCGCTAGCACCTAAAAACGAACATCTTTAATTTTGTAACCTTTCGCCGTGCCAATGCATATACCTTAGTATGGAACAAAACGAACCAGAGCTGATCGCTCGTATATTGAACGGTGATGATGAAGCGTACCGCGTGCTCATCGACCGTTACAAACAGGGATTGTATCGTCATTGTTTCCGCTTTGTCCGTAACGAAGACGAGGCTGAAGATATAGCGCAGCAAGCGTTCATAGAGGCGTTTGTGCATCTCGATAAATATAATACGCACTATCGTTTTAGCACCTGGCTGTACAAAATAGCGACGAATTTAGCGCTCATGCATTTGCGCCGCCGCCATACCTTACGGCTTGATGAAGATGAACTTGACCGCGTGCTCAGCGATTTGCCCGGTACCGAGCAAATGGCCTTGCACCGCGAGCTTCACGAAGCAGTCGATGTACTGCCCATAAAATATCGGACCGTCGTGCAGATGCACTATTGGCAAGGCAAAAGTTATGCCGAGATTGCTGCGAACATGGGTACTTCAATTGGCTCTGTTAAGGGGTGGATGAGCCGTGCTAAGCGGCAGTTAAAGGAGATTCTATCATGAACACCAGTGCAAAACGCCAGCAAGCAGTGCCGCGCCGCCCATTGCGCACGGATTTTACGAGCGTTACATTTCAGCATGCCAAAACGGCAAAGCGTAGAGCTACTAACAAACTTGCAGGAGATCTTTTCGCAATGAAGAAGCCATTTCATTTTATGCGCACCGCAAGTGGTGCAATGCTAGGTGTAGCCGTAATAGCGGCCGGAAGCGTGGGTGTATATGCGCTCACCAACTGGTTTGGCGGCAATCCTACAGTTACAGAAAGTGCATCAATTATGCATATCGACCTTTCATCGTGTAAAGGTAATTTGCCCGCTGGCGTGGAACCAACCGACAACCGTCAAGACATACAATTTAAAATTACCGGCACGCCGCATATTTCGGCCGGCGATTTACAACAACAGCTTCTTACCGACTGTGAATTTAATGCAGTGAATGACTTTTACAATCCAGGAAAAACCTATGAGTCCCAGTACAGTATTCTACCAGCGATAGTTACTAGTGTGCATGGCAACACTTTTGCGGTAAGTTATCAATCTGTGCAGCAACAACAACCGGCGAGTAAAACGTTTACGGTGACTCCCGACACTGTTCTTTACGACCAAGGTAACGCCGCAAACACAAGCGATTTTAAACCAGGTAACACTATCGTAATCACAACGGCTACCGCTGCAATGCCGCATCTCGAAACCGAAGACCCATGGGCCGGTGCTCCGGTGCACAGCGTGTTCAAAACAAAGTACGACCTTTCCAAGGCTAGCGGTGTAAGCAAAAGTTCTGGCCTTAATTATGAAGCCGACCACATTGTACCCGTAGATACCCTTCGGCAAGCTCATCCATAGAATAAGTAGATACCAAAAGTACACGGGTTGCCAAAAAATGACAGCCTGTGTATTTTTACTTTTTTTGGCAGAATATCGACCGCCAGTGGTATAGTAAAAATAACTATACGGAGGGGGATTTATGGCTGCCAACAGAGCGTTGTCGGTAATATTGCAAAAAGAATACGTAAGTACTAAGCGTGTGTTAATGACATCATTTATCGTTGATGTTATAGATGTGCTGACAAACGGCGTGATTGCCATTATAACGCGCAGTGCGGTTATGTTTGCCGAGACCTTGCAAGGCGTTGCCGATTTGAGCTCTGTCGGCATGCTGCTTATTGGGTATCGTCGGGCCAATAAACGACCAACTAAGTTGCATCCGTTTGGTTTTGGCAAAGAACTATACTATTGGTCGACACTCGCAGCGTTCGTCGTGCTCACCATTACAGCAACACTTACTTTGGTATTTGGCTTCCGCGAACTCGCTCACCCCAACCATATACGTAACTTGGC
Organism: Saccharimonadales bacterium (SeqCode); assembly: GCA_035478775.1. Taxonomy (GTDB): domain Bacteria; phylum Patescibacteriota; class Saccharimonadia; order Saccharimonadales; family UBA4665; genus CAMLQK01. The sequence continues at coordinate 10,114 of DATIJG010000008.1, read as the reverse complement.
ATCGGCACTAGCAATACTTAGTTTAAGTTTGGTTACCAATGGCTACGCATTTTGGGTCAGTTCGCGCAAGTTGCTAGAAGGCCAGCCTTATGCGCAGCTTGTTAAAGTGTTCGCTGGCTCAATTAAAGTAGCGCCCAAAACGGCGGTAGTGCTCGACGCTGTTGGCACTGTTGCGGCCGTGTTCGGCCTTATCTCGTTGGCGCTATACCGTATAACCGGTTACACGCGTTTTGATGGCATCGGCGCTATTGTTATTGGCTTGGCATTGGTGTCTTCGGCTTCAATCTTGCTGCTTGGCAGCCGTAGCCTGGTCACTGGCCGTAGTGCATCGCGCCAGCTGGAACGCAAAATCCGTGATGCCGCGCGCGACGTACCCGAAGTTGAACACGTACTTGGCGTGCAAACTATGGTTATGGGGTCAGACGACGTACTAGCTAACTTGAACGTGCATTTAAAAGATGGCCTCAATACTGACCAAGTTGAAAGAAGTGTCGATAAAATTAAGAACGCTGTTGAAGCATCTGACGACGAAGAAGAGCTGCTGGTGCATGTCGAGCCTGACGATCCCGATACGGTGCACGTCAAGGGGCAAAAATAAAGTACACGTTCTTTTTTTGGTCGGCAGCTAGCAATCAAAAACCAAAAACTTAAAATAAACTATTTACAAATACAACGAGTTTAGCTTATCATCGCAGGCGAACACCGGCTTCCATGCTTTGGCGTTCACGAAAAAAGAGATGCAGTTTTTTTGCTGCATCTTTTTTATTGGCCAAGTAAGCAGAAAGGTTGTGTTATGGGGAAAGTATACATTGAGCAGCGTGAACTGAGCGTAAATGCAAGATTGGCCAGAGACGTCGCAGGCCATTTGTATATGCGCCAGCTCACTGGCAAGGTGCTGATTGTAGCGGTGCAGCCGCGAGTGTTCCTGGCGACGCTTAAAAAAGAATGGAACAAGCTGATAATTAGAGTGCGGCGCGAACGCGCCTCGGTGCTGTATGATATCCGCGCCAAGAGCCTTGACCACCAGATTACTGGTATGGAAAAGTGTATATTTACCCTGAAAAGCTCGCTCGATTACCCCCAAGCGAACATTTATGTGGTCGGTGCCCACGACCTTACGGATGTGCTGCCTTACTGTATGACAGCGTATGTAACCTGCCGGGCCGAAGTTGACCCCGAGCTGCTTCAGGCGTTTATCAACTCCATGCCGGCCCACGCACTGGTGGTGCTATACGCCTAGCATGCTTTTTATCTTTGCAATGCAGCTGCTTTCGGGGCGCATTTAAACTTGCGCGGTGGGCTCAGCGGATGCCTAATTTAGTGCTCAGCGTTTAGCTAAATGGATAAAATTAAAGTATACTTATCAGGTGGAATCACAACCTCCTTTTAAATTCAGCGAACATTCATCAAGCTGGGATGAAGACGACGACAGTGATACGTCATCTACCCCAAAAGCTCGGCCAGTTTCGCCGCAGCCAGGCCAAAAAGAAGAGCCGCTGCCCACGCGGCCCGGTTTTTTTATGGAAGCTGCCAAAAAGGACGACAAAAAAGAAGCTGAGCCGCTATTCCGACCCGCAGAGCACATCGAACGTACTACACAGGCCGAAAAAGAATCGCAGCCCAGCGCTAAAACAAACGGGGCTGAGCGATTAGAAGGCGAGCCTGAAACCCTCACCCCTGAAGAAGTAACCCTTGTGATGCAGGAATATGTCGATGGCCGTTCTGAGGCGGTTGATGCCGAACTCGAACAGAGCAAGCAGGACAGTCCCACCGCCGCTGCCGCATTTGCTGATAAAAGATTCTTGGAACATTTTGAGGAGAGGCTTGCAAACCAGCTCACCGAAGCCGTTGATGCCATTTTGGAAGGGGCATTATATGACACGGCACAGGAATTAGGCTTGCCACAAAACAATACAGAAGCGAGTGTAGAAAGCAGTGAGAACACTAGTACGAGCGCGCTGGAAAACGTGGAAGAGTCGCCAAATAATACAGAAAACGTGCTAGCGCCCGCGCCCGAAGCTACGTTAGGCCAAGCCGAAAACAACATTGATAATGATGACAGCCTCAGCTCTTCTGCCCCTAGCCCGATGGCGCCCACAAGTAAACCAACTACAAGCGCTTCACTGGCACCGAGCAACACAGTGCCCGCCGTTTCCGCAAGCGCATCGCGCCCGGCCGCCGGTAATTCTAGTGGCGCAGGTGTTCCGCCCTACGGTGGCAATGTGGGCGGTACTGGCGGCAACTTTAGCCCTAATCGTGCACCGGACGCTATGGCCGCAACCGGTGCCAACGTTGCCGGGCGCCCTGAAACGTTGCCCTTACCTAACCGTTCCGGACACGATTTCGCAAAAGGTGCGATGCTTGGCGGTGCGGCAGGCTACTTAATCGGCCGCCGCCGTGGGCGCATTTTAACCGAACGAAAATTTACGCCTGTTACCGAAAAACTACAAAAAGAGGTCGCTGAACTCCAAGATAAAGTTGTCCAAAAAGAGCAACAAGTGCGTAAAATGACTATCCAAAAAGTGATTGCCGAGCAACCTGCAAGAGTCGCCGTGCCTAAAACTGCCGAGCAACCTGCCGCGAACAGCGAAGTACTGACGCCCGTGGCTACGCGACAGCCAGAGCAGGCCCTTGCTTCTGCACAGCTGCAACAGAAACAAGAACAAAAGCAACAGCAAGAAGCCCAGCCCAGCGTTAAAGAAACGGCTGCTCAGGAACAATTCACGCAGCCAAAGCGTACTGCTAGTGCGGAATCAAAGCTGCCCGCCCCTGGCGCAATTGAGCATATGCCTAAAATTCAATTGCTGGAAGCTGCAGCTGAAGTCGTAGTGGCCGGCTCGACACTTAAAAAAATGTACGAAGCTGGTGTGCTTAACGAAACCAGCCTCCGTAAAGTGATGGTTGAATATGCCCGTGGCGGCAACGCGCAGGCCGAGCACCAGTTGCGCACCGAGCTTGCGGCTGCCCAAAAAGAACAGCTAGTGAACCGTGAAGCGGATGCGCTGCCAACCCCGGATAAGAGACAAGATGCAGGTAAACCAAAGCAACTCCAAAACGAAGCCGGAATCTGGGCACGCGACATGTATGTCGCTACGGTCGAACATCCGCATGGTTGGCAAGCTCAAGCGGCTATCAACGAACACGCTCGCCAAAAAGTAGTTACGACACCGCCGAAACAGGCTGGACGCGCTGGCCCACTTGCCGCCGTCGCGGCAATTTTAGTTGCGGCGCTCATCGTGTGGCTGTTCATTACACACTAGCCGGTCCTCGGGCATCAAATTAAAGGAGTTTTTCATGACACGTACCTCATTCCACCACCCTGTTTCCGAACTGCATTTTGACACATACAAGCCGCAAGACGTTAAAGCTGCGCTCGAAGATTTCATTGCCTTGGCGGATGAGCGTGTGCAACGCATTATCAGAACCCCTCGTGCAAAGCGTACCTACGAGAATACTGTCCAGGCACTTTACGACTCTACGCAAGAACTTGACTTGCTTGGCGACATTGTCAGCCACTTGGCGGCGGCGCTGGCAGGTGACTGGGAGCAGCAAGAACAGATTGTTTCGGAGGCGACGAGCACCTTTTATTCGGCACGCAGCTTGAACCCAAAACTGCACAAGGCGGTGCAAGTGATTTCCGAACTCCGTTTCCAGCTTAAACTTACCGACCATCAAATTCGCTCGCTCGAAAACCTTCTGGCACATTTCCGCCGCAGCGGCGTGGAACTGCCCATTGCTAAGCGCCGCCGTATTCAAAATATCCACTTGGAGCTTACCCAGTTGAGTACGGAATTCGCCCAAAATGTGGTTCATGCCAGCGATGAAGCGCATTTAGTTATTGCCACCGAAGATGAAGTTGCCGGTGTGCCTAAAAATATAACTGCAGAATGGCAAAAAGAGGCCAAGGCCCACGATGTGCAAGGTTTTTATATCCAATACAATGCGCCAAATTACCAGGCGGTTATGTCTAATTGTGACGCTAAACCCACCCGTGACGCTATGCACAAACTTTCGCGCACGCGGGCACCGCATAACGAGACCATTGCACGCCGGATGGTCGCTTTGCGTGCTGAACTCGCAAAAATACTAGGCTACAAAACCTACGTCGATTACGTTGTCGAAAGGCGTATGGCAAAGCGGGCATCGCATGCGCAATCGTTTATCGATGAACTTACCCACGCCTACCGCCAGGCTATGCTCGACGAAACAAAAGAACTCACTATGTTTGTGCGCGAACTCACTGGTGACCCCAAATATTTTCTTGACTTTACCGATGTCGACTCTGGCTTCGATTTATATTATGCAAGCAAACTTCGCCAAAAAAAGTACGCTGTTGACCCTAAAATCAGGCTCGAAGAATATTTCACGCTCGACACTGTGCTACAAGTGATGTTCGAGACACTCAGTACGCTATACGGAGTACAATTTAAACCCGCCGACCAGGCTGTATGCCACTCCGACGTTACAGTGTTTGACGTATTCGACGAAGATGGTAAACACATTTCCACGGTATGGTGTGACTGGTTTGCGCGCAAAGGCAAGCGAGCCGGTGCCTGGGAACACACCGTATATATTGCCGACCGCGCCAACGGCGCAACCGACAAGCCCCACCTCGGGCTGGTAAATGCCAACTTCCCCCGCCCTACAAAAACCATGCCGTCGTTGCTGACAATGACCGACGTCGAAACCATGTGGCACGAATTCGGCCACTTTATGCACATGAGCTTGGGGCGCACCGAGCTGCGCGATCAAAATGGCTACGAATGCGTATGGGACTTCATTGAGGCACCCTCGCAAATTATGGAAAACTGGGTATGGCAAGACCAAATTTTACACAAAATGGCCAAGCATTATAAAACAGGCAAGCAGTTGCCCGAAGATTACATACGAAAACTACGTGAGAGCCGTAGTTTTCGGGCGGCATCAAACGCGATGTGGACGCTCTTTTGGAGCCAGACTGACCTCTACATACATTCAGTTTTCGACACCAAAGCTAAGGTTGGCCTGAACGAAATGTGCCGCAAAGTGAAAGGCGGATATTTCGGCGTGCAAGTTGCACCATACGACACGACCATCTGCACCTTCACGCACATATTTGCCGGCGGCTATGCAGCGGGCTACTATGGTTACAAATGGGCGGAGTCTATTGAGGCTGACTTGTTCAGTCGTTTCGAAACCGAAGGCGCGTTGAACCCCGCAACCGGCCGGGCGTACCGTGATAAGGTGTTGGCGCGTGGTGATGAAGTCGATGCCGAAGTCGAAATTCGGGACTTCTTAGGCCGCAATACGAACATCGAAGCGATGCTCAAACGGGACGACATTGATCGTCGGCGCGGCCGGAATAACTAACTAGTTAATATTAGCCATCACAAAAGTTGGCAGAATTAGCACAAAAAGGTTGTGCTAATAGCGCTCAACCCTTATAATGAATGCCAGTATAGAGGGTAAAAAGCAAAGCTATGAAAGTACTGATGCTTGGGTGGGAATTGCCCCCACACAACAGTGGCGGGTTGGGCGTGGCTTGTTACCAGCTCTGCAAAGCTCTTGCAAAAAACGGCGCCGATATCGAGTTTGTCGTGCCTTACCGTGCCGAACATAATATTGGCTTTATGAAGGTCACGGCTGCCCTGCCTCAAAACGTAGCGCAAGTTATTTCAAGCGGCATCGCTTACGATAGCTATAAATACGTGTACGCTGATGGCCGCGAAGAAGCAGTCGGCATTTTTAGCCAGCAAAAGTTTTACGAAACCGCTGTCAGCCAGCTCGCTAAAAAACGCACAGATATCCAAAACCAGTTTGACGTTATCCACGCCCACGATTGGCTCACTTTTAGAGCGGCGCTGCGCTTAAAGCAACAGACCGGTTTGCCGCTTATCGTGCATTTCCATTCGGTAGAGCGTGACCGTGCCGGTGGTAACGCTGGTAATATGCTAGTGCGCGAAATCGAGTACATGGCCATCCAAATGGCTGACCGCGTTATTGCGGTAAGCCAACACACAAAAGATATGCTTGTTGCCGATTATGACGTGCCCGCCGATAAGATAGAAGTCGTGCACAACAGCGTCGATAAAGAGGCTGTTGAACCACTTGACCAAACTAACGCCTATCATTACTTATCGGCCCTCAAAACCCAAGGCTATCGTGTAGTAGCAAACGTTGGCCGGCTCACGCTGCAAAAAAATTTAGTGAACTTGTTGTATGCCGCCAAAGAGGTCATTGCCCGCCAACCCAAAACTATTTTTTTGATCGTTGGCAGCGGTGAACAATATTTTGAGCTTATTACTCTGGCCGCCGACCTAGGCATTGCCAAAAATGTAATATTTACGGCATTCCAGCGCGGTAAAAATTGGCGCGATTCGTACGCCATTGCCGATCTTTTTGTAATGCCCTCAATCTCGGAACCCTTTGGCCTTACTGCGCTAGAAGCTATTGGCTACGGCACGCCGGTACTTATAAGCCGCCAATCGGGTGTGGCCGAAATAATTAAAAACTGCTTAAAGGTTGACTTCTGGGATGTACACGAAATGGCCAACCAAATTACCGCCGTTATGCAAAGTAATGTGCTGCGCGATACATTGCACGCTAACGCCTACCAAGAATACGATAAGCTCACATGGAATACTTCGGCGAGGTCGCTGTTTAATGTGTACGAAGCGCACGCCCTCGGGGGTATTGCATGAGCCGTGCCCTTGTTTTGTACCTGCACGTCCACCAGCCATACCGCGTGCGGCATTATACCATTTTTGACGTTGGTACAGATCATGATTACTTCGGTGCGCCGTACGATGACCGTACCAGTAACGAACGCATCATCCACAAAGTTGCCGAAAAGTCGTATGTTCCTACAAACCAGCGCTTACTGAAGCTATTGCAAACCCACCCCGAGTTCCGCCTGAGCATGTCGATCACTGGTACGGTTATCGAGCAACTTGAAAAGTGGGCGCCCGAGGCGCTACAGTCGTTTAAAGATCTGTGTGCTACTGGCCGCGTCGAAATTGTGGGCGAAACCTATTACCACAGTTTGGCGTTCTTTTATTCACGTCAGGAGTTCGAAGCCCAGGTGGAAATGCATCGTAGTAAAGTGCAAGAAGTGTTTGGCCAAACGCCCACGGTGTTCCGCAATACCGAACTTGCCTACAACAACGACATTGCTTACTGGGCCGACCAAGCCGGCTACAAGGGCATTTTGGCTGAAGGCTGGGACAAGGTGCTAGGCTGGCGCAGCCCTAACTTTGTATACCGCCCCGCATACACCCAAAACATTAAGCTACTTATGAAGAACTACAAACTCAGCGATGACATTGCCTTTCGGTTTGGCGACCGTAGCTGGAGCGAGTGGCCGCTGACCGCCGAAAAATTCACCCATTGGCTCGATGAGACGAACCCGGCTACCAATTTCAACCTGTTTATGGATTACGAAACATTTGGCGAACACCAATGGAAAGAATCGGGCATTTTTAATTTTCTTGAACAACTACCTGCCCAGTGGCTCAAAACCAGCGGTAACACATTTATGACTGCCAGCCAAGCTGTTAACACCTTTGAGGCAGCCGATAGTGTCGACACGCCCAACACTATCACCTGGGCCGATGCTGAACGTGACCTAAGTGCCTGGCTTGGCAACAGTATGCAAACGACAGCGATTCAAGCACTGTACGACCTTCAAAAGTCAATCTTAGCATCAAACGACCCTGCGCTTATTAGTGACTGGCGCAAATTGCAAGCTTCCGACCATTTTTATTACATGTGCACTAAATGGTTTAACGACGGCGATATCCATGCTTACTTCAGTCCGTACGAAAACCCTTATGACGCGTTTATCGCATTCATGAACGCTTACCGGGACATACAATTTAGACTTATACAGAAAGGTTTTGAGGTACAATAAGACCATGGCAAGAGCGGTAATGCTTGGAAACGGCAGCCTGACAGTGGGGCTCAACGAACAGGGTCTAGTGCACGACTTCTATTATCCATATGTCGGGCTAGATAATCTTACGACCTCGCGCAGTGTGCACCATAAGATTGGTGCCTGGATCGATGGTGAGTTTAGTTGGGTTTCCGATAACCAGTGGGAGATATCTGTCGATTTTGAAACCGATGCCTTGGTGAGCATAGTACATATGCATAATACCAAGTACGACATTGAGCTTGTTTTCAACGACTTTGTTGATGCCGATTTCAACGTCGTATGCCGCCGTATCTCGGTAGAAAACCACTCCGACCAGTACCGCAACATTCGCTTGTTTATGCATCAGGTGTTCCAAATTTCCCGTGGTGGCCGTGCCGATACGGCATTGTTCGTGCCTGATGAAAACTACATTCTCGACTACAAAGGCCGTTGCAGTTTGCTGATTTATGGTAAAAACATCGATGGCAGCGTGTACGACCAATATTCCATCGGTAATTACGGTATTGAAGGTAAAGAAGGCACATATCGCGATGCGGAAGACGGCGAGCTTTCCAATAATCCGGTCGAACACGGTGGTGTTGATACGGTTTTGCGGTTCCCATGCAGTTTGAGCGCCGGTGCCAACACGCAGATTGACTACTGGGTTATTGCTGCCGACAGTCAATCGAGTGCCGAAAAAATCCATCATCAATTTCTATCAGAAGGAATTGAGCGCCGTTTGGAAGTAACCCGCCAGTTCTGGCGCGAATGGCTTTCTACTGCCGCCAGCACCATTTACACCCTCGACAAGGCCTACCAAGACATGATCAAAAAATCACTCATGGTTATTAAGGCGCACACCGACAAACGCGGCGGCATTATCGCCAGCTGCGACTCGTCTATCTATAATTTCGGCCGCGATTATTACAGTTACGTGTGGCCGCGCGACGCCGCATACGCTGTGTGGCCGCTTATCCGTTTAGGTTACACCGAAGAACCACGAAAGTTCTTTGAATTTTGCCGCGACATTTTAACCGACGGTGGCTACCTGATGCACAAATACCAGCCCGACCGCGCAATTGGCAGTACCTGGCACCCGCTTATACATAACAACCACCGCGAACTGGCCATTCAAGAAGACGAAACGGCGACGGTTATTTACATGCTCGGCGAATATTACGACCATACTGACGACCACGATTTCGTGTTTAGCTTGTACAACACGTTCATCCAGCCCGCTGCCAACTTTATGAACGACTTCGTAGACGAGCAAACTCAATTGCCACATGCCAGCTATGACTTATGGGAAGAAAAGTTCATGACATCTACCTATACCACTGCAACTGTGTACCAGTCGCTGTTAGTTGCAGCCGATTTTGCTGAAAAGTTTGAATATCCTGATGATGCTGTGCGCTGGCGCAATCGCGCGGCAACAATGCTCGAAAATAGCAAAATCTTTTATGACGAAGAGAACCAACGGTTTCGCAAAGGCTTTTTGCTGCAAGAAAACGGCTCACTTCAATTCGACAACACGCTTGATGTATCAAACTTATACGGCGTTATGATGTACGCTGTGCGCGATATGGGTGTCGACCAAGCCAAAATGACCATGAAGGCTATCGAGGATTTACTGCTCGACAAATGCCCTGCCGGCGGCGTTCCGCGCTATGAAAATGACCATTATTTTGAAACGAATCCTGCGTACAAGGGCAATCCTTGGTTTGTGACTACTCTGTGGCTCGCGCAGTATTATATCCGCACAAAACAGCTTGACCGGGCACAATATTATCTGAATTGGACCCTTAAACACGCAATGCCGAGCGGTGTATTGTCCGAGCAAGTTAACTCAGATGATGGCTCACCTGTATCTGTCGCACCCCTAGTATGGAGCCATGCCGAGTTTGTAAATACTGTATTAGACATATCTCGCGTCAAGTAAGCAAGCAGAACTATCGTTTGAAGTCGTATCAAAAAAATAAAGACAACCGCTCTTTGTAGTTCGCGGTTGTCTTGTAGGTTCTAAGATCCAAAAAGAAAATTATTTCTTAGGCTTAACTTCGTTTCGACCCAAGTTTTTCTTTGTTTCTTCAAAGATAACGTGCTTACGCAGTTTTTTGCTGTATTTGCGTAAAGAAAGTTTTTCAGGGGTGTTCTGTACATTTTTAGTAGTGTAATAAATGCGCTCGCCAGATTCAGCACTGACAAGACCAATAATTTTACGTT
>DATIJG010000007.1:0-87569 GCA_035478775.1 Saccharimonadales bacterium (SeqCode) | reverse complement strand
CTGTCTTCGGCTAAATATTCGTCAACTGATTCGCAAATTTTGTAGAAGTTTTTGTCATAGCCAAACTCATCTTGGCCATCTCCCAAATCATCAATAATATCTATAGGCGCACCGTTAGCAAGTTCCGCCTCAAAGATTGGCTCAATTCCATCATCACTATAAATTGCCTCACGAGCCGGCTCAAACAACTTGTTATATTTGGATCGATAGTGAACTTTGAGATGATGCTGTTTCTGAGGTTGTTTTCGTATCAAATCTAAGATGCTCTCTCCAAGATCATCAAAATCATCCTCTGATTGTTCGGTCAAACCAATACTAGCATTCAAACTAGGAGGCATTTGGTGCGGATCGCCGATAATTACTGCTTTCTTGGCACGATATATTGATGGTAGCGCTTGACCCGGTAACAGCTGTGATGCTTCATCAAAGATAACAATATCAAAAACACCCTTGTCTGCCGCTATATACTTTGACACTTCCTTGGGGGTAGCACAAATAATAGGAAAAGCACTTGCTATAGTCGTTGTGCTGTACCTGAATTTATCCATGGTAGACTTACCACCCTGCTGCATAGTTGATTGCTTCGATAATTCACGCATTGCTTCCAATGAGTTGGTATAGATGTGCTTGAGGTTATCTTTATACGTTTGAGCTTTTTGACTCTTCAAGTACTTGTCATAGCTGTCGACAATGTCCTTAGTAGTGACGTGCTTCTTATCATTTAATCCAGCACGCCCAAAACTTTCACCAACTAATACATTCACTAAGCGTGAAGAAAACACATCAAAAGTTATATCGTTGCTCAGTATTTCGTCCAGATATTGTCGATTCGCTTCACCAAAAGCTTGCCTAATATTACCTATTGACTCATTGTGCTGTATAAAGTCGACTATTTCAGAATCATTATTATATGTTGAGAGTATATTTATGCCACCAATCCAGTCCTGTAATGTTTTATCCTGGAGGAGTTCAAAAAAGAAATCAGAGAAGAGGTCTAACTGGTTTATTTCGTTAATCGTTGCGGCAAGCTTTTCTATGTCCGAGTTTATTGACGCATTATCATCCGGCAGGGACAGCGTATCAATAATATTGCCAATAACCGCTTCATTTCTGTCTAAATATTCATAAATCTCTCTTGCTCGTGCGGCATATGAATCTGCTTCATTAACGGCGACGAGCCATTTGCTGTTTTCCGAGAATGAACCTTGCGTTAAAGTCTTTTGGTCACTCAATACTTCAGCTTTCATTTGCTGATGGGATTTGATGTCTATTGCCTGATTAGCGTCTGCAATAAAATCAGTCAGTTTCTCACCAAGAAATGCTTTTTTATTGTTCGAATCTCGACGCAATAAATCTAATGCTTTGACACTACGACTAAATTCCGCAAACCATTCCCTTACTTCTTTAAACTCACCAGCAATTGATGACGAGCCGTATTTTTTATCTATAATGTAAAAAAGTTCGTATACCGGTAATAACCTATCCTTTAGGGCAGTCATGTCTTTGGTCGGTTTAACACCCAGCTTTGACAGTTCAGTATTGATACTCTTGTTAGCTAATCCTAGAAACTGTTTAATACTAGACCCGTCAATATCTATAATGTCTCGAATCGCATTTAGAATCGGTGCAAAATCTTCCTTATATACATCCATCTGCTTTGCATTTTCAAATGCAAGCAATTCTTTGAAGCTCTTTGGTACACCACCTAGCATTCTCTTGATAGAGTTCTGTGCATAATACTTATCAAGTTCTTTATTTAGCACATCAATATCTCTTGCTGTCAGTATATAGATTGTATCTTGACCATCCTCAATAGTTTCACTAAGTATAGATTTGATTTGTTTTGCCATGCCAACAAGAAGGTTTGACAAGCTGGAGTATTTAACATCCGGTGCTGTTTCTAAAACAGTTTTAACTAAGTCAGATATGCGTTTATGATCTTTTAACAAGTCAGTGAAATCGTGTTCTGCAATGTTTATCGCTTCAGTACTAAGCTTAATCTGTGCGTTTAATTCGTCGGGTAAACTGATCTGGTATTTAGTGCTCTCAGCCGCAGAAGCAATATGCTTGTCAATACGCTGAAGCTTCTCATTATTTTTATGCGTGTCATCTATAAAACTCTTTAGGCTTTTCGTTAGTTCTGCGACTTTCTTCTGTTCGGTTGCGATTCTATAAGTGTCTATATACTGAATCGACTGATTGTACTTCTGTAATAAAACCAGGTAGTCAACAATATCTATGTTCTTCTTGGTTGGAAAACGATTAAGATAATCTCCTTGAAATACATCATTTATATTCTTGATCTGCTCTCGAATATCCGGCAGTACTATATTGCTATTCTTAGTAGATAAAAGTACCAGCTCACGCCTAGGTTTATTAAATTCGGCAAAATAGTCTTTGTGCTCATACGAATCAAGCTCAGTAAATATTGCTCGAACGCTAATTTTTTCAAATTCTCGAATGGACTCCGGTGCCATAGAACGTCTAACGTATTTAATATAGTAACTAACCAGCTCATCAAATCCTATATCATCTGACATGACATGATAGTTACTATTGTGATCAAGGTTAGTATAGCGCAGGGGATACTGTATGGTTGATGGCTTATCAGCAAAAAAGATATCAGGAAGTTGCTTACCACTGATTTTGGAGTGTTGCTCACGCAGATATTTCAAATACCTATGGGTAGGATTGTGTAGCATTAAACAAAAGTCCAAGAGTGATAGGTACTTATTGTCATTAGGATAACCTATTACTGACTCAGTCTGCTTTATCATACGCTCTATAACCCTAAGAGCCTCTGTGTTCTGGCTCACAAATAGAACTTTCTTATTTTCGCCCGCTAATCTTTCAAGCAAACTAACTACTAATTGAGACTTACCAGTTCCCGGCGGACCATAAACAATTTGTATAGTAGCAGGATCATTATCAATAGAGTTAAACGTATTTTTTTGTGAGGGATCTAGCGAGCTGAAGGTCACATTATTATCACTCATGATTCGCAATCCTTACTATCGAGCATCTTTTCCCAAGCAGGATCGACATACTCAGCCTCAAAGCCGGTAACGATCTGAAAGGCCATGTATTGAGGATTAACCTTAACGCTCTTATATTTAGCAGTTAGATTAACACCGTTCATATACTCGGATACCGTATTTACTTGATTTGCAAAATCAGCATCTAGCGTAATCTCAAAGTTATTTGACCTTTTCCGGCCTATTTCATTACCAAAGAAGTTTTTGTCTAGCCAAAAATTAATAAACCCCGTCTGATCTACGGTGGCGTTAAATTTATTTAAATCTAAATCTGGGCAAGAAAACAAAAAAAGCGGATAGTTCGCTACTTTATCTTGATAATCAACAACTTCAACGAGACCAATTGTTAAGTAGTGCATGCGATCCCCCGTTGTACGGTACTGAGCATCAGTTTCCTTCTTAAGCTTGTCTAGATTGCGACTAATCAATCGACGCTTAACTAAATCTGATAACTTATCCCATGCATCAGTATCCTTCTCGGTAATAAATCTGAGTTTGTTTATTAAGTTAGCCAAGGAAAGTTCACCTCGCGCTTCTACCTGGCGAAGCACCTCGCCGTAACCGTTTTTATCAAAAATCAGTCCAGGCTGATTACGACCACCAAGCCTCTGCCATACACCTATCGGCTCTTTTACTTTGTCATCTGTTTCAAATAGCATTTGATTGTCTGGGGTATTCTTGTCGAATACCAAAGATAATCCGCTAGCTAAGTTGCCGCTCGCAATGCTACCTCTATTACCAACCAAAACCCGCCTAAATTCACCGAATTGTTTCGTATTACTATATTCAAGAATGCTGTCATAAGCAGTGGTCATATCTAGCGCAATTATATCATAATAACAGGTATCGGTCACGGAACCCTATCACCTTTTCAGCCTTACAGCCCTTCGCAAGACGACTAGTCACGGTCAGAACCAAACAACAGAGGTAAAACAAAGAACCGCCACAATGTAGCGGTTCCAGCATCCCCGAGGATTGTTAGACCTCAGTATTATTGTCTAGCTCAAAGGGTAAATCTGACTTTCGGTCAGGGAACTCGGTCTGGGTATTTACCTGCTTATCTTGGCTCCCCACGATAGAGGACGTTATAACTGTGATTAAGCAGGATCTAGTGATTGGAGCTACCGCACGAGTCTAATTTTAGAGAAGTTTTTTCCCTGTAGTCCTGAAATATCCACTTCTTCCCAATCAAACATAGTATTCTCGAGCTGGCTTGGCGAAAACACGAGTTGCCGGAAGCTATTGTCCCGCGGCCTTAGTGCCCCTACGCCTACCCAGAATTTAGCAATGGAATCTTTTGTTGTGCCTACAGCGATGCAGGTGCCATTGGAGAACGGCTGAGTAAATACGCGTATTTTGTTGCTGGCCGTAGAATAACCAGTTGCGCCCTTCACCATCATGTAGGCGCTGTGGACTAGCTCTACCTTCTCACGCCACTTTGGATCAGCCAGTTGTTCTGGGGTAGCCTTAACGTTAAGCGCGGTAGTAGCTAGTTGCGATTCGCTCAGTTCGGGTAGACCGCTGGGCAATTCAGAAGACAATTTTTGGATGCTTTGCTCCAGCTCTTTCTCGTAAATATCCCTGGATTCAAATAAGCTGCTGATGCCAGTGAGTGTCATGTTGAGATTATACGGCTGGTAAGGCTTGAGGAAGTCTAGTATCTTTTGTCGACTTGTGCGGTATGCTTCGACATCGCTCTCAGGTAGATTATTGATACGCGAAACGATTATATCGTCCAGGAAAAAATCGAACCACACTCCAGGCTTATAAATCGTACATATAGGCTTCACCCAACGGGTGAAATACATGTGTGTGAACAATTCTGCCCAGTCAGATTCAGGTGCTTCGTCCAGTCGCCATAGCTTGTAGCAACCTCCGAGAAAGGTAAGGTTAATTGGTTTGTCAGCCTGCACATTCTCTTTAATTGAATTTTTGATGTGCTTGGCGTAGTCTTCGGTTAGCGAATACTTACGAAACTTCTTTGACGTGAGCAACCGAAAAATAGCCTCACCAAGCTCGTCCTGGGTTTTAGGTTGAGGCAGCTCAACTGGTTCTTTCAGTTGGTCTAGTGCTGATTGGATATAGTCTTGTGCAGTCATAAGTAGTTGGAGATGCGAGGTAGACATGAACCTACCGTAGAAGGCTTTGCAAGCCAACACCTATTCTCGGTCATCGCATCAAGACCAACTATACCATAATCGCCAATTTCCTCTACAACTTATTGAGTACTTTATGCCAAACTGGTGCGTCAAGGTGCGGGCCGTAGTAGCCTCTTGCTACACCAATGGGCTCACCGTAGGTATGTCTCCAAAAGGGCCAGCCGCTCAAACGAAAACGAGGGCCACTATTTAGAATAATCTCGGTGAAACCTTGGTCTGCCGCCTTTCTCTCGAGATGGCTTACAAGCGCACTGCCTATCCGTAAGCCACGAGCAGCACTCAGGACGTAGGCATTAATCAGTTCAACTGGATTGCTCGTCCGCGCAAAACTGCGCATCACCTCACCTGGAGTTGTTAGGCCCATCATGCCAAGAGCTTTTACACTTTCCGGAGACCATGCGACTGCAGCGTACTTTCCTGGCATAGCTTCTTCGGATCTAGGTATAGAACTAAGTATGCTCTCAATATCCTCTGTAATGCTTTCTCCGGTTGCTGAATCAACTATTGCGCTCTCAAGAACGGGCCGTAAAAGCTCTGGATTTTCTAGGCTTGCGGCGGGAATGATCTCAAAATGAGTGACTGACATCTCTTGATTTTCTCATAGTTTCAATTCTAGTTTGGGCATACAAAAAGTCAGAACCGAATTAACAGTTCTGACTTCATCTTGTGCGGCTTGGCTCACGGTAGCAGACGAATTGCGAATAGCATGTCTTGGCTACGATGAATATAAATTGCGGAACGTAAAGTCTTTATTGTCGGTAGTATAATTGAGGTGTGGTAGCAACTACAGCCGACGTTATCTCATCTATCGCTAACTCAGTGACTGCTTTAGTCGCTCTCGCTGGAGTTATTGTTGCTGGGCTGGGATTAAATACTTGGCGCAAACAAATTCGTGGTCAGTCTGAATACGAGCTTGCAAAAAAGCTAATGCTACAGGTCTACCAATTGCGCGATGCATTACAAGACGTTCGTAACCCATTTCTGTCCGTGCAAGAAGCGGATAAGGATTCCGCAGAGAAAGATTGGGAAATAAGCGCATATAATAATCGTCTAAAGCCTGTCCGTGAAATAATCGCACAATTCAATGTGTCACAACTTGAGGCCGAGGTTGTGTGGGATGATAAAACGGCAAATGCCAAAAAAGCCCTATTGGACAGAGTCTCTAGGTTACACGTAGTGGTCAATCTGTATTTTAGCAAGCAACGCAACAAGATTACGGATGAAAATTTACCCAAAGATTATTCTGATGTGCTTTATCGTAGAGGTGATGATAAAGATAAATACGAAAAATCACTTGATGAAGCCGTGAAAGAATACGAGAAAGTTCTTAAGCCCCATTTAAGAAAGTAACCAAATCATAAGCACTCTGCTCTCGCAAAGTGCTTATGTATGCTCCGCGTTTCGCCGGGAATCAAACTTTTGATGACGGGTTTGACTTTGACGTAGAAGAAATCCACCAGCTCTTAGCTGGCGAGGCTAGTGAACTATCAAGTGATAAGGACTTACGGTGATAGCCTCGCTTGCCGTTGCTCATTACTCTGACGCTTCTATGGCAAGCCGTGCTGTGGCTGCCGATGGTACGAGCGGTTGTCTTGTATTTTCATCAATCCACTGTTCACCATCACTCACAAACCTTGATTCAATCCCGAATACATCGCTACTCCCAGTAATAGTTGACCCAGGTATGAATACAAGTCTACCCATTTCACTAATCATAGTTCCAAGGCTTTCGTCTCGGGCTACGCGTACCTTATCCTTTATTACACGTCCTTGCTCGTCAAATGCGTATTTAAGCTGTGGTAGATCTGTGACGAACCCATTTTCACCAACTATACCTACACCAAAATGTGGCTCATCAATTATCTCTCTTGTATTGTCATTATACCATCCACTAATGAAGCGCTCGACGGCTAGTCCACCATTCTGGCCTTCCGGTGGTCTGAGTGCTATTTTCGCTTTGCTCTGTCTGTCGCTTGCCCAGAGTCTGGGCGTAAATGTGGCCGGATTAAATGCATGTAGCCACTCGTCGCTTATAAGTGTTTCACTTGTAACGTTTGCTTCAGCGGTAGTGGCTGGAGTATGGGGGTGCTCGCAACCATGCGGATTTGTCATAAAACAAATAATACCACGAGAGTGATATTTGTCAAAGTTTGGCTCACGGTAGCAGACGAGCTGCGAACCGCAAGTATTGATTATGACGAGTACAAAATGCGAGACATCCAGACTCTCGTAGCGGCTTTTATGATAACTCTAACTCTTTAAAAAATTCTTTCTTCTTGGCTTCGTATTGTTCGTAAGGTAAGCCGTCACATTCATATTTTAGTTGCTTATAACGTCCTTGAAGCTCAGAATTATTTTTTAGTATTTCAAAAACTTTCTTTTGTTTAGGTATATGAGAGTTTGGCCTGTTCGGGTCTGACAGAATACAATCTATTTCGATCCCGTCTTGCACATAGCCCCATACGGCCATTTCTTCACTTAGTTTCTGAGGTGTGCCAAGTATTGGTTTGAGAATATCAGCATAACGTTTTATGTCCTTGCCTTCGCATAGAATATCTAAATCTAAATCATTTTTGCCAGGTAAGCCTAGCGCGGCTGCGCCTATAAATAAGACTTCTAATTCTGGTGCAGATTCATGTATTTTAGCCACGAGCTCATCACCCGCCCGTTTTAACGCTGGTGTCCATTCGTGAACGTGATAATAGTCGTGTTTCATAAAATGTCCATTCAATAGCTCATTGTAGCAAAACAAAAAGACTTCTTCAGAAGTCTTTTAAGCACAAGCTTTTTGGCTCCGGGGACTGGATTCGAACCAGCGACCTAGTGGTTAACAGCCACCCGCTCTACCGCTGAGCTACCCCGGAATATGAGCTAAACTTTATAAACGGGAACGAGCATTAAAACTAAAAACCCGCCGTTTATAAAACGTAACTAGCGTGATTATAGCGAAGTTTCGCCCGCCTGGCAAGAGGTGTAACAGGACTACTGCATTACACCTACGAAGAAAAGTTATTTATGTGTTCTATTTATGTTTCACGTTCGGTTTTGGTTTGCGCGGCTTGGGTAATTTCTTGCACCAAGTCTTGAAAACCGAACTCAGTTTGAGCTTGAGCGTGATCTTTCGTAGGCAACGCTGCCTTAAGTTTCGGCAATGCGACTTCTTTAAGTTTTTTGGTAAACAAGTTTCTAGCGCGATGTGTGGCGTGTTGTTTCTTGTGGTCTTGCAGTACCTTTTTGTAAGTGGACTCGTACCCGGCAACCATACCGCCGACAGAGAAATACTGCTTGACGTGTTCGCGGCAGTCACCTCTGTTAATCTGGCCTACCTTGCCTACCGCCGCAGCCATTTCGGCAATACTGTCTACAACAAAGCCGGTTTTGCCGTCGGCAATAATTTCTGGTGCCGCACCACGCCTTAATGAAATAACCGGGGTGCCGCAAGCCATCGCTTCGATGCTGGTTAAGCCGAACGGCTCTTCCCATTGCACGGGCGTTAGCAGCGCCTTAGCTTTTTGATAGTAACGCCACATTTGGCTGTATTCCACGTAGCCTAAGTACAAAATTTTATCATTTAAGTGCGGCTTAATGTATTGGTCGAAATAATCCTGGCTTTCGGCGTACACTGGCCCGATTATAAGCAGTCGGTCGCCGGTTTGTTTGGCTAATTGTACAGCCTCCTTGAAGCCCTTTTCGGGTACGATGCGCCCAGCCATCAGTAGGTAGTCCTCGGGGTCGTCACCAAATGGGAACTGCCCGACATCCACGCCGTTATAGACGGTGCTGGCGTATGGCATGTCTGGGGCGTCGCGACGTTGGTTGTTGGAAATGGTCACAAAGTGCTGGTTGCTGCTGTGGTATAACTCGTAAGCTTCGCGCCGCCAAGGGTAAAACGGATCGTGCTGGGTGTATACCACTGGAACTTCAGGATTTAAAGTCGCCAGCGGAAAGGCTATTTCGCCGTGGTGGAAGTGCAGCACGTCGTATTCGCCCGCCTTGGCTTTTTTAAACATTTCAATTGCAAGCAGTTCGTCCCAAAGTTGCGGGATATAATGCGTGGTGAGTGAAATATCGTGGAAAAGCTTGCCGGCTTCTTGGTTGTTATGTATGAGGGGCCGGAGGTTTGCAGTTATTACTTTGACGCCGTGATTTAATTTCGTGCCTAATGGGCCATAGAAATCAACGCTGTGTCCTCTTTTGGAGAGTCCCTCGCTGAGTGCTACTGCTAAATCAATAGGAGCGTAAATAATATCTTTGGGCCGCGGTGCTGGGATGTAGCCACGGACCATCATGGCAATCTTCATACAAACCTATGGCTAACATATTTATTTAAGCACACCCTGCCTGCGCCGTAAATACACATATACTTTATATAGCGTGGGCTGAGGCTAGGCTACCGCTATACGCTGCGACCGTTCAGCGTCGCGTTGCTTGAGCACTTCACGATGGTCATATTTTTTACGTCCTTTGCCTACGGCGATACGTACCTTGATGAACCGGCCTTGCGTCAAAATCTCGAGCGGCACAATTGTGCGCCCCTGCTGCTTTGCTTCGATAAGTGCATCGATCTCGCGGCGTTTGGCAAGTAACCGCCGAGTACGGGTTTGGCTTTGTTCATCAATAGGCACGCCGTTGGTGCCGCTAATGTGCGCGTTCAGCAAAAAGATTTGATCGTCTTTAACGGTGACGTAAGCGCCGCGCAGCTGCCCATGGCCCATGCGCAAAGCCTTGGTTTCAGCACCGGTTAGCTCAATGCCTGCGACCAAGCTGTCGCCTAGTTCGTAATCGTGCCGGGCGCGCCGGTTTACAATTCGCTTAGTTGTCGCCTGTTTTTTCTTCATTACCTCTAGTATGCCTTACTCTTTTAGATCTGCCAACTATGCAGTCAGAGTATGTGGCAGCCGCGCATTCGTAAAAGCCGAACCAAAAACTGCCTGGGGCTGGCGCACGGCCATAAAAGATTATATGGTATACTATTTCTATGTCTGAACATCTCCTTCACCCAGAATATTTACAAACAATAACCGGTAGATCTGGAATGATTCAGGACCTGGAACGTGCCGCGGTGGCTACGAAGCAAACCTACGAGGCGGCCTGCGAGCCAACCGAACCAGACATGACTGTGCTCGTACGCACGCACAATGACACTCACGGCATCCCAGGGCTATTTGGTGATATCGCAAAGCAAGACTACACAGGCAACTACGAAGTAGTTGTGCTTGATGCCCAGTCGAGTGACGACACCCTCGATAGTGTACGGCAAAGTGCCATATACTGTTTTCCAGAACACGTAACAGTGCGCACGCAAAGTATTGAACCCGCGGATTTTGCCAATAAGGCACTTGACGAAGCCATTCGCTCGGCACGTTACCCTTTAGTAATGAGTTTGATCGGCCATACTCGTTTGGCGACCAACCAGGCAATGCGCGCAGCCGGCCATCTTCGGGATGGGAATGCTGCCGCTGTGTACGGCCTGAGCCTTCCGGGTGCCAATGCTTCGCTTTCGGAACGTATCGGTGCTCGTTTGCTCGGTGCTCACCGCATTGTTGCCGAGGGTGCCGTACAAGCACCGGCCACTGGCAAAGAAATGGGCGCATTGGCCATGGACTGCACTGTTATAGATGTCGCGCAATATGAGGCTATAGGTGGGTTCGACCCTGCATATGAGGCGGGCGGTGCTGATGGCGAACTGGCTGCACGTTTCGCTGCGGCTGGCCGCAAAATTATGCGCGACCCTAGCCTTGGCGTATACCACACGCATGGCTCCGGCCCTGTGCATTCTGCAGAGCAAGCGCTATTTTGGAGTAGCCTTAGCGAGCCCCAGAGAATGGCCCAGCACCGGCTATTAGCATACGACTACTGTCTTGATATCGAAAATCGTGTGCGCCGCTAGGCCGCTTGCGCTATATATAAACTGCACTTTAACTTTGTTTGCACGCTAACTTTACTGAAAACTATTTTAAAACCGCCTGTTTGTCTTTTGGCGGTTTTAAAGTTAACTGCTCTGTTTGAACGTTTGCTTGGCGACGTTCCAAAGGCTGGGGTCGTGCAGCACAGTTAAGCGGTAGTACCAGTACTCGCTGCCCCATAAATACATAGTACGCATGCCAGTAGCTTCGCCGTATTTCACGCGGCTTTCAAACCGCTTTGCATCGAATGACTTATTTTGCTCGGCTAGACTAGTTGCCGGAATACTTTGCCCTGATGGCGGCCACGCTTCGGCTTGAAGCTCGTGGATTATAGTGTCGTTGCCGTTAGATAACTTCTGCCAGCCGGCAACAAAGGCGTAATACCACGCTGGAAACGGGTATTCCAGGTAGCGGCCAATCGGCTGGCTCCATACCCGCTTGTAAATGGAAATGCCATATTCGTCTGGCGTGGGTGCCTTGGTGGCTATGCCGATGGCGTTATCGCTGCGCGACACAATTACCGTGTGGCGTGGATCGGTTCGTTTTACCAGGTTGTACTCGCTTACTAAACGGCTGCGGCTAAAGTTAGTGCACGTACCAAAGCCTTGCAAAAAGTATTCGTTTTCAAGCTGGTAACTTTCTAAGCTCGGCGAATTTTTGTAATGGTTTACCACGGCTTGTATAAAATTGTTGAGCTGCGGTTGCCAAACATCATCAGATTCATTTGCTGCCCAAGTCGGCATGTGACATTCTGGCCACCGTGGTTGGCGCAAGCCTAACGCTAAGCTGATTTTTGCATGAGCCGCCTCGGCTTTTTGGAATTGCCAATCCAGGCTACTGAAATCGTAGACACCTTTGGTCGGCTCTAGCTCGTCCCAATAACTGACTAAGCGGAAATGCTTAACGCCCACTTGGTTAATCAGCGCGTCCATGGTAGCTTCTGGGTCGATGCCCAAGCTTTGCGCGTAGGCCGGAATAAATGTAGTGCCGATAACCAACGGTTTAGAGTTTTGGCTGGCGATATACCACTGGGCGATGCCATACATCGTACCTATAAGTACGGCAAAAAGGCACAAGCTTATTATGATAATTTTGTGCCACAAGCTAAAGCGCCAAAAACGTCCGCACCAGTTCCATGCCTTTTTCAGGGCGCTTTTCAGTTTCTTGAAATATGATGTAACCATATAAATTTACGATACAATAGTGAAAGTGAATAAAAAACACATACGTGTCAGTATAGTTATACCAGCCTATAACGAAGAGCGCCACGTTAAAGCATGTCTGCAGGCCATCGCCCGCCAAACTGTCGCGCCATTTGAGGTGATTCTGGTAGACAATAACTCTACTGACGGCACTACTGCAATTGCCCGCCAATTTAATTTTGTACGAGTGCTGACAGCTAAAGAACAAGGTATAGTATTTGCTCGCAATGTAGGTTTTAATGCGGTGCGCGGCGATGTAATCGGCCGCATCGATGCCGATATTTCTCTGCCGCCAAATTGGGTGGAACATATCACCGCGTTTTATGAGCAGCCTGAAAACTATAATGCAGTTTGGAGTGGCCGCGGTTTTTTTTATAATGTACGGTTCCCTCACATCGTAAGTTGGGCGTACAGTCTGCTTGCCTTCCGGCTCAATTGGCTGCTAACTGGCCACTACACTTTATGGGGGTCGAATATGGCAATGCTTAGGAGCCAGTGGCAAGTGGTGCATAGTAGTGTGCACAACCGAACTGATATCCATGAAGACCTAGATTTGGCTATGCACGTTCACCAGGCTGGGTTTAAAATTGTGTACGATACACGCATCCAAACTAATGCCGAGCTGCGTCGTATACATACCAACCGTGACCAACTATGGGACTATCTGCAGTGGTGGCCGCGCACATTACGTCTGCACGGCTATCTAACATGGATAATTTGCTGGTTTTTCGGTGTTCTTGGGTTGTACGTTATGACATACGTTTTAGTAATTGCTGACTGGCTTGCCCGCCGTATGCTTCGTCGCTCACCTTTGCCCCGTTAGAGTAAACGAGCGGCTTTATGCCAAACTGGCCTTTTAGGTTTCGCTAGCTGAGGCATTTTGGGTTTGCCATCTGCCACCTGTTTCTTGATAGGGGTCACAATTTCCCCATAGCCCTTTATGGCTATTTTGCGCATTTTCTTGGCTTTGGGTAAAGCTGGCCGATTTAGTAAATGGGAATTGCACGTAGGCAAACCCGTAACCTTGTGCCACTAACGCTTGGTCCAGCAGCGTGCCGTTGGGCAAATAAACGTAGCGCAGTAAGCGGTTGTAACGGTCACGATTAGTGCTCTGTGCGTCGGCAACCAGCCGCACACGCTGCGAGCCAATCTGTTGTTTAGTAAATGCTGCGGCTGCCGGGCCGTAGCATTGCACGGGCGTGTTGGGTTTGTGGGTTTCGGGAGTGTCCACTCCTATAAAACGCACCGATTCTACCGCACCGTTCATTTTAACGGCAATGGTATCGCCATCTATAAAGTGGTCGATAGCGTATGTGCCAGCGAGTATCGGTACCTCGCCGCCTGGCTTTAGTGTATGTGTATACTGCAATACACCGAAGACTATCGCTAGTACAATACCCGCAATAGAATAGTGCCGCTTATATGCCCTCATGTGTTTCATGCTGGCGTCATTATAGTGCAGGTTACCTAAAAGTCAAACCCTAATTTTAAGAAGTAAAAAAGAGTTTATTTAACAGTAAAGCCGTGCGGGTTGCTTTTAAAAATCAATGCCCTTGTTGGCAAGATATTTGTCATCAAAATGGTGCTTAATTTTGGTCATGTTCGTGGCGATGTCGACGAGCGGCAACAAACTTTCTGGAAAATCGCGGCCGGTAAAACATAAGCTGGTGCCCGGAGCACGCTTGGTAATAAGATCGCGCAGCGCGCTTTTCGGTAACAGCTTGTCATGTACAGCATTGTTGATTTCGTCGCAAATGACTAAATCGTATTTGCCATTGGTGGCACACGCTAGGGCTTCTTTGTACGTTTCGGCCGCCGCTTGCTTATGTTGTTCGGGGGTAATTGCCTCGGCGCTTAAATCCCCGGCGTTGTAAAAACCTTTGCCGCCTTTATAAAAACGCAGTTGCTCTTTGAACAAGGGCATGATGTCGCGGATAAACACATGCTCGCCGACGCCCCAATATTTAATGAATTGGATAAATGCCACGTTCCAACGGTTTCCAAGCGCCCGTACCAAAAGCCCCATACCGGCGCTGGTTTTGCCCTTGCCCTCTCCCGTGTACACTACTACAACTGATTCTTTGGTTTTGTAGTCCTCGAATGCCATGGCGCTAGTATATCAGAGTATATCAGCCTTGGCGGTGTTTTTGCACGTTTCTGTAATATTAAGCTGCTTCTGCTGGTGGCAGCCGTAGCTCTTCAAGTGTCGGGGGTATATTTTGTATAAGGTTACCCTGTGCGTATTGGCCGATTTCTGTGGCTATTACCTGTATGCGTATAAACCGCCGCCGGTCTTGCCGGTTGGCTATGTCGAGAAACGTTGACTCTGGAGGCTCTTCTGCAATTTCTTTACGGACAGCTTTTGTCGTTTCTATATCAGACAGCGCCTCCTCGTCATCTTTATGATGCAATATGAGTGCCGCTGCGTACGTCATTTTTTGATCGAAAGTGAGCGTGTTAAACAATTGCTGGTCACCTGCCATCTCGTTATATGGGGGCTTATCGAGCTCGCCCACGACCTGGCTACTTAAAGTAAACTCGCCCAGCACCGCTGCCGCTAGAGTATTGCTGCGGGCGACGTTAACAAAAAGCGCGAGCCGTTCGACTCGCGCTGCATTATTTGGATCTTCAGCTTCCTTCGGTATCAAGCCGAATGTGGGTTGCGTGTCTCGTGTCATCGTCTTGCCCTCCTTAGTTGTATGCTAACTATAGAGGGCGTTCGTAGGTAGATACAAGCTGATAAATCTCACACACCTTATATGAGTTTATGCGCCTTGAGTGTGTTGTCGATTTTCGAGCGGTCGAAGCCTACGATGATATCGCCTTGAATATCGAGCACCGGAATGCCCATTTGGTGAGATTTATCGACAGCTTCTTGCGCGAAGGTGCGGTCTTCTTCGATATTCCGTTCGGTATATTTTACGCCGAGCTTATCGAGATATTCTTTCGCCGCATGGCAAAACGCGCACCAATCCGCGCTGTAAATAATAACTTTTGTGTCCATACATATAGTGTAACACTTATACGCTGTAACTCTATAGCATGTTTCTTTGTGTAAAAATTTGTTTACTGGCCTCTTGCAGCAAAAACTCACATCTGTTATAGTTAGATAGAAATGAACAAAGCCGCCGCTTCGACGACTAAACCTCCGAGTGGCCCAAGCCCCTCGGTCTTAGGGACTATTGTTGTCGACCTCCTTGATACTGCTTGGCGGATCGCTACGCCTATACTGGTTTTTGCGGGCGTTGGAATTATAGTAGATAAAAAAATTGGCAGCGCACCATGGGTTACATTACTGGGTGTGGTTATTGGCTTAACAGGCGCCGGCTTGCTTGTTAAGAAGCAGCTCGAGGCCGTCAACCGAAGGGAACAGCAATGATTTTCGCAAAAGCTACCCCTGAAATTAGTATTGCTCCGGAAACGTTGTTTCACATCGGGCCGTTCGTAGTTACCAACTCACAGGTGTTAGGCGCTATCGGTGTCGTAACTTTGCTGGCACTATTGCTTGCAACTGTGCGCAGTGTTAAAAAGAACAAGCGCGGCCGCACCATGCACGCGGTGTTGTGGATGTTCGAGAATTTATACGACACCACCGTCGAGGTGATCGGCGATAAAGCCATTGCCCGCAAAGTAATGCCTTTGGCCGTGACGCTCATGCTCTTCTTTTTAGTCAACAACTGGCTGGGTATTTTGCCGATTGTCGGCTCAGTAACATATCACGGTCATGAATTGTTCCGCGGTGTGGCAGCCGACCTCAACACTACGCTTGCGTTGGCGCTTATTTCTATGGCAACGGTGCAAGCCTGGGCTATAAAGCGCCACGGCTTTTTCGGCAACCTAGGTCGCTATTTTAAGAACCCTTTCAAAGATCCAATGCATGCCTTCGAGGGTTTCTTAGAGTTTATCGCCGAGTTTTCGCGCACCGCCGCTCTGGCCTTCCGTATTTTTGGCAACGTGTTCGGGGGCGAAGTGTTGCTGAGCGTTATCGCCTTTTTGACTAGTTTTGCCGCCCCGCTTGCCTTACCCCTGTTTTACTGTCTTGAGCTTTTTGTTGGCGCCGTACAGGCGTATGTATTTTTCATGTTGACTATTGCGTTTATATCGTTAGGCTTGCCGAGCACCGAGGAAGACCACGGGCACGGCACTGCGTCGGATGTTGCCGAAGTAGAGCCAATACAACCGCAAGCGCAGTAGTTTATAAACCATATATGATATAAAATAAGTTGTAATTAAAGGAGTAATAATAAAAATGGATTCACTCGCATTCGGTTTGACCTATGCAATCGCCGCAGGTTTTTGTGGCATTGGCCTAGGGTTGGTTGGTTTGGGTGCTATGCAAGCATCTGGCCGCAACCCAGAAGCAATCGGCAAAATCCGCACCCTTATGATCGTGGCTATGTCATTCATTGACGCTTTAGCGATCATCGGTCTGGTCGTTGCCCTTATTATCAAGTTCTTGAAGTAGTTTATACACCTCAGGATTCCCCTGTATGCATATATTTTTAGCAACCACCAATTCACCTAGTTTGTTCGAAGCACTTGGCCTCAACGTAAAATTACTTGTTGAGCAAGGTGTAGCGTTCTTAATCTTGGTATGGATCTTGGCGAAATGGGTGTACCCGGTACTTATTAAAGCCATCGATACCCGTCGCGAACAGATTGAAGCAGGCCTAGAAGAGGCTAAAAAGTCGCAAGCCGTGTTAGAAGAGGCCGAGACTAGAGTCGAAGACCTGCTCGCCCAAGCCCGTAAAGACGCCGATGATATTTTGGCCCGTTCCCACCAAGAAAGCGGCGCCATGATTGCCGATGCTGAAGCAAAAGCCAAGGTTCGTGCCGAACAAATTGTTACTGACGCTCGCGCCCAGCTTGATGCCGATGTGCGCAAAGCGCGCGAAGCCCTTAAGGCCGACACGCTCAAGCTTGTCGTAAGTGCAACCGAGCAAGTCATTAATGAAAAACTGGACGAGCATAAAGATGCTGGCCTGATTAAAAAAGCTCTTCAAAAGGAGCGCGCATAAAAAGCTATGAGCCAAAAATTTTCCCGCCGAATAATCACCAAAACCATTGCCCAAAAACTTGTGGCCGAACCAAACCGTAGCCAGCACTGGCTGAAGGTACTCGCGGCTTATATTTTAGAAAACAAGCTTGTAGCCTCGGTTGATTTGGTTATTAACGATACCCTGCGGGAAATCTCTGCACTGACCGGTGAGATGCTGGTTGATGTGACAACCGCGCGCCCATTAAGTAGCGCAATGCGCACCGACATAACAGCAATGCTGCGCGAAGCGCTCGAAGCCAAACATGTGGTGCTTACTGAAAATGTTGACCCCGACTTGCTCGGCGGCTTCGTAGCTCAGGCTAATAGCGCGACATTAGACGCCAGCGTGCGCACGCGGCTTAACCAGGTGGCAAGCCTATAATTTGGCAAAACAAGGAGATAATTGAGAATAACATGAGCGATTTGAGCATACAAGATTTATCAAACGAGCTGCGTGAAGCGATTGAAAGCTTGCGCGCTACCAAAGGTTTAGAAGAAGCGGGTATCGTAACCCGCGTTGGTGACGGCGTAGCCTGGATTTACGGTTTGACCAGCGCTGGCTATAACGAAGTACTCGAAATCGAAGCCATCGGCGGCGGCAAGGTTGAAGCTTTTGTGCTGAACCTGCTCGAAGACGAAATCGGCGCTGTACTTTTAGGTGACGACGCAGCGGTTGTGGCCGGTGCAAAAGTCACCTTAACCGGTGAGGTACTGCGTGTGCCTATCGGCCCCGAGCTTGTCGGCCGCGTGGTTGACCCGCTTGGCCGCCCGCTCGACGGCAAAGGCGCGATCGGCGCTAAGCAATACGGTTTTATCGAGCGCCCTGCTCCTGGCGTTATGGATCGTAAAAGCGTGCACGAACCGCTCATGACCGGTATTTTGGCGATCGACGCCATGGTGCCGATCGGCCGTGGCCAGCGTGAACTTATTATCGGTGACCGCCAAACCGGTAAAACCGCAATTGCCATCGACACCATGATTAACCAGGCTAAACAAGCCACTGGCGTGGTCAACGTGTATGTTGCCATCGGCCAGAAATCTTCAAAGGTTGCTGCACTCGTTGAGCGCCTCAAGCGCGAAGGCGTAATGGATCAAACCATTGTGGTGGCGACTTCTCCGGCCGACCCGGCGCCGTTGCTGTATTTGGCACCGTACGCTGGTGCGGCTATGGGCGAATACTTCCGCGACAACAGCCAGCACGCGCTTATTATTTATGATGACCTTTCCAAGCATGCCGTTGCCTATCGCCAAATGTCGCTGCTGCTGCGCCGTCCGCCGGGCCGTGAAGCTTATCCTGGCGATGTGTTTTACTTGCACTCGCGCTTGCTAGAACGCGCCGCTAAACTAAACGACGAGCTGGGTGCCGGTTCGCTGACTGCCTTGCCGATTATCGAAACCCAGGCTGGTGACATTAGTGCGTACATCCCAACCAACGTTATTTCTATTACCGATGGCCAGATTTTCTTGGAAACCAACTTGTTTTACCAAGGTATCCGCCCGGCAATCTCGGTTGGTTTGTCGGTGTCGCGCGTAGGTGGCGCAGCACAAACCAAAGCTGTTAAAAGTGTTTCTGGCGGCCTTAAGTTGTCGCTGGCACAGTTCCGCGAATTGGCATCGTTTGCCCAGTTCTCTACCGACCTTGACGCCGAAACCAAGCACCGCATTGAACGCGGTCAGCGTTTAACCGAACTCTTGAAGCAAAAACAATATAGCCCGCTTAGCATTGCCGAGCAAACTGCCAGCCTAATGGCTGCAAACGAAGGTGCCTTCGACAACGTGCCACTTGAAAAAATTAAAGATGCCCAAAGCGAGCTTTTACACGCGCTTGCTACCGATCATCACGACATCATGAAAGCACTGAACAGTGGCGATAAACCAACTGACGATGCGCAAAAGGTGGTTGTAAAAGTGGGCGAAAAAGTTGCCCAAAGTTACAGTGCCAAAGCTAAAAAGGTTGAAAAGAAGGCGTAATTTTTATGGCTAGTCGTCAACAAATTAAGCAGCGCATCGGTTCGGTAAAAAACACCAAGCAGATTACGCGCGCGATGCAACTGGTCTCGGCCAGCAAATTGCGCCGTGCCCAAGAGGCTGCTGTCGGTCCAACGGCGTATGCCAGCCTGGCGCGTGAAATCCTAACCCGTTTGCGCCAATTGGCGGCTGACGAAAGTGAGCTTAAACTGTTCACCGAGCGCCCAGTTAAACACCGCTTGCTAATTGTAATTACGAGCGACCTTGGCCTAGCCGGTGCATACGACGGCAACGTTATCCGGCGTATGTTACAAGAAGTGCAAGTCGACCGCCAAAAAGGTATTAAGACCTCCGTTATTTGTATTGGCCGCAAGGCAGCGCAAGCCGCTTCGCACGTCGTTGGCCTGAACGTTTTGGGCGCTTACCAGGAATTCCCCGACCGCCCAGATATCGACCAGCTTCGTCCGGTTATTACCAGCACGGTCGGTATGTTTGCTAACAGCGAAGCCGATGCCGTAGACATGATTTTTACGCATTTTATTTCAACCGTGTCGCAACAGGTTGAAGCGCAGCGTCTATTGCCTGCTGGCTTCCAAGAGGCCAAAATGAGCGACGAATTAGCCCGTGCCGAAATTGAGCCGTCGGCCGAAACACTACTACGCGCCGCTGCCATGCAATTATTAGAATCTCAAGTGTACCAAGCATTTTTGGACGCCATTGCCTCGGAACATTCCATGCGCATGTTGGCTATGAAGAGCGCTACCGATAACGCCACAGACTTAATTGAAGATTTAACCTTAGCATTTAATAACGCCCGCCAGGCGGCAATTACGCAGGAATTGGCCGAAATTAGCGCTGGCGTGGAGGCAATGAAATGACAGAAGCGAATGGTATCCAAACAGCGTATTGGAGCGCCTTTAAAGAGATGCAAATGCCCCAAGGCTTTTTACATGGAGTCAACTCCGCTCTTTTGGAGCGGATACTTCTGAGTGCTGATGGCGAGGGCAACATTCCAGCCGGTACGATAGATAACTGTATTGATACATTTTTGGGTGTTACTGCTGCACAGCATGCTTTTGCAAACGGTGTAATAATTGAATTTCCGGAAACGAATGGAGACAACCAATGACAACAAAAGATAAGATAAAAGACAGCATCGGCCACATCGTGCAAGTGGTCGGCGTGATCGTTGACGTAGAGTTTACGCAAAACCAGCTGCCAGCTATCAATTATGCGCTTAAAATTGAGCACAACGGCAAAACTGTACTGCTTGAAGTTGCCCAGCACTTAAGCGAAACAGTAGTGCGCACCATCGCACTGAGCACGACCGACGGCCTGCGCCGCGGCGACAAAGTTGAAAACACCGGCGCACCAATTACCGTGCCCGTGGGCGACCAAACCTCTGGCCGTATGTTCAACGTTATCGGCCAGCCAATTGACGGCGGCGACAACAAATTTACCGAGCGCGCGCCTATCCATAAAGCGCCGCCAAGCCTGGAAGACCAAGCTGGCTCAGTAGAAATTTTGGAAACCGGCATTAAGGTTATCGACCTCATTGCCCCGATTGTAAAAGGCGGAAAGGTTGGCCTGTTCGGTGGTGCCGGCGTTGGTAAAACCGTTCTAATCCAGGAATTCATTAACAACATCGCCAAGTTCCACAGTGGTAACTCGGTATTTGCTGGCGTTGGTGAACGTACCCGTGAAGGTAACGACCTTTATGAAGAAATGAAGGAAGCTGGCGTTCTTGATAAGACCAGCCTAGTGTTCGGCCAGATGAATGAGCCGCCAGGAGCGCGTTTGCGCGTTGGCCTTTCGGGTCTTACGATGGCTGAGAACTTCCGCGACCAAGGTAAAGATGTATTGTTGTTTGTTGACAACATTTTCCGCTTTACCCAGGCCGGCTCTGAAGTTTCTGCCCTGCTCGGCCGCTTGCCGAGCGCCGTGGGTTACCAACCAAACTTGCAACAAGAAATGGGTGCTTTGCAGGAGCGCATTACCTCGACTAAAAAAGGTTCGATTACTTCGGTGCAAGCCGTGTATGTGCCCGCCGACGACCTTACTGACCCGGCTCCGGCAACCACCTTTGCCCACCTTGACTCAACTATTTCGTTGAACCGCGCACTGACCGACATTGGTATTTACCCGGCAGTTGACCCGCTCGACTCAACTTCAACCGTGCTCGACCCTGAAATTGTCGGTGAGGAACATTACGCCGTAGCCCGCGAAGTGCAACGCATTTTGCAGCGCTACAAAGACTTGCAAGACATCATTGCTATCTTGGGCATGGACGAACTTTCTGACGAAGATAAGCAAGTTGTGGCGCGTGCCCGCCGCATCCAGCGCTTCTTGAGCCAGCCATTTTACGTGGCCGAGAAGTTTACCGGCAACCCTGGTAAGTACGTTTCTTTGAAGGACACTGTTAAGAGCTTCAAAGAAATTATCGATGGTAAGCACGACGATAAACCGGAGTCTGCTTTTTACATGAAGGGCGACATTAGCGAGGTTAAATAATGGATAGCCCACGTTACCCAGAATTTGATTTGTGCGGTATACCAATCGTAGAGGATAGCGGCAGCCCGCCAGTAGTGCAACAAGACGTGACCCCTTCGATTGAAGATGCTGTCGACGCCCGCTTGGAAGCTGCAAATATCAATCCTTTGAGCCTATCTGAATCTGCCGGATATAGTGATGAGGAAGGGGTGTTCGACGTCGCTCTACTAAGCCCATGGGTCGCCTACGGTGGTGAGGCATATGACGGCGAACAGCGACGCTGGCCATGGGGTAACTTATATGAATAGGACGTGCCATGATTGAATTAGCCTCGATAGATGGCGTAAAGCCTAAAGCGAAAACCTGCTCTATTTTGTTGCCTTCGGCAAAAAATTACAGGCTTAAGCGGAGGCTTATATGAAAGTACGAGCATACGTAAAGCTTGGCGGCCAAAAAAATGTTTTGGCACCTCGTAGGAATAAGCCGAACCTTACCGGTTACCCCTCCGAAGCGCCCGCTGCAAGCGGACAAAGCCTTGCTGAGGCTGCTGGCAGAGTCGCGGAACTAGCCGTTTTACTGCCTGATGAGCTAGCACCACAGCGCGATCGAATTATTAGTCTCGCAGCAAGTGCAATGATTGATGGTGAATTCCCCCAACACATGCCACCAGAGCATGAACAGCAATCTCAAGGAAGGGATTAAAATAATGGAGCTAGAACTCGTAGCATTGGATGGCGTAAAATTTAAAGCGAAGGCGTACTCTATTTTATTGCCAAGCGCTGCCGGTGAAATTAACGTGCTACCGGGCCATGAGCCGCTTTTAAGTTTGCTCGTGCCGGGTGTCATTACTATCCGTAAAGAAAAAACCGATGCCGATTATCACATGGAACATTTTGCAACCTACGGCGGCGTTGCCGAAATTACTAAAACTGGTGTGCGTATTTTAGTAAACGAAGCCACTCGTGGCGATGAAATTAACGAAGCCGAAGCCCAAAAAGCCCATGACCGCGCCGTTGAACTGCGCAAAGCTGCTAAAAACCAAGTCGAAATTGACCGTGCCCAAGCGCTTATTAACCGCCAAGCGGTGCAGTTGCATGTTGCCGGTTTGCGCCGTCGCCACCGCGAACACCGATAACGTGTACACTATATGTTAGAAAATCGCGGGAATGTTTGAATACATCCCATATTTGTGAATCCTCAAATTATTAGAGTTACTGGCTGCCGACTAGGTATGATAAAACACGCCTTGGTTAAAGAGGCGTGTTTTAGTTTTTATAACTACTATTTTAGTGTAGTTCAGCTAAAGTCTTACGCCAATCGCCCCGAACGACGGTGCCAAGCGGCTGAGGCTCGGCTTTGCCCTGCAAATCAGCGTCGGCATCGTGTGAAACGAGTACTGCGCGCACCGGCACGGCGTCCATTTCAAAGGCGCGCAGTAGCATTTCGGGGTCAAGGTTGTAACGTTTGAAGGCCCGCAGTGCCACTTGGGTGGCGATGCCGACATCTTGGCTATAAAAGTCAGCGCTTGCTTTATGCGCAGCGGCACTATTGCGCACTGTGTGCAGGTCGTAATTTGTGATAACGCCTGACCTGCGGGCGCCAATATGGTCGCCAGCTAAAATCATAAGCGCAAAGTGGTTGGGGTCTGTGGGATCGGTATACCGCACGTAGTCTTGGCGACCAACGTTAAAGTCCTCGCCTAAACATGCGGCCAAAGTGCCGTTGGCATCGCTAAGTTCAGTATGGAACCTATCGTCACCGAAGGCGTTAATGAGAGTTTGGTGTGAGGTACTGCGAATGAGCGAATTGTGTGCGAGCAAGTGGGAGGTCGCACCAACGCCGCCACAGTATGCGCAGCCCGTGGCACCAACGCCGTGCTCGCATAGGTCGACGCTGGCATCGATTTTGTCATTAGCTTTCTGGGCAGCTGCTGCTTCAGATTTCTCGGCGCTATGTAAGGTGGGAATCACACCTTCCGGATCCTTATCCTGAGCAGAAAAGGCTGCGAAAT
Source organism: Saccharimonadales bacterium (SeqCode) (assembly GCA_035478775.1). GTDB lineage: Bacteria > Patescibacteriota > Saccharimonadia > Saccharimonadales > UBA4665 > CAMLQK01. The sequence goes on along the minus strand of DATIJG010000007.1, from coordinate 63,760 downwards.
CTTGCATTAAGCCCTCAAATCCTCCTACTTGGTCATAAAAACCCTTGCCGTATTGGGCAATACCAACAACGTGCGCAACCTTTACGATGCCCGCAGCGCCACCATAAATGCTAGCGTAGCCTTCGAATGGACTTAAGGCTTCAGGGTATTTCTTTGTTAGTTTTTGGGCAGATGCTAGCGTGACCTGGCGGTCGTCACCACAACCTAATAGAACTTGCTTATTATTACGCGGCACATAAAACTGTTCATGTTCAGCCAAAAATTCTGGCGGCAAAAAGCCACTCTCAAGTTGTAAGTTAGCGTTCTCAGCCATGCCGATGCCTCCTAATGCAAATACAATATTACCCTGCTGTGCAAGTTCGGCAGCAACTTGGCCGCCGTGTTCTCCGTGAATCATTATAGCATCTCTATCTAATACGTTCTTAATTTGTTTCGCTAACTGCTAAGGATACACCATTCGTAATAAGTTTGCAAGAGTACGTTAATTATTGTATAACCTCGCCTAGAAACTACAGTGTGTTTTCAGAATACTGGCGGCCTCTTTACAAGGCTGGCAGTATGACGTACGCTAAAGGTAATACGTAAAAAATTCACGGAGGGCATATGTTCGGTAGAAAAAAGATCGCCATGGGTGTGGCGGAATTTTTGGGAACCGGTATTCTAACGCTAATTGTTTTAGGGGTAAGTAAGTCAACAATTGGCATTCCTTACTTCGTAGCAATTGCCGCCGGCTTGGTGGTTGCAGCGGTAACTTTGGCGCTTGCCCAGGTTTCCGGAGCACATGTCAACCCAGCTATCACTATCGGTTTGTGGACGACGCGCAGAATTAAGACCGTTCCTGCTGTTGCATATATAGCTGCCCAATTCTTGGGTGCTGGTGCTGCCTACTGGCTGTACACCTACTTTGTAGGTCAACACTGGTCAAACGCCGGTAAGTTCGACGGCCGCGTATTGGCTGGCGAAGCTGTTGGCGCATTTATCTTTAGTATTGCCTGGGCTTCCGCTGCTTTTCAGAAATTGCCGCTCGGCCAGGCTGCCGCTGTAATCGGCATGGGCTTAACCTTGGGTGTGATTGCTGCTTCAGCTGCATCGGGTGGTATTTTGAACCCGGCTGTTGCTTTGGGTGTGCGTTCATGGGTGTGGGGCACTTATGTGCTCGGCCCAATTTTGGGTGCTGTAATCGGCTTTAACTTGTACGCCTTGCTGTTTGCGCCGGCCGCAAGCCTTAAAGAAGGTACTGCCAAAAAAGCCAAGAAGTAATTTCTTCAAAGGCTTTGAAAGAAGCTACGATAAATTGAGCCCGTCAATTAGGGCTCAATTTTTTTGTCGAGCGCTTTTACGCAGTAATTATAATAACGCAGTTTGAGCATCGACCCCTGTTGACGTTCTGGCTGTTGTGTCGACATACTGCTCAATGAGGTCATTTTCAAACAGTTGTATGTTTTTCATATCGGTAGAATACGCAGAAATATCTGGCAGGTGAATTGTTTGCACAGCATTCCACACTGCCTTAGCAAGTTTACAAATGTGGCTATATTCATCTTGGTTGAATGCTAAATGGAGTTCGGTAATGTTGCCGTCTTCATTGGGCTCAACAAATTCCAGGTAGGCATCGGTGACAGTGTAGCCCTTAAACTTCGCCGAGCGTTCCACGAGTGCCTTGTATAAATATAATTGCTGCCGATATTTGTGTAGCGTGACGCTGTTGTCCCAGCGCTCGCGGTTTTTGCCGGTTTTATAATCGACGATAGCGATAGTGTGTGCCTGCTTGTCAATAATGAGCTTGTCGATTTTGCCGGCCATGTGCGCGGGGCCGATGCATACGCCCTCAAACCGAAAGTTGCGTTCGCATTCGTTTTGGGCACTAATAGTGTGTAAGCGCTGCTGCAAATAAGCGCGGAAAATGGCTTCGCCTCGGGGCTGCATTTGGGTAGTATCTTGGGCGCTCAGCTTTTTGGCCTTCAGACGCCGCTCGAAGTGTGCAAGTGTGGCAGAAATGTCGGGTACACTGCCCTGCTGCTTGTTTTGGTTGTGCAGCCATTCCAGCGTTTCGTGCACAGCGTTGCCAAATTGCCCACCGGCGTTTGGTGCTTTAGGGAACCGCAGAATAGTGCTCATAAAGAACGGCAATGGCCCGGCATGCTCGAGGTCGATAAAAGCGTTTACATGGGTCGGGCTGAGCTGGAAGTTCTGTAAGCGGCCACGCAGCAGTGCCCGCGAATGCTCTTGGCTGAACGCCAACTGGTGGCGCTGCTGCCAAAAGGCCGAGAGTTCGTTTGCACGCTGTTTTTCGCTGGCGGCGTCCGGTGCAATAGTTTGAACGGTTTGTTCGTCTCCTGGCAATAGCGGACTCGTAATGCGGCCATCTTGAAATGTCTCTTCGAGATAGCGCAGCCGATTGAAAGTTTTGCCACTGAAGTTTCGCGTGTAGTTCATTAAAAACAACCGGGTTCGAGCGCGGGTAATGGCCACGTAAAACAGGCGCAGGCGTTCATCCGGCGTAGCACCGGCATAACGGATGTAGTTCAGGTTTATGGGAATGCTTAAGCGGCTGGTTTGATTGCGTGCGGCATCACCCCAGGCTTCGTCGTTTACGGCCAACATAAATACGGTGTCAAACTCCATGCCTTTGGCTTTGAAGGCGGTCATGAGCTGCACAGCGTCGTCGCTATTTTGGTAGGGGCTGGTATTTAAAATCTTGATGTTGGCGGCGCGGTGGGCGTGCGCGAAGTGCAGCAAATCGGTGAGTACTAGCGGTGTTTCGCTGGCGCGGTTGTAATCGCGCAGCCGTGAACGCAGCACCGTCAAGTTGCTGAGCAAATCCCAAAACGTACCCATGTTTTGCAGCATGTCGCCCGGTTTTTTGCCAAAATAATGCGCGTAAAATGGCGAAGTATAGCTGTTAAAACCCGGCTCCTGTAAATCGAGCGGCGCTACACCGGCTATATAATCGCACATGGTTTCCAATGTTTCAGTCTGGGCGAGCTGGCTCAGGCGCATAAAAAACAGGGCGATTGGCTTGCATGTTTCATTTTGCAGTAAGCTTTCAGCCCAGTTTTGGCCATCGTCGGCAGCTTGCCAGCTGAGCTGCCAAATAAGGCTGGTGGGCAATTGCCAAAAGTCAAAGCTTAACACCTCGGCCCATAGCGTGTTGGCGGCCTCAAACTGCCCGGCCGCCAGCGAAGTGACCAGCTCACCCATGCGTAGCAGCTGGCTAATCGCCGGGTCGTCTAAAACGTTTTCGCGCTTGTCATATTTTATAGGAATACCAAGTTCCTGTAAGTACGGCACAAGCGGCTCTAAATATTTATGCTGTGGCGCAAGCACGGCAATTTCATGCGGCTGCATGCCCTTGGCGATAAGGGTGTGTATACTTCGAGCCACCCAAGCGAACTGGCTAGCCTCGCTGGCGGCCTCGTGACGCTCAATAATTGCGGTCTGCGGCAGCGCCGGATTGCTGGCGATGAGCTCTTTTTGGATGCCTTTAAAATGGTGGTGTAAGCGCTCGTCTATTTGGTTTGCAACACCTTGGGCGAGGTGCAGGATGTCGGCATGCGAGCGGTAATTTTGGGTGAGCGACACCAGCAAAACGTCTCGATACATTCGCTGGAACTGCAACATGTGCGAATAGTTTGCGCCCTGAAAAGCATAAATTGCTTGGTCGTCGTCGCCCACTGCCAACACGTTCGGCCGGCTTTCCAGCACTGGGTTGTCGGTGAGCAATTCAACCAGACGCAGCTGGGCTCCGTTAGTATCTTGAAATTCATCAAGTAAAATGTATAAATACTGTTCTTGCAGAGTGAATTTGAGGTCGGTGTTGTGCTCGAGCGCATGCACGGCGCGCAAAATCATGTCGTCGTAATCGAACAAATGCTGTTCGGCAAGCGCTGCTAAGTATTTTTCGTACACATCGGCCAGTGCTAAAAGTTTTTGGTTGGTTTTGGTGCCGTCGGGCACAAAGTTACCCTGCGCATCTTTAATAAGCCAGGTATTTTTCCATTTGGTTAGTTCGGTTGTTTTGCCGCTTTCGGCAACTTGAGCCAAAGCGTTATGTAAACTGACCGCGAACATATGGCCGAGCGGCAAGTGCTTGACTTCTTGATTCGCCGCTAGCTCTGGTAACGGTGGTAAGTTGTCGGCCAAGTTTTGGAATTTGACTACAGAATTACCACCCATGCGCGTAAAACCCTGCAATGCTTGTGAAACGGCCAGAGTTACGGCGTCTATAAACGCTTGGTTTTGTGCAGCTAGGATGCGTAAGTCGTCTGGGCTTAAAAGTGCACGTTTAGCATCGCTGACAAATGATTTTATATCGTTTAAGTATTGGTCGCTGTATTTAAGTGGGTTGTCATACGCCAAACCACCGATAATCTCGCGGAAGACACGGTCGATTCCGAGGTCATCGATTGGCTCTAGGTCGCCATCGGCTGCGAAATAATCGCGAAAACGCTTTATGAGGTCGCTGCCAAAAGCGTGGTAAGTGCTAATGGTGATTTTGTACGCGGCTTGGCCGATCATGCTACTTAAGCGTTCGCGCATGTTATGGGCGGCGGAGTCGGTGAACGTTAAGCACAAGATATTTTCGGGCAACGTGTCGGTAGTGGCCAAAATGTGGGCAATGCGCGTAGCCAAAAGCTGGGTTTTACCAGTACCAGGCCCGGCAATCACCAAAACCGGCCCCTCAATTGTGGTAACGGCCTGCAGTTGTGCGGTGTTCAGGCCGCCTAAGGCTTTTTCATAATTTCCCATTGCTTACAGTATACCGTACGCAGATGCTTAAGTAGCGCTTCTCCGCCAAAAACCTAAAACTTATGTAAACCTAAACTCTTTAGGCTGAACTTGTAAACGCGGCAACTATTGCTTACTACAAACCGCACAGTCTTCTTGACTGCCGAATTCGGTTGCCCATTGCGTGGTTGCACGCCACCACGGCTCTACGTCGTGGAATGCCACCCAATCGGCCGCCGAGCGCAGCCACCACCCAAACATGCCGGCGTAGACACTTTTGCCCCATTCTACACTTGCCCAGCCTTCGCCTACCGGAATGACCGCGATTGGTTTTTTCGGTTTATAGGCTGGCGTTTTTTTGCTTTTAAGGCGGCGGACGATGTCATGCGCGACGTACATACCGTCATGCACAGCAGTTTGGGCGAACCCGCTAAATGGAGTCTGGGCGTTGTCGCCAATAACATATATGTCATCTTCGGCGTGTAAATAATCGTCAACTTGCACTTTCCCATGCTCTGTAAGCGTGAAATTGTTTTGTTTAAAGAACGGGTGATTGCTGGTGCCTGCCGTCCAAATAATAGTGCTGCTTTTAACCGGCGAGCCATTCACCATGAGTTCGTCTGCGCTGGCACCCTGCACTGCCATTCCCAGCTGAAGCTCTACGCCCAGTGCAGCTAACCGCTTAGCGACTTGCTGGGAAACTTTTTCGGCCGAATGCGGCAGCAAACGTGGCGCAGCTTCGATGATAGTAATTTTAAAGCGCTGGTCGGTGACGCCGTGCTTTTTCATAATTTTACGCAAATATGCAGGCAATGCCCCGGCCACTTCGATACCGGTCGGGCCGGCGCCTACAATAACGTAATGTTGCTCAGGCGTACTTGGCGTCAGTAAACTGTGCAGATGGTGCTTGAACTTTTGAATTTGCTCCCACGACTTAATAGTGTAGCTGTTTTCTTCTAAGCCCTTAATGCCGAAGTAATTGGTAACGACGCCCAAAGCTAACACTAAAATGTCGTAGTGTAACTGCTGGCCTTGTTCGGTAACGAGGGTTTTATTTTGGCGGCTAAGCGAGTGGGCACTGCCCTGCACGAACTTAACTTTTCGTTCATCCACCAGCCGTTTAAGTGGAATATTCGACTGCCTGTACAGCCCGCCGGTGGCCGTGTGATATAGCGCTGGGTAGTAACTGAACGTCTCCTTGTCGGAAAGCAAAGTTATGTCACCGGTGTGGTGTTTGCTTAACTCTAGCGCCGTTTTTACACCGGCGAAACCGCCACCAACGACTAAAACGTGAGGTTTGTTTGGCTGTTGTATTTGAGGAGTTTGATCTGTCATAGTAATGATTATACAGGCCATGCCCGCCTTTCGTAAGAAGATATTGCTTGAGGTAAGTGCCGGTCTCTGCTAGTATAAGATAAAAATAAAGGCGAAATCACCGCTGTGCTTCCCGCATATTTTAAGACTACATTTTCATCGCTTTCAATACGGAATTATCGAGTCTATTTTTGGTCGCAACTAGTATCACTGTCGGGCAACTGGGTGCGGCTAGTGGTGTTGGCGTGGCTGGTGTTGCAACTCGATAACTCCGGTACGGTTTTAGGTATTGTGACTGGCCTGCAGTTTGTGCCAGCGCTGGTGCTTGGCCCCTTTGCCGGCTTAGTCGCTGATCGCATACCCAAGCGCTTGCTGCTCATAGGCACGCAAATCGTTATGGGCCTGAGCTCTCTCGCCCTGTGCGCCGTTGTCGGGCTGCACGTTGTGCAATTATGGATGGTGATTGTAATCACAATGATTTCGGGTGTGGCCAATGCCTTCGATATGCCTGCCCGCCAAACCCTTATAGCCAGTTTGGTAAGCGAAGATTTAATGCAGAACGCAGTGACACTCGGCTCGCTTGAAGCCAATCTCGCGCGGATTATCGGTCCATCTGTTGGTGCGTTGTGTCTAGCATGGTTTTCGACAGCAGGCTGCTTTTTTGTTGATTTCTTAACGTTTGTATGCGGCGCGATTGGCATGATGCTGTTGCGCCCCGGTGATTTTTATGCGAATAAAGTGGTGCTTAAAGCCAAAGGGCAGCTGCGTGAAGGCATTGTATATATTCGTCGTAACGCTGTTGCCCGTACTATTTTGCTCATGATGGCGCTTATTGGCACACTGGCCTGTGAATTTTTTGTGACGCTCCCCCTACTCGCCAAAAACACTTTCCATGAGCACGCGGCAATGTATGCGAGCATGACCACTGCTATGGGCATTGGCGCGATTTTAGGTGGTTTGATAGTGGCGGGTAAAGCTGTGGTTTCGCATACTACTGTGCTTGCTAAGTATGCCCTATTGTTCGCTGCGAGTATGGCTGCGCTTGCAATGACATCGTCGTACTGGCTCGCGTTGGCCATCTTGGTGGTTGTGGGTGCAACACAGCTCATTTTAACGACGTCGGCAAATGCTATGCTTATGGTTCACACTACTCCGGCCATGCGCGGCCGCATGAATGGTTGGTGGATAGTTATCTTTATGGGTTCAACACCCGTGGGCGGCCCGCTGGTGGGGTGGATCTCGCAGCACAGCTCGCCTGCTTTAGCGCTGCTAGTAGGGGCCATAGCAACGGCAACCGCTGGTGTGTGGGCATTGTTGCAAGCACCGCGGGCGACGCCCGTACCAGTTGTACAAGAGGCGTTGCAGTAAGTATATATCCAATGTGTCCAACAAACCGGCGTACATAGCGATTACGTTGTTGCGCTCGTCAGGCACCTCAGGTTTACCGTTTTTGAATCTAACCAAAAAATGCTATAGTATTATTCAATGAATAGACACCCAGTGGCCGAGAAAACCAAAGTGGAAAAAAGTTCTAGGACACATGTTTTGCGGGCGACGGTAGTTGCGGCAAGTACAGTACTTTTAGCTGGCTGCGTTGATGTGCACCAATACCGGCCTGAAGACCAAGCGCCTAATCCGTATCCGCAATCCAGCGAAGTTGCACCGCCGGGCATGGTACTGGCGGTGAACCCTAAGCCGAACGGCATAGGCTGGCAGAAGAGTTTTATCGCACCACCGGCAAATTCCGTAAAGCCAACCGGCCATATTGGCCAAAATACTTGTCCTTCTTCGCCAACTTATGTGCCGGCGGACCCACAACTGGCGTCATCTGTATCTATAAAGCTAAATGGCCAAACACGTATCGTAGCCGCTGGAATGCTCGATTTGCGTTGCGCCGACTTTGCCGGCCAATCGAATGGCGTTCCGGATAGCACTGGCAATGTAGCAAACAAGCACTTCATCGGTTTTAGCAAACCAAACGTCGAAGCAGCCGCCGTAGACCTTGGGGTGCCAACGGACCCAAACAGGTCGCCGTACCTTTCGGAATATGTGGGTATGTGCATGGTGCAAGGTGAGTTATTTGAAGGCGCTGATGGCGCGTACTCTAACACTTGGCTGGCAGTATATAGAGCCGATGCAGGGGCGGCGAACTCCATAGCCTTTGTGCCGTACGCCGAAACCGGTTATGTGCAAGGCACTAACCCCAACCCCATTTCGGCATGTAAAATTCCGAACGCTTAATGTCTAGCTTAAGCTAACCTCTCAAAGTTAAAGTCAGCTCCCAAAACCCCCAAAGCTTGCCGACCGCCAGAAAAAGAATTGGGCCCCAAAAATCCGTGTCGGCTTTTTCTGAAAGAAAAAACGGTTACGCGGCGTTTTTAGGGTGAATTCTTTTTATGGGCATAGTTCTAAACATATAATTTTGAGGGCTGATTTTACAACTACGTTGGTTTCACACTTGCAAGGGTTAGCCATTACCCTTAAGCTTAGGGTATGGATGAAATAGTTGCAGCCCTTAAAAAGAGTGGCTATAGTGGTGATTTTGATCAGTCGGCCGAAACGCTTGAAACCTATAGCCACGATGCCTCGATGTTTGAAATAAAACCGAAATTGGTCGTAAAACCCAAAAACGCGCAAGATGTAGAGCGTGTAATAAAACTGGTCGCCGACAAAAAACCCAAAATGCCCGGCCTTTCCATCACTGCCCGCAGCGCTGGCACCGATATGTCCGGCGGAGCCATCAACGACTCCATTATTATGGACTTTACTAAGTATTTCACGGCAATTGAGGAAGTCACGGCTACTACTGCGCACGCCCAGCCTGGTGTGTTTTACCGCGACTTTGAAAAAGAAACCCTTAAAGCTAAAGCACTCATGCCCGCCTACCCGGCAAGCCGCGACCTTTGTACTATCGGTGGTATGGTCAACAACAATTCCGGCGGCGAAAAGTCGCTCGAATATGGCAAAACCGAAAATTTTGTGACCGAGCTGCGCGTAGTATTTGCCGACGGCGTAGAGCGCACCGTTAAGCCGCTCAACAAACGCGAATTGACTGCCAAAATGAGTCAGCAAGATTTTGAAGGCCGCGTGTATAAACAAATTTTTGAATTAGTTGAAACCAATTATGACAAAATTAAAGCTGCCAAGCCGCACGTTACCAAAAACTCAACCGGCTATAATTTATGGGACGTGTGGGATCGCCAAACTGGTATTTTCGACTTGACCAAATTGATTGTCGGCGCCCAAGGCACACTTGGTTTCGTGACCGACATCCATTTTAAATTAGTGCCAATTCGGCCATACACCGGCCTGTTGGTGTGCTTTATGAAGAGCATCGACCCGCTCGGCGAAATTATCAACAAAGTGCTCGAACACAAACCGGCGACCTTTGAAAGTTTCGACGATGCAACCTTGTGGTTAAGTATTAGGTTTATGCCGAGCTTTTTAAAAATGCTGGGCGTGGCCGGATTTATCAAGCTGCTAATTAGTTTAATCCCAGATGGTTTTATGCTGCTGCGCGGTGTCCCGAAGCTCATTTTAATGATTGAATTTAACGGCCAAACCCAAGACGAAGTTGACCAAAAAATTAACGCCATGCGTAACGACCTTAAAGGTTACCATATGGCTATGGAACGTGACGATACCGCCCAAAAGAGCGAAAAGTTTTGGCTGATGCGCCGCTACAGCTTCCAGCTACTGCGCAGTAAAGTTAAAGATAAACACACGGCACCGTTTATTGACGATTTGGTTGTTAATCCGCCCTACCTTACCGAATTTTTGCCGCAAATCCGTAAAATTGTCAAAAAATATAACTTGTTGGCGACCATCGCCGGCCATATGGGTGACGGCAACTTTCATATTATTCCGCTTATGAAGCTCGAAGACCCTAAAGACCGCGCTAAACTGCTGCCTGCCATGAAAGAAGTGAACACGCTGGTGCTAAAGTATAAAGGTTCGCTTTCGGGCGAGCACAACGACGGTTTGGTGCGTGGCCCATGGCTGGAACAAATGTACGGCCATGAAATGCTCGAAATTTTCAAAAAGGCAAAGCATATTATGGACCCTGAAACAATTTTTAACCCGCACAAAAAAGCGCTGGCCGACTGGGACTATAGCTTCAGCCACATTCGCGCCCATTTTTAGCTTACACTAATTAGGGTATTATATTACCCATGGCCTCAGCAGAAAACTTTCAAGATACGCCTTTATTTTTGCCAGTTGTAGATGACGAAAGTTGCCTAAATATGTGGCGTGCTTACGCACAAAGGGTTGAACCAGTAGTTGCGACGAACGAGCAACGGCTGCAGCGGCGAAATCCTGAACTCTGGCAAATGTTACATAAGTTTACAAGCGACCAGGATGAGCCATGGTGGGCACTGGCATCAATCGGCCAGGCGACGGCTGTGTATGGCATTTTGCATAACCAAGTAGAAGCTAACAAAGTGCTTGGCAAGTTTAACGCCAGCCTTACTAATGCGAATGACGATACGCCGTACATAAATGTGTCTCTGCCGGAGTCATTTTTGCAAATGCGCCGCTCGCCCCCGACATGGGTACGCCAAAAAGTAACAGGATTAACCCACAGGCGCAGCCCTCACCTTTTGCCCTGGATAACATTTAACGAGGCTCACAGGGCATCAGAAGCAAATGCCTTCCGCGCCCGAAGCTTGCTGCGAGAGCATAACTTTTCTTTATTGCATGCTATTACTGAAGGCTGGTTTGCTGAATGCTTTATGAAAGACGGAGGAGCGAGTTTGAATGCTTTTCAGCGTGCTCGTATGGCTATTGCGACGCTCGCTATGTATGACGTATTGAATCAAGCTATCGAAACCAGACGGTCTTCTTAAAATCTTAGCTGTGATCTATAGAAGTTAAGGCTTACCGGTATTATTTTACGATTTTTCCATCTTGCAGCTTAAATGTCACATCGGTTTTGCCGGCGATACTCAGGTCGTGGGTGACGGCGATAATTGTGGTGTTCTCCGACCGTGTTAACCCATGTAAAAGGTCAAAGATCATCTTGCCGGTCTGGCTGTCGAGGTTACCGGTAGGCTCATCGGCCAAAATGAGCTTCGGCTTGTTGGCTAGTGCCCGGGCGATTGCCACACGTTGTTGCTGGCCGCCACTTAAATGAGTTGGTTTACGGTGCATTTGGTCGTCGCTTAAACCCACTTGGCTCAAGAGTTTTTTAGCGCGTTCCAGCCGCTGGTTTTTAGGCAATTTGGCGAATTCCATGGGTAACATCACATTTTCGATTGCCGTTAAATTGGGTACCAGGTTGTAACTTTGGAACACAAAGCCGATGGTTTGGCAACGGTACTTAATAAGCGCGTGGTCGCTCAACTTGGTAAGATCTTTGTCGCCAACCATAATGCTGCCCTCGGTTGGCGCATCGAGCGCGCCTAGCAAGCTTAACAAAGTTGACTTGCCACTGCCGCTGCGCCCTACCACTGAGGCAAACTGGCCCTGTGGGATACTGAAACTAATAGCGTCAACTGCGTTTACGGTGGTGTCGCCGGTCGAAAACCGCTTTGAAAGGTTTTTTACTTCTAACATTATTCCGTCCTCATTACTTGTGATGGCCGTACTTTGGCAATAAGCGTGGCCGCCAATGCACTGCCGAAAAGCGCGATTAAAATTGCTGCGCCCAAGCCATACAAAATGATACTCCAGCCAATCTCAGCGTGGATGTTGCCGATGCCCTTAAGGGTGCCGTTATTGCGAAGGCCTGCACCAAAACCACGGGCTTGCATAGATTGGCCGCCGCTAGTCCGTAAAGCGCCCGAACCCTCATTAAAGCTGCCGCGCATTTGCCTTTGGCCGCCCGGCATATCCATTGTGCTGGCAACGGTAGAATTGTTTGTACTGTTGTTAACGAGCATCTTTGTAACTGGCTGGCCGCCAATTATGCCGATGGCTAGTCCGATAACTGCGCCAAGTACTGCGAGCGTCAGTGATTCCACCATAAATTGACCCATAATTTTTAGGTTAGAACCACCAATAGCCTTGAGCACGCCGATTTCGCGCTGGCGTTCGCGCACAATCATAACCATGGTCAGTAAAATGATTACGCCGCCTGCGATGGTCGCACCGATTAGGCTAAACAGCGCAACTTTTTGAATACTTTGCAGTGGTTCAACGGCGCTTTCGGCGCTTTCCTTGCTGCTGGTAACATCGGCGTTGTTGCTGCCGAGTGCGCTTTTAATCGCGCTTGTCGCATTGTCCATATTGCTAATTGAATCTACATAGGCTGTAGCACTGGTAATGTCGCTACCCTGCCCGCTCAACCGTTGCAAGGTACTGAGCGCGAAAATCACTTGATTGTTACCAAATGTTGTGCCGGTGTCAAAAATGCCTGCTACGGTAACGGTGGTATTGTAAGCTGTAAAGGTTGAGCCGACTGCGAGGTTATTTTTGCTGGCTAGCGCCTTACCAACCAGGGCTGTATCGGTGTCTTTTGTGCCGTCAATCTGGTTGCCGCCGCTTAATGTAATGCTATTGTTGTTCAGCTTGGTAGTGTCGGTGGTGCCGAGTGCGGTAATTGGTGGCGTGAATGTGCGTGGTGCAGTGTCTCCTGCAATTGCGTCTCCACCAAACCCCCCAAACCCTTCGCCCCCACCAAACCGCCTGCCGAGGCTACCGGCATCAACGGCCGAAGCCAAATTGGTGTTGCTGCTGCTTAAACGGTCGTTAATTGATTCATCCACTTTGGTGATGTGCGTTAAGCTTGCAACTTTCTTAAGCTGGTCGGCAGTAAGCGGATTACCGCCGCCGTTAAAACCGCTGAATCCGGCAGGCGCAATGCTGATGGTATTGCCGATGGAGCTTTTCACTGAAGCAATTTTTTGGTTAACCGCTTTGTGAGCGATCAACATCGTTAAACTTAGGCCAATGCTTAGGCCTAAAATGGCGACGATCGAAATCGTGCGTGTGCTGTTGCGAAACGCATTGCGAATGCCGCGGGTTATGACATTCATAAAGTTAACCTCATTTATAGTTAGTGCTACCTTGCAGTGTACGGCCGCTAGCTGAACAAAAGCTGGAATAAACCACTCCTCTAATTCTAGGTTATCAAAGAGTGAGCACTAAAGATAAGGTTAGGCGGCCGGAGCGCCTAGATATTACTTGAGCTGCTGGCAGATGCACTGCTACTTGACGCACTGCTATCTGGCGCTTGCTGGCTAGCGCCCAAAATAACTATAAAGTCACCTGGATATTGTTGAATGAGCGGCGCATTAGCGCTTGCGTTTGCGCTGAAGCTGCTATTGCCAAACATGCTGCTCAGCATGCTCTTGGTGGCTGGTTTTTTACCGCCTGAGTTATCGATAATCGTGGTCGCGTTGTAGTCGCTCGACGCATCGCCAACAGATGTGACATTTGCACCTTTTTGAATCAGTACGTCGCCGTAACTCTTGCCGAGGCCAGCAGTCTTGCCACCGTTTAGCACTACAACTTTAGCAGCTTCTTTTGTAACGGCAGTTGCGTTAAACTCTTTGGCAATGTAGGCTTGAATTTGGCTGAAATCGTCTACGCCCGCGGCTGGCGCGAGTGCTGACTGTCCGCCTGTTGCCGTGTAATTTGCCAGCAAATTTTGGCCGTCGGCGCTATTAAGGCTAAGCGACTGGATGTCGGTACTTTTGATATTCTTAAACATGTAGTACAGGCTGGCGAGCTCGTTAATTTGGAAGTCCGTTTTGACATTGTTGCCTACAGCGTCCATAAGGCCGCCGATTTTTAACGGGTTAGATAGCACGCTCATGCCCATGCCTTTTTCTTTAAGGGCCAGCATCATTTGCCGCTGGTGATCAGTACGGTCGAAGTCGCTGTTAGGGAAACCGTAGGCACCATAAACGCCGTTGTATGGGTCACCGCGGGCGCGAGCCAAATTCAGTGCAGTTTGGCCGTCAAGGTGGTCAACACCATTAGGCAACTTGAGCGACCCCTCGTTGCCTCTGAAACTTGGGTCATATATACCACGCGGATCAGGGCTTTGAATGGTTACGTCGATACCGCCGACTTGGTTCACAGCGTCTTTAAAGGCGGTGTAGTTAACGAGTGCGTAGTAATTGACAGCTATACCTAAGTTGTCGTTAATGACCTTTTCGAGCGCACCCATGCCACCGGCCGGATAGCCGGACTCGCTAAAGCTGCTTAAAGTGTTAGCGGCGTTAATTTTAGAGCCGCCGACGCCCGGGATAACAACCCACAGGTCGCGCGGGACGCTCAGCATGTAAGCGGCGTGTGTTTTGGTGTTAATACTTAAAACCATTATAGAGTCAGTCAGGTTGCCCCCGCCGCTGTCATCGGTACGGTCGGCTGAATCACCCGCCAGCAAAATGTTGACGTGGCCGGTGGATTCACCTTTTAAAGGCACAGGTTTAAAGGCGCTTAGCACGGCCAACGGGTTTTTGTTGCCAAAAACTTTAGAGGTGTTGCGGTAGAATTTCCAGCCCATCCAGCCAACAGAGATGAACATGAACGCCAAGCAGACCAACACAGCACGCTTGGTGACGCGCCGCCAGCGTGGTTTTGGCTGTTTTTGGCTCTTTATGCCTGGGCGTTGTAAGCGCTTAGACCGCGAAGCAAGCAGCGAAGAATTGCCTTTGCCCGCCGAAGGTGGAATTGCTTTATTGATAAGGCTGTCACCAGCGGTTGGCCGCTGTACTGCCTGTGTTGTTGGTGGCCTTTGATGGATCGCCCGGCGCAATACTTGGCTGGGGCTCGGTTCGGCGACATGCCTAAAGGGCCTTGCCTGAGGAGCACTGCCAACCGTGCGGTGTGGCCGACTACCTATGAAACCATCTAATGACCTGGGCTTTTTGGGTGAATTTCCTTGCACGAAATAAAAATTTCCAATTGGCTTCACATGCGAAGCTTAAGCAACAATGCTTATGTAATTATACACGACTCTGCCGACTCTGGTAGGCGGTTTGTAGATTTTACGTTGTTTCTGCCTTGTGCTGTAAAAAATAATAAGAATAAGGTGCCTGCGATTCGTACTTAAGGAAGACGATTGAAATTTTGCAACAAGTGCGTTAAAATCAATCTGTTGTTGACTCTTGTCGCCGCATCGCTGTACGTGTAAGCATGTAAGTGCCTGGGCTGGGCGTAGAGATAGCCAACAATTACAGTGGGACGTCGCCAAGTGGTAAGGCACCGGGTTTTGGTCCCGGCATTCGGGGGTTCGAATCCCTCCGTCCCAGCCAGATTTGATAACAGAGGTAGGAATGCTCCATTTTGTGGGGCATTGTCTTTATCTGACACCCCTTTGTATATCTACTGTCTGTATAGGATCATAGGAAATAATAATATCCGAAAACCGCTTATTAATAATCCCAATAGTCTCCTTCAAATGTTTACTGTCCCGGCTATGAATATTAAGAATAAAATTAAAATGTCCGTGGCAGCGTGAATACCGCACTATGCTCGGATTCTCTACGCAAAACTCCAGCAACTTGGTAATCCTTTCCGGATTTGGAGCAATGTTATACATACAAATTGTGTCTGTATAGCCTAGTAGCTCATGATTTATAACAGGAGCGGGTCTCAAAAGAATACCTTTGGCAACCAGAGCCTGATATTTGGCTTTTATAGTGTCATACGTTTTATCGAGTTGCTTGGCGATTGATAGTAATGACAGCTGAGGGTTGTATTGTAATTTATGGTAGACCTGTAGTTCCAGGTCACTGAGAATAATGCTACTTCCAGAGTTTTGGTACGCTACTGCCCTTGAATAGGGCTCTTTGTAGAGATAATTAAGCCCTGAGATCGAGCCCTCATAATCGATATAAAAGTTATATTCCTTAATATGCGTGCCGTACCGGGCAAAAAACCCATCAAGCCGTCTGTTAAAAGAATGTACGTCATTGTCGATTGCTACGGCGATTGCGTCCCAATGGCCGTTTGTTGCGGCGACCCAGTTGAATTTTTTAGACATTTGCATCCGGTTCAGAATCTGCGTCTGTTCTTCCAAGAACAGACTCTGAAACCGTATAAGAAGTCCAAACGACAGCAAGCCGAGCACAGCCTGGTTTGAAATGTATTTGTAGCCTTTGATAATTCCATTCTTTTCCAAGCGGTTTACCCGATACGTGACTTGCGTTTTGGATACGCCTAGCTGTTCGGCAATTTTAATCTTGCTCTGCCGGGCGTCTGTTTCTAAAATCTGTAGAATTTTCCTGTCAAGCTGATCCAACACAATTATTCCTACATTCTATATCTACATATAATTATTAGAACAATAGCATAATATATAGCAAAAGCTTATATTATATTTTGCCTCTGCCGGTTCATATCCTTTACCGTGATGCTATGGAAAAGATTCAATACGGAGTTATCGGGTGCGGAGAACATGCGCTGCAATCACATGCAGTGCCAAACGAACACATAGCAGAACTTGCATTGACTGGAGTTTTTGACCTATCAGAAGAGCGGATGCATCGCTTTGTAAGCGAAGTAGGAAATGCCAATACAATACAGCGATTTGCTACGCGTGAGGAAATATTAAACAGTACGAATAGCGCCGTACTGATAGGTACGCCGGACGAATTTCATTTCGATGACTTAGCAGCGGCCGTTCAGGCCGGTAAGCATGCGTTCATAGAAAAACCGCTTGCAGTTAATGCCACGCAGCTGGAAACGCTCCCAGATATTTTGAAAACAGCTAGTCAAAACGGATTAATAGTCAGCAGCTGCCATCCACGCCGCTACGACCCGCCATATGTATGGCTCAAAAACCATTTGCCAGAATTCCGCGATACTTTAGGAGAACCGCTGCAAATTAAAACCGATTTCTCTTACCACAAACCCGTACGGGACTGGAAGCACGACAGAGGCCTCTTGCTCGATCACGCTAATCATGAAATAGATTTAGTCAATTTCGTGTTTGGTCACAGCGGGTTTGACGCTACTCGTCTAACGGATAGCTATGACCGTTATCAGGTGGCAGGAATACGCGACGATGGCATAAGCTTCGATTTTTCCGGAACGCGGCGATTGAATGCGAAAGTTTACCCTGAGTGGGCAGGCATTCGCTTTGAAGCGGGTGAAGTCACCATCGATACCCATAAAGGCTTTGCTCGTATAGCCAATCACGAAACAGGCAAAGAGAGCCAGCCGCCAGTGCCAGTTACTGCTTACGAAGAGCGTGGCGCAGCCACTATGCAAAACTTTGGCCGAGCAATACTTGGACTCGCAGAACCATACCTCAGCACACAGGATTTGTATGTCAACACGGCCCTTTCAGTCATACTATCTAACCAAAAAACCTGGAGATACGACGGAGTGAACATATGATAATTATTGAAGCTCACGACAATCAGCTAGACAATATAGCTCAAGGTACATTAGCTGGTACCGTTGGCCGAAAGAACGGCACTATAGAATATGATTATCAAGCCGAACAATGGCTGTCGGACATATCCGAGGATGGCTACGATTTTAGCCGCGCTTACTTCTTGAGAGATGGTGAACCTGTCGCGGCATGGCGGCACAATGCAAATAAGAGCTTTAGCTGTATAGGCCATACGAACGATTATGACGGTGCATGGCGAACTGAAACGCCATACGTATATGAGGACACGATGCTGATTATTGCGGCTCACTTAGGCCGTGAAGTACTCACCGTGGAACAAGGGCAGTCTTGGGCAAATGAACGGCTTATCGGCGCGTTTGCTACGGCTGTACTATTAGACAAACATGGTATCCTTGCCGCCTGGGAACGAGACGTATCAGAATCGTCAGAAACCATATTGGTGGCCCGAGGTCCACAGCGTGTTAGTCTATAAGTACATAAGCCTCCTTATTTAGAGGCTCCCTCACGACAACTCTGCCTCACTGTGAATAAAGCCGAGTTGTTCTAGCCTCTGTCCAAGGAGAATAAAATCTGCGATCAAGGGTGCCAGTTGAGAGACTCATCCCCAGCCAAGTTAAATGACACATGCGCAAGTACGTGTCATTTAACTTTTCAAGCATATACTGATCTTTATTTGCTAAGCGTTTCAGCTAACTCGGTGTCATTTTTGGAACCCGCGTCAGTTATAACCCACGCATCTTCTAGTTTATACAGTCTGCTAAGCAGCATGCTGGCCATGGAAATAGTCTAAACTTTATTACGAAGCTTAGACGATTTTCTTGTTCCAAGAAATGATATCCCTTTATCCCAAAATACGCTCTAGGCCGGATAGATAGATCTCAGCAGAAGTCGCCCTTTTGGCAGACTTGGAAATAACCGCTTCCTGGATAAGAGGATGTGTTCTTAGAAATATCTGCTGGTCAGATCGATCCAGAGACGTCTGTTCTTCTATGACATGTCCAAATGTGTAGTGAAGCGCCGCAAAGATAATGAGACTCGATTCCGCGATCAAGACTCCTTGTGTGCGCATCAAATCTAGTCCTTCTTCAATGATAGATGCAAGCGAAGGGGTACCAAGAATGCCTGCATCAGCAACAATCCTTGAGCCATCTTTATAGGTGAGCATAGCCTCTCGGACTGAAGTTAGAGCCTCAATAACATATTGTCGCCAAGACCTATCTGATACTTCTGCTATCTCGACATGACCAGCAATGATGTGTTCACTCATTGCATTTAGTAGTTCTGCCTTGCTATGAAATCGCCAATAAAGTGTTGGTGCGGTTACCGAAAGGCGAGTTTGTAGCTTGCGAAACGTCACACCCTCAAGCCCATCTTCCTGTAACAGTGCAAGTGCTGCTTCAATTATTTGTGCGCCAGACAGTTTCATATTGACACTATAACACCGTTATAGTAATATATCAATATACGAAACACTACATTATTAGAAAGAGAAAATCATGTTTACAGCAATTATAACTACGTTCTTTGCCGGTCTATTCGCAGCCAACGCAGTGCCGCACCTCGTAAAAGGTCTAACGCACGAGCGGTTTCCTACGCCATTCGGCTCCACACCGGTAGCAAACTTCATTGGCGGTTTTATCATGCTCCTGCTCGTTTCGCTTCTCTTTGTTGAGGGACACGCTTCGCAGCATGCGACAGCCTCCTTTTGGTCAGCAGTTTTGGGTGTGCTCGTGATTGGCCTGTTCCACTCTATACATGGTGCATTTGGGAAAAAGTAGCAGCCTTCTGTTCTCGAATTCACTAGGATCAAAGCCTAGTTCAACTGGAAAAGTTATATTCCTATCCCTGGGCCTCGGCCAAAATTATTTCAACAGCGGAAAGAAGTCCAAACTTGGACATCTTTTTTTGTTTCCTGCCTTTTTTGTGACCCATTTCCAAACATTAGTTCTTTTGCTACAATGGAGATAACTAAGGGGTAGCGCAATGTCTCGTCTTCCAGCAATTGGTGGTGATTCCGGAAACTGGGGAGAAATTCTGAATGACTTTTTGAGTCAGGCGTTGCAGGCGGACGGGACGCTCAAGCCGGAACTCTACACGCTCAATTCGCTGAGAGATGTCACGACGGCTAGCCCCGCAGATGCGCAGGTTTTGTCATATGTCGCGGCAGATGCAAAATGGAAAAATCAGGCGATTATTGCCGGCGGCACACCGATTTCTGTCGTTGAGTTAGCACCAGTACAGGCCATTCTGATTGGTAACGCCCTGGGCTACTCATCGGTTCCTAATTACACGGTCACCGATGGCAGCGCCACCGATCCAGAGACCGGGCTGCCCATTACCACCACCATTACAGCTAATGCCAATGGGGCGCTTGTGGTAGATGGCTACACCGTGGCAGTCGGCGATCGGATCGCATTTTGGGACAACATCAACTACCCAGACCACGACTCGACCGGCGTGTATACCGTTGTCGCAACGGGTGATATTGTTCATCCGTTCGTGCTTAATCGAACCACTGACACCATGACCAACCGGTACTGGGTAGCACCGATTCTTCATTCCGACCGATACGGCAACGGGTTCAGCGTGCGCTTGACCATCGACCCATCGGGCTTTGAGGCTTGGGTGCTTACACTGGTAGCACCCGGCGCAATGGCCGAGGGCACCAGCTCAGCCCTTCGCCTTAACTCACACGCCGAAGGAACGAGCACAACAGCTTCCGACAGTGCCGCGCACGCCGAGGGCTACTTTACGACCGCCAGCGGCACCTATTCACACAGCGAAGGTCTGAGTACAACCTCAAGCGGCTACGGTTCGCACGCCGAAGGTGTTAGCTCAACGTCGAGTGGTTTTGGTTCGCATGCCGAAGGACAGTCGGCAACCGCCAGTGGCGAAGGCTCACATGCCGAAGGGCTCGAGGCAACCGCCAGTGGCGACGGTTCGCACGCCGAAGGTGAGCTAACCACAGCCAGTGGTTTTGTAGCGCATGCCGAAGGCAACTTCACTGTCGCAGCGCGCATTGGCGAACATGCCGAAGGCTCGGGCTTTTTTAGCGGCAACGTTCCAGCGCAAGTTTCGCGCGTGACCGTTGCCGGCCAGACCATTAGCGGCTCACTCAACATTGGATTCGGCATGTTCCAGGCCACCGACCTTGTGCTCACTGACAACCGACTCTCTGTTATTCGGTTGGATCTTGGTGCCTGGCGATCCGCCGATGACACTGCGTCGCATTGGCTGATCGAAATAACTGCTTCACGCAAAAGTGGCAGCGTGCGGTTAGTCGCACCAGCGACCATCACGCAGACTGATCACGACACGGGCGCTAACGCTTGGACGGTTGCTGTGAATACTACGAGCGACGGACTTTCGCTGGACGTTACTGCCGACTCGGGTACCGTTCGCTGGGTTGGCGTCACCGAAATTGTGGAAGTACCGTGAACAAACCCGTGTTGGGTGTCGGCGTTTTGTCGGTACCGGAACGACGCCAGCGGCTTCGTGCACTGTTGAACAATTTAGGCCTCACGAACGACGTCGCGGCACTCGATACTCAGCACAAGGGGCATGTCTATAATTGGTGGCGAGCGGTGGATATTGCTTGTGCACGAGCGATCGACGGCACCAAAAAACCAACACACGTACTCATCATCGAAGATGACGCCGAACCTTGCCCCGATTTTATGGTTGTTGTCCAAAAACTCATTGAGCTGTACCCGGGCAGAACGATCAGCTTTTTTAGTCGTGACCCCACTGTTACGACCGCCGCTACCGGCAGTTTAACAATTGTGCATGACGTGCCGACCGATCTGGCCGTAGCCTATCCAGTTGCATGGCTGCTGGCGCTCAGGCAAGACTACGAAAAACATAGTAATAGCTTTGCTCGCGCCGCACGGCGCTGGAGTTACGGCGCTGACGAGATGCGCGCCGAGCTCCGTCCCGAAAAGACTGTTTGGGCGACGGTGCCGAGCCTTGTCGAGCACGGCTGTCCGATCCACAGCACCTTGGCTCACTTTTATCCTCAGAACATTGCGGCACGTTTTATCGGAGCGGACGTCAGCGCGTTAAGTATTGATTGGGATTCAGGCAGCCGACAAGATAGCCAAAGGCATAATATGCAAAACACGGAAGGCCGAACGTGAAAATCGCTGCTGTTATCCCAACTCTCGGCGAACGCCCAGAGCTGATGCAGCTCACCACGCAACTAGTCGCCGAAGGCGTGGACGTGATCACGCTGGGGCGGCCGCACGAGCACAATATTCACACTACCTGGAACGCTGGCGCGCGCCTGGCGCGTAGCTGGAAGGCCGATTACATTGCTGTATTGAATGACGACATCAGATTGCCAACGCGCACCTTAGCGACCTTACAAATGGCCATGCAAACGTACGATTATGCCTGTGTTGGCGTTGACCCGACGGCCAAGTTTGGTCTGCCCGCAGACCCCCACATTATCCCTGTTACCGGCAACGTTGGCGACCTGATGGTTGGCGTCACCACCTGGTGTTTTATGGTGAAAGCAAGCGCCTGGGTCGATATCGACGAGCAGTACAAATGGTGGTACGGTGTTGGTGATTTATTCACTAAAATTATCGAAAACGGCGGCCGGCTGGGGCGCGTAACTGGTTTGGGAATTATTCACGCTGGCTCAGCGACCGCTGCCAGGTACCCTTGGACGCAAGAGGCCAAGCGCCAAGACGGCCGCCGCTGGCGGGAATCACATTAGCATGCATGTTCAGGCACACGATTATATTGCAAGAGCCGTGCAGAAGCACGGCCCGATTACCGGTGACGTTGCCGAGCTCGGCAGTTGCGATGTTAACGGTGGCGTTAAAGCATTATTTCCGCAAGCTCGCTCGTATTTTGGTGTCGATATCACTGCCGGACCAAATGTCGACCTAGTAATAGATGCTGCTGATTGGATGCCCACACAGCAATATGACTGCATCGTCAGTACCGAAACCTTCGAGCATACCCCGCGCTGGCCCGAAATCTTGGCCGTTGCCGCCAAAGCATTGGCACCTGACGGCCTCATTCTAATTACATGCGCCGCCAATCCACGCAAGCCACATTCCGCACACACCGATCGCGCACGGGTAACTTATGGCGAATACTACGGCAATGTTAGCCAGCAGATATTCAAACGGGCGGCTAACATCGCGGGCTTGACGGCTGAAATAATCATGGATTATGAGCATGGTGATTTGTACGCAACGTGCCGCTTAAAGGAAGTGGCATGAACGACGTCAAAATAATTGGCGCTGGCATGTGGCGAACAGGCACAGTTTCGCTCAGGGCCGCACTCGAACAACTTACCGGCAAGCCTTGCCACCACATGACAGAGGTTGTCGCGCATCCCGCAACTGCTCCTTTGTGGCTGCGCACTGCGGCAACCGGCCACGCTGATTGGCCTAAACTCCTTGGCGGTTACAATGCGTGTTTGGACTGGCCAAGCATGGCTTTTTGGGAAGAGCTGAGTGATTTTTACCCCGATGCCAAAGTGCTGCTCTCGATCCGCGACCCAGAAGAATGGTGGCACAGCATCAGTCAAACGGTTCTGATTAGCGCACCAACGCGCCAGACAGCTCGAACCCCGTGGGAGCTGCTCGTTGTTGAGCTTTTTGAGAAGAAATTTATCGGGCGAAATCCCAGTCGGGAGGCAGCGATTGCCGCATACGAGCAGCACAACGCAGCTGTTCGGGCCCGCATCCCAGCCGAACGTCTTATTGAGTGGACGCCCGCAGACGGCTGGGAGCCACTGTGCCGAGCACTCGATGTGCCAGTTCCTACCGAAGATTTTCCGCACCTCAATATTGCGGCAGATTATCGCCGCAAAAACCGCCTGCCGGACCTATAGCACCATCATCAACAGACCCAAGGTTTGTGACAATAAATTTTCTCTGCTAAGCTTAAAATCTAGTTTCTCTAATTTCCGGTAAAGAAGAATAAAATCGGCTAGTAAGGTGTGCCCTTCACCAGACTCATGTACGCAGGAAGGTCACCACACCCAAGCATACAGATCTAGAATGTCGTCATATGGTCATCTTATGCAGTGATTTCGCGATTTCATTGCTTCGACGTCCTGTTCTTATATACCTAACTTTGACATATATCTTATCTAGATATATCATGGAAGCATGACTCCACGACAAACACTTATTCTGCTCGTATTCTGTGCTGTTGCGATGGGCTTTATCAGCGGCAAGTTACTTCTATTCAATGGTTCGGCCATGAATGTATTACCATGGAGCATCCTGGCTTTCGGGGCATCTTTTTTGGCGGTATCGAAACGTCAATCGATCAAATTTTCTGCAACCTTTTCTTTTGTTGTTTCGTTCTCATTTCTATTATTTAACGACGCAAATATTAACAACTTAGCACAGCTCCTGAAATTAATCTTAGCAGCATGCGTTGCGTCTTCATTCGGGCTCTTAGGCGGTGTGCTGCTTGGATGGCTAGGTTGGAAAGCGCGCCATGGATTTAAAAGGAATAGGGGTGATCAATTATGAAATGGCCTTTGACGCACTTACACAAACAAAAGGAAAATACTTTTCATCGCCTATTGCATGATCGAGTACAGATAGGTTTTTGATTTTTGCGCTGGGAAAGCCAGTTGACGCGACCGTACTGCCCTGTACCTCTGATATTACAAACCTACCCAGGTATTTGCTATAATAAGGGGAATGCCCCCACTAGTCTTTTATCCTGCCTTTATCGGGACGTTTATTTCTGTCGTTGCCTGGACGTACCTAGCGTACAAGGAGCATCTGCCACATCTGCCACGCACACTCAGTGAACTCGCAGCGGAGAAAGCGGAGACATTACGCTACTATCGTACCATTCTTTGGGTTTGCGGACCGCTTTTCGCCGTCACTCTGTATCTGTTTATAGTCCCACGTATAGCATCATCACTTCTAGCGGGCGTCATAGGTTCATTTACGATAATACCCGAGCTACTGATAGGATATTTCCCAGCCAAACGTGGCAAAATAACCGCGCATGATATTATTGCCGGAACTATGGGTGCGGGCATGATTACTCTTGCTTACATGTTTGCATGGGACCTGTATGGCCTTTATTCACTCACCGAGCTAGTGCTCGCCATAGTGATAAGTGCACTGGGGATTCTTTGCATTGCAAACCGAAAACGATACTTATTTTATGAGTTACCTCTCATTTACTTACCTCACTTTTCTATACTCGTTGCCGCGCTTGCGTTAAAGTAAACAGTTAGCCTTAGGCGTGGCCATCTGGACGTGCACTCCCAGTCTAAGCTTTACATAGGTAGAGAAGCTCACTGGTATGTGCTACTATGTGAAAATATGGTAGGATTTGAAGAAGCGGCTTTCGAAGACTCTGAGGATATATATGCCGAGAAGCGGCGACTAGCGGCAGAAATGATTGCAAGAATTGAAGCGGTGACTGACATGGACGCGCTTGTCTGGATGGGTGAAGAGGGCGGCCTACAGATTGCCCAGGTTTATAGTGAGCAGGAAGGTGATTCGGCCTTTTTCCTACGACATGGTGGTGAGGCAGACATATTAGGATATACCAAAGAAGAAATTCTCGCGTTTATAGGTGCTTCTCAGGGGGGGCGAGTTCGATGATCTCGGCATGCTAGACCCACCAACGGCGTAGGCAGGAGTGCTAAAGGCGGCTTTCTATAGCGATGCAAAATTGCTGGGATTACTTCCCGCACTACGCACTTATCGCAAGCTTCGCAATTCGTACAAACGTATCAAATGGCACAGTTATACGGCCGTCGACCTCATGTTTGCGTGCGTATATCTTCAACGACTCCCACGCGTTGGCTAAAGTAGCAGACGGAGTTCTTAATATTTCAATGCTTTCGAGTAGTTTAAAGAAATTATCGGGCGTTAGTGAGGCATCGTTCTGAAATTGACGGGATTCTATAAATGTAAAATGCTCCCCGAGATCTAAGCTGTTGGCACCGCCACACATCCGGTTGATCTTCCCTGCCTGATTAGGCAACGTGCCAAGTATGCTTGAAAATTCCGAGCCTTGACGCGTTATATTAAATACATCCATAGCAAGACCCCCTGGCCGCAGAATTCGACGTAGTTCACCTGGGACACACTCGGGGTCGCCCCAATGCAGAGATGTGCTAAAAGCAACCGTATCAAAAGTCTTTTCTTTAAATGGCATGGTGTCCATATTGCCTATGATTGGTGCACCGCCACCGGGAACAGTCTTGCGCATTGCGGATATCATCGCTTCTGAGGCGTCAAGTGCGATAATCTGCCCCGTGAACGATTCGTCAGATTGTAAGCCTGCCGTTAGCAGGCCGGTACCGCAGCCTGCATCTAGTATTCGTGGTGTATGTTCATCGGGAAGACCAAGGATTGTAGTGTCAAGAATAAACCTAATTGCCTCTGGCGGATATCCGTTCCTTGCGCTATACGCAGCCACAACCTCTGGGTCCCGATAAAATTGCATGCCTTGCTCGCGGGCTACATTAAGGTTAGGGTCGGTCATTTAATTTTCTCCATCTGAATTACGATGACTTATTATAGTCAAAGTCTATGGCAATAACACCCCTTTTGCTAAATTTGGTAGGTGCCGGCTCTCATAACCTGAGCACTGTAAATGTCACCCGACAAATGGGGTTCGAACTATTCATCCTTCTTGTGCCCAAGCAGATTGCCATCTCTCATCTGTTATACTACGTGCATGATACAAGCAGTGATTTTCGACATGGATGGCCTTCTTATTGACAGCGAACCGTTATGGAGAGAGGCAGAAGCACGAGTCTTTAACAAGGTAGGTGTGCCCCTTACTCCTGAGATGACCAGCCGGACTATGGGTTTCCGAACTGACGAGGTTGTAGACTATTGGCGGCACCAATAC
The DNA here is from genome assembly GCA_035478775.1 of Saccharimonadales bacterium (SeqCode). Taxonomy (GTDB): domain Bacteria; phylum Patescibacteriota; class Saccharimonadia; order Saccharimonadales; family UBA4665; genus CAMLQK01. Next base: position 37,542 of record DATIJG010000007.1, on the reverse strand, counting down.
CCGTGGGAGTCACCGTCATCGGAAGAGGTATGCAGGCAAATAGAAGATGCTTTTTTGGAGCTTCTTAAGGAAACGGGTGCGCCTAAAGCTGGCGTTCATGAAGCTATTGCGATATGTGAACAGCTTGGTCTCCCTATGGCGATTGCCTCATCTTCCTCTGCGCTAATTATTGATGCCGTGATAGAAAAACTGGGCATCAGCTCTAAAATGAAAGTCATCCACTCGGCCGAATTTGAACCGTATGGCAAGCCGCACCCTGCGGTATATATCGCTGCAGCCCAAAAACTAGGTGTTAGGCCGCACGAGTGCTTGGCATTCGAGGATTCGGTGAATGGCATGGTGTCGGCCAAAGCCGCAAAGATGCGTTGTATCGCCATCCCTGAGCCGGAGTTCCGCACCGACAAGCGATATGGAATTGCCGACCTAGTTGTAGGCTCGTTACTTGACGTGACGACCGATATAGTGCGGTCTATTTAAAGTAGAGAATCTTAGAAGCGGGGCCGTTCCTGCTTTCGCTTCACTATGCTAAATCCGTATCCGACAAAGATCGTGTTTCCGGGGGAATTCCGGCAGATTCGTAGAACCCATGAATCTGCTCATTACTATCAGGACTAGGAAGGTCGAACACGTCAAACGGAAGATCGAGCGCGGTGACTGCCCTTGCCCCGAGTACACGTACATCGTGATGTGCCATCCATTCCGCAGAATGAGGCATGTGCTTGAAGTCTTCTTGTGCGCCAAAGTAGACCTCGCTCTCTACACCTTGGTCGATGCGCTGTTGGAGCAATTCCTTTGTGGCATCGCTAGCAAAATACTTGCAGCCTATAACATTTAACTCTTCATCAAATATCGGCTGCGCACCGCTCGCCCGAAACAGTCGACGCCCGGGCGCGTCAGTCGCATCCCCAGGTAGCCAGAATTCACGTGTTACTGCATGGACAGTGGCGTAAAAAGTAGCGAGGTCCGGAACTTTCGTGCCCCATACAACGTCTCCGTTAACGCGGCGCTTGCCAGTAGGCGTATGCACACTTAGAAGTTTTGAAACATTCGGCCGCAGTACGACTAGCCCTGTTTTAGGCGACCCGTGGGCAATTCTATTGTTATCGTAGATTTCTTCATGGATTTGTTGGTGCGCAGGATTACTGTCAACAGGGAAAAAGTCGTAGTTTTTCATTATCAACACATACTGTACTACATTTGTACAGATTATGGTATATCTATCCAAACGAGAAGATGCCGCTCTATATAATCGGCGCGCCCAAACCGCCATCAATCACAAGCGTGGTAGCGTTAATGCTGCCGTTCTTAACTGCTACTTCCATGAGGTCGGCAATCTCTTCGGGCTCTACAAACTTGTGTGTCAGTTGCGGGCCGATCATACCATTGATTTCCTTTTGGGTCATATCTTTATTCCAGGCACTATGTACCCAGCCAGGAGCGATGCCGAGAACTCGAATATCCGGCGCCCATTTTTTTGCGAAACTCATGGTAAGCGAATCGAGCGCGGCCTTGCTTGCGCTGTACATCGTAAATTGCGTGTCGCCCATGTATTTTTGCCCGTAAGTTGAACTGATGTTGACGATAACGCCGCCTTTGTTCATGGCGATGTCGGCATGAGCCATGACAACTCCTGCCGCCGTGGTGTTGACTGCAAAGGTTTTGGCCCAGGCATCCCAATCTTGTTGAGCTTTCCCATTGTTGGCTTCGGCGTAATACACTGCCGCGTTTACGATAACATCGTATGTAGCATCCATAGATTGTTCCATGAGTTTTAAAAACTCATCTTTGCTCGATAAGTCAGCCTGAAGGAAGCGAACTTTTGGATATTTGGCTTTAAGCTCTTTAGTGAGGCCATTTTCTGTGTGGTAATGTGCGGTGACGTCATACCCCATCGCGACCAACCTATCGAGCAGAGCCTTGTTGACGAGACTGTTTGCGCCAGTAATAAATGCTTTCATAATTCCTCCTCTGTTAGTAATGGCGTTATTTCAACAATCACTTCTTCGTATGGGTGAGCGGCCTTCAGTGCAGCAATGGCCTGCTTGGCAACGGTGCGGTCGCAGGTGACTTCAATTTGTTCTTCTTCGATTGTTTCCAGCTTATTTGCTTGGCCAATGTGTGGGTTTGCCTGATCGTTTGGTTTGAACCGCCCCTTGCCTAAACTCGAGAAGCTGCAAAAGCTGTAATTGCCAATGGTGCCCGCACCGGCTTTGCCAAGCGCTTCGCGAATAGCATCGGCATTTTGTGGCGGCACGGTAGTAGTGATTTTGACACGGCGAAAGTTCATAAGGGCTTGATTCCTATTTCTGGCACCAGCATGTTGTCGTCGCAAGAAAGTACGAACTCAATAGCTTTAACCGCTTGCTCAGTGGTGAGTGCTTTACCGCTAAGCGGCAGGCCAGCTTTGGCGAACAAGTTAGTGCGGATGGTGCCAGGGTAAAAGCCGGTGACGCGCACATTATATTCTGCCGCCTCTTCTTGTAGTGCTTTAGTAAAGCCGGTGATCGCCCACTTTGAAGCGTTATAAATTGAGCGGGTAGCTTTGGCGGTAATGCCAGCGGTGGATACGACATTGACGATCAGGCCCTGTTTTTGCTGCTTCATGCGAATGAGCGCGGCCTTTGCCGCATAGATCGTGCCGAGTGTATTAGTGGTGATAACGTTTTCAATGGTTTCGTCTGGAATGTCTACCAGCTCGGCATTAACAATGACGCCCGCACTGTTAATAAGCACGTCGATTTTGCCATGTTCCTCAGATATTTTACCGAACGTACTTGTTACTTGCTTTGCGTCGCGTACGTCGCAAACGTAGTACCTACAGCCTGTCTCTTTAGCAATTGCACGCATAGTCGCTTCGTTGCGGGCGAGGATAATGACTTCGTTGCTGGGCGCCAATTTTTCGACTAAGGCTTTGCCGAGGCCGTCACTGCCGCCGGTAATAATAATTGTTTTACTCATATTTCGATTATACAGGGCAATATCTCTCTTCGCTGGAAAAGAAACCAATTCCCTTTGCGGTAATAGAGTTACACTCTCCGCATTAGTATAAAAAACAACGCTGCTATAACCTGCACGAAACAAGCCGCCAGTATTGTAAGCTGTAAAGATAACCCACTAAGTTGACCCGCTAAAGCTGCACCAATAGCTGCTGCTGTAATCTTCAGGCTCGCACCCGTCGTAAAAACCTGGCTACGCGAGTGTTCCGGCGCTTCCCGATGGCGCACCGCAAAAATAGCGGCAAGCTGCGGCCCGTCGGCTAATCCAATAAATAGCATAGCGCTTAGGGCAAAAAGTGTGTTGTTCGCCAAGGCTAAAATGAACGTAGCAACGGCTAAAATAAATGTGGTCAAGAGAGCAATAACATCTGGGCTATACCTAGTAGGCCATTTTGCGTATGCAGCAGTTGCGCCCAATGCCCCGGCAGAAACAACTGAAGCCAATATGCCACCGAAGCCCGGGTTACCCAACAATTTTTGCCCGACCAAAGGGTAAATTACCCATAACATTCCGATTCCCATATACGAAACAACTGATACGAGTGTAACTCTAAACAGCTTTTTGTTTTGGACAATTACCTTGAATCCTGCCAGCACATCTTCTATGAACGTGCTTGTCTGTGTTGGAGCCGTGATCGCTTTTGGTGGTAAAGACCAGGCCATCGGCAATGCGGCAACCAGCAGAATAGCCAGCGCTATTACTGCCCAATGCACCCCAAAAGTGGCGGCGATTAGTCCGGCAGCTGCGGGTCCGGCTAAACCGGCAATGTTAAATGTGGTTGCATCGATCGCACTTGCTGTAGTCATTTGTTCCTCGGTAGTAAACGACTTAAGGCGCGATGACCAGCCGCCAGAAATAGCGGGCATTAAAAAACCCGACGCCAGGGCTACAGTTGCTACTACTAATATAGGCACATGACCGATCAGTAATGAAATCGAAGCGATACCAGCTGCGTATAGCCCGAGTGCGCTCGCCAGCACTTTGCCTGGATGATGTGAACGATCTAAGATGGTTCCTAGAAGTGGGCCGCCAAGTGCTGCCGAGAAAGTCAGTGCCGCCAGCACTTTTGAACCGAGTGCTGCCGAGCCAGTCAAGGCTAGACCAACTAGTAAAATTGCTTGCCCGGACATCTCGTCGCCAAGACGTGCCGGCAAAGCCCCAAAGAGATAATGAACTAGCGTGTAACGCTTTTCTTTTGTAAACATGTTACATATAGTATACTGTCAGTATGGAAAAGGCAAATAACCCGCTTTCACTTGGCTCGGCCACCTATGCTGCGAAACGAGCAGCAGATATTATTGTTATTTTGCAAAATAAAGACAACCTGGATAATGCCAAGCTCGTCCTCCAACTCAACAAAACACTACAGGGATACGGTGAAAAGAACGAGGTTACGAATGCCGACCTTAAAAACCTCAGGCTGGTCGCCCAAGGGCTGCTCGCCGTCTTCTCGACGTCAGATACCAAGAAAGCGGTTAGCTTATTGAACGGCTTGCTCCAAGAATACGCTGGCGCACCACGCTTAAGTGACCATGGCGGCTCACTTTGGCACATACATGTCGATAGCAGTGATCATGCGCCTTGGGCGGAGTGGCTTGCATCATCTTCGGCCTTAGCACTCGCCATCCTGCTAGCTGAAAAACAGCGCAATCCTGGTGGTTTGTGCGCCTCACTAAGCTGTGGCCGACCATTTATTGACTTGGGAAAAGGCGGCGGCCGCAGCTATTGCTCCCCTCGGTGTGCAACGCGGGAGCGTGTGTCGGCGTATCGCAAGCGGACTACATAGTCAACCTTTTTATCGGAACACTTGATGGTTGACGGCTTGCTCCCGCTACAGCATTAACGCTTCGTATACTTCTATGCTGCCTTGCCCTGAAATGACAGACGGTGCCTTATGGGCGTAGCTGAGCGCCTCGTCAAAATCCTTGGCTTCAATAATAGCAAAGCCGGTAAGTAAGTTGTCGGCCTCTTTTTCGCCGTTTTCGGTAACACTCTTGCCGCCGAACTTAAACGCGTCACCACCCTTAACTGCTGGCCCCATCATGCCGAGCCATGCGCCCCAAGCGTCCATAACTTTAGTGACTTCTTCTTTAGGTAATTGGCTCCAGTCAAAAGCCTCATTAGATTTATAGACTAAAATATATTGTGCCATATCTTTCCTTTTATTACACTTACTCGCTCAAGTGTGCACTATATAGGCCATATATAAAATGTAAAAAAGTCTACATATGTTTACAGGTTATTGTACTGGCCGGATGGCCGATATTGATTCCTCTGATTGTGCGTATGACCAAATGGCCTTTATCAAGCAGGATAGCAAAAATGAGGTCGATGGTATAATAAATGTAAGCATGGATATCGAAGCAAAAGTCGCAGCATTTTTTGGGCAATACCCCGCTCAAGCCTATGACAAGCGCGCATTACTTCTGCACGCCGAGGAGCCAATCGATTCTGTCTTTTATATTATCGAAGGCTGGGTGAGCCAGTACGACATTGCCCCAAACGGTAACGAAGTGGTCGTTAACGTCTTCAAACCTGGCGCATTCTTTCCAATGTCTTCGGCAATCAATGAGGTCAAGAATCACTATTTCTTTGAGGCAAGCCTTAAAACAAAAGTGCATGCTGCGCCGAAAGCAGACGTCGTGCACTTTCTCCATGAAAACCCGGACGTACTTTTCGACCTCCTGGCTCGAGTTTATCGTGGCGTAGATGGTGTACTTCGGCGCATGGCGCATCTTATGGGCGGAGATGCCCAGACTCGCCTTATCTTTGAACTTTTGAATGTTACCTCCCGGTTTGGGGAGCGACAGCCTAACGGCACTATCCATGTGCATCTAACCGAGAGCGACCTTGCCAAGCACTCTGGCCTAGCGCGCGAAACCGTCAGCCGTTTACTGCAGGGTATGAAGGCGGCAGGTCTTATCGAAACGCGCCGCGATGGGATGTTGGTCAAAAGCACTGCGGAGTTGGAAGCACAGCTCGGCACCAGTTTGTAACTAACTGCGGCCCTACCCTCCAGATTATTTAGAAAACTTGAGGAGCATCACAAAAGCGATAAGCAGCGCGAGCACTACCCAAGCGAAGGTATCTGCCCCTTGGTGAATCGCTTTATAAAGCCGTTTGCGGCCCTGCTCACCGATAGGCAGAATTTCGGCGTTCGTCCTTAGCCACCCCCAGTTGATCGTTAGTAGCCCTGCAAAGCAGAAAACGCAAAGGATACAAAGGGCGCGCACCCGAAAAGTGCTCTCCCACATAAACCATAAGGCAAAACCTAAGAAGAATGTGGCGATGCCGTGCAGCCAGAGCCGGAATTTTGGTGCAAGTATGCCACCCGTCAGGCCGACCACCCCACTGCTGAGCATGAGGGTGAAAAACACCATACACAGCATGCTATTCGGAAACCCAAAGATTTTGCTTTGCCACGAGTTTAGAACATTGCCGCAGCTAAAAACGCTATTGAGATTACACACGAGTTGCGCGTGGGAGTTCTTAAGTATTTCCTGATATTCAAGGGTTTCTAAAAACGAAGCGGTCAGGCCGGCGACACCACCGGCAGTTATGAGGCCATAGATTGTTCGTTGTTTTATCATGGGCCAATTATATATGGATATGGCGGGACTGCACTGTGACGGCGGTCACAGTCCTAGGCCACCCCGCCCACTATGCTTATGGCATGACTGCCGACTTACGCGGGCATATAAAATTGGCCTGGGCACGAAAATACTGGCAGCGAACAGCAAGACTATTTCATTGGGTAAGCCGTGAATAGTGTAATATATAGTTAAGCGTAAGCATCATAAAATAAAGCTAACAATGCTGAATGAAAAATTGTATTTAACAAAAGCCCAAAAAAAGGAGCCAAAAAAATGAACCGCAGCACACTAGATAAACTCATATCGTCTACGGGGTTACTCGTAGCAATTGTCCTTATCGCTGCTTCGTGCGCGCTGTTTTATGCACATAATTTTGTACATACGCAGGTCGTTAACCAATTATCGGCAGAAAAGATTTACTTCCCTCCAAACGGATCGAGCGCATTAACAACGTTGCCTGTTGTTAATAGCCAGGCTATGAGCAAATATGCCGGCCAGCAGTTAACGACTGGTGCCCAAGCAAAAGTCTGGGCTAATGACTTTATTGCGGTACACCTAGAAAAGATTGGCGGCGGTGAAACTTATGCACAGCTCAGCGCCAAAGCAATGGCTGACCCGACAAACACTGTACTCGCCAAACAAGTGCAAACTGTTTTCCAAGGGGAAACGTTGCGGGGCTTGCTCCTAAACGCTTACGCCTTCGACACAATGGCAACCGTTGCTTACATGGCAGCACTCGGCGCACTCGCTGCCGGCGTTGTGCTCTCTGTATTAGCAATACTCGGTTTTTATCACTCCGGACGGGTTAAAGGTAAAACACAAAAGCGCCGCTAGCCGTATGTGAATTTAGGCGTAGCCGGGGAAATAATCTACTTTAATATGGCTTTTCGGTACCCCTAGATTATTTAGTGTGTCTTGTATGGCAACAACCATCTGGTGACTTCCAGAAATGTAGAACATGCGGCCACGATAATCGGGCACGGCTGCACGTATGACGCCGCCATCAATGTAGCCTTCACGTTGATACGCATTGAGCGGCTGTGTGGGGTTTGGCCTTGCCAAAACATACGTGGTCGGAATGCCGAGTTCTCGCCTCGCCTGTTCAAATACGTCTGCGTACGCGATATCCTGCGCATCTTTTGCAGCGTACAACATAATAATGTCACGCTGCTCATGTTGGTCTATCAGGTATTTAACCATGCTGCGGAACGGTGTGACGCCAATGCCGCCCGCTATAAATACAAGCTTTCGCTTCCGGTTTTTTGGCAACACAAAGTCTCCGGCAACTTGCGCGGCTACAATTTCCGTTCTGCTGGTCATATCTAACATAGCCTTTTTATAGCTGCTACTTGGTTCGTAAAACTTTATACCCAAGCGCAGGGTCGGCTCGGTAGGAGAAGAAGCGAGTGTGAAATAACGCCGGTTGCCCCGGTTATCGATGTGGCTATGCGGTAGCGTCCATTCCATATATTGGCCTGGCTGATACGCTAGGCGCTTACCAGGGTCAAACACAAAATCAACGCTATTAGCTGCGATTCGGAGCTTCTGCGTCAGCACTGGGAAAAGTCGCACACGTGGATCAACAATGTAGGCAAAGATATTCCCAATTATGAGCGCTAGCTCAGGCGACGTGTAAAAACTCCCGAGATGTACCTGTGGCGGCACTAACAACCCAACCAGTACGCCAAACCATGCTCGTTTACCTTTGGTGCCTGGCGAAGTAAGCGGTTCAGTAAGCATCACGAATCCGAGAAAGAAGACCGGCGACGTAAGTGCGGTTTGTTTTATGGTCGTTAGCATATTGCCATGGCCAAACCAGGTAAACAAAGCTGTAGCGGCAAACGCAGTAATCAAGAAGCTTATTGCCATCTGTTCGCGCCTGATTTTTCGTATTACCAGCACACCGCCAGCAAGCACGAACGGCAGCATAACGGCCGTGCCAATCCACCAACTGGCGCTTTGCCGCGGGCCGAACGCCGTTATGGCGATGGCCAGTGCCGCAGGGTTAAAGATGTGGACGTCAGTAATAGTCAGAATATATTTGGAAGCCATAGCAAGGCCGGACGCCGCCACCAAAAACGTCATGTCGTATAAGCCAAACCTTGGCGTAATAAGCAGTGCTAATATCAGCGCGGTGATGAACGACGATTCGTGGTTGACAGGCGTGTGAAAGATAAAAGCAAATATACGGTTACTAACCCAGCAAGCAGCAAGCAGAATAGCCGCCGAGACCAGCAGCGCCACAGGGCTAAAGCCCAGATTGCCGAACAGGCCAACCACAAACGCCACCGCCAGCAAGCTGCCCAAGTAATAAATAAGCAGCCGGTACATGGTGGTTTTGTTTAAGAAGTCATCGATGGCCTTACGCACAAGCATACTCCTGAAAACCACTCGTGAACGTCGCAATACCTCTACCGTCTACCATATAGCCTTCTAGGCCATCCTTGCGTTCAATAAAATGTATGCCATCTTTGCCCATGGCAAATGCTGCGGTCGCAAAGCGGTCAGCTTCGTAGATATTCTCGCCGACAACGGTCAGGCTTTGTACCTCAGTGAGTGGTGCGTCAGGCTGGTGTGGGTTATAAATATGCTGGCCGCGAATATATGTTCCAGATGTTGCGACGCCTTTGTTTTTTACACGGAGCACCTTGATAATTTCGTCACGGTTAAATGGATTGCGGATACCGACTGTCCACGGTTGCTGTCTAGCATTTTTGCCGCTTGTTTGTATGTCGCCGCCAGCTTCGATGTAAAAATTTTGTACGCCATGCTTGTGCAGCCTCTTAGCAGCCTGCCAAATTGCCCAGCCTTTGACCAAACCTGATGGGTCAAGTTTGCCATTATGCCCGATATCAAAGTAACCGTTTGTCTGCTGCTTGGTAATGTCGCATAAATGCAGCACGCTGTGCATTTCTGTGGTCCATTCAGCCTCAGGAAGGCCGTTATTGATACGGCTGATTTCGCTATCCACTTTATAGGTGCTGTACCGGCTATCCACATTCCGGAAGAACCCAAACACATCAGCTAGCAGCCGCGGATCTTCGCTGTCTACTACTTCAACCGTTATTGGCATACCCATAATAAGTTCGGTTTGTCTCATAGTAATTTATGCGGCCTGTGAAAGTGCGCTGCCCAGCGACTGGATAAACGCCTGGCTGGTGTAGGTAGCGCCGCTCACTATATTAACGTTCGATCCCTGTGCTTTAATGGCTTCTTGCTGCAAATACGGCATAGCCTGTTGGTTAATGTACACCGAAGTTGAATGAGTGTGCGGATATTGCAGAAAGGTAACGCTCGTAATTTGGCCGCTGCTAATCGTTGCCCTCACCTGCACATTGCCATAATATGCATCGGCAACACTGCCGGTGTAGGAGCCGTTCTTATAGCCGCTAGCGCCCTGTGTGCCACTAGTGCCGCCTGGGGCCGTGGCGCTACTGCCCGAACTATTGTTGGCCGGTGGTGTGCCGGAGCCGCTGGTAGTCGCTGTTGGGCTATTGCTGGTCGTTAAAGAGCTAGGCGCGCTGATTTTTGGCTGTTCCTGGCGAATATGGACACTGTATATGACGAGTACTCCAAGTATAAAAATGCCGATGACAAATTTCTTCATAGGCACAACTATACGGCGTGACCCTGTATATTTGCTTACTATTCGCGGGTAAGAGGTAGCGTAATACGGACGGTAGTGCCAACGTTTTCTTGGCTATGAATATGGATGGTGCCGCCGTGGGCATGGGCAATCTCTTGGGCCAAAGGTAACCCCAGCCCGTAACCAGTGGGTGCCTTTTTGTCTAGCCGGGTATTACCCGAACGGTAAAAACGCTCAAATACATGCGGCACATCACTGCCGGGTATGCCGATGCCGTCATCTTGTATGGTGATCGTCGCCGCTGTTTCGTTGTGGTGCAATGATACGGCTATGCCGCCCTTTTCATGGCTATATTTAATTGCATTGTCCAACACGATGGTAACAAGCTGCTGTAAACCCTCGTGTTCACCCATGACTTGTACAGGACGAATATCTTGCTTGATGCGGATATTTTTTTCTTGTGCGACCGCGGTGCGGTTAAGCCGGGCTGCTGCATCCCGCACGATTTCATCCAGGTCGAGTAATCTCAGCTCGGTAGTTTTGTTTTGGTAACGGGCAATATCCAGCAAGTGGCCGGTAAGTTGTTCGAGCCGTTCGATATCGTGCAGGTTGCCCTCTAGCGTACGCTTTGCTCTGGCTGGCAATCCTTTTTCCATAAGTGCAACTTCGGTATCTGCCCGCATGGCGGCGAGCGGCGTGCGCAATTCGTGGCTGGCTTCGGCCGTAAAACGTATTTGTGCTTGATGCGCTTGCTTAATTGGCCGTAGTGTACGGCGTGCTAAAAAGTAGCCGGCGATGCTAGAACCGGCAATGACTACGATGTTAAACCACACAAGTTCACCAAATAAATGCTGGCCGTGTCGTTGTATGTCAGCTTGAGGCAATGGAATGTTGTCACGGTCACGGTCGTTATCTACAAAGCTGTTATATTGATGGTTTAACGCTTCGCCCAGCTCGTCGGTTGACAAGTGATAGATAACGGCGCTAAAGAGTAGGCATAGGCTAGCAGCCAGCAGCACATACCATAATGTGAGTTTGAAGGTCGCCGAGCGAAACATTATTTGTTTACTCCCAAACGGTAGCCAAAGCCACGCACGGTATGGATAAGCGGCGGTTTATCGGGAAATGCGGTATCAACCTTGCGGCGCAGGTAGCCCATGTAAACCTCGACCGTGTTCGGCACGATAATGGTGTCGTCGTTCCATACGTGGCTGATAATTTTGTCCTTACTTAGTACTTGCCCCTGATTATATAACAGGTATTCCAGCAGCTTGACCTCTTTTGCGGATAGCGTTAACAGCTTGCCGCCACGGGTTACGGCAAATGTAACAGGGTCATATGCAAGGTCGTCGGCCATAAGAGTTGTTCCGAGTGTGTGGCGCGGCCGGCGCAATAATGTTTGCACACGGGCAATCAATTCTTTCATAGCAAATGGCTTTTGGAGGTAGTCATCGGCACCGGCCTGCAAGCCATCTACACGGTCGTCAACTTCGCCAAGCGCAGTGAGCATAATGATTGGCGTAGCAACGCCTTGTTGTCGGACTTGTTGGCATATGGCAACGCCATCCATGCTACCGGGCAGCATGCGGTCAAGTATCACTAGGTCGTAGTCTGGGTCAATAGCGGCGGCCAAACCACTGTCAGCATCACCAATAACGTCTACAGCATAATGTTGCAGCTCAAGTGCTCTTTTTAGCGCTGCCGCGATGCGGGCTTCATCTTCAATAATTAGTAAGCGCATAGCAACTATTATACGGTACTAAATTACAAACTGGCGGTATGTGAATTATTACGAATTGCTGGCGGCTTCGGAATCGCTAGCAGCCGAGGCTTCGTAGTATTTACCGCCCGGCAATGCTATTATTAAACCATAATCGTTTTTTAATGCATAAGGCGCTGTAATGCAAGCAGACTGGTAATGAAACTAGGTAAAAGATTGTCGATCATAAGTGCGCCCGCCGTGCTGATTCTTTATTTGGTGTTACTATTAAACCTCTCCTGTAGTGTCGCTCACGCAGCTTCTTCGAGTGCCATTTCCCAGTCGTACCAAACAGATAATAGTGACATTGCGCAAGGCACGCTTATGAGCCTTGCAGCAGCTAAATCTGGCCTTGCAGTACCTGCTTCAAACAGCACTGCAGCCACGTTGGTAGGAGTCGCCGCCAACAGCCCGCTTATTGAACTATCGACCGGCGAACACGGCAGCGTGCAAGTTGCTGTTGGCGGCACGGTTGATGCGTTTGTGAGTGATGCTAGCGGGCCGGTACGTATCGGCGACAAAATCACCTCTTCGCCGGTCAGCGGCATTGGCATGAAGGCGACAGCTGCCTCTGAAATAGTCGGCACGGCGCAAGCAGATTTAAGTTCTGTAAAAACTGTTACCAAGGCCTTTACTGCAACAAACGGGCAAAAAATATTCGTCAAGGTTGGCTTGCTGCCCATTACGGTGAACGTTAGCTACTACTCTGCCAGCACTTCCGAAACGGCTATTGCATCAATTTTGCCGCCTTTTCTGCAGTCTGTCGCTAATAGCATTACCGGCAAACAGGTGTCGCCGCTACGGGTGCTACTCGGAGCGTGTGCCCTAATTCTTGGTTTTGCCGCGATAACAACTATGCTATACGCTGCAATCAGAAACCAAGTGATATCCATCGGGCGCAACCCGCTGGCGCAATCGGCACTCCGCAAAGGGCTGGTCGATGTTATAGTTGCAGCAATCGGCGTACTAATTATTACGATTGTGGCCGCGTACGGCGTTTTATTCAGCTAAAACCATAAGCTGGTTGTAACCTTACCGGCGTATTGCTATAGTTGTAATAGTACGTTTTATAGGTGAGAGCTAGACACGCTAAAGGGCAACGCCAAAATGCATTGCCCCAAGGGTAATTACATTTTTGGGAAAATAAAACAGATGGATGGCCCGTTACAGCCAACAACTTCAGGCATAAATCAGACCGATCGAGAGTCTTTAGATACGCTAGACTCGCCTTCCAATCAGTCTCCTTTGGTGAGCCCAAATAACCTAAACGATAACCCGCCGCTGCCCAAAAATCGTGCTCCAAAACGGTTTACAATCGGTAGGATTGTTGGCCTTATATTGATTGTCGCAGGAATTATTGTAGCGGTTATGCTAACTCTTCGTTTTAACGCGAATAAGCGGGCGTCGGGCGCTGGCTCGCAAAACGCCAATGCAAGTTCGCGTCTTAAGCCGCAAACGACGTCGCTTTCTGCTTTAGACCGGCAGCTTACACATGTCTCGCAAGCTGCGGACACTTTGACGGTTAATGGGAACTTGGCTGTCGATAGTGTGATTGCCTTGCAGCCGTCAACGCAACCGGTCAACCCTACCGCTGGGCAGCTTTACTACGACCAAGCCAGAAACCAGCTCGGATACTACGACGGAACAGGGTTCGTATATTTACAAGGAGCCGCTGGCCCGGGTTCGCTGACGAACAACTATACGACCAATATAATAACTAATACGTCGGCTGCGGCAGGTGGCGGCGGCCTTGCTGGCAGTGGCCAGGCTGGACAGTTGGCGATGTTCAATTCGTCAAGTAGTGTCCAAGGTTCGTTACTCAGTCAATCTGGAACAACCCTCACTGCCGGTGCGGCATTGCATTTGCAAGCGGCGGCCAACTCATCAACTGCTTTGCAGGTAAAAAATGCCGCCAGCCAAAACACTTTTACCGTGGACACCGCGAATAACCAAATTGTTCTCGGCAACGACAGTGCTTCCCCTACGGCTGCGACCATCCGCGGCGGCGCAGGGGTCGGAAATGACATTACGGGTGCGAACCTCACCATCCAAGGGTCGAACGGCACTGGCGGTGCTAACGGCGGTGATATTATTCTTGAGACAGGCCAATCTGCCCAAGGCGGTATTCAGCTAGATAATGCCGCTAAAGTGGTTTCAACTGGTGGCACGTTGTCGATGAGTTTTACAGTCGCCGCGAAACAGGGCCGTCTTTTAATGGTCGTGACTAATTTTGCCGCAACCGGCCTTACCTACGATGGCCGCCCCTTAATTGCGCTGGCTTCTGTGGTCTCCGGCCAATTCTTTTCGGGCGGTGTTAAGGCGTATATGTGGTATCTTTTAAACCCGCCAAGCGGTACGTTCACATTGTCGGCAACGAATGGCGGCCCTGGCACCACCATGGGAGCGGCCTCGTATTACAACGTGAACCAAACGACGCCTTTCGGCACGCCGGTTACGGCTACGGGCGCAAATGCCGGCACCCAACCAACAAGTTTAGGCATTTCGACCACTAATACCAGCCAAGTAGTAGTCGATGCTTTTGGCGCAGATAAAGATAGCAGCCAAGAAACATGCACACCCTTCACCACTGGTGAAACTGTGCGGTGGTCTGTCGTCCAACTCTTTTTTACGACTGGATGCACCGGTGACGTAGCGGCTAACGGCGGCCTTGTCAATTTAAGCTGGCAAGTGACTCAGGCCGACTGGGCCGAAGCTGCCGTAGTGCTTAATCCGTCGGTGCCCGGCAGTACCCCGTTGCAAATAATAAGCGGTAGTAACCCCAATACGCTGTTCGACAGGCTGCACATTACATCTAGCGGGAATGTGGGCATCGACAATAACAATCCGCAATATACGTTAGATGTAAATGGTGCCACAAGCAGCGCGACAGCGGTATATTCCCCTATTTTTGACACTATCAACTCCAGCGTTTTGAATGTCGGTAACTTTAACGCCTCAAGTATCCAGATTGGCAACGGCAACTCTAACATCGCCACTACGGTTATCGGGACAACGGTCGTCAAACCGACACCTGGTAACGATTCGGCCACCGAGTTTCAAATTCAAGATGCCAATAGCACGCCCCTGTTTACCGCCGATACATCTGCAATGCATATCGATATTACCGGAACGGCACCAGCTTTTGCGACGCTCAGTTTAACAAATGCCCACATCACCACTACACAGACCACGGCCCCCACCGTAAGCACGCCAACAAATTGCGGTACCGCACCGAGCGCGGCAATGACCGCTGGCTCTACGGACGTGGCCGGCTCGTTTACTATAACCGCTGGCTCTGGCTCGCCCGCAACGTGCGATACAACGGTTACCTTAAACATGACCTACGGTTCGCCGCCGAAATCAGTTATTATAATGCCTACCTCTGCGGTTGGGGCGGCCACTGGGTCGCTTACAGCGAAAGTCACGGCCGTAACTGCGACCTCGTTCACCATTCAAATTTCGCCTGTGAATGCCGCTGCCGGCATAGTGTACAGTTTTTATTACATGGTGAGCGGGTAAAACTAAACGGATAAAACGAGCTACCTGCCTTTGTAAAATTTATGGTATTATAGGCAAATGCCACAAAAACCCGTACGTGTTGAAATTACTGCCTCTTTTTTTGTTAATGCCGACCAGGCCTCAAACCCTGAATGGCGTCAGCAACTTCAAGAAATGCACCAGGCACTTGGCGCTACAGCGGCAGAAGGCACCGAAATTAATTTTGGTGCAACCTTTAACGGTTTGCCTGAGTCATACTACGACCCTATAGTCAAAGAGCATGCAGTCGATAACCGATATTCGGCGGAACTGGCGACGATTGGCGAAGGGTTAAACGCAGATATGGGTTCCTTGTTGTCGCAAGCAGGCGGCCTGAGTGAGCGTGCGACCACACAACTTGCCGGAAAGTTGAGAAACAATGGGCTAAATGATGTGCGCACTATGCTTACTGCTGGCTATGGGGTGTTGCGGCGTCACGATGTGGCCGGTCATTATGGCAAGCAGAGCCGAGACGCTATTAAACGGGCTCTATCCAGCATAGGGGTCAATAATATACCCAACGCTCCCTCCGCAAACGACATCGCCCTTTTCTGCGACAATCTCGACCAAGTCTCTGGCTGCGCGCTCATACGACCTGGAGACGAGGCTGAAACATTCGGACAACAACAAAACAAACATAGTAGGTTCGATCTTGAATTGTCTGGGCTGTCTGGGCTTGAGTACTATGATGATTCTTCTAGGCTAGCCGACTACCGCGTTTGGGGCGTTGCTGGGTTGCTAAAACATCGCGTGAGTGAGTTAAATGCTATGGCCGTAGACGAAATTGCAGCCAGCATTACAAAAAATTATGACGGTGCAAGCCAGGCAACAGTTGCTCGCGCAACATATGTTCTGCGGGATGTCGTGCAAGAATTCACCGCCGATTTTACCGCGGCGCGCGAGCGCGCTCAGTAGCTAGCTTTAATCAACCGGTGTGCGCTCCCATTGGCTGATAATATTCTTAAATGCAAGGCTGGAAATAGTCATTTTAATGGTTTTAGCATCACCGAATTGCGGATAAGCTTCGATACTAGGGTAAGAGCTGGCGTTAGTATATCGAGTTACGGCTCCGTCCATGTATACCACTTCGCGGATATCGGGGTGAAGCTCAGTTCTGCCTGGCAGGTGTTCGGGCACCAATAATGGCTCGTGACTGATATTATCGATTGCGTATTTGCCCTGAGAGTTTCGCGTGATACGGGCGGTACCTATCCTGTACTTATATAAGTCGTCAGGCGTATATGGGTCGTTAGGCTTCCTATCTTCAATACCGTGCAATAATGCGAAGGATTCCCACTCGTTAAGTGGAACGGGCGGGCTGCAAAAACCGGCTTTATACCTTAGCCAGCGTCGCCGATCCTTTTCGGCGATGCCAAATCTGCGAATGTTCGTGGCTATACCGTCGCTTGCCAACCCAACTTCGCCAACCAAAAAGTCATGATTCCAACCCTCAGGGCGAAAACCAACATCGAAGTTTCCATCGCCAAGCGCCCAGATTCCCATAGCGTTTTTGCCTGGAATAACAAGAGCGTTGCCAAGCTGCACAGGCTCAAGCGAGGGGTACGGAACGTCTCTAAATTGAAGGAAGTTAGTATCTGGGAACTGGCCTGCAAGCAACTGCTTTTTGGTTGTCCAGGCAATTGCCGGAAAAGGTATGGCTTTACCCTTGACGTAGGCAACTCGGGTAAGGCACTGCAGGACGAGTTCATCGAGCGGATCACGACCCTCTTCTGCCTCGGTAGCCCACAGGCCTGTGTCGAGTGACCGGATGTCTTCTATTTCGTCGCCCTTCTGTGCGGGTCGGCCGAAGCGGCCGCCTGTAAGACGCCGCAGCAGTGGCGGTGTTGGCGTAGGCTCCGGCGTCCAGAGCGTTTGTGGCCCTGAAACAATGCCATGCTCATTAACCACGATGAGCTGCGTTTCACCAGTATCAGGTGCATCCAGCCCATTACCAGCGGCCGCCTTTTTGACGGCACGTCCTTCTAGGGCAGTCTCGCCATTGCCCACATCGGTTGCGGCAAAATTGTAAGAGCCAAACGGTAAACCAATATCTGTGAGCTCTACGCCCTCTGGCAAGCTGGGATTTTCGAATGGCAACTCTGGGGACATAGAATTTTTTATCATACTTTATTATTATCAATTTGATTTAAAAAGGCAACTTATAATTACGCATATACAGGGCTTGCAAGTGGCCATGACATGCGAAACGGGACGCATATAAGCTATTTAAAAATCTATGATGTCACCTACGTTTTCTTTGAGTATGGCTAAGCCGCGTCTCTCTAAATATCCTATTTGATGAGTTGTCAGTGGTTTAGGCAACCCCTTTGCGCGGGCGACCAATTGGCCTATTTCAGAGCGGATATACTTCCTATCTGGCTCAATGTCGATGTCTGTAAAATCGGGGTCGATTTTGGCAATGTCGAAAGGTAACCCGTTATGCAAGATTATAGCTGGCAATGCTTTGGCGAGTTCGGCATGCTGCTCTGCGAGCTCTTTGAGTTTTGTAACGAGGTATTCGTTAGATAGAGAGTTGATAACAAGTTCGCTTGTAAGGTCAACAGCCCGCACGTTCGTTTGTGTTTCATCGGATTTGTCGGCAATGATATCGCCCAGCTGTATACCATCAGTATCGTTACCAAGCGGTGTGCTGAAAGGATAGACCCTGTAATTCATGGCCTTTAACGTAGCTTGTATACCTGGAAGCGTAAGCGCATCTGCATTTGGATATTTGGCTGTCAATATTTCCAGGAGCTCTACGTCGCTCGGAGGCTGTTTAAGTTCCGCGGCAAATTGTTGCTGCACTTTAACAATCCGCGACGCCATTTCCAGACTATGCACTGGTTGGCGGATCTCTCGATAATCGTTGTCTACCCCTCTGCCAAGTGTTTGTTTCAACCACCATACGGCATAGGTAGAAAACTTATAGCCTTTTCGGTAGTCGAACTTTTCAGCAGCCCGTATGAGCCCGAGGTTGGCATGTTGTATTCGGTCCAGATCGGTGAATGCGGCGTTTACTACATACTTATATTTGAATGCCCAAGCCATGGCTAACCTCAAATTTGCGTTAATGAGCCGCTCTTTTGCCTGCTTGCCTTCTAAAGCTGTTCTTTCTAAAGTTCGCCGTTCGTCTTTGTTGGCCGGCGGCTGTTTGCGCAATTGTTCTTCGGCTGCGTTTCCTGCTTCGATGGCTTTTGCCAGCTCAACTTCTTGCTTGGCATTAAGCAGTTTGTACTGGCGGATTTGCCGTATATATAACCGGAGTAGGTCAATGTCCGTTTCGGCTCCTGCCTCTTCGTTGCGCAGTTTTTTTTCGATTTCGTTTAAGCTTTCATCGACGTTGATGTCATCTGTATCGTCAGCTATATCAGCTTCTGAGGGCTGGTCGTCAGCATCCGGGTTAGTCGTTGTAGGAGTTTTAGGAGCGGCCGCGCGTTCGCCTGTGCCGGTTTGCTTTTGTGCCGGCGGCTTTTGGGGTTGAGGTTTGGGCGCGCGGCCCGGCGCAGGTATGGCCTCATTCTTGGCTGTGGGGGCAGGCGTGGTCTTGGGCGGTTGCGGCGCTAGAGCTGGTGCTGGCATCGCCGCTGGTACGGGTTTGTTAGGTTTAGCAGAAGCGATAAGCTTTTGTATCTGCTCAAGCGGCGCACCAAGCGCACGGCCCGGCGCGCCTGCAAGCAGCGAACTAATAAGTGATATCTGTGTGTCAGAAAAATCTGACAACGGCGTGTCGGCCTTAAACAGCAAAGGCGCTGTTTGGGCGAGTGCTAGCTTGGCATCGTTATCTAAAGAAGCGTACAAACGGCTGTCGCCGAACACGTCTTGCAGAGCGCGGATAATGCTTTTGGCCGCGACGGCGTTCACAACTAGATCATCTTCAGGCGTAAAATGATTTGCAAGTACCTGTGCCCACAAGGGGTAATGTGTGCCCAAGTAACCTTGAAGGGTCTTTTTAGTTACTTCCGGAATGTCTTGCTGCGGAGCACTGGCTGGTTGTTCATTTTCGCTATGTTGCGGCGCAGCTTCCGGTGGCGCGACAGGTTTTTTGATGTATCGTGCCGGAACGTGCTGCGACTGGACTTGATACGCGTACGTCAGTTTGTCGAAATCGGTGTCTTCGGCATTTTGGGGCAACCGGCTGAAATCAATGGGAGCCACATGCGGGTCACGGCCAAATTTTTCTTCGCACAGCCGTAGCCCTTCCCAGGTTGTAACGCGCATAGGTTTTGTATCGGTAGAAATTGTAATTTTTTCAATATCGAGCCAGCGGGGCGGATCGCGCACTATCCGTTCCAGGCGCTCTTGCACGGCCGCGTATGGAATAAGGTGGCCGGGCAGCACGTTTTGCAACGATTCTTCAATGCGCGTAACAACCAACGCCGCCCTTTCGGCGGTTAGATGCCCGAGTATCCGTATCCTGCCCGGCCCAGTTGTTTTCATGTCTTGCAGCGAAGCACGGTCATCTTCGTTCAAAAATGATTCGACCTTTTCATGCGGGACTCCTGCCGTGTGCGCAATTCGGGCAAGCGACCAATCATCGTCGGTGGCGGAGGGTGTGGCTGTGTACAGCTCTTGACGCGCTTTTAATCTGGTACCTATGGCTCGGGCGTATGGTTCGTCCCAACAATCACGCGTACTGAACCTTTTGCCGGGTATGTCTTCTACGCGCCTTAGGTATGACTGTTCCTTGTCGGTGTCGTCAATATTTTGATTGACCATGCTGAGGTCTAAGTCGTACTCGCGGGCAATTCTGGCGGCGTTCCAATCCTGCTCGCCAGCCAGCGGCGCCTTTTCTAGTTCGGCTTGCATCCAGGTAACTGCTTTGGCCGAAAAATGTCTGGCTTCCTTGCCGCTATCCGCAATGCGTGGAAAAGCGGCCAGCGGCGTGCCTTCCAGACGGTTCCTAAAGGTGCGTACTATTTTTAAGCTAATCCCAAGCGTATGGGCTGTTTCTTGTTCAGTGAATTCTTCGGGCCGCCTCTTTGGCGGTACTGGATTCTCGGTAAAAAACGTCGCTGCCGTAGGTTCGTAATAGCGCGCCAGCACCATTTTGTCATTGTCATCGGGCTCGTAAACTCCTACCCAGGCGTAGCCAGACTTTTCAAGTCTCTTTTGGGCTGCGACGACTGAAATATTGCCTTCCGTTGGTGCGTAAATGGCGTCGAATCTAATAAACTCCGGCGGCACAAAACGCTTGTCGAGCGTGGTATACACTTCTCCAACCGGCTTGCCCTGAATACTTTGAAGCAACTCTTTTATACGGTTTGGCAAGTTGTCGGTTGTATCTGTAGCTTTTTGCTGCCTGTCGCGTTCGATGCGGGAAATGCGCCCCGAAGCTGGGGGCCGTTCGCCTATAACTTGGCCTTGCTCCACGGTTGGCACTCCGAAACTGTCAAAAATGCTTTTGCTGTCGGCGCGTACAAAACCAGGCATTGCCAATTGTGCATACATTGTGTAGGGAAATTCTTGGCTGAGGCGCGTACCACGGCCGGCCATTTGTCGGTATTTTAAAACCGAAGCAATACCATCGAAGGCAACGGCCACGAAGTCGATAGCCTCGTCAAGCCCTTCCCGCCCGTAATCAATACTTGTAAAAAGGTCGAGTTCGCCTTCGCGGAACAGCTGGCGCGCTTCTTGGTTAGAAATGTCATCTGATTTTTTAAAGGTATGGAGTGCCTCCGCCCGCACAATGTGCCCGTTCGACAACTCTACGCCGTCGAAATACTTGGCCATATCGATGGCATTCCCGGCCTTATTCCCGGCCTTGCAGTATATAATTCCGCGGCGACCTTCTTCGAGCCACGGCATTACCAGGCTAAAAGTAACTTCGCGGGCGACCCGCTGTATTATTTCTTCTTTTTCTTGCTTGGAAAGCGCCCGCCCTTCAGCCTCGAACTGCTCTAAAACCAAGCCGCTGATGGGCACCATAAAGAGCTGCCCTTTGTTTAAAACGCCATCAAACATATATGAGAGCGTGTCGGCGTGTTTAATAACGTAGGGCAGGATTTTTTTGACGTCCTTCGTTTCGTTATAGGCGGTGGTTGCCGTAAAGCCGATGGTCGGTACGCTTGATGCATGTTTGATAAAAGTGTCGAGCACGAGCGGCTCGGTAATGTGGTGGGCCTCATCGAAAACCTGGACACCAATGGGGCGCCCATCGAGCTTGCCATCGCGTACATACTTAGTGTATTCCCAGGTGTTGATAATTTTTATATCACAGTTAAACGGATAGCTTGGGTTGCGCCCACCGACTTTGGTGCCTTGCGCAAACATTCGGAAGGTGTCGTTGCCCGTTTGGCCAAGATATTGGCCCTTGAGGTCGTTGCTTGGTACAACGACGATTCCCATTTTTGCCTCTGCCGTACCATCTTCTTGGGTTACAAGCCGCCCCACGCCCATGTGCACTAGCGTGTACGCTGCGAGCGGCGTCTTGCCCATGCCTGTTGGCCCATCGACGGTCGCAGCCCGGACAAGCAATTCATGCTGGGTACCGGTGCTGTCGACGAAACGGGCAATCTGGGGTTCGCTGTCGGCAAATTCTTGCAAGTCGTAGGCATAAGGGTATTGGTGCCGACGTAACAACGGCGACCGCTCGGCTTCTATGTCGTCTGACAGTTTCAAAGCGTCGAGCATTGTACCGACATTGATAACCGACGGCTTAAGGGCAGGCCGCCCGACGCTACGTGTTTCGGGTACCAAAGCAATCTGAGATAACCGCTCTTCTGTCAGAGCGTTTACCCACGCATCATTCCAGCGTTGTGTCTTTCCGAGTTCGCTTGCAGCTCCAATGTGGCCAAGCGCTTTTGCCTGTCTGCGATCGCCCAAGCGTTCTTCTGCAAGAATACGCAAAGTTTGCACGTACAGAGGCTCGCGCGCGGCTAGGTCACGCGGATCAGAGGTGTTTACGCCAGCATATTTCAGCTGGTAATTCTTGTGCTCGTCGGTAAAAGGCGCCCCTCCCGCCAAGGCGATAGCTTCGTCAAGAAACTGGGGGTCTTTATATACCCTGGATATATCCTGTGGACCATCTCCGTTATGCGCTATCGCTTCTGCCATTATCTTTGTACAAAAAAACTTCGTCTGCCCTGTAGTTATGTCGCTAAACGATGTTTAGTTTCGACAGTTTGGTACGTTTACTCATCAAAGATACTTGACAATGCCAGGAATGACTCGTTGTTTAACTTCGGCCGGAAAGTGCCGAGCAATTACATCGAAATACCCATGTCCGGCTAACGAGGTGGCAAGAGCCTCTGGGTCAGAATAGACTAAAAATTTACCAATTTGTTTTTTAATATGGTCAGTCTTACCGGATTGAATGAGCCAATCTGCCTTTTCAGTCACCTGATCCTGCGCTGCTCTAAGGTCCTCTATCTGCAAAGCGTCTACAACACCAAAAAATTTTGACAGTTCAGCCATTTCCGCCAAAGCTCTCTCTTTAGCAGTTGGTACACGAGTGAATACTGTCATGTCAAAATCTGGTTCTGGGAGGAGCTCATCTCGCCAGTTCTCGTCTGAGTCAATCTCCGCATATGGATTCGTCGGGCTGCTGGGATAACTAGTGTTCGGAAGTTCGGGTTTAGTAAAAGTGTTCGATGATTCTGGGCTTGGTTGCATGGCTACACTATACATCGTTTGCAATAGTAACTGCAACATTCCTATGTGGCCATCAACTTATTAACTCTTTTATGCGGTCTGAGTCAGTACGGCGCGCTCAACCATGCCCATGTACGCCGAAGACGATGCGTTTTTGGTTGCCATCAGAATAGTGAATGTGTGCTGCCCGGATGTGCTTACAACTATGCCGGTGAGCACGGCACGTGTTGGAACCAAGCTGTTAGAAAAACCGTCTACTGTGCCGATAGTAGTGCCGTCTATTTGGAGCGTATAAATGCCGCGGTTCATGAATGGCAGGTGGAAAAACTCTAACGTGTGGGTGCCGGCGTTACATATAAAATCAAAAGTAATTGAGTCGTTTTGTGCGGTATCTGAAGCGTTAACCCAGCCTACAAAATTGCTAGTATCTGTGTTGGTAAGGTACGTCGGAGTCCACACACCGACGGTAGCTGCTAGCGAAGAACTGCTGCCACCGAGTGAAATAATAATTTGGCGCGATATAGCTGCTGAACCTGCAAGTTGCCACGATGCGGCCGTACCGCTGGTAGCCGTTAAAACTTTGCCTGCCGCCGCCGTACCGCTCACCGTTACTCCATTTATTTTGGCGACGGTGGGGCCAGGATATGTGCCACTCAGATCGCCGCTAGCTGCCCCTGAAGGCGCACGGCTGTTAGTCGTGGTCGCATCAGTTGCCGAAAGTGCGGCGTTGGCCGTGCCTGCTGCCGAACCTGCAAAGCGGCTATCGTTACCGGCAGCCACGGTACTGCTGGTGGTGCCAATGGGCAAAAATGTTGTCGAAACTTGCGACGAGCCATTTAGCGGTGCATAGCCATTAGCCTGGCCTTTATTGCTTGTAACTTCAGCTCCAGCGGCAGTAATGCTGCTTGTAAGGATCGTCCCATCGCTTGCGTGCGCTACCGACAAAAACGTATTGAGGAGGTCTCCCCACTGGCCGTTATCTGATCCGGGAACAGGTAATCGTGCTGACATAGTTTTACCCAAATGGTTATGTTTATACGTGTTATTGTAGCGCACGCCAAAATGCCATACAAGTACTTTTAGGTATTACATGACTGCGCTTTTTGTGTTGTTTTTCTGTAATTCCTCAACTATCATTACCAAATGATTAACCGCGAATCTGACGGTGGTAACTGGGCAGCCGAATCACAAACAGCCCCTGACGAATACCCGACGTATGATTATACTATTGACGGCATAACACAAAGTATGACAGCCACCGAACGTGCCAAGTGGGACGAGGCATTGGCCGCAGGTTACCCACCGCGCACTGAAAGAATTAAGCTGCTTGATGTGCAAAAGCCAAAGCCAATCGAAGGCCGTAGTGGCGAATCCATCGTTTCGGCGCGTTTTCACGATGGTTCAAAAGAACTAGGACTCGATATCCATACCAAAAGCTTAGGGCCAGTTGATGGCTACCCGATAGTATTCTTTCACGGTACGCCCGGCAGCGCTATAGGGCCGCATCCGCATGTTAATTTATTGTATTTAGCTGGTATCAGGCTTCTTGCTATAAGCCGGCCGGATTGTGGTGAAAGCAGCTCACAGCCCGGCCGTATTGTTGCCGATTGCGCTTCGTATACCGAAGCCGTTGCCGCCGCAAACGATGTAGACGAACTCTGTGTGGCTGGCCGTTCCGGGGGTGCCCCGGGCGCGTTAGCATGCCTGGCCTTACTGCCTAATGTGAAAGCTGGCGCTGCTATTGGCAGCATGGCTCCGCCCACTGGCAGCAGCGCCTGGCTGGCGAACACGACACCGGGCAACAAGCAGGCATACGGAGTAACCTTCGAGGAACGTGCAACCTTGCTAGCACGCTGTTTTGAGGAAGTGAAAAACCCACGGCTTATTTATGACGACATACTTAAGAATGTCAGCCCCTCAGAACAACGTGTGGTGCGCGAAATACGAGAAGAATTGATAACTGCTTTTAAAAGTTGTGGCCCGTATGGCCGTTATTATGACGTGCTCGCGGCCCAATCGCCGTGGGGTTTTGATCCCGCCGATATCCCTGAAGACAAACCAACGTTTCTTATCCAGAGCGGTGAAGACCCTTTCAGTCCTATAGATCACTTTTACGATCTCGTCGACTCAATTTCTCACAGCACATATAATGTCTTCCTGGATAGAGGCCACCTTGGCACGTACGGCTATAAAACCGTGCAAATTTTAAGACATCTGCTTAGACGAGTACAACAGATTAAAGAAAACCAATAGCCACAGCTCCTGCGCAGCTTTATCGTGGGTGTATTGCCGCTGTATTTTGCTAGAATATACATATGAAACGGCTTAAGCGCATTTTTAACATTTTTAAACTTAACTTCATGGGTATTGCTAGCGGAACAATCTTTTATTGTCTGTCGCTGACGCCTTCGCTGCTGCCCCGCCCACCCTTTTTTGAAGGCATAATTGCCGGTATAAGTTTTGCGCTAGGCTATGCCTTGGGTGTCTTTTTGAGCTGGCTGGCGCGGTTGGTGGCGCCGTCGCGCCGTGAGCCGACAGCGAATATGAAACGTTGGGCCTGGGCTACGCTACTGGTTGTAGCTGCATTTTTAACGGTGGCTTATGCGTTGTGGCAAAAGAGCTGGCAAAACCAAGTGCGCGCCCGTATAGGCGAGTCACCTCTGCAAAGCCACCACAGCATAACGATTATTTTAACGGCATTTGCGTTCGCTTCGGTGATAATTTTAGTTGGCCGCTTGATCGGTGCGGCGATCCGCGCGACTGGTGCGTATCTGGGGCGGTGGGTTCCGACGCGTTTGAGCGTTGCAGCTGGAACCCTCGTGGTGGCAATCATTTTAGTGCTTTTTTATAACGGTGTTGTTGTACGAGCGTTCGTAAGCGTTTCCAATAATATTTACAAAAAACAGAACGCTCAAACGGCAGTAGGTGTACAACAGCCGACCGATGCGTTGCGTTCCGGCAGCCCTGCTTCGCTTGTACGCTGGAACGCTCTGGGCTACCAGGGTCGTTCGTTTGTAGCGGGTGCGCCCACGCAAAAACAGATCGGTAGTTTTGATAATTCGCAAAGTGCCCAAGATCCAATCCGCGTATACGTCGGGCTTGATTCTGCGAAAGATGCTACCGAGCGCGCTAATTTGGCCGTAAAAGAGCTGGAGCGTACCGGCGCATTCGACCGGCCGGTTTTAGCAGTCATGACCTCTACAGGCAGTGGCTGGGTGGAACCGCAGGGGGCTGCCTCGCTTGAATATATGTGGCATGGCGATACGGCACTGGTGAGCATGCAGTATTCGTACCTGCCCAGTTGGATTTCGTTTTTAGTTGACCAAGACAAGGCCACCGAAGCCGGGCGCGCATTATATGATGCCGTGTACGCCCATTGGCAGCAGTTGCCCGTGAACCACCGGCCAAAACTTATTGCCTTCGGCTTGAGCCTAGGATCGTACGGCGCGCAAGCTGATTTTAGCGGCACCAGCGACATGCAAAACCGCACTAGCGGCGCATTGTTTATGGGTACGCCCAGCTTCACGCAGCTGCGGAATTATTTTGTAAACGGCCGCGATAAGGGCAGCCTGCAATGGCAGCCAGTGTATCAAAACGGCCAAACAGTTAGGTTCGCGGCTCAGGGTAATGACTTAAAAAAGCTGGGCACAGCCTGGGCGTATCCGCGTATTGTGTACATGCAACATGCCTCTGACCCGGTGGTGTGGTGGAGTCCGAACCTTATTTGGCATAAGCCGGATTGGCTCAAAGAAACGCGTGGTGCCGATGTGACACCGAATATGCAGTGGTATCCATTTGTAACGTTCGCTCAAGTCACAGTCGATCAGTTTTTTTCAACCAGCCCGCCGGTTGGCCACGGCCACAATTATTCTAATAGCGAAGTTGCTGCCTGGAGCGCGGTCACTAACCCGCCAAATTGGTCAGTGCAAAAAGCCCAAAAGTTACAGCAAATTATACTGGCGTATCCGATTTAGGCGGCACATCGTCAAGCCCGTTTTTTTGTAACCATTCTTTAAAAATACGTTCCCAGACAGCCGTAAATAGCGATGTCTGCCGACTTTTTGACGTTTCGAGCCGCACATTATGCGCCGGGCAACCATATTCCGGGCCGTAAACTTTTGCAAATGTTTCGAGCGCGTGGCTGGTATATTCAAAGCGTTTTTGCTCGTCGTTTGGCTGAATCCATACCTCAGGGTTTAGTATGATGCCCATGAGCCCGGATAATTCATTAAATGTTTTCGGGGCCGGGGCGTCGTTTTGCGACTCGTCCGCTGACTTTGGCAACAAACTAAATTTGTATACGATGCCACGTGAACGGTGCAAAATTGTAGAAAACGGCGTATGCGTAAAAGGTGGATGCTCTTTATGCAAGTCATATAATGTGTCCATTAGTGTGACTGCTTGCACTACGCCTGCCTGCACAAGCTTTTTTTCTTGTTCGACGACAGCTTGTTCCTCATCTTTAGAGAAAGTTGCTAATCGCTCGTCGGTTGCGGGCAAAAGCGTGCCGTATTCGTTGGCCGCGTGCCGTAGTACTTGTGAATTTAACAGGGCAGCCTTCGTTGCCTGAGGCGCGTTTTCATGCGTTTGGTCAGTGGGTGGTGTAAAATCGGGTAATCTAGGCATATTGCGGCTATTATATCACCTTGACGAACCAGCAAAAAGAGTATATTATGAATGTAAGATATAGGTGAGTTAGCTGGTAAGTGTATTATGAAATTCACTAAGCGATTGCTTCACTTTTTAAAGCGTAATTGGCTGGCTGTTTCTGGCCTCGTTTTAATACTTTTTGGCATATGTATTGGTTGGCGACCGTTCACTGAGAACGCTTTTAACAAGCAGCCGCCCGGCATTGCATTTAACGTACCTGCGAGCGTGCCGAAAGTGCCGCTTTCTAGCCCAAGCCGAACAGTTATCTCTGGCCATCCGGTGCGTTTGCAAATTCCCAGCCTCGGTTTCGACCTGCAAATAATTGATGGTGTATATAATAGTAAGAGCCAAACTTGGAACCTTACTACAAATAGAGTGCAGTATGCTACGGTTACGCCGCAGCCCAACAATGCCAGCGGCAACACTTTTATGTACGGTCATAACCGCCGCGAAGTATTCGAGTTTTTATATAAAATCCAGCCTGGCGCGCAAGCAGTTATAACGACGGATAACGGCCATGTATTTACCTACACGTATGTTGGCGCTCGCACTACTGACCCTAACGACGACAGCTTGTTTAAATACCAAGGGCCGCCGATTTTAACGCTGCAAACTTGTAGCGGCTCGGTATACCAATACCGGCAGTTGTTTACGTTTAGCTTAGCCAGCGTCCGATAATTTTGGACATTTAGAGTGACTATGCAGTTTCTACGTGGTCGTGGTAGCCTTGTAAAAGCTGGGCGCACTCGGCTTCTAAAATACCGCCATGCACTTGCATTTGGGCATCTTCGCGTAAATTCATGCGAGTTGCCTGGCGCTCGTCTGAAACGAAGCCTTTAATATCGAACAAACTGGCATCGACGTCTTTGCGGTAAGCGCCAAAATAAATCTTTGGAATACGGGCCCAAGTAGCCGTACTTAGGCACATCATGCATGGCTCAAGCGTGCCGTACAGGGTGTGGCCGTTTAAATTATCTGTGCCAAGCGCTTGCGATGCGTTGCGGATGCAGATCACTTCGGCGTGCGAAGTCGGGTCGTGTGTGATGCTGACACTGCTGCTGCCACTAGCGATTATTTCGCCAGTTTTATCGTTGACCAAAACTGCGCCAATTGCTACGCCGCCTTGGGCATGGGTTTGCCTGGCGATTTTTATGGCAACCTGCATATATGCTTCGTGTGTCATGATTTTAGTATACATGCTGGCCCACTTTAGCTAAAAACGCCTTGCACCTAATATAAATGTTAAATGTGCTGACTGCAGAAAGCGACCATAAGGACTTTGAAAAAACACTCACCAAGAGGTATAGTAAAACTAACATGCGTAAAAAATACCTTACCGGTGCCGTTCTTCTTGCTGTTGCCCTGGTTATTGTACTTGCGTATACGTATTTCCGTAAGCACACTGTAGCAGTGCTGAGCCCAAGTGGTACCATTGCTGCCCAAGAGCGCCACCTTATTTTTATTGCGCTGGCCTTGTGCGCGGTTGTGGTTGTGCCAGTATTTTTCATGGCATTTTGGTTTGCCTGGAAATACCGCATTGGTAACACGAAAACTAAACGCGATTACAGACCCGACTGGGGCAATAGCCGCTGGGTAGAGACTGTCTGGTGGGGCGTGCCCGCGCTGCTTATTTTAATTTTATCGTTCGTGACTTGGCAAGCTTCACACAACCTTGATCCATACAAGCCATTAGCGTCGTCACAGAAACCGATTACCGTGCAAGTAGTTGCTTTAAATTGGAAATGGCTATTTATTTACCCCGACCAAAAAGTAGCAAGTGTGAATTTTGCGCAAATCCCTGTCAATACGCCGGTAAACTTTGAAATTACCTCTGATGCGCCGATGAACTCATTTTGGGTGCCGCAATTAGCCGGCCAAATTTACGCTATGACCGGCATGACTACGCAATTACACTTGTCGGCAAGCAAAGCAGGTTCGTACCGGGGTTCTTCGGCGAATATTAGCGGCCAAGGCTTTGCGGGCATGAATTTTACCGTGCGCGCTGGTTCTGTCCAAGATTTTTCGAATTGGGTCGCGCAAGCCCGGCAATCGCGCAGCCAGCTCACGAATACCACCTACGCCCAGCTGGCAAAAGACAGCAAAAACAATCCGGTTACGTTGTATGCCTCGGTGACAGGTGGCTTGTATGATAGCATAGTAATGAAGTACATGGAGCCGACCCAGCGGTCACAACCAAGCTCCGGTATAGCCAACTCTTCGGGGGGTATGGATAAAAATATGAACATGAATGGTACGGATATGAGCAATATGAGCGGGATGGGCATGTGATGCTCGGGCGACTGACACTCAGTGCATTCAAGCACCCGGCAGTCACTATGGGCGGCGTGGTTATGATGACGCTAGGGCTTATTGCATTGGTCGTCGCCCTCACCTATTTTAAAAAGTGGAAGTGGCTTTGGAAAGAATGGCTGACGTCAACCGACCCTAAAAAGATCGGCGTTATGTACATTATTGTGGCATTTGTGATGTTGCTGCGCGGTATTTCTGATGCACTTATGTTGCGTAGCCAACAGGCTGTTTCGGCCGGCTCATCGCATGGGTACTTGAGTTCTGATACGTTCCAGCAAGTCTTTTCTGCCCACGGTTCTATAATGATCTTTTTTGTGGCGATGGGCATGGTGTTCGGGCTGTTAAATTTGGTGGTGCCGCTGCAAATCGGCTCGCGCGATGTGGCGTTCCCGTTTATGAACAACGCCAGCTTTTGGCTGTATATTGCCGGAATGGTGCTTATGAACACGTCGCTTGCAATCGGCGATTTTTCGGGGGCTGGCTGGCTTGCTTATCCGCCGCTTTCGGAGGCGCAATATAGCCCTGGCGTAGGTGTGGATTACTGGATTTGGAGCTTGCAAATTGCTGGCATTGGCAGCTTACTATCGGGCATAAACTTTATTGTGACCATTTTAAAAATGCGTGCCCCGGGTATGACACTTATGAAAATGCCGGTGTTTGTATGGAGCGTGCTAGGTTCAATGAGCCTGGTGGCCTTTGCCTTCCCTATCTTGACAGTTACGCTCGCCTTGTTGTTCTTGGACCGGTCTATGGGAATGCACTTCTTTACATCGATGGCGGGCGGTAATGCCATGATGTACGTCAACCTTATTTGGGCGTGGGGCCACCCCGAAGTGTACATTCTTATCTTGCCGGCGTTTGGTGTGTTTTCCGAAATCGTGCCGGTGTTTTCCGGCAAAAAGCTGTTTGGCTATACGAGCATGGTATGGGCAATTTGGGCCATCGTGCTCTTGTCGTTCCTGGTGTGGCTACACCACTTCTTTACTATGGGCGCCGGCGCCGATGTAAATGCCTTCTTTGGCATTATGACCATGATTATTGCAGTGCCGACCGGCGTAAAAGTGTTTAACTGGTTATTCACGATGTACAAAGGCCGCATTCGTTTCACGACCCCGATGCTGTGGTTTATGGGTTTTGTAGTAACATTTACTCTCGGCGGTGTAGCCGGCGTAATTTTAGCAATGCCGCCTGCCGACTTCCAGCTACACAACAGCCTGTTTTTGGTGGCGCACTTCCACACCATGATTATCGGTGGCGTAGTGTTCGGCTTTTTTGCAGGTATCACTTACTGGTTCCCGAAGGTGTTCGGCTTTAAACTTAATGAACGCCTGGGCCGCTATGCATTCTGGTGCTGGCTTATTGGCTTTTTGCTAGCATTTGTGCCGCTATATATTTTGGGGCTCATGGGCGCAACTCGCCGGCTCGATCATTACGATGCTTCGCTTGGCTGGCAGCAGCTGTTTATTGTGGCAGCGTTAGGTGTTGCCCTAATTGGCTTGGGTACCGGGTTCCAGATCTTGCAGTTTGTAGTAAGTATTTGGAAGCGCAAAGATAACATGGACACTACCGGTGACCCATGGGACGGCCGTACGCTCGAATGGTCAACCGCTTCGCCCGCACCGGTATATAATTTTGCGGTTATCCCTGAAGTCACCACGCGCGATGCGTTCTGGGAGATGAAGAAAAATAAAACTGCCGAAACGGCTGCCAAAGCCCCACACTATGAGCCGATAACGCTACCTAAAAATACGCCAAGCGGCGTGTTTGTCGGCGCGGCAAGCTTTGCATTTGGCTTCGGTATGGTGTGGCACATGTGGTGGCTTGCTATTGTAGCACTACTTGCGGCAATAACGGCGCTTATTATCCGGCTGAATAATGAAGATACTGAGTTCACCTTATCGCCTGCCCAAATAACTGAAATTGAAACATCGACTGGCGACCACGGAAGGCTGTATTTATGAACGAAGAAACACTCGCTATAGACCAAACCCAGCCTGAAGTGGAAATGGCCACCCAGAAACGCCTCGAAGACCGCACAATGTTCGGTTTTTGGGTATATATTATGACAGACTGTGTGCTTTTTTCGGTACTCTTTGCCGTATTCGCGGTGTTGCACAACAATACTAACGGTGGAGCTGGCGCCCGCCAGTTATTTAGCCCGGCATATGCCCTGGTCGAAACTATTTTACTGCTTACCAGTAGCTTTACTTCTGGTTTGGCACTGTTATCCGCCCGCCGCAAAGACGCTACTTTCACTGTGTTCTGGCTACTTGTTACATTCGCCTTGGGCACGGCTTTTTTGGGAATGGAGCTAAACGAATTCCACCACCTTGCAGCTGATGGTAACAGCTGGCGTGCCAGCGGCTTTTTATCAAGTTTCTTTACGCTTGTAAGCACCCACGGTTTACATATTACGGCCGGACTTTTGTGGATAGTGGTGCTTATAGCAAATTTGGTGAAGCGTGGTTTTACGCCGTCGGTTACTCGTAAACTCGGGCTTTTTGCAATGTTTTGGCACTTTTTAGATGTCGTATGGATCTTTATTTTCTCAATTGTATATCTTATGGGAGCTGTGTAGATGGATAATAAAACAAATATGGCGGTTGCTCGCCCTGCTCGACCCCGCGAATTTGTAAAGTATATTGTAGGGTTCGTGCTGTCGTTGGCGCTCACGTTGGTGGCTTATGAAGTTGTCGTGGATTACCAACACGGCTCGCTTTATTCGCATGATACGCGGTTGTTGATTATCGCTGCGCTGGCGATCACACAGCTTATGGTGCAACTAGTGTTCTTTTTGAATGTTGCGGACGAAGGCAAGCCGCGTTGGAACCTCATGATGCTCATGTTTGCCGGAATGGTGATATTTATTTTGGTTGCTGGCTCGTTGTGGATTATGCACAACCTCAATTACAACATGACGCAGCGCAAATCAACGACTCAAGTAAATAATTACCTGAGTAGCCAAGATGGCTTATAAAAGGTAGCTCATGGCCGCTTGTAATATTTGCACGGAACTGTTGTAAAAACCTTGACAACCCCTAGCAACTTAAAGCATGATATAAAGAAGCAATTTAAGCACGAGCATTATGGAACCAGACAAAAAACCGTCAGAACCTTCGTTTGCAAGTGATACCCCACCGGCCGGGCTTACGACTATGCCTATGCTGCCGAGCGACGCCGACGATAATTCGCCGGGCATAGTTCCCGAACCGAAAACCACTGGAACCGTTACTGCCCCACCCGACAGTGATTTTGCACTGCCCGCATCGCAAAATCCCCCCACGAGCCCGCCTGATAACCCCATTAACCTGGTGCAAACGGGGAAAGCCGAAGCGCCAAAACGTACACGCCGCTGGCTTATTTGGGTTATTATTATTGTGCTGGTACTTGTAATTGCAGGTGGTGCGTATGTGGTTTTTTCCCGCAAGGGCACTACCCAAAAACCGCCGCACATTAAAGTGGCGGTGATGATGGCCTTCAGTGGTGGCTCCAGCAGTATGGGCTATGGGGCTATGAAAGGTGTGCAGCTAGCTAAAAAGCAACTTGGTGCCGATAACATTGACATTGTGCAAATGGATTCCAAGTGTGACTCTAAAGCAGCTGCCAATGCCATAAAGCGCTTAATTGCTATGAAAGTCGCTGCGATAATTGGCGAGGGTTGCTCAAGCGCATCTGTTGCAGCCTTGCCAACTGCCAACAACAGTAAAACAATTATGGTCAGCCCATCGGCATCGAGCACCACACTCAGCATCCCGGATGATTACTTTTTTAGAGTAGTGCCGCCCGATACCTTCCAAGGCACATACGATGCACAAATGATCTACGATCGCGGCATTCGCACCGTTGCCGTCTTTTATACTAACGAACCGTACGGCACAAGTATGAACAAGGTATTCCAAGAAAAATTCGAAGGTTTGGGCGGCAAAGTTGTAGCTACCGCTTCGGCACAGCCGGACGTTATTGACTTGACTGACCAAATGAGCCAGTTAAAAGCGGCTAACCCGCAGGCTATTTTTATCGCGCCTAATTCGGTTGTTTCAGGCACGGCTGCCATGAAAATCGGCCGCCAAATTGGTATAGCCGCACCGTATTTTGGTGCAGATATTTTATACAACCAGACCATTATCGATAACGCGCCCAGCGCCGTTGAAGGCCTGACAATAACCTCCTTTCCGACAGGCATAAAAGCCTTTAAGCAAGCTTTATTAAACGAATACGGCGTTTCAGAACAGCTGTACGCCGCCCCACAAGCCTACGATGCCTTCCACGCTATTTATTTGGCAACCCAAAAGGGCGCATCAACGGGCGAAGAAATTAAAAACATTTTGCCTACCCTATCGTTTGACGGTGTGTCGGCGCATATCAAGTTTGACCAAAATGGCGAAATTTCGGATAAGAACTACAAATACGATTTGCTGCAAATTAAAAACGGCCAATTCGTTTCGGTTCAATAAGGCCAATATACTAGGCGTATGAGCATTAAGCTAAAACTTATTACATTGCTGCTACTAATCGGTCTAATACCGACGCTTGCTGTAGGCGTAGTTTCGTACGTGGCGATTAGCCGCGAGCTCAAAAGCAATACCAATAACCAAATTCAGAGTACCGCGGTAAAACAGCAACAAAAAATCAATGCACTGCTGCAAACCCGCCAAGAAGAAGTAAGTCAACTTTCTAATCAATACGATTTACAGGTAGCATTGGCGCAATATGTGCAAGATGGCAGCCAGGCGTCGCGAGCAGCCATCGACCAAGTGGTCCAAACGAAAAAGAACGATGTTTCCGACGTCCAAGCCATTTCAATTAGTGACTTAGGCGGCAAGATTATCTCTTCGACACTTGATGGTACGAGGGGCACGACCAATGCTTCGGCAAAAGCGTTTGCAAAAGCCGACCAAGCTACCGACGTTGCTGTTAAACAAGACGCTGTCGACGGCATCGACAAATTATATAGCTACACACAACTGAGCGTGAACAAGCAAACTGTTGCGGTGATGATGGTGGTGTTCCGCATTGATGATGTAACGGCGGCCGTGCAAGATTACACGGGCCTAGGTACAACCGGTGAAACAATAGTTGGGAGCAAAGATGCAAACGGGCACATGGTTTCGCTCTTCCCGTTACGATTCAACACCGAGGCGGCGCTACGGACTAATCTCGACAGCTTACTCATGGGTAATCATTCGGATGGCGTAGCATACGATAGTGTAAAAGATTATCGCGGCAAAAATGTGATTATCGCGGCCAGTTCAGTCGGGTTTTCTAACTGGATAGTAGCGGCAAAGATCGATTCTTCTGAAGCGTTGGCACCGATATCGCAATTGAAAAACGCACTTATCGGTATCGCCCTGTTTTCGTCGGTGGTAATTATAGTAGTTGCTGCGTATTTTGCCCGGTTCTTTACGGAGCCGATTTTGCGCATCGCGCGCATCTCTAAACAGATTGGCCAAGGTGATTTTTCGGCGCGTTCCAGTGTGCACCGACAGGATGAAATCGGTGCGCTTTCTAACAGTGTGAATGGTATGGGCGAAAGCTTAGGGCAATTTGTAGCACACATTGAATCGCAACGTTCACGCTTGGAGATTATTCTTAATAGTACCGAAGAAGCAATTGTGGCGCTCAACCCCCAGGGTATAATTACGACCGCCAATAAAGCAACGGCGCAATTGGTCGGCTTGCCTGACAGCCAACTTATTGGGCGGAATATAGCCGAAATATTTGATTGGTCCCACGCCGGTGCGCCCTTTGCTGTTGCGTATACCACTATCGCCACGACCTACCCGGATTTGCAATACAAAGCGACTGATGGCTCGGTACATTTCGTGACATTGAATGTGGCGCATGTGCGGGGCGGCCAGCCGGCGCATTTGCAGCAGATTATCGTGACTATCCACGACGAAACTAAAAGCCGCGAACTTGAAAACATGAAGATCGATTTTGTGTCGATGGCCGCGCATGAACTGCGCACGCCGCTGGCTGCCATAAAGGGCTATCTGGAACTCATTTCTTACAAAGAAAAGAACGTATCGGCAGAAACGCAAAAATACCTTGTGCAAGCCTCAAAAAGTACAGTTGAGCTTGGCAGTTTGATCAACAACCTGCTCGACGTCACCCGTATTGAACGCGGTACGCTCACGTTAAATATGGATACGGTCGACCTGGCAGCAAATGTGTGGCAGGCCGTCCAAGATGCGCAATTTACGGCGGCCGACAAGAACATTACGCTTACTTTCGAGGGCTCAAAACACGGTTATTCTGTCGAAGCCGACCCGATTGCGATTCACGAAGTCGTCAATAACCTTATCAGTAACGCCGTTAAATATACCAAAGACGGCGGCCGGGTTGCTGTGGCAATTGCTGACCACGATACCAATTATGAAGTGACGGTAAAAGACAGCGGCATCGGTATTCCAAAGTTAGCCGTACCGAATCTGTTTACTAAATTTTATCGTGTGCATGGGGGCTTAAACAGCGGCAGTACTGGTACGGGTTTAGGGTTGTTCATTTCCAAATCAATTGTTGAACGGCACAATGGTACAAT
Organism: Saccharimonadales bacterium (SeqCode); assembly: GCA_035478775.1. Taxonomy (GTDB): domain Bacteria; phylum Patescibacteriota; class Saccharimonadia; order Saccharimonadales; family UBA4665; genus CAMLQK01. The sequence goes on along the minus strand of DATIJG010000007.1, from coordinate 979 downwards.
AAAAGTTGTATCGCAAGAAGGCGTTGGGTCGACATTCAGTTTTACATTGCCCAAACCTGGTAACCAACCTTCCCAAAGCGTACAAGACGATCAGATGAATACAAGGAGGCAGCGTGGCTGGACTACACAAAATATTACTCGTTGAGGATAATCTTGAGTTACGCAATTTATACGAAATCTTTTTAACGTATAACAAATACGAAGTTGCCACCGCGATTGATGGCGACGATGGGCTTAAAAAAGCCAAAAGTTTTAAGCCTGACTTAATTTTGTTAGACATAATGATGCCCACGAAAGATGGGTTTGAGGTGCTACATATTTTGCGTACCGACCCCAGTTATGGCTGCACTAAAACCAAAATTGTACTGCTTACAAATCTTGGTGATGGCTCAAAACTCAGTGCCCAAACCCGCCAAGAAATGGACGGCTACGTTATTAAAGCCGAAATTGTGCTCGACGATTTGCTTAAAATTATCGCCTCACTCGAATAAATTTAGTACGGCCAGCTCTCGCGAGAAACTTTAGCAGCCGGGTTGTATTAAGTACGTGCTCAAACATCTCCTCGCTTTGCTCGGAGGACTGCGCGCGTTTACTTAATACAACCCGGCTGCTAAAGCCCCAAAGACTCTAACCCGTATAGCTCGGTGCCGCCGGCAAGCCAAAAAACTCCTCTAAGGTCTCAATGTGACTTTTATGCATCTCGGTGCTTAAGCTTGCGCCAATATAGCGAATATGCCATGGCTCGTAAATATAGCCTGTTACATTTACCTTGTCGGCCGGATAGCGAATTAAAAACCCATACTTATATGCGTTTGCCGCGAGCCACTTGCCTTCAACAGTATCCGCAAAACAATCAGCAACATTGCAGCTCGGGTCGCTTGTGCCACCAAGGTCGGCTGCCAAGCCGGTTTGATGCTCGCTATAGCCTGGGCGCGCGCTTTGACTGTCTGCCACACTCTTGCCTTGTGCCGCCACATAT
>DATIJG010000006.1:0-28505 GCA_035478775.1 Saccharimonadales bacterium (SeqCode) | reverse complement strand
GGCTTGGCCATCTAAAACTGCATTACGTGGTTCCGCAGAAATTTGCTGGGTGGAATCGTCGGCGGGCGTAGTAGGCTGCCCTAAATCTGACGCCTCTGTTAATTGGCCGTCGGCGCTTGGCACATTGGCCGGCGAAGGCGTTATCGCACTAAATACGGCGGCAGTAGGTGAAGCGCTTGCTAATTCCGGAATGGTTGGTTCTACCGGCTTAAAATGTTGCACCGGCACGACGGCTGTAGCTGGCGTAGTTACGTTGGCCGGCTGGGGCACTTTTGGAGTTTCAGTATCAGCTTGTGCCGCATGAGGGTCGTTCGCAGGCATACCGGAAACAGGCACCGGCGGGACTGGCGGCAAATTACTATTCATCGCATCTGGATTATGCGCCATGAGCAAGGGCTCATCGGGCACGTGTAAAGCGTTAGCCGCATCGCCCACCACATGGATAGCGCGGTTCATCATCGGGTCATTGACTTCGGGTTTATGGCCGACAATAACCGGGCGCGATGTCGCTTGCATCGGCGCACGGCCGGGGCGCATAACATCAAACACCTTGTTTGAAGGTTGAGTACGCTTACGGTGCGCTGATTGCGCAGAATTTTCAGAGTTTGCCACTATTGCTCCATTTCATGCTGCAGCCGGTAGGCGGCATCGATTATGCCTGCAAATTGGTACGGGTTAAGGCTTGCGCCGCCTACCAACGCACCATCGCATCCTTTAATTTCTAAGTACCCGCGCACAATATGTTCATCAACGCTGCCGCCATACAACACACGCATTTGTGCGGCCGCTTTTTGGCCATACAATGCGGCAACTTGGTCACGTATAAATTGCAACGCCACGCTAACATCACCAGGTTTTGCCAGTTCACCGCCGAAAGTGCTAATAGCCCACACTGGCTCGTAAGCGATGCTGACCATAGCGAACTCTTCGGCAGTTAAATTATGTAATGCCGTTACTACTTGGTCGTGCAGCACTTGCATGGTTTGCCCTTCGCTACGCTCATGCTTGGTTTCGCCAACGCATAAAATTGGCATGATGCCGTTACGGATGGCCGCTTGCACTTTGTCGCGTATCGTTGGCAAATCTTCATTGAAATATATGCGGCGTTCAGAATGGCCGATAATTGCATAATGCACTAGGTCACGCAGCATCGCAAAAGACACTTCGCCAGTAAATGCGCCTTCATCCTTTTGGTAGGCGTTTTGGGCAGCAAGACGGAATTTACGGCGGTCAATTTGCAAACTGAGCGGCTGCAAAGCAAGCATACTTGGCGCCAGCACAATTTCGATATCACGGTGGATACGCGTACGCTCTTGCAAACGGTGCACAAGCAAACTTGCCTGCGCTGTATTTAAGTGCATCTTCCAGTTTGCAACTAACAAAAATTTTCGTTTCATGAAGCCACCAAGTAAAACTCTTACTAGCTTACCATAAGCATTTTACGTGTACAACTTATCTAGAAGACATCTGTTTACTCAAGGATGATCATTATTTACAATACGACGCATGGAGCAAAAGCACGTTTCCGACCTCATTAACGCAGGGGACACGGTGGTAGAAAGAATTGTTGATGAATGAAATGATTGTTAAGTTGTCTGCAAAGGCAGACGGCGACATGTCTCGTCGGTTTGGCAGTAAGCTGGCTGAAAATAACAGGCGGCAGTACCTACATAAAATGGGCTTGCAGAACCGCACGCTGTATTACATGGATCCGGAGCATGCGGACCATATTGCAGAGATAGACGTTAACAAAGTGCAAGGTTCGTTGGCCACGCCGGGAGATGCCATTATCTTATCAGGCAACGAACGATCGTTAAAACAAACAGCAATCGTTTTAATTGCAGCTGATTGTATTCCTATGGGAATCAGCGCAGCCGACAGTCTGTCGTTCGGCTTAGCTCATTTGGGGTGGAAAAGCCTCAACATGCATCTTGCGGAAAGGTTTGTCAAACGTTATACAGAGCTTAATAACTTGCCTCTGGGCCAGCTTAGCATAACAATCGGCCCGTCCATAAGAAAAGAATCGTACATATATCCAGCTCCTATTAGAGCTGCCGATGATAGCTGGAAGCCGTTTATACACGCCGTAGACGGTGATAATGAAAGCTTGGACCCGATTGGGTACCTCAATGCCTGTTTAGCCAAAGTAGGCATTTCACGGGAGCAAATTTTCGACTGTAATGAAGACACCGCCGCCCCGAATAGTCCCTACTTCTCTCATTATCAAGCTACAAAAAACCACACTCCTGATGGGCGAGGCATGTGTCTTGCCTATCTTGCCTAGGGTTATTTGTCTTGCAGCGCTTCGACACCCGGCAGTTTACGTCCGGCCATAAGTTCCAAGCTAGCGCCGCCGCCGGTAGAAACGTGGTTGAATGCGCCAGTGAGTTTACGCTGTTCAATATAGCCGACAGTGTCGCCGCCGCCAACTAAGCTGAACGGCCGATGGCCGTAATCACCAAGCATAGCATCGATTATTAGTTCGGTGCCGTGCGCGAACGGGCCTACCGGCCCTTGCAAACCTGCGATTTCAGTCACCCCCATAGTGCCGTTCCACACCACGGTGTTGGCGAGCTGCACACCGCCGGCAATAAATGCGCCGCTAAACGGCCCGACATCTAAAATGAGTTCATCGGGTGCCACTTTACGGCTTTCATCACGCGGCGCTTTAGGGTAGCTTTCTACTTCGGCAATCATGTGGGCGTCCCAGTCGACAATGCGGGTGTTGGCAGTTTTGTCTAAACTATTCGCCACCACTCCGTCTTGCGGAATGTAAAAAATGAACCGTTCCTGCTTGGCTTTGGCGCGCGCCTTAGCCATGATGTCTTTGGCAATTGGCACGTCGTTTTGCTCGAACTTGCTTTTCGCAATATCAATGCCTTCGGCCGCTAAAAAGGTGTTGGCCATGGCGCCGCCAACGGCAATGAAATCAGCGATATCTATAAAACGCTCTAGCACGTCAATTTTGTCAGAAATTTTAGCGCCGCCAATAATTGCCATAAGCGGGCGCTCGGGCGCATCCATAACGCGCGTGATAGTGTCCACTTCTTTGGCCAAAAGCAAACCGGCCACGCTCGGCAAATGGTGCGTGATAGCATCGGTGCTGGCATGGGCGCGGTGTACCACTCCAAAGCCGTCCTGCACAAAAATATCGCCATATTTGGCAAGCTTAGCGGCGAAAGCGTCGTCATTTTGCTCTTCTTCGGGGTGGAAACGCAGGTTTTCGAGCAACAACACCTGGCCGGGCTGCAAATTTTTAACAGCGGCTTCAGCTTCTGCACCGATACAATCTTTCACAAAGGCAACGGGCTTGCCCAAAAGCTCGCTCAGGCGCTTACTTACCGGCTCCAGGCTGAACTGCGGGTTGGGCTTGCCGTTCGGCCTGCCCAAGTGCGAGCACACCACCAGCGTTGCGTTCTTGGCCAGCAGCGCCTGCAAAGTTGGAACAGATTGCTTAATACGGAAGTCATCAGTAATTACGCCGCCCTCACCCACCGGCACGTTGTAATCAGCACGCAGCAGCACCCGCTTATTTTGTACGTCAATGTCGTCAATAGTCTTTTTTGTAAACATAAAAGCCTCACCGCTTATGGTTTCTAGGGCTTATTATAGCAGCCGGCTGCGAGGCCACAAAGCTTTACATAATGCTCACACATGTTAATATTCTCTGCAAGTATATGTTATAGTCTCTACGTTATGTCCCATGATTCTGTACCAACGCCAACCTATAATCGCCCCATTCCTCCGCTTTGGGAAGAGCTAGTGCAACATTCACATAGCCTGATTGACCCAGATGAGCCGACGCGGCGAACGGCGGCCATGTCGGAAGCAATTTTTAAACGGCTTGACCGAAAGCCTCCAGCCAGAAGATGTCACATCGACATCATTCCTTCGCCCTCTTGAACTTGTGAGCCACCAAACAGACAAGATACTCCTACCCGAAGTACAATTTTTGAATGACGCGCTCCATGTATCTGGCGCAATGCGGCGGCACTTTCTGAGTACGGCAAAACCTATGGGAGAATATGCCAGAAGACACTACGGGCACGACGATGGCAGTATTAAGCTCAATATCGCCGCTCAACATACAGGCAGGCTTCTGGCCGGTGCATCGAGCAGCATATTTCGAGTCGCCTTAGAAAAACGCGCTGCTTACCTCGACGCACAAGAGTCAACGCCAGAAGGCAAACCAAGGACTGTCGCCGAAATTGTAGCAGAAGGCGAAGTTGAAGATCTGTTGCGGATTGGTATGCGAAGTGCTGCTTTGCGCCTTGATGAGTTTAGCGATAACATACGTTTTTACATCGACACCACTGAAACCGGGGAACTAGACTTTCACCGGGATAGGATGACGCCCACTCGTGACCTGAAGCAGCCCGAAACCAACCCCAAATTGCGGGCACCCGTGCTACACAACAAACGGCTCAGATGCCCGGCAATGTTCGTTGAGGGGTTTATGAAAGTAATGCTCGGCGTTACCAGAGAAATTGTCCTTGAAGCAGACCGCTTAGCTGTCGAAGAGGAAGCTAAGCGTGAGAAATATAGAACCTATATGAACCGATCATTTGGGGTTCCCCGATCCCGCCTCTACGAGCACCATCACCTTCTTCTAGTAATTAAATTAATTCATACCGCTAAAAGCAAAACGCACCACTTTATTGGTAGCAGTGCGTTTTGCTGAATACTTGCACTAAAGTGCCGAATTTTAGGCGAGCACGCGTACTTTAATGGTGTCGGTACCGCCTATAAGGCCGGGCTGTGCGCCCGAAACGATCACTACGCGGTCACCGCTGGTAAATACGTTTTGGCCTTTCAGCTGGTGTGCCAAAGTCTCACCGACACTTTCAATATCTTCACGCAAGAAGGTTTTGCTGGCATACATTAATGCCAGTTGGTTAGCTACGCGCGGCGTCGAAGTCACTACCACAATTGGCATATTCGGGCGGTGGCTGGCTACGCTTAGCGCCGTGGTACCAGATTTGGTCTGGGCGACAATTGCTGCCGCCTTAATTTGGTCGGCCAAGGTGAGCACTGCCGAGCTGATCGCGTCCTGCAAATCGGTGTTAGCCTTAGGCTGGCCGATTGGGTTGAGGCTAGCGTTGTTTTGGGTGTACAAAATAACGCGTTTCATAGTTTGGATAGCATCAATCGGATACTTGCCACTGGCAGTCTCGTCGCTCAACATTACACAGTCGGCACCGGTGATGACAGCGGCAGCGATATCGGCAACTTCAGGGCGGGTCGGTTCGGGGTTGTCGACCATACTAATAAGCATTTGGGTCGCCACGATGCTGATTTTGGCATACTGCTGGCACAAGCCGATAATGCGGCGCTGCACCACTGGCACAGCTTCGGCGCTCACTTCCACCGCCAGGTCGCCGCGCGCCACCATCACGCCGTCACTGACTTTTACGATTTCTTCTAAGGTATCGTCCTCGATTGCGGCCTGAGTTTCAATTTTGGCTACAACTTTTACATCAGAACCTTCGGCTTGCAACAACTGGCGCAAATTGGTGATATCAGCGGCGCTTTGCACAAAGCTCAAAGCAACATAATCGATATCTTGGGTCGCACCATATTTATAATCGCGGATATCTTTTTCGGTTAAAATATCGCCGCCAAAGTCGGTATCTGGCAAGTTCATGCCCTTGCGCTTGAGCAAAAAGCCGTCGTTGTCGATCTGCACCGTTAAAACGCCTTCGCTGGTAATGTCGGCAATTACACCACGCAGGCGGCCGTCGAACAAATAAATGCGTTCGCCGACTTTTACTTTTTTACTGAGGTCATATTGGATTGGAATGATGCCAGTCGCCGCATAATCGCTCATGTATTTGAATTGCAAAGCGTCGCCGGCCTTGACGTCAATCTGGCCTTCAAAGTCGCCAAGGCGAATTTTCGGCCCCTGTAAATCTTGCAAAATAGCCACCGGTTTGCCAAGTTCAGCACTCGCCTTGCGGATCCACTCGACGCGGCGGCCATGCTCTTCGTGGGTGCCATGACTAAAGTTAAGGCGGAACCCATTAACGCCGCTTTTGAGCATTTCTACGATCTGTTCGTAACTATCGGTTGCCGGGCCGACTGTGGCTAAAATTTTAGTGCGTTTGAAAGCACGCGAAGATACGCTAGGGGCTTTGTCGGTGGTTGTCATTTTTTTCTCCAAATAAAAACAAAAAAGGTGTTTTGAACCTTCGCCAACAGTATGCACTCACTTGCCCCAAATTACAAACAAAAACATGTATGCTACACTAAAAAACATGAGCGTCATAAACTCTGGTTTTTTCGGCAAAGGCCAAAGCGACAAGCGCTTACCGCCGGGTCAATCCGAAGTTAAAGGTTGGCCGGTGCTTACTTACGGGGCAACACCCCATATCGACACTGCCACATGGTCGCTTACTGTCGACGGCGAAGTACACAAGCCAATCACACTCACCTGGCATGATTTCAATCAGCTGCAAAAAACGGTCATGCAAGCCGACATCCACTGCGTAACCCGCTGGAGCAAGCTAGGCATGGAATGGCAAGGCGTTTCAATTGACGATCTTATTAAATTAGCGGGCGGATTGACCAATGACGCCCACCACCTTATTGCGACCTGTGACGGCGACTACACTACCAATGTGCCGGTGGCCGATGTGCAGAACGGCCAAGCCTTAATTGCGGTGGCCGCCGGTGGCCAACCGCTCACTGACGAACATGGCGGCCCCGCGCGCTTGTTCGTACCTCACTTATATTTTTGGAAAAGCGCCAAATGGGTGCAAAGGCTAACGTTCACCAGCGCCGACAAACCTGGTTTTTGGGAAGTGAACGGATACCACAATTACGGCGACCCCTGGCGAGAACAACGATATGACACCGACTGACGCGCCTATAACCGAATCGAGTACCTGGTTTGTCGCTACCACTAAAGCCATCCGCGCGGAAACTCCTACTGTTAAAACGTTCACCTTTGAGGCACCCCATAAAATAGAGCACTCTGCGGGCCAACATTACGAAATCCGTTTGACCGCGCCTAATGGCTATCAGGCTGCGAGGCTATACTCGGCAGCAACAGCAGCGAATAACACCAACCTCCTTGAGCTTACGGTAGCGCTGGTGCCAGCTGGTGAAGTTACTCCATATTTATGCAACCAGCTAAAAATTGGCGAAGATATTGAAATTCGCGGCCCGCTTGGCAAATCATTCATTTGGCAACCTAGCATGCGCGAACCACTATTGCTCATTGCCGGTGGCAGCGGAGTTGTGCCAATGCGTTGCATTATTCAGGCACATACGTTAACAGGTTCTAAAACACCTGTATATTTGTTATATGGGGCGCGCAGTCAGAGCGACATCATCTATAGCGCCGAATTTGCAGCTGGCAGCCCACATGTGACTACTAAAATCGTGCTCAGCGACAGCTGGCCCGAGCATTGGCCCGGGGAAACCGGCTTTATAACGCCGGAACTGATTACCCAAGCACTGCACGCTTTACCAAAAGACCCGCGCGTTTTTATTTGCGGCGCCACTCCATTTGTTGAGCTAATGGCCGACGACCTCGTAAAACTTGGAGTCCCGCCAGCACATATTCGTGCCGAACGTTTTGGCTAAGTAAATTTTACCGAGAGCTGGCCAGTTCCAAGTCAGCCCAACATAGGTAATGATCGGACTGTGTATGTTCGATGCCAGACTGCAGTAATTGCCATTCCGGGCTAAACAATATGTGGTCCGGGTGGCTACCTTGCGGTTTTGTGGGTTCGCTTGGGAGCGCCTCTTGAAGCCGGCATTCAGTGATAAACCGCGGCAGTGTTTTTACTAAAGCAACCATGTTGAAGTCGGCGGCAACTATAATAGGAGTTTCAAGTTCTTGTACGAGCAATTCGTCGATGGAGTGCGCTAGGTGTTGGCCTTCACCATGCTCATATGACCGCCCGAATGCTCCTAGCGGCTCCGTATGCAGCGTGCCGACGGTAAAATTATCAAAAGTAACAAGCTGCATATATCGGTTATACGGCTGCACGGCTTCATCGCTGTGCTTGAAGCGCAATTCAAAAGTTGGCTGCGGCAACAGCACATGCCGGGCATTGGTGAATGGTTTTTTAGCAATAATCGCGGTAGTCAATTGGTAACCGTTGCTGATATGCGACGGGCAGCCGGGTGTCTCAGAAAAGTAAGGCATACCAAGTTCGCCGGCAAAGCGGTGTGTTAATGAATCGTCCGTGTTAAACTCAGACTCTTGGAGGCAAATAACGTCGGGGTCAAGCCGGTGCAACTGGCCCGCAAAGTAAGCCACGTCTTGGTGCAAGCTATAATCGAAACGGTCTGCGGATAGCATTTTGTGGGCGGCCGCAATATTCCAGGTAGCAACACGTAATTCCATATCACCCTAGCATACCACAACTTTTGGCAGTCTAATCTCCGTTAGAGCTATTGTTTTTCGGGCAAGCTTTCTAAAGTATGGTGGAAGGCGCGGTTCGTCCAGCGGAAAAAATGTGCAATAACTTCGAGCTGCTCGAGCGTATATTCGCTCATTATTTTGTCGAACGATTCTTGCAGTGGCTGATATAATTCACACACCAATTTGGTCGCCTTTTTTTGTTCTATAGCAGATACCAGCACACGACGACGGTCGTTGGGGTCAATTTTGCGCTCTGCAAAACCGGCGCGCTCCAGACGATCAATCATGCCGGTCATGCCACCGGTAGTGATGCGGCAGCGCTTGGCGAGCTCGCCCGCCGTAAATGGGCCTTCGTCGGCAATTAGGCTGCAGCATTCAAATTCAGTTGCACTTAAACCCACATGTTGCGCGATGGCATTAACCATGAGCACGTTTAAGTTGCCGTGGTCACGGGCCATTTGCCCGATCTCTGCCACCAGTGTATTACGGTCTTTTCTACTTGACATAAGCTGGAAAATAATTTAACTTAGATTCTAAGATATTAAGCAAACTTAATTCTTAGTTACAAAAAATTATAACGTAATATAAGGTATAAATCAATGGAACATGCCGCTTCCCACCACGCGAGCAAGTTTACGGCCAAGCAAAAAAAGATGGCCCTGCTTATCGTGGCTTTCGCTTTCGTCATGGACTTGCTCGACTCTACAATTGTCAACATTGCCATTCCATCCATCCAAACCAACCTGGGCGCAAGTTATGCGACCATCCAGTGGCTAGTGGCGGGATATTCACTTACCTTCGCGCTGCTGCTGATTACTGGCGGCCGCATGGGTGACGTGTTTGGCTATAAAAAAATCTTCCTGCTCGGCGTGAGCGGTTTTACCGTCGCTTCGCTGTTAACTGGTATCGCACCAAATCCGACGTTTTTGGTGATCGCCCGGCTTTTACAGGGGTCGATGGCTGCACTGATGGTGCCGCAAGTGATGTCGCTGATGCAGGTGATGTACAAGCCCGAAGAACGCGGCTCTGTGATGGGCATGTTTGGCATGCTTGGCGGTTTGGCTGCTTCGCTTGGCCCAATCATCGGTGGTTTACTGATTAAGGCCAACTTGTTTGGCTGGGACTGGCGTCCGATCTTCCTTATTAACTTGCCAGTTGGTATTTTTGCCTTCATAGCTGGCAGCAAATATTTGCCGGCAGGTAAAAGCGAGCACCCTTTACATATTGACATTAAAGGTACGCTGTTAGTTGTCGTAGCGCTCAGCTTGCTGGTGTTCCCGTTAATTGAAGGCCGTGATCTCAACTGGCCGGTGTGGAGCCTGATTTTGCTGGCCGCGTCTATCCCCGCCCTTGCCGTGTTTGGTTGGTATGAACGCCGCAAGGATATGCGTGACAAGTCGGCGCTTATTGTGCCGGCCCTGTTCCGCATTCGTACTTTTATTAGCGGTTTGGGTCTGAACGTTATCGTTGAATCGGTGATGATCGGCTACTTCTTAACCTTCGGTTTGTCTTTGCAGATTGGGTTGGGCTACAGCCCGATTAAAGCGGCGCTGACCGGCATCGCAACCGCCCTTGGTATAACCATTGGGTTTGTAGGGCTCGGCCAAAAGTTGATTACCAAAATTGGTCGTTATACTATCATCGTGGGAGCGATCTTGTTTGCAGCCGGTTTGATCATTACGAGCGCCCTCATCAGCCACTACACGCTGGGCACGCATCCGTGGCAGTTATTGCCGGGCTTGTTCCTTGCGGGCCTTGGCTTATCATGCGTAATGGTACCAATGTTCTCTGCCGCCTTGCAAGATGTAGACAGCACACACGCCGGTTCGGCCTCTGGCATTTTGAACGCCGTGCAGCAAGTTGGTGGTGCAATTGGTATCGCCATTATCGGCGTGATCTTCTTTGGCCAATTGAACCACGGCAGCTACCAAAGCTTTAACCAGGTTTCACCGCAGCTGCGTTCGCAACTGACAACGTTGCATGTGCCTGCCAACGCGCAAACATATATTTTGGCACAAACCCGCGACTGTTTCCACGACCGCACCACCGAAAAAGATGCCAACGTTGTGCCGCAAAGCTGCCTTCAGACGCAAACGGACACGCCCGGCCATGAAGATCTCGTTGCTAATGCCGTCGCGCATAGCTCCATCGAAGCAAATGCAATTAACTTCGCCAACGGCTTCCGCGCATCTGTTGTGTACGTGGTGATGCTGCTCATACTCGTTTCAGGATTGAGCTTCACGCTGCCGCGCAAGTTGCGTGTCGTGCAAGAAGCATAAAACGTTTCTGTAAAACAAGAAACTAAACTAACCAACATGACCCTTCTTTAGTGAGGGGTCATGTTGGTTTTAAAACGGTTTACTCCGGCAAAGTCTAAAAAACTATACGCTGGCGTCAATATTTCTGCTAACTACAGCGGTGAAACAGTGTTAAATGCGCTCAGTAAGCGGAATGTTCAAGCAACCGAGGCCGCTGGCGATAACAGTTTTGTAGGCGCGGTGCAAATCGGCACGCAACTGGGCAAGGTGCGCATCGCTTACACCCTGGATGCGGGATTCTTCGTAAAACCGGCCATGCAGCTGCACGAGGTCCTGCAAATAGCCCACTAAAATGTGCGGCGCGCGCTCAATTGTTGCTTGGCGAATAACTTGGCTAAGCTCCAGCAGGCGCGCAGCTAACTGGTGCTCAGTTTCGGTCGAAAATTCTTTCGCCGGTGTAGTTTGAGTAAACTCCGGGTCATCAGCGAGCTTTTGTAACAGCGACGAGCTACGCGAATAAGTGTACAAAATGTCGATCACACTGCCGCCGCCCAGCGCCAGCATTCGGTCGATATCAAAACGTACGCTTGAGACACGGTCGGTGCGCAAGTCATTCCAAATAAGGGCACCAACCGCGATTTTTTTAGCAATGCTGCGCGCCAAGCCTTTGTCCATTTCGGGGTTGCGGGCGGTCGTTTCTTGGTAAGCACGCTCGTCAAGCTGGTCAATGACATCTTCTAACTTGCCGCTGGTGCCTTTACGGGTCGAAAGTTTTTTACCTTCGCGGTCGAGTAGCAAGCCAAAGCCGATGTGCTCAAGGTGCATGTGGCCGCCCTGGGGCAAAGTGGTGAGGCCTACTTCGCGGGCAACTTCAAAAATGGTGCGGAAGTAGCTAGCTTGTTCTTCACCCACAACATATATAACCTCGTCGGGGGTATACGTTTGTTGGCGAAAGGCAATGGTCGCCAAGTCGCGCGCCGCATACACGCAGTAGCCATCTTGAGTGCGCAACACGACCGGATGTTCGCCGTCAATGTAGGCCGCTTTAGTTTTTTTGTCGAGCACGACGTTTTTAGCACCGCGCTCTGGTAGTTGGTCAACTAGTGCCGCAGCGTCTTTATCGAAGTAACTTTCGCCAATTTGAGTATCAAATTCGATACTCAAGCGTTCATAAACAGCCTTAAATTCTTTTAGACTCATGTTGAGCGCTGCCGCCCAGCTCGCCAAAAGCACCGGGTCGCCGGCGTCAAGCTTGGCAAACATTTCCTGACCAAGACGCGCTAAAGCCGGATTAGTCTTTTTTTCTTGGCTGAAGCGCACATATATAGCGTTCAATTCATCGGTGTCAAGCGAAGCGAAGTCGCGTTCCGGCGCGTACTGCTGGTGTGCGGCGAGTAAATTACCAAATTGCGTACCCCAGTCGCCCAAATGGTTATCGCGGATAACTGTAAAACCCGAAAATCCAAACAAGCGCGCCAGCGACTCGCCAATCACCGTCGAACGCAAATGGTTAATGCCAAACGGCTTAGCAACGTTCGGGCTCGAAAATTCTACAAGCGCCACCTTGCCTTCGCCAAAATTTGAACGGCCGTAATTTTCGCCTTGTTTTAAAATGGTTTTAACGCCGTCAATTAGTTCGGCGTCTTGCAAGCGCAGGTTTACATACGGGCCGGCAGCTTCAATTTTAGAAAAATGCTTAGCGAGACTTACATCGTTTGTAATTTCGGCCGCCAAAGCCATAGGGTTTTGTTTTAACAGGCGAGCAAGCTCAAATGCCGGCAGTGCATAATCAGGCAGCCAGCTAAGTTTGGCATTTTTCGGTGGATGCACCAACATACTCGCGATGCCGGGCAGCTCCCCGTCGGAACCGGCTAGTTTGGCTACACCTTTTTCAAGCGCGACCTGCCACTCCAGCCCCAAAGGCGCGGTTTTAGCGGGCGCGCGGCGGCGGGCTTCTGCTTGGGCAATGCTTTTTTCAATTTGGCCTGCGAGCATAGCTTTGTAGCCGTCAGGCCTGAGTGGTTGGTTCATAGTGGTATTCTTTTTAGGTATTAAAATAAGAGCACGCGCCTGTTAAGCCTTTAAGAGCAGCACATACTCTGTTATTTTAACATAAATTGCCGGTTGCACCGAGACGAAAAGCCGCTAAGCTTCGCGGCCAGCCGCTTTCTTGCCTTCGATGGCGGCAGCGAGCGCAGGCAACGTTTCCGTAAGCTCACCCTTAACGTGTAGGGTGTCGCGGGTGTATGGCAATTCCTCTGGCGACAGCTCATTAACAACGAGCATTTGAGCACCTCGGGCGCCCTCTGCTTGGCTGAAATAGTCGAGATAGCCCATGTTATCGTCGTCGAGGCCTACAGCGCAGATAAGCTTGACTCCACGTTCATCAATGGCACGGACAGCATTCCTTAATTCCGCGCGCTTTGCGGCTTCGTACTCGCCACCGCCATGATAATCAAACTTGTCGGCTAGCCAGCCCGCATATGGCATTATCGGGTTCAAAGCGAGTGCACCCAGGTTAAAGTTGGTTGCCATAAGAGCCGGTTCAAAATTTCTGGCGCGCATTACCGCATTAAGCCCATCGTGCGCTTGCGTCGGCTGCAAGCTTACGCTCGCTTCAACGAATTGCTCATAGAAGTATTGGACATCACTGGCGGTAGAATAACGGCGATGGCGAAACTGATCGACAAAAAGTTGGTTATTATGCCGCCCTTCTTCGGTCGTTTGCGTTGTAAGCCTAAGTTTTTCATATATTTGCTCATGTGTTGCCACCCGGCGGTGCCGATCTTTTAGCATATCTGGGCCAATAATAAACAGCGTGTGTGTCGGGTCGGTTCGGGCAATAACATCAGCCGCTTCCGGTATTTCAACCAAACGCGAGCTTCTTTCTTCAGGCGGCACAACAAGTTTATTTGTAAACGGCTTTTCAGTGTCAGAATAAGATTGCAGGCGGGCAATTTCGGCCTTGGAAAGCGACGGAAAATATTGTGTGCCCTCTGGCTCATGAATACGCGGAGCAGGGTGGCCGTCCGTTTCTTGGTAGGCAGCTTTTTCAATACCAACGCTCACACCCACGAGTGCGCCTTTTGCCACATAAGCGCCAATAATAAGGCTCTCGTCGTTGCCGTCGGCGTTTTCGGGCAACGGGAACCTGCTTACGCTGCGTGAGTAAAAATGATCTTTTAGGCCTGTTGCCCGTTCGGCAAAAGTACCAGGCGTAAATTGGCTGGGGTCGTGTGATGGAAGTTCAAATTGTGTTGGAGAATATTCTGGAGAAGCACTCATGGTGACTCACTTTCTGTGAACAGTTTTTCTCATATTACACAGGCAAAGCATAAGCAGTCAAGCCAGCGTTTTGCACTAAGCTACACGGTAGGCTAAGGCTACTCCGACTCGACAGCACGTCTCAAGCCATATAATATTAAGGCATATGATCAACATTGCGCCAACTGAACACACCTTTGAACCACAACATTTCGACGACTTCTTATCATTCGGCGAGACAATGCTACTTGACCAAGTCACGAGCAGGTCGGTCGCTCTGCACTTTCAGCTGCATCCACACCAATACCCCAGCGATCTTGGCTACGAAGATCCGGCCGCTGAAGCGGTTAGCAGCGATTATTGCCGTTTTGTTAACGAGTTCGCTTTCCGGGGAAACCGCATCAGCGGCCGGATCGGGCGATTGCTTGTACCGCCGGAATGCAGGGAGATTAGCGAGGAAGAGCGGCTGGCTTGGTTAAGCCAGGCCTATGACCGCGTACAGGGTATGGGTGAAACTGTGCGCACCATATCTTTTGAACACCTACTCCATGAATTTATCGAAACAGGTGAAAAGCATGATCCTAACAGGTACTATAAAGAATACGCGGATGGCGTTTTGTCAAAGACTCCAAGAAATGATGTTTGGGCGTTTTATAAAGACAGCTACACCTACGGTCGTCCATCTATAATTGCTGTTATAAATTATGAGCGTTCAAACCCTGCCAGCGAGGCTAAGCTCGCTGGCTGCGACGCCTTCGTGCCGCCCTATCCGCCGGGTTTATCAGAGTACACTGACACTCTACGAGACATTTACCGCGACGTGGCGACCCCATTACCGCGGCTCGGGCAGGTGGGGCAATAACGACGCAGTTGCCGCTATCGGGACGGCCATAGCAAAGGTATAAGCATGTCTATCCGTCAAACCATCGACCGCCTGCTTCGTAAACTCGAAAAAGGCTATACCACCCATAACCGTATCGAGGTTTCGCGCACGGCGTTACTCCACAATTTAAAGTTATTTGAAAACTTAGGCGGCATGCCAGCGATTCCGGTGCTTAAAGGCAATGCCTACGGCCACGGCATTACGCTGGTGGCCAAGGCGCTGAAGGGCCGCAAGCTACCTTACCTGGCGGTCGATGGCTACTTCGAGGCCCTCCGTATCCGCGAAGTAAGCAAGCAGCCGGTGTTAGTTATGGGAGCGATTTTGCCCGCAAATTATACTCGTATAAAATACGATAATTTCGCGTTCGTAGTACAGGACGCGGCCAGCATCCACGCTCTTGGCGCTACTGGCAAACGCGTTAAAGTGCATCTCGAAGTCAACAGTGGCATGAACCGCTACGGAGCACGCTTGGACGAAATTACCACGCTTACCACGCTGGTACTTGAGTACAAAAATCTGGTGTTAGAAGGTGTTATGAGCCACTTGGCAGATAGCGATGGCAGCGATCCGGCCACGGTCGATGCCGCCGTTGAACAGTTTGACAGCTGCATCGATGCGGTAAAGGCAGTGGGCGCAAAACCGACAATTTTTCATATTGCCCAAAGTGCTGGCAGCCTGAAGGCTAAATCCAGGTACGCCAACGCCTTCCGCCTGGGCGTTGGGTTATACGGCATCAATCCGTTTCCGTGCAGCCATGTGCTACACACCCAGCTTAAAAATTTACGCCCGGCGCTTAAGCTTGTAAGCACTATTACAAAAGTTATCAGCCTTAAACGAGGCGACAAGGTCGGTTACAATTACACTTTCACAGCACCCCGAGACATGAAAATCGCGGTATTGCCGCTTGGGTATTATGAAGGTGTCAACCGGGCGCTGAGCAACGCCGGGGTGGTTAAAATAGGCGCGCATTTCATTCCTATTGTCGGCCGCGTTTGCATGAACCACACCATGGTGGGCTTAGGCACCCTCGCTGCCAAAGTTGGCGACGAGGTAGTAGTGTACAGCGACAATCCAGCCGATAAAAACACCATAGACAACCTCGCTCTTGACCATAATTTGTTTAACTACAATTTATTAACAGCCCTGAGCAGCGACGTGCGCCGGGTGTTAAAATAAAGTACGTTACAGGTTAGAACTTGACTCCAGTTTTACTTCCATAATGCCGGCACCGGCGACCATGCCCGCGCCAATGGCCAGAAATAGCGCCACAATCGGTTTGTTGCGGTCGAACTTATCTTCTTTAATAGCATCCTCAAGCGCCAGCCCGATGCTGGCTGCCGAGGTGTTTCCGTGCTTATGAAAGCTCAGCACCAGCTTTTTTTTCGGAATTTTAGCAGCCGCGGCAACATCGAGGATGAGCGGGCCGCTGCCAGGGTGGGGCACGACGTGCGTTACTTTATTCCAGTCGATTAAGCCAGTGTCCTCGTCGATGCAATTGGCTTCCTCAGCTACCCGAAGGGCGAGCCCGGGCAATATTTTTTTGGCCAGTTCCGTCACCAAACGGCCATTCATTTCAAGTGTGCCGCCGGCTGGTGCATGTACCGCTTCGATATTAGATTCCGTGTGGAACGCAAACGTGGGCCTAATAACATCCGGCCGGTTTTCCACAACCAGTGCCGATGCGCCGTCGGCAAAAATCACACCTACGTTGCGTTTGTCATAATCAGTTATCGGCGACATTTTACCCAAACCCACGGCAACTGTCGTTACATCGTTGACTTGCGTTTGGTTCGACGCACCGCGGAGCGCGTATACCATTCCGGCGCAGGCTGCGCCTAAATCCTCAGCCGAGCAGCTCGACCCCAGCCCGACGCGCCGGTGCACTTCAGCGGCCGGGCCGGGTGTTTCCCTGTTTTTGTCGCGCGTTATGGTTGAAACAAGTATGTCGTTTACTGCTTCGTACAAGCCCGTTTCCGGGTTTCTGGTAATATTGGCATTGGCAAGCGCCCGCTGGACTGCGATAGCGCCCATTTCGGAAGGTTCCATGTCGGCCGGAGCAATCGGCCGCTCCTGGATTCCCGTTTTTTCCTCTATTTGCTCCGGCGTTAAACCAATACCGGGGTGAAACGCGGCCAAATCTTTATTTGTAAACACGGCGTCGGGCGTAAAGCCGCCAACGGCGATGACCGCCGGGAAATTACCTCTTTCTAAATAGCCAGTCACGTTGTCTCCTTCGGAATGTTTTAGGTATTGAGCAGGCGTAGCTGCCCGGTTTTATCTCGCGGCCAGCCACAATTTCGTTTGTTGCGTGGGCTGCCAGCACGCCACCCAGCGTAGCGGTCATGCCAAGCTGGGGTACGCACGCTAACTCGCCGCTGCCAGCTTGAGCGAGCGCATTGCGCAACGTTTTATCCATATTATGCCGCCCGATAACTTTTAACACATAGTCAAAAGCCTTGCCTTCCGGAGTGTATGCGGCGGCAATGTCGGCAGCATTCATGCGCCCGTTAAAGGGTTTGTAGCCTTTCCTGCCGGGGTAGCGGATATCCAGTTGCGATACGCGGCCGGTGTCAGCAGCGCTAACAAGAGCTGGGTCGAAATCCACTTCAGCTGCCATTTCGATTAGTCCCTCATCTAAAATAGCTTTGGCTTCCCAGCTGTCCATTTCATCGGCAACTACCCGGGGCTTATGGCGTTTAACAATTTCGATGCTGGCTGCATTCAAGCCCTCAGGCAAGTGAATTTGCTTTATGTAGGGGTTATAGCGAGCAATCCAACGTGCCACATTCAGTAGTTTCGGCGCGCCGACCTCCAAGCTTGAGGCCCTGATGCGGTTCATGTTCATTGGCTCTAAGTCGTCGAATTCAGCCAGTATAATTGTGCCGTAACCTTCCATCGCATAGCGGACAGCCACTTCGCTCCCGACGCTTAAGCCGGCGGCCATTACCGTAGTTTCTTGCCGCACTTGCCTCTCCCCTTCGGCGACCAAGCCGTTGTCGGCAGCTCCTAACAGCATAAAATAGTGGTCTTTATCGGCAATACGCGCTAGTTCGCCCGTAAACGGGTCGAGCACATACTGCCCGAACGTCGCGTCTAAGTCTATTTTAGGTTCAACAAAATCGCGGCGCAGCTTAGTGTCATTTCTTTGGTCGGGGTGAGGGTGTAGCATTTTAAAAAGCGAGTTGGCAATAACCTCGGCTTCGTCGTACAGGCGCAGTACCTTGCCTGTATCAAACGCTTCCTGTAATCCGTCGGGGTTGCCCGGGAAAAAGACCGGCTCTTGCCATTCAAGTGGCTGGTGTAATAATTGTGCTCTGCGCTTGGCAAGTTCTGGCGTCATTATGCCACGTCCTTTTCCGGTTGTTGTTTGCGTAATTGGTTTTGGCAGTCCCAAGCTTCGTTGCTCATATGACTGGTGTCACGGCCAAGGCCATCTGTAAAGAGCAAGAACTTTTCTTGGAGGCGTTGGTAAATGCGCGGATCCGTATCTCTGCCGTATTTTTGCGCATGCTGCCATTGGTCGTGCGCTTCTAAGTAGTCAAGATGTAAGTTGTTAACGAAATCGTTCGGCATAAGCAACCCGTAGCGCAAAGCGAAGTTAACACGCGGGTCAAAGAATGTGTCACCGCCAATGCGCCATAGGTTGCGGCGGCCATATACCAGTTCTAGCGTATCGAACGTTCGCGTCACCATGCCGATAAGCCACGCTTGCTTTTGCGGTGCCTGCCTCGTTGGTATGGTTGCGTTCTGTGCACCTTCCGGCATGTCGGCTCCATATGCCAAACCGTCCACGGAGTCGCGGATCATTTCACGAAGTACACGGTGCATAGAAACGGAATCGGCTTGCTGCGTCCTGGCGAAAGAACCGGCTTCGGCAATTACGTAGCCGTCTTTTACCATTTTTTTAAGTAGCGTCTTATTTTCGCGATATATGTTACCGTTACATCGCAAGTACGTGGGCAAGTCTTCGTACGACTCAAGGAGTTGCAAACGCACTGATGCCTTTTGGTCAGGGTGCTCATTTTCTTGCCACACATAATAACGAGTGGCCGATTGGCCGGCCACTCGATCGCGCATTAAATCCAGGTTAGCTGGCAACCAATCATTTTTATCAGGGGTTTCGGCCGATACAATGGCCATGTCGCGATACAGGCTGCCTTGCATCGCCCATGTTTCTTGCGCCATCCCTAGGCTGCCAAGTTCGTTAAAGATTGTGCATCGCCCGGCATCATACTCTGGCGAATACTGGCGGAATATTGCCTCACCCTGGAGCTTTGCTGGCTCCGCAAATTCAGCCGACATAGATTTTATCCCCGTTTTATTTTGTAATCTAATAATAGCCCACATGTTGCATGTTTGTAAAATGTTTGCATTATTACCCTACATCAGGGCATTCGCTACTAGAGAAATTGGGGCGTGCCGCTTAAAGGCGAGCATTCAACGTGCCTTATACTCGGAGTGCCTTCAACAGTCGGTCAACTGAAGTGTCTAGGCCAAACTCACTGCCAGCAAGTTCCCGCTCTTTTTTAGTAGCCTGGCCAAGAGCGACAGCCTCTGCGATCCCTTTCATAAGTGCGCGGGGATCGCGTGACTCAACCAGCGTAAGTAGCCCACAATTTGTCTCGGGAAGACCGCCAATGTTGCTGGCAACAACACGGCAGCCGGCATGCTGGGCCTCCACCGAAAGCATGCCAAACGGCTCGGCGAATACCGAAGGCATAAGTAGTATATCTGTTTGTGCGAGTAACTGCGCCATTGTAGTTACTGTTTTTCGCGCCGGGATAAGCTTGGCATACTGGTAATCGCGCAGCATTTTCGCAATAGTACGCCCAGTCTCGACATGCTGACCTGCAGCCACGAGGCTGACACTATAGCCATTATGACGCATTTCCTTTTCATGCATCATCTCTAGAATTGTGTATATCCCTTTTTCAGGGTGAAATCGTCCGGCGTATAAGATGCGGATTTTCTTTGCAGGCTTTGCTCGTTTTACATTACTGAAGACTGGGTCTGCGAACGGCAAGACGATGTGCATTCGACTGTACGGTACATCAAGAGATAAGGCCCACTGCTGCCCGCTATAGATACTTGTGGCAATGAGTGTCTTGTCAACGATATCTTCCCTCTTCACTTTGCGTCCGCCATTGTTTGGTGTTACACAGTGCAGAATGATGGCCGCTTTGTTGCGCGTTGGCACAACATATGGGCGATTGACAAATACGACCGTTCCATAGAGGTCGCTAATTTGCTTCTCATCGGTTAAGGATAAGAACGGAATATCGTCAAAGTCTTTGCGGCCGTCCTTCAGGCCGTGACCAACTGAGACGACTTGTGCAGCGATGCCACGACGCAGGAGCTCACGCACCTGGCCTGCAGTGTACGTCTCTGAGCCTCCTGTACCTGCGAGCATAGGCTCACCGGCAGGCCAAACGAATGAGATCATCGAAAACTCCTTTGCTTATCTGCTAAAAAGGTTAAGAAAAGCAAATTTGCTAAAGGAGTGTTCTTAAGATATCCAGCTAAGATTAATTATAGCATAAAAGTCAGACTTTTCAAATCAGTCGCCCTCTTGAGTTGCTGTGCTAAGATCACTGCAAGACGAAGAGGAGAGTATTTCATTCACCACTATGTCTATAGGCTGCGTCGCATCAACCATTGTCGCGCCAGACTCTCTGTAATCATCCTCGGTAGGCTTCAATGCCGGTTACATAAATGAGGGGCATTATCGCAAAGCCTCCATTGCCCGGTCTAAACCTGTAAGGTAGTTATCAGGGTGCTCACGCAACTCTTGCTCGAGCTCGCTTCGGGTGAACCATTTAACTTGCTCTACTTCTTCCTCTTGAATCATGAAGTCTTCGGCAGGTTTGTTTACGACGAGCTTGTACAACTGGCTAAAATAATTGTGTTCGCCAGTAACGCGCAGTTTTGGGCCTGCCTCGGGTCGTATGTTTTTCAGGCCGATTTCTTCTTCGGCTTCTTTTATAATGTTACTATCATATGTTTCGCCTTCATCTACCGTACCGGCAACGGCCGGCCCCCACTTACCAGGGTCGTGCTTCTTGGTGAATTTGCGTTGTGCTAAAAGGACATCACCGTTTGAATTAGTTATCCAGAGAGAGGACACGCGGTAGATATCTTCTCGCTTAATCGTGCCACGTTCTTTGTGCCCGATGATTTCGTCTTGGTCATTGACGATGATAATCTGAGTCTTTGAGTGTGTACTCATGTAAACTTCCGCCCGTCTTCTGCGATTTCAACCAAAATGCCGTCCGGGTCCTCAATAAAAAAGTAGCGTGGGCCTGTGCGGCCTTGGGTAATCTCAATGTCTGGCTTCACAATATCTTTGGCTGCTAAGTCTTCGCGTGCTGCCTCGATAGATGCTACTTGCAGGCCGAAGTGTTTTGTGCCGATAATTGGTAAATCGGTGGCGGTGGCGTGAATGGTTTCCGGCGCAGGCGTATAGTTTTTGTAGCAAAATAGTTCCAAAATGAAATCACCGTTTTTCAGGTGAGTTATGGTCAAGCTCTCGTCGTCTGCTTGCCAAAAATGCACTTCTTTGAAATCGAGCTTCTCATAAAACGCCTTTGAAACTTCTCGATCGGCAACGCTTAGGGCTACATGGTGGATTGCGTACATGTTAAGCCATCCTTTCAAGTATTTTGCGCAGCTCCGTGATAACGTCATCGGTCATAGGCCCCATTTTAAGGCTAGAGAATTCGTCAAGGCTATACCATTCTTGCTTGATGACGTCTTCCGTGGGC
This sequence comes from Saccharimonadales bacterium (SeqCode), assembly GCA_035478775.1. GTDB lineage: Bacteria > Patescibacteriota > Saccharimonadia > Saccharimonadales > UBA4665 > CAMLQK01. The sequence goes on along the minus strand of DATIJG010000006.1, from coordinate 6,965 downwards.
CTAATTTCTTCTTCGGGCACAGTAGCATGGTAGAAGATGTTGCAACGCGGCACGCCATTGGCAACTGCCCCAATAGAAATAAAAGCTGGCTGGTCATCGACAATAATATGCTCTGATGTAACGCCAAGTTCTTCGACCACCTCCCGAATCAAGGCATCAGAAATCGTTTCGCCATAGTCAACGCCGCCACCAGGAAAGCTCCACCAATCATCATCTTTTTCACGAACAAGCAGCACCTTGCCGCCTTTGATGACGAGTACTCTGGTTGCGATGCGGTAAAGCGCGTTGTCTATTGCGGTAAGGCGCGGGTCGATAGTGTTACCCATGTTAATTCTCCAAATTCTTTATGCCGACTTCGGGCAGCAATGTGGTATTGCCCAGGCTCAAAATAAATTCGACCATCTTGGCGACTTCGTCGGTATCCAGGGCGTCGTCTAAGCTTTTGTCGATACTCATTTTGCTGAACATGTTGGTGTTGAGTTTGCCTGGGTACAGGCCGGTAACGCCGATGCCGAGCGGCGCGAGTTCTGCCTGGATAGACTTTGTAAAACCGGTGATCGCCCACTTGCTAGCGGTGTACACCGAGCGTTCGGCTTTAGCATAGAATCCGGCCTGGGAAATGACGTTGATGATACGGCCAGACTTTTGCCGCTTCATAACTGGGATGACTGCCTTAGCCATATTGATGGTACCGAGCGTGTTTACTTCAAGCACTTCGTGGATTCGCGCCGGGTCGTTGCTATCGAGCGGGCCTTCAATCCAAAGTCCAGCGTTGTTAACAAGGCAGTCAATGGCGCCAATCTCTTGCACAACTTTTTCAACTTGGGCATAGTCGCGTACATCGCAAACCCGGTACTCGCAATGAAGCTCTTCGGCAGTTTGTTTCAGCTTTTCTTCGCTGGGCGACAAAACAATAACTTTGTTGTTTGACGCAAGACGGGCGGCAATGGCTTTGCCCAGGCCGTCGCTGCCGCCGGTTATAAGAATTGTTTTACCTTTAAGAATCATGCAGTGTTCCTTTCTGCTCAAGTTCGTGCTCGCTGGGCAGTCCTTCGTATCTAAACGCAAGGGCCGCTTGTATTTTCGGCGTCATGGTTACGGTACCATATTTTTGCAAGAATAGCTTTCCGTACGCCGGGCCAAGGTTTCTTTGCAAACTCCATATCGCGTCCGCCAAGTCGAGCTCGGGTGAGCCGAAGCTGAGTTGCGCGAAATCGATGTAGCCAATCTTCTTTTGCGCTGAAATAATGATGTTTGGCAGCGCCATGTCGCCGTGAAGTAACACATCGTTCGCATTCGCTTCGGGAAATATAGCGGTGGCTGGTAAACCGTGTAGTTGCCTCACAGCCTGCGCGAACGTCTCCACAATTTCAGTGTCAGCCATTGTGCCAATCAGTTCAACAAGGTTTTTACCGGGCAGCTCGCTTATAAGCAAGTAGTCGTGGCCGTCGCTTGTAGCATGAAAGCCAATTACCTGCGGCACGGGCAGTATTGGCGCAAGTTTTTGTAAGTTATCACGCTCAGCCACAAGCGTCGCCGCAATCTTAAGGTAATAACTAGTACCAGGCGTTTCTATTTTGTACACTTCATCTTGGTGGGAATGGGCATGTTTCGTGGCTTTAAATTGTGTGGTGCCCAGAGCTGTCGACAGCCACTCTTTTGCCTGGACACCCAAGTTGTTCGTAATATTGGCCTTCACCTTACAATCATACCGCACCGAGAGAAGGTTTAACTACTTTTTCTATTAGGAAATTGACGACAATAATTGTGACCTTGCGAAAAGGCAATGGCTAATACTCTGGCCGGATCGTAGCACCTGCGATAAGCTCACTCAGCTTCATGCCAGCGGCATAGCGTTCAGCATCTTCCAGAGCAAGGATAGGTAGGCTGTGCTCAAAAGTTTCCAATACCGCACTCGTCTCTTCCATACGCGCCTGCGGCACCTCAATATGTGTAATCGCGTCTGCAAAAAGAAGCGGCTGCGTTGACCGTGCTTCTGTAATAGCAAGTGCCCGCGATTGTTGTGCCGGTTCAAAAGAACCCGTTCGCACACCAAAAAGTATCGGATAGTTGTTTGGGATATCTGAACCCGTATGAAAAAGCTTCTGCACAGAGGTTCTGGTGGTTGTTACTTTTTTGTACCATTCTTCGCCGCCCGAGTCCTTGAATTGCCGGCGAATCTCTGCCCGCCCGCTTCGCGACCAGGTTCTACGATCCCTGGCATATTCTTTGAGTTGCTCAATAACAAAGTCACCGCCAAAGGAAGCTGCCCAGAACATCGAAGAACCGTGACGGCTTTCTTCGGCAGATCCTTTACCATGCATGTCAGCGTAGGCACGGGAATACATCCTTGAACGAGCAGTCGAAATAATAGATTTAGGCCCTGCGAAATCGAGGCCATCATATTGAGGGCGCAAGCCCCCATCCTTCGCTATTGCAGCAAGTAGGTCAATTTGCTCGCCGTCATGGTATTGGTATCGGCCCGTGCCGTGCCAGTAACCTACGTCGCTATATATGGTTCTAATTTGGTCGTTCTGCCGTGTCGGAAGAGCCTGCAGCTCACTGATGCGGGTGCTTGCCATGCGGTCTATAACCCTTAAGCTAAGAGGGCTTTTTTCAGTTTGCGCCTGCTTGCGCACTAGGTTGCCGATAGCACGACCGCCAATAGCACATAATATAAGCCGTTTTTTGTCGAAGTAGGTGTCGTTGCGGTTATCGCGAGCTTCGGGTTGTGCATCGTACTTCATGAATTTCACCGCCTTGCAAAAACAAAATAGCTAACTAACTTACTATTATACTATAATATACTCGTTTTGACAATGTTATAGTGCTCGATCGGACTGCCCTAGACTCTGTAATGCGTCTTCCCGCTTGATAGTATCTAGCAACACTAAAGTTAGACGGGAAGCAGGGGAAATTGACATATTCACTTTACTTTGATAAAGTACTTCTCATGCAATCCTCACTTACCTCTGTTTGGGAAACGGCAACGGCACGGCAGCTTTCTGTCGTTCTTGCTGCCATTGACGATGCCCCGACCTTGCAGAATTTCCTCCGCGATGTAATGACTGAAAAGGAAATCATCGAAATTAGTTCCCGGCTTGAAGCCGCTAAAATGCTGCAACAGGGCAAAAAATATGTCGAAATTAGCGAAAAAACGAAACTCAGCAGCCGCACGATCGCCCGCATTAGCGATTGGATGCAGAACGGCCAAGGTGGCTATGAGTCCGCCCTCGCCATCATCAACGCCCATGATGCACATATACCGCCAGATCGTGCTGAGTAGCGAGACGCTTTAAACGAATACATGCCAGCACGAAGCTGGCCTTTTAGTATGTAGCAAATTAATTTAGGAACTTATTTTATGATTACCCCAGAATTGGGCGCGGCATCTCGAATCGTCGTACCAAGCGGCAGAGATTACGACCGCTGCTTAGAAGCATTTGAAAAAACCTACGGTGTCCCTGCCCCGCGCTTCAGTGGCCGCCGCCTTCGGCTGGAAGCGGACGGCAGAAATTACACTCGCGTCAAAGGCAAAGATGTGCCCGCCATCGTGGCTCGACGCTACGCAGACATAGGGTTAACCGGCACCGATGTATGCGAGGAACAAATTCCACAAAACCCGGGCGACTCCAACCTTCTTTACAAGGCTATCGGCGAGCCAATGTGTTCGCTCAACCTCTTATTGCCAGAGGAAACCGCCGAGGCGCTTAGCACAAGGCTGCGTGACCCAGAAGCGGAGCCTGTTCTCGTAGCAACGAGCTATCCGAATTTCTTAGCTCGGAGCCTCGAAAGAGCGCGCGCGGCTGGCTCACCAATAAATATAGCGCTGAGCCCGTTCAGGCCAGCCGGTTCCGCCGAGGTAATGCCGGCACTTGGTATATCCGAGGCGGTGGCTGACCTGGTGGAGAGCGGCGATACTGCAGTAGCAAATGGCCTGGCAATTGGGCCAAAGCTTGCTGATATTGCACCAGCTATTGTATGGCGCGACCCCTGCAAAGACATAGCGCCGCTTGATGGTGCACTCTTCGACATTAGCATAACGCACTCGCTCGCTTAAACGGAGAAGCACTATGAAATGCTATGACACTACCCAGTTAAATGAAAGCCAATTGCAGGCGCTTTGCAGTCGTCCCGCGATTAAGTTCAATACGGTCGCTCCTATCGTGGCGACAATCCTAGACGACGTTAGGCTGAATGGCGACAAAGCTGTTAGGCTCATACTATTAGGAAATAGCCTAAGGACATCAGGCAATTTAGACAATGCAATTAAGTTGTCAAGCAAGCTTAGGCCATGCTATGCTTTAAGGCTATGTATACACCAAGAAGCAAATCCATCCAAGCAACTGCTGACTTTTTTCATCTGGGTCAGGTGACTGTTTTAGGACGAACGCCGTTTGGCGAGGCCAATGAAAGCTACTTTGTTAAGAGGAACGAGACCGGCCAAGAGTATGTAATACGTTTTTCACTACAACAGACACTTACAGAACTCAGGAATGACCGCATCATACAAGAACAGCTGACAGCCGCAGGAATACCGACTCCAGTGATGATAACCAACCAAGGCGGCGCATACGTCTACCAGGATAAAGATGTAATCGCCACTATGTCAGAGAGATTGCATGGAGACCACCCAACCGGCAAGACCCCAGAAATTGCACGCTCCACCGGAGAACTCTTAGCCAGGTTCCACCAAGCCGTTACCGTTCTTGACCATTACTCGCCAGGACATCTTAACAGAGATAGAGCATTGTCAGATAGCAAGCGGCTTGATAAAACAAGCCCCCTGACTCCACAAATACGAAAAGTACTTAATGACAATCTCGACATTTTTGACTCCGGTCTGCCAGAAGGGATAATTCACGGTGACCTGCACGTAGGTAACGCCCTGTACGAAGGGGAGACCGCTACAGCAATCTTAGATTTTGGCGACTCAGCAAAAAACCTGTTGCTGATCGATATTGTACGTACTATATGCTCGAAGGTGGGCATAAAGGACGGCCAAATCGACCCAGAATTAATGCGCAGCGTCCTGGAAGGGTACGAATCGATCCGTCCGCTTACCGTTAAGGAGAAGCAATTTCTTCCTATGGCAACTCGTTACGTGTGCGCCGCGGTTGCTATCGATGCCCATCTAGAGGGTGCGTTCGAGAGAGAAGAATTCTTCACAAAGCTTGCACATTCAGCATTAAATAAGGAGTAAGGCGGAGATATCTGGAGTCGAATGATAGCTCCAGCGCCAAGCCATATGTATGGCGCTACCGGTGATAAAAAACCGTTCTCATAAAATTCCCAGCCGCTCTCTCTGGAATCAGAAATCCTGTATCAGCTTCGATGTTTGGGCGCGCATCGCTTATGCCATCGCGCATAAGGGGAATAAGGCAGGCGCCGAGCACGTTCCTGGCTTCATCAAACGCCTTGTGATTACCACGCGCCTCGGCAAGCTGCCGCCTATAAACCGCAGCAGCTTCCAGCGAAATGTCACTCTTCAGTAAGGTTAAAGCGGCTTTCGACAAACCATCAAGGGCGAGCGTCTCGGGCTGCAGTGATCCTTCGGGATCACGCTCAAATAGTACGTCTCCCGCAAGAACAACTATGCCACGCCCAGGATATTGAGAACGTAGGGTATGTACGCGCCCCGGAAATACGTCGCTCGTGTACCCCCAAATCGCACGCCCGATCTTGCGGACTGACCCCTCCACCAATTCTCGTAGGTCTTCCCTGATCGAAGGTGCTGTCTCACACGGGATACCTCTATGCCTGTGCTGAGCGATCATTGCATTTTCTACTCGATCAATCTGAGCTTCGCTGGCACGCGCTTGCAGTATGCCAGATAATGTTTCTGCAGGAGCCTCCGAATCAAAGCACAATTCCCATGCCTCCACACAGGGCATCAATTCTACAGCGCCTGCGACCTGTGGCAATAGCGAGTTTGCCTCAAGAAACTTAGTTACGAGACTTTGAGGAAGTTCAGGGGCAAATTTGGCATGTTCAGACATAAGGTATAACTATAGAACATTCTTAAATACATTACAAATATTACTTTCTGCGTGAAGGAGCATAGAGGTTACACCCCTCTTTTACTTTGCTGCTTTATCCATTTCAATGCGTTTGTCACGGGTTTCCAAGGTGACAAAATGAATCGGGGTTGTTCGAGTTCGGATTGCATACTAGTGAGTAAGCTAATCTAAGGCTACTGCGTGCGGCTTGTTCGATTCGGTGGCTTTAGCCCAAAACCAAAATAGCAACACGGCTACTGCCACAGCTGCCACGAACCGCAACGCCCAAAACGCGCCATAGGCATTGAAGAGCCACCCCAGTACAAAGCTCGCCGGTATCGACACTATCCTGCCCGCGACCGAAAGCAACGAGAGTATCGAGGCTCGCACCGACGAAGGCGTACTATCCTGGATACGCGTTTCTATCTGATTAAATAACGCGGCGGCGGCCACAGCCTGCACCATAAACAGTACGAGGCTCCAGGCGTTGTCGATAAACGCCATAAGAATCAGCGGCAGAACCGTAGCTACAACCAATGGCGTGAGATGTGCCTTCAACCTATGTGCGATAGCGCTGCCAAGCGCCCACGTAAACGCATACGCCGCCCAAAGCAAACCAATAAGCTGCGGCTGCGAAACATAGCGCAGCATGTATAACTGCCCAAAGTCGACCTTAAAGACCTCCACCACAGCCAGCACGGTCATTACAATGGCCAGCGTTCGTAATAGTTTCATGCGTGTTATTTCTTTCGAAACTGCTCCAAGCTGTTTAATGACCTTTTCCTTTTGCTCGGGCTTATGATACGCCCAAAAACCGCTGGCAATATTTGCAACGCCAGCTCCAACGAGGAACAGTGCATATGCCCGCCCATTTATCTTGCTATACTGCCCTGCCCGACCCTCTTCACGCAAGCCGTCATACATGAGTGCTTGGTACGTGCCGCTCGTAGCCACAATGTTGATGCC
>DATIJG010000005.1:0-12766 GCA_035478775.1 Saccharimonadales bacterium (SeqCode) | reverse complement strand
ACTTCTTTCAGTTTTTTGACGATTTCGCGGCCCATCCGCTCGGCTTCGCTGCGATGTACCATAATCGCCAAAGCATCAACCCGTTCACCGGCCACATAAAAGTCGAGACGCACTAAATCTTCGGCACGGTAATCGGCCAGTTCGTAGTTGAACGAACCATAGCCGGAAGTCAGGCTTTTAAGCTGGTCGTAAAAATCAGTCAGTAAGTTGGCGAGCGGCGCCTCAAAACTCACTAGTGTACGCTCATCAATGTAGCTGAGGTTTGTTTGCAAACCGCGTTTGGTTGAAATAAGTTGGATAACCGCGCCGACGTAGTCTTGGGGAACCACAATTTCTCCCTTAATCCAGGGTTCACGTATTTCTGAAATTTTGGCAGGGTCGGGCAAATCGGCAGCACTTTTAATATCTAGCTCTTCGCCGCTATTTAATGTTACCTGATAGTCGGTCGAAGGATTTGTAACCACTAAGTCAAGGTTATACTCGCGTTCCAAGCGCTCGCGCACGATGTCCATGTGCAGCAGTCCCAAAAAGCCGATGCGCACGCCAAAACCCAAAACCGGCGAATTTTCCGGTTCAAATTGCAGCGCCGAATCGCTTAAACTAAGTTTTTCAACCGCATCTTTCAGTTCCTGATAGTATTCGTTGCTTTCAGGGAAAAAACCAGCATACACGAACGGTTTTACATCCTGGTAGCCCGGCAATGACATAACACCAGCCGTCGTTTCAAGAGTGACCGTGTCGCCCACGCGAGCTTCGCGCGTGCTGCGTAGATTGGTTACAATGTAGCCGATCTCGCCGGTTTTAATGGCGGCGTTCGGTGTCATATCAGGCTTCAGCGCGCCGACTTCAAGCGCCAAGCCTTGGGCGCCGGTGGCAATCATTTTAATATGTGCACCTTTGGCGATCTCGCCGTCAACTACCCGTACATACAACACCACACCGCGATAATCGTCGTAATAACTGTCAAAAATGAGCGCCCGGGTAGCTTTGCCGGCTTCACCTTTTGGCTGTGGGACGTCGCGGATTACCCGCTCTAAAACTGATCCGACGCCCTGCCCGGTTTTGGCCGAAATGTGCAAAATGTCTTCTGGTTTGCAGCCAAGCAAACTTATAATCTCTTTGCTTACGCGCGTAACGTCGGCGGCTGGCAAATCAATCTTGTTTAGCACGGGGATAATGGTGAGATCGGCGGCCATTGCCAAATAAACGTTGGCGAGCGTTTGCGCCTGCATACCCTGGGTAGCGTCGACCACCAAAATCGCACCTTCACACGCCGCTAAGCTCCGCGACACTTCGTAGCTAAAATCAACATGGCCCGGGGTGTCGATTAAGTTCAGCTCAAAACCTTTGTATTCCATGCGGACCGGCTGCAGTTTAATAGTAATACCGCGCTCGCGCTCTAGATCCATGCGGTCGAGCAGCTGCTCTTTCATTTGGCGCTTTTCAACGGTGCCGGTAAGTTCCAGCAAGCGATCGGCCAGCGTGCTTTTACCGTGGTCGATGTGCGCAATAATACAAAAGTTACGAATATTGGTTTGATTCATTGATGTACATTATACCAGCTTTCCGCCTCTGTTAATAGGCGCAACCTTTTGGCTAGGCTTGCGTACAATAATGCGCACTACAAGCTTGAAAACTAGGCTGTCCCCGCTTTGGCAATAAGTAACAAGTATTCTTTATCTTCGGTGAGGGTGGCTTGCAACAAGTCAAACCCATTTTGATCGAATTCACCCAACACATCCATCGCGGTCTGGTGCCAATAACGCCAGATTAGAATGCGCTGGTCTTTATGTAAATCCAAACTACGCAGCATGCCTTCAACCTCGACTTCCAGAGTGATGTCTATTTTAAGCTTCACGCGGATGACGCGACATTTATTTTCTTGGTCGTAAAGCTGCTCGACATCGTACATTGAACTATCAATATTGAGCAGCTCTAAAAGCATGGAATGTCGGCTTGAAAGCGGCTGGCCGGTGTTGGCAAAGTCAAAAAAGCGGCGCGACGAGAGGGTATCGAGCTTGAGACAATATATGAGAACGTCGTTGCGGCCCATGCTTGCGTTAATGTTACGAAGCGCGTTCACTGGGCTTGGAAAGTTTGTCAGCGTGCCGCCCAGCAATAAAATAAGGTTCACAGAACTGGCAAAATCCGTATTGTATGCGCCATGCTTGAGCACATCGTCAAAACGGTCGTAGCTGAGGTCACGTTCGTAAGTTTGCACTGGTACGTCACCAACCCATGTGCGAACATTGTTCTCGGCGATCTTCATCATATCTTTGCTAAAGTCAATCGCAACGTAGCGTTTCAGCTTGCCGCTCTGGGATAAGCCATTTAAAAGATCGCGCGCCGGTGACGCGTCGCCTTGCCCAAGGTCAATCACTGATACATGGTTTTTTAACCGGACCAGTCGTTGGATATAATCATTGCTTAGGCCGAGTAGTTCAACCGTGCTAGTGAGCATATTGGGCGTCTGTTCCTGTGACAAACGCTGGGCGTACGTGCTCCACTCCTTAGCGCCACCATTGAAATAACTATATTGCAACGGAATTTCGCTATGTATATCAATATTCGTGAGAATATCAACAATATGTTTGGCAGAGTAGCACGAATACAACTCTGGTTTTGGACGGAGCGTACGGCGGCCTCTGTTATTTTTGAATTTCTTACCATGCGCCACCAACTCTTCAATAACTGCTATATTATTCGAGGTATTAGCTATATAGAGCCGCCCTCGATGTTCATACAAACTCAGCGAAGATTTATCAGGGTTAGCGGCAGCGGCAGCGATCCAATTACGAATCGATTTCTCTGAAACATGGTACAAACGTGCAAGCTCAGTGTTCTTAAAATACTTCATCCAGATGGTTGTAATAATTATTTGACATGTTCCGAAAAAGGCATGTATCATCAAAGAGCAGCCAATAGGGCTACGCTTTCGCTTCACTCCATAGTTACATAGGGTAACAGGTAGTCAAGACGTTTTCAACCTAATATTGGCACCTAATGCATATAAGCACATTTATTTGACGGCATACTAAGGCACGGATTGTTATAAGTTAACTTAGGAGGGTGAAGCATGCAAACTATTGTAAGTAAAACAGCAAGAGTGCCTTATGGCCCTGTATCCCGTGAGACTGGCTCAGATATCATCGGACGCGTATTTGTCGATTCCGGTGAAATGACTAGCATGGTTGTTGGTATTTACGAAGATAGCTATCCTGAGCCGAGCTTTCACATTGAGGTGCAACCTCGCGCAAGCGTCATCAACACTTCACTAGTGCGGGTGCACGAAGCTGGTGAGTACAAACTTACATACCATTTTCAGAACTTTCAAGACACTCCTTGCAAAGTGACCGTCCGGCTTTGCACCACCAGCTAACAGTACCTATTTTGTTCTTGTACTTCTGTTTTGCAATTCCGAGAAGCACTTTAATATTGAAGTTTAATCGGGCGCAAAATAACGCGGCGTAACCAGGCAAAAACTGGCTTTACTTCGTCGAGCCCGAACAAGCCCGATACTAAGACGTGCACAAGCATGGTAAGCCCAGTGATCCATGCGAATTTAGTGCCAAGCGTAATAAAACCAACATCATTTATGCCAAGAGGCAAATATGAAACTGCGATGAGGGCAGTGAGCAGGCTGAAACCCGACACCGACACAATACGAAGAACACCCCCCCAAAACTTCGCATCGAAAAGCTTTCGATCGCGGATCAACATGATTGTAGACAGAATAAGAACTTCGACTGCAGCCACAATTGATTGCGCCATCGCCAAACCTGCTGCGCCGTACGTCGCCGGCCGTGCCAAGTACGCCGCCAAACAAACGTTGAGCGCGATAGTAAATACCGATACAAATAGCGGGGTTTTGCTATCTTTTTGGGCGTAAAACCAGCGTGAAATAATCGCATAAATGGTACGGAAAAAGATTGCGACAGTTAAGAACCCGAAAATAAGCGCAATCTCTGTCGAGCCTTTGGCAAAAATCGCTCGCGCCAAATATCCACGAGTGAAGAAACAAATGATTACTACCGGCATCGCGATCCAAATCATAAAACGCAAGATTTTCAAGAAGTCTTTTCGGAACAGATCAGGGCGACCCGCGACTAAGCGCCGGTTAAGCTGTGGGAACGCAGCCGTAGAAATAGCTGTGCCAAATAGCAAAATAGGCGCAGTATGCAAGGTATAGGCATTGCTGTAATTTGTTACCGTTCCTGTTCCCAAGCGGCTTGCTAGGTTCACTTCGACAACACTTTGCACTTGGTCGATGCCTTGGTCGAGCGAGCGCGGCGGCAGGTTACCTAAAATTGTCCTAAAGCCAGGGCTTTTCCATAAAATGCGCGGTGTCCAGTAAAAACGGGTATTAAATAACCCCATGCATACCACTAAAAGCTGCAAAATAGCACCCACTGCAGCCCCTATGCCAAGGCCCACCAAACCGATACTCGAGTGCCTAAAAATATAGATACTTAAGATAATTGAGGTATTATAAAACAGTGGCGCTATGGCATAAAAGAAAAACCGACCAAGTGTTTGTTGTGTGCTGGAAAGCACACCCGAGATGGTGAACAAAAGTGGATTTAAACAGAGTAAACGCATAATTGCCACAGCGTTATGAAGTTGTGGAGGGGTCAGCTTTGGTGCCACAATGTGGCTGATAAGCGGGCGGGCAAATACAAAGATAACTACTGCGACAGCTATCATGATAATTCCCAGTAAATTCAGCAAGCTCGAAGAAAGCTCCCACATACTTTTACGACTGCCGTGGTGCAACCGCTCTGCTAACACTGGCATAAATGCTACACCTAAAGCGCCGGCAGCCAAGGTATAAAAGAAGAGATCTGGAATGGTGAATGCAGCAAAATAGGCGTCAGTGCTTTGCGGGCCCAGGGTGTCAAAGTTAGCGTTCACTAAACGGGTACGCAAAAAACCCAACACCTGTCCAACAAGCGCAGTGGCTATTAACAGGGTTGCGGCGCTTCCTATGGAAATACGCTTTTTAGTGGGTGTTGCCTTGGTTTTTTCCTGCATGAGCGATTTTGGTGAGGGTCTGGTGCTAGTATACCCTTTTTGCCAGGACACGGCTACCGCTATGGGCAATAAAAATGCAATTTTACAGCACAAAAAATCCACCTGGGTTGGTGTACCTAGGTGGATTTAGCCGGGGTCGCTGTTTAGTATAAAGCAGCGGCTTCGGGCATTTTAGCGCCCTTGAAGACTTCTTTAACTTCGTCGGCCTCAACCGTTTCTTTTTCGAGCAGTTTTTCTTTAAGCGCTGTAAGCTTATCGATGTTAACTTTGACAACGGCGCGAGCGCGTGTGGCGGCTTCAGTCACGAGCTTTTCAACCTCTTGGTCGATAACTTTAGCCGTATCTTCCGAGTAGTCGCGTTCATGCACCAGCTTGTCGAGCATCATGCCATCATCGACATGGAACACCTGGTTGCGGAGCTTGTCGCCCATGCCCTGGTTAACGATCATGTCGCGGGCAAGTTCCGCAGCTTTTTGCAAGTCACTGCCGGCGCCAGTTGTAACGTGGTCGCGGCCATAAATGACTTCTTCGGCAATGCGGCCGCCAAGCATACGCGCCAAAACATCTTTGTATTCAACGATTGAATGGTAGCTTTTATCTTCAGGTGGGATAAACCATGTCACGCCGCCGGTGCCACCACGCGGGATAATGGTAACTTTGTGCACTAAATCGCTGTCAGGTAAAACGTGGCCAACGATGGCATGTCCGGCCTCATGGTAAGCGCTCACCTCTTTTTCTTTATCGCTCATCACCTTGCTCTTACGCTCCGGCCCAATGGCAACACGTTCGAAAGCAGCAGTGACATCATCGTTGTTGATTTCTTTGTGGTTGAGACGGGCGGCGATAATTGCCGATTCATTGGCAATATTTGCCAGGTCGGCGCCAGATGAGCCGGCCGACTTTGCAGCTAAAGCGTCAAGATCAACGTGACCGGCAAGTGGCTTCTTTTTAAAGTGCACTTCTAAAATAGCTTTGCGGTCGGGCCGGTCGGGCAAACCAATGTCAACACGGCGGTCAAACCGGCCAGGGCGCAAAAGTGCGGGGTCGAGCACGTCGGCACGGTTAGTTGCTGCCAGCACAATCACGTTCTGGCCTTGATCAAAACCATCCATTTCAACCAAAATTTGGTTAAGCGTTTGTTCACGCTCATCGTGGCCACCGCCCATACCGGAGCCGCGGCGGCGTCCGACAGCGTCAATTTCATCTACGAAGATAATGCACGGCGCGTTCTTTTTTGCTTTCGCGAACAAATCACGAACACGGCTAGCACCGACACCTACGAACATTTCCACAAATTCAGAACCAGAAATACTAAAGAATGGCACATTCGCCTCGCCAGCTACAGCACGGGCCAGCATAGTCTTGCCAGTACCAGGAGGGCCAACCAACAGCACGCCTTTAGGGATGCGTGCGCCGAGCGACGCAAACTTTTTAGGGTATTTCAAAAATTCCACAACTTCTTGCAAGTCTTGCTTGGCTTCAGCTGAACCAGCAATACTGCCAAAGGTTACTTTGTCGCGTTCGTTGCCATACAGCCGGGCACGGCTCTTGCCAAAACTAAGCGCCTGGTTACCTTGGCCTTGCGCGCTGCGCAGCATAATAAATAATATGACGCTGATAAGCACTACGGGCAGCACCGCAAAACCAACTTGTTCCAAAGTTGAAGATTGTGATTCAGCCTTGTAAGAAACGTCTACTTTAGAAGTGTTAAAGCCCTCGTCTTTTAGCGAGCCATTGGGATCTTTATAGGTTTTAAGGCTCGGCTGGCTGTCGCCCTGTTTAGTAATAAGCAGCTCGTTACCACTCACCTCAATCTTTTTATAATCACCGTGGTTAGATTGCTGAATTGCTTGGGTGATGTCGATGGTTTTGGTACTGCTTGGTTGCCCGTAAGCTGCAAAAACAATCAATGCAAACAGGACGAGCAGGGCGATGAATCCGACGTTCCGGAAGCCGCGGCGGCCAGACCCACCCTTTTTATTATTAGGTCGAAAGGTTTTTTTACTATCCATACGAGGTAATTATACACGGTTTAAGGGTTTTTACGAACGATATCGGGGAATTATCTTGGCATCTCTGTTAGACAAGAGGAAAATCCAGTTTTTATCAACGTCATATGTGGTATGCGGCTGGCCAGTTTTAAGCGCCACGACTAAGCGGGAAACTCCCTGGCGGGACAAATTGCGAACATTGCGTTGGCGTAACAAGTGGGCCATAACCTCATGCGCTACGGCATGCGGCAACGCGATGAACTTTTTACGAACTACAACATTATCTTTCGACAGGTTTGCTGTAACTTCCTGCACCAATTCGTCGATTGCCTCATTTTGCCGCATCGATTGCTCATATATTTGTACCAGTTTGGCGCGCTGGGCAGGAGAAAGCTGGGACACTATTTTACGCCGTATGTAATTACGTGCATAATTTTCATTTTTGTTGGTACTATCTTCGCGCCACTGCACGCCCTCACGTTCAGCATACATTTGCAGTTCGTTTTTTGTGTAAGTAAGCAGGGGCCTTATTAGGTCATTTGTTGTTTTTAGTGAGCTTAAGCCCTTTCGGCCAGTGCCGCGGCGCAAATTTAAAATCATGGTTTCAATTATGTCGTCTTGATGATGCGCCATGATAATCGCTCTTGCCCTCGCCTGCTCTTTTGCATAACGCAAAAAAGCATAGCGTAGTTCCCTGGCCTTTTCTTCACTAGCGTTCGGGCCAAGCGCAACTGTTTCGCTCACAAATGGCAAGCCGTAGCGCTTCGTCTCGGCCTCTACAAATTGCCGGTCTTTGAACGAATCTGGCCGTATGCCATGGTCGAAATGTGCCACTATTAACTGTAGCTCAGACTGTTTAGCCAGCATCTGCAAAAGCACCATCGAATCGATGCCGCCCGATACCGCCACTACATATGTCCCTGGCGCTATGTCAAGTTTCATGCTGTAATTATAGCAGTTACCTAGCAAATTGCCTTCGTTGCCGGTAATGACTAAAATTCCGGCCCGCGAAGATCGTCTATGGTAAGTACGATGTTTCTGTCGCGTGGGATCACATATAACTCCCCGACACATCTTTTTACGGCACGTTTCGCTCTAGCCAACAGATGCAGATTATGCTATATTAGCCCTTGTATTTCAGTGCCTCACGCTCAATACATTTGGCGGCGTAGCTCAGCTGGTTAGAGCACAGGACTCATAAGCCTGGGGTCGGTGGTTCAAGTCCACTCGCCGCTACCAAACTAGGATTTTTAGCCTTTTCGGAGGCTATTTTATTTATTAACAGATATGCCTCGTTCAATTTTACGGTTCCAAAACCCTCCTCACAATCATAGGCCAGTCAGAACGGTTCCATGTCCTATCTCGTTCAATAATAGGCCATTTACCTCCGACAAGCCCTAGGTAACTAAACCGTGCTGCCAAAGTGGTATGCGCAGGGCTTAGTTCTTTTATCTTATCTAGCTGTGGGGCAGCTCCCACGGGCTTAAAAAAGTAGCCAAACATGATCGGTCGTGCATTTCGAGAATCTCGACGCGCTACAACCCCTGTCGCAAACTTGTCGTCACCAAGTGGCACTATAAACCAAGTGCCTTCTGGAATTTGTCTACTTTCTTTTAGATAGTTCATTATTATAAACACCTATTGCGTATACAGCCCAGCATATGTCTATTTTGCTTTGCCCAAAAGTATATCTTTTAGCGTCTTGTTGCCAGTTACTTCTGCAAGTTTGATAGGGCTCATACCATTTTTATTCTCGTGATATGGGTCAGCGCCATAGGAGAAAATTAATTTTAAGCTCTTACCATTATCGCTCTTCATATTATATGCAGCCCAGAGTGGTGTGTTGCCTTGCCAGTCTTCGCTATCAAAAGACACGCCCAACTCAAGCAGTAGTTTTAGCGCATCAAAGGACTTCGACTGAGCTGCAAAATGTAATGGAGTCATCCCCTGCTTGTCAGGCAGATTCGGGTCACAACCATCAGTAATAAGCTGCTCCATTTTTTCAGCTTCATTATGCAAAGCCGCGTAATGAAGTTCTGTTCGGCCCGCACGATCTAATTCTTGCATATTTTCATTTTACACCTGTATCATAAAAAGATGCCTAGCCCAGCTGATGATGATCCTTCATACTTTTATTTCTTTGCACCTAAGGGAAGCCGACAAAAGCTCGTCTTGCTACGAGAGCAGTACCCAAGCTATACTGCAAGTCTGCGACTATCAAGCACTGGCGAGTGGATGCTCATTTTGGCGATGCCTATAGATTACACCATTACGTCTCTTGACTATCTTGAAGATCAATGGGAAAGTGCCGCGATAAAATTTGGCGTAGATTATGATGGCTACAAGCGACCTGTAAGCTAATACGCTAACTACTTAACGAAATGTTCTTCGGCCAAGTTTTTGATTACTTGATAGCCCCATACTCTAATGCTTGAGCCAACTCCCGTTGGAGCAACATACGGTACGAAGCCATCTGCAGCCAACGGCCTCACACCCCTTACCTGACCACCATTCTTAGTGACAGCCTCGAATCGAGTCTCGGCGGGACCCTCAATCAATCCCCGGCCGATAATATCAGCCTCGCTCGGAACATGATCCCCAACCCAATCAACCAATGCGATTACGGTGCCGACACGGTCTTTATCACCAAATGCTTTTTGTTTCATTATTCTAGCACAGGCATAACGCCCATCTGAAAGGGGTATGTCGCAGAACTGGCCCTCTCGTAAAAAACTATTTGACTTTGGAACAAAAGGATACGAAATATCTTCCGTGGTATCTATCATAAACAATTCCCTATAAAATCTTCATTATCATTTAAGTATTGCTGATAGCGTTCATCGTTCATCTGAAAGCGCTTATTCGATAAGCTGCCAAATGGGCTGAACTTTCTGCAGACCCTAATTGTCTGCGGCTAAGGTCTGTGGTCTTTTAGCCAGAAGTTATCACGCCACCAGTAAAGCACTTCGTAGTTGCGAGGCCAGGGTGCATTTTCCACTATATCTTTACGTTTTTTGTAAAGTTCTTTGTCGTTTTCATTAAGAGGTCGCCATTGGCTGTCACGCATGTAGGCCTGGACTGCCGGTGACGTAGGTTTCGACAGGAATAGTGTTTGGGCTTCAATGAGGCTTTCTTTGTTAGCACCACCCATATCTGGGTATCGTAGTTGCACATTATCATCTTCCCACCCGCAGACGCGGCAAGTGTCATAAGAACCTGGGCGCTCATCAAAAACATAGTAGCCGCATATGGGGCAAGGGTATTGATGCTGATTTTTAGTATTCATAGGATGATATAAGCATACTTTGTTATAGTTACATTAGACAACTAGACTAAGGAACGGCTGAATGAATTATACCTTGCTTAAGGACGAGACTGCAAAGACATGGGATCAAATCGTACTACACGTCAATGGACTCAAAGATACATCTGTACTACCGGCGATAAAGAAGAATGTAGAGAAAAATGATGAGTTCTATCTCACGAACGACAGCTTCCTAAACGCATTATTCGTTAATTGTGCCGGCATACTGGTTGATAGTGGCTGGTTGCGTATCCTAGGCTCCGGCAATGAGTCCCTACCTGCTCTATGTAAGATAGAATTGCATGGTCTGGAGGGCATTCTAGTTGCACGCGATATCCTTGGGGGCGCATTTCTGTTGCACGGTCAGGCTGTAAGCTACTATGCACCAGATACGCTAAGATGGGAGTGTTTAGATATATCCTATCCTACATTCCTAGAATGGGCTTTGTCAGGAAAAACACGTGAATTCTACGAATTGTTCAGATGGACTACTTGGCAAGAAGACGTATCTAAGCTCAAATTATTCGAAGGATTTTCTGTATATCCGTTTCTCTTTACCAAAGAAGGTAAGGCCATTAACTCTACGACGCGAAAGATTGTTGATTTAAGAGAGATTGATTTACTGAACGACAAGTTCAGCCAGGAGATCTAAGGCTTACTCTCCTATCAGTATTCTTACTATTGCCCCGTCACCTAAATTACCACATTGAGATCCTATCGAAGCCCCGGAGCCTCTATTGTCGGAGCTTGAGATATATCGGACACTGGAGCCTTTCCCGCCTTCTTGAAACATTGCGCCAGGATATTCATCCCTATCCAATCCTGATTGAGTCGGATAGCCTCTAAGGGCCTGTGCACGTCGGGCCGCAGCTCCAGAGCGATCAATGGTAAGTTCACTGGGTTGACCAGCAGCTTGCGCGTCCTCGATATGCTGCGCCGATTCAGGATACATGCTACGGCTAACAATGACATCATTCACAGAATCTTCTGCCCCAAGTAGTGCTGCGTCTTCAGCCATCACGGCCGGGGCATCAAGTCCTGCGGTTGGAACCAGCTCAACAACATCAAGTGCACCTATACCTACATCCTCACCGAAAGCTGTCCATGCCGCACCAGACCAGCTTGCCGGGTTATACCAGCTCAATCCCAAAGGGTCGATACCATTTATTGGATTATCACCTGTGAAGCCGTAGGCGCTGCCCGTCTGGGCGAGTTCGGGGTCAACAGTTATGAACTGCGCAGTTGCCGGATCATAATAACGGGCACGCAGATATACAAAACCTGTTTCGACGTCAGTATATTGGCCGTCGTATTGCAATGGCGTGGTTGCAGCTCCGGTGTGCGCAGTGACACTTCCATATGTTCCATAGGCGTAGGTGGCAGCGACCGCGCCGGTACTATCCGTGAGAGCCACAGTGGAACCCTGTTGGTCGTGCACATAGTAATTGGTAGCTGTGCCGTTGATTTGCTCGAGCGGATTACCGTCCGGCCCGTAAATGTAATAAGTGGTGCCATCGTATAGCAAGTTATGGGGCGAGCTGGAGGTGTCGTAGGTGAACTTCGTAGTTGTGCCACCGATGGTTTTAGTCATGCGCAAACCCATGCCGTTGTAAGCATATGTGGCGCTACCATTAGGAGTTGACGCCGCCGTAAGTTCGCCAGCTTGGTTATAGGCGTAGGTGCTGGCCGTGCCGCTCGCTGGTGTAGTTTGCGTACGACGGCCATCGGTGTTATAGGCGTACGTCGTTGCGCCACCAGGCACAGTGCTGCAAGTCGGGTTTGTTACGGCATTCGTCGTAGACCAGCACAATTGGCTTGCAGCGTCGAACGCTTGGGTTGTAGCGGCGGCGGTAGTCGGGTTGTTTGCCGCATCGTAACTGTAGTTCTGTGCGGTAGTGGTCGTGTCGGTTTTTACCTGCAGGAGTGGTGTGTACGTATACGCATGTATCACGTTAGCCCCAGGAATAGCGTTGCTGGCGTTACTAATTTCACCTGCGTTATCACGCTGGTAGCTCATGCTGGCCAGGTTAGTGGCACCTGCTGTTAAAGCAATGCTGCTCGGGCGGTCAGTATTGTCATAACTATTAGTGACTGTCGTGGTGTTAGGGTACGCCGTGGTGTGCAGCTGGCCGTCGGCCGTGTAAGTAAAGCCGGTCGCTTTATTGTTCCAGTCGGTGATTGTTGTGATTTGGTTGGCGGTGTTGTAGGCATATTTAGCCGTGTGCAAGCCAGGGTATGTCATGGTTGTTTGGCGGCCGGCACTATCGTAAGTGTATGCTACGCGATTGCCCAAACTATCTGTTGAGGCAGTCATTTCGTTAAAGGCGTCGTATGCCCAGTGAGTAGTGCCCGTGCCATCTGTCATAGCTGTGCGGCGGCCATCGGCATCGTAAGTAATACCCGAGATATTGTGCGTTGTGCCGTCGGAATATTGGATAGC
>DATIJG010000004.1:0-42008 GCA_035478775.1 Saccharimonadales bacterium (SeqCode) | reverse complement strand
GAGCGGATCAACGCTGGCAGTAATTTGGTCGGCGCTATTATAGGTGTACGATGTAGTGCGGCCATCAGCCGTAGACCGTGTTAATTGATTGCCGTGCGCATCATAAGTAGCACTTGTAGTATGACCGTTCGGATCGGTAATAAGTGTTACCCCCAAACTAAGCGGGTCATACGTATACGACCACGTACCTGCGCCAGTAGCACCATATCCGCGTGTTTGCGAAACAAGTAAATTGTTTTGATACGTATCCAATATTTCATGCCCAGCAGGATCAGTTACTAGCGTTTGCCCTGTCGTTAAGCTCGGCGTAGTAGATGGCCCATAGGCAAAAGTAGTCGCCTTACCCATTGGGTCGGTTTGCTTAGTAACCCGCTCGCCGCTGTCATACGTCATAGATACTACAGGCGTTGGGTTTACAGCAGAGCCGTAAGCCGTCGGCTTGCGTACGGTGAGCACAAGGTGGTTTGCGTCATACGTGTATTGCGTGCGGTCATTATTTTGGACGGTCGGCGTGCGCATGGTACCAACACCAAATACATCGGTAAGGTTTCCGCTTGCATCGTAGGCATATGTTACTGTGCGGCCAATAGAGTCACTTAATTGTGTAATATGGCCGTTCGCCCAGGTGAGCGTGTACACCTGATTGGACGGATCAGTGATAGTAGAAAGCTGGCCAGAACTATCGTAAGCCAGGCTTGTCTGATATGGAGTTGAGGCATGCAAACCAGCCAAAGTTGTCTCGGTTGTCAGATGCCCCGTTGCGACGTCAAAGGTAAACACTTGCTGCCCTCGCCGCGTATATGTATAGGTACTGCCTGACTTAGTCAGTGTGGCGTCATCCCGTGGCGTTGCAACAATATACGTGCTACCACTCAATGTAAAAGCTACCTTGGAGCCATCCCCTTGAGTAACCGTGACATTGCCGCTGCCGTCGGTAACCGTTTTAAGGCCGTAGGAATATGTCCAACCATAACCAAATGGGCTGTTGACCGCTTGAGCACCATTTGGTCCATTCGGGTCTGCTACGCCAGAAGCGTAGGTACGCGTAAAGTTAAGCGGCATACCTCGCCCAGGGGTTGAAAGGTCGGTCCAGTTATCAGAGTAGTAGCCTGTTGCCGTATTAACCGGGTCACCACCAGTATCGAATGAGCACCCGCAGCCCAGCCAAGCAGCATCCGAGCCGGCTGGCATTTCAGCCACCGTAGTTACGCCGCCCAAAGGTGTACCGGGCGTTCCGCCTTGAGGCAAAAACGCAAGGGCGTCATATGCTACATCATATGTGTCAGGTGCCAGCGTACTATTTTGGTTTGTAAGTACCACTGAAGCACCCGGCGACAAAGCGAACGTGCCAAGGCTAACCCAAGCTTCCGCCCCAGCGTCCTGGTTGAGCACTACGTGTTGAGACGCCGCACCGCCGCCAGGGTTCACCGTATACGTTACGCTCGTGGCCGTCGCACCCGTGGCTGGCAAGTGTACCTTAATTTGGTAATACTGCGTTTTGGGCAAGTTCGGCGACCATGTTCCGGTGTTAATAATTTCCGGTTGTGACCCTGTTTCGGTGTGCGTGAAAAATATGTGCCCGCCAAAACCAGCGCCCAGCTGGTGCGTATCAATCGCGCCTATCGGATCCCCATTTGAATTTGTGCCATACGAATAAGTAAAGCTGCCATTATTCGACCAATTGGGCGACTGCGAACAACCTACAACGTTAAGTGGGCCGGTGCCCGATAACTCATCCACGATAATCGGCGAGCCGTTAGTGGTAGTCGGCAGATCAGAACTACTAAGCGAACAGGTTGGCGGATGCGGATCGGTGCCAGCCGGCTGGGTTGAACCAGAGCCAACTTCATAGCTGCTCGTAGCGCAACTGGTGCTACAATTCGTGACCCAGGTTACGGGTTGGTGCCACCAACATTCTGAGTCACCCAAATTACAATTACCAGATTGCCCAGCAGCACCAGGGGTACAGTCGTTTGCGCTTGCACAAGCCACGCTAAATGGAGCAGGCTGCAGCCAGGTATTGCCATTCTGATAGTTCGGTGTGTTATAAGCCGCGGAGCCAAATTGCAAAAGCGGGCTGCCCATCCACCCCAATATACGTTCCTGGTACGGCCAATTGCTCGGGTGCGCCGCGTCAGCATACGTAGTCTCTAAATATGGCGCACGATTTGGCGGATAATCTGGGTTAGCCGGATTGTTGAGCCAGCCCAATCCCCATGTCCCATCAGGGCCAGTACATGATGGCCCAGGCGTACAGCCAGTGGTGTTAAAAGAGCCATTCGGCTGGACGCCAGTGTTATACGCCCACGCTGCAAAATACCAGTTTTCAAGGTAGCGCGGGTCGCCATTATTGGCCGTGATGCCGTCCTCATATAATTGGTTCCAGGTTGACTGCAAAATATTCAATCCGGCAGCCATGTTTTCTTGGTAATCAACGGCAATTTTCATTTGGCCGTGAACCGAATAACTGCCGTCACCCACATGCATACCAGTTGTTACCTGTGAAATACCGTAGCCACAATCCGCCGCCGCGTAGTTAATGCTATCTATCGAGTTCGCCCCGTTGCCATAGTAATCTGCAACCAGTGGGCCGCCCGCAATCCCGGGCAAGGCGTGCCACGAAGCTTGGTCCCAGTTAGACTCTTGTGCCATGATTGCTTCAAATACTGAACGCGGCACTGTATTCCAGCTGTCTGATGATGGATGGTCAAGAGGTATCGCCGGGAAGTCGTCGTTTGGCGAGTATGCCACCAAGCCCATATTGGCAAAATTCGCCGGGCGCTGGTACGCCGAACCCGTTAGCAGGTTCTGCTCGGCCATTTGCACCGCCCAGTTTATCTGCGCTGCATTAGGCTGCAACACTTGTAAATGCGGGTCAAGCCGATCCACTGCACACACCGGAGTTTGTGCAGTCATAGAAGTAGCCGGCTTGATAACACCTGCCTGGGCAGAAGTTTTTGCAGTAAAAGTGGGCGCACTTTTTACATTAGTAGGGCTTATGCTGTTTAGGCTGCTGGATTGTGTGATTCGCGTAATCGGGTTAATCGCTTGTTGTGAAACAAACTTCGGCAAAACAGTTGTCGCTTTAGGCACATCACCAACAATAACCGGCTCTACAGCCTGACCTCCGCTGGTGCTGACCGCAGCTGGCAAATTAGTATCGGTATTTTGTTTGTCGTAACCAAGCACCGTACCGCCATCAATCGAGGCGGCTACTGCCCCACTCGGCAAACCGGTAGCAGACGCAACCTTCAGGTCACTTCCGTTGGTTACTTTATCCACGCCGCTGATAATTGAATGACCACCTCGACCAGCAAACAATTGTACTTTCGCACGAGAGCCCGAGCCAACACTAGTGAGCTTGCCGTTATGCTCGTGCCAGATAGTTGCCATGGCATTTTTACTTGTCGTAAGTAAGTCGAGCCCGCCATCTTTTGCGACCCGTACGTCGTACGCCTGGCCGTCGACTTTTGCAAGCTTTAATGGCTTAACCTTGCCTTTTGCGTTATTCGATACCACTACAAGCGAAGTACCAACCACGCCAGCCATCTCGTTATTAAGCGGCGCTGGCGAAGTTAACTGGCCCTCGACTTGCACATCTTGGTCGATCGCTCCGGTTGCCAAGTTAGCCCTCAATAACTCGGTCGATTGTTCATCAACACCGATACTGATAGTAAAAACCGCCTCATCGCCCATGCCGCAGCCAGGGCTATCGTACATAGCGGCAACACCGCTGGCGACCGGCTGCACGTTACCATCTGCCACGCTTACCGAATATGCGAAAGCGCCTGCTTGGCGCATCGAAGGCGTATTAACTGCTGAGGCCGGCAACACCGTAACCGCAATGTATTTGCCATCCCCGCTCACGCATTGGTAGCCTGTCCAAGACTGTTCATCTAGGTTGGCCGGCTTAATAACTGCCAAGTCGCTCCAGGTAAAATTACCGTCTTGGCCAGAACCAACCGATATATGATACCCGCTACTGTCACCCCAACCGTCCGCAGCAAAGTCAGAGTTGGGTGTTACGACATCAGCAGAAGTGCTCGCCGATTTAGAAGAGGTTAAAGCTGCAACAAGCAGGGGCTTGGCCATTGAAATAAACATCGATAGCGTAAAACCGGCTGCCACGACAGCCAGCCGAACACGGGCAAACCGCTTGCGCCACATCGGCTTCTCGCGAAGCAACCATGAACTTTTTATGAGGTTTACTATTACAGGCATACCAACAAATAGACGTCCGCTACTCACGAAAAGACCCCCATACCCTAATTTCCCCTATAGTACCACGTGTTTGTATTGCGTCGCCAGCAAATTATTGCCTTGTACTTTGAGTTTAGCCCGCCCGCTTAATTGAATTGTATAAACGATCAGCGGTTATCCCCAGCCCCTCGGATAACGTTTCGCTGCGCCCTGCCAGCTAGCTTTTCGACGTTCACTTGCATGACTTCTTCAAACGACAGGCCAAGGCTGTGGGCAAGCACCGCTATGTACCACACAACGTCGCCTAATTCCTTTGCTAGTTCCGCTTTGTCTTCCTCAGAAACCACTCCACCTTTATAAGCAACAATCTTTTTCCACTTTTCCACAACTTCACCCGCCTCGCCGGCAACGCCCATCGCCCAGATGGTCTTCTCCATAAGTGGTTCGTAGTCGTTTTCTGCCGTGGTCAGAGCCTGCTTTTGGTATTCGTCAAATGTCATATATTCTTTCCCTCGTAACCTAAAACTTATCTTTAATGCTCTAATGTCAGCCTTTAAAAAGTTTACTTCAATACGCTACTCTCGTCGAGTCAGCGTACGGCAAATAAACGCGTTGTAATCACGCAACAAAGTTCTCTCTTTGCATTGCGTGAAGTGAGCTATACTAAAAGATATAAGGAGGTTTTTATGGACAACAATAGTACCGGCAGCGCCGATCCGTTGCAGTCAAAAGACGATTATTTCAACCCTGACACTGATGAAATTAAGCTCTCCGAAGATAACGATCCGCCATTTACGCCGGCCAACGATGTACCTGACGAACCACAAGTTCCTGCCGACCACCCTATGACTGACGATGGAGTCGAGCCAGAAGACGCCTACGAAAACGGCACCGCCGAAGCATCAGGCTACAGCGATCAGCAAGTCGGCCCCGACACCCAAGCAAAGCCCGTCGAGCTTAACCACGAAAACCCTGAAAAATAATTACCTCAGCATACTAAACTTACGCCAAATTAAAACACCCCAGGCAATACCCAGGGTGTTTTAATTACGCTAAAAAGATTTAATCGTCGTGCTGATGTTTATGCATCATGCCGCGCGCCTTACTTATGACGCGTTCGCCGTATTCAGCCATCTCGGTCAATGTGTGCAGGCGCTCTTCAATACGTCGTTGGATAGCCGAAATCTTAACTTTTATTGCAATAATTACACCAATAATGACTGCAGTTAAAATAAGCATCACACTCATGTACACAATGCCCATCACATAGAATGTATCTTGTAAACTCATGCCTTGCCTTTCGCCTTTATTTAAAACACGCCTGAAAAGCGTGTTGCTCTTCAGGCGTGTACGTGAATCGGTTAATGAACCATTGCTTTTACGCTACAGTTCAGAATTTACCGAGTAAGCTGTCAATTTTCAAGATGCCCTTATTGCTGGTTGGCAGCAATTCAAACATAAGCCCACTCTTGGTTTTGGCTTTCACTGTCATAGCAGTGCCCCCTTTTGTTTGTTTAAACTTTTATTTTAAAGTGTTTGTTTGTGATCACAACAACTTATATTATACACTTTTCGGTTGTTTTGTCAATGTTGCTGCTCCACTTACCAGAATAATACCAGCTGTAATTATCTAAATGCAAGCGTGTTTTACAACAAACTGTACAGAAGTTTTCCACAACTCCCTTGTTCGAGATTACCTACCATAGCGCTTCAAACCTAAAGACGTGCTACTTTAGTGGCAGCTCTGGCCAGCCTTTCTATTCGATCAGCCAGTTCAATACTAGCCTTCAGCCTATCGAGCGTCTTTGCGCCGTTTCTAATTATTATCGCTACTTGGCTATCAATAACTTCAATGTCAGCATTTAGCAAATTATCTAGCAGATAGGCCATGATATCCGGCGCAATCACTTGAAGGGCCACCACCTGTTGCCCTTCATTACAATAAAGCTTGAAGTGCTTCGAAAAATTTCCTTCTAACTCAACTTGCCGCTGTGGCAACTTGTCTTTCTTTAGGTTAGAGCGCATTGAATTATTTAGCGTGCCATCTAGAACAATATGCACGCCTTTTAGCACGGTTTTTGGTTCCAGCCAAATCCGAATGTCGCCTCTCCAGTTAGCACCCAAGAATAACTCGGTAGTACCACGTCTGTACAGCCAGATCACTGGTTCGCTTTTATCAAAGGCTGTTTGCCGCGTAGGAAGAATTAAATCCCTTACTTTTTGATAGTCATTAGAATAGGCCAAGTTTGCCTTTTCTAAACTCAGTACGTCTCTATATTGCCTAAGTTTATCTTCGCCCAACTTAAAATAAACCGAAATGATAATAACAAAAATGATAACTAATAAGATGCCTAACATACGATTAATCATATCACTCCACCTCTGTAAAATACACTCAGGTGGATTATGGGATCTGCGAACGTTACATACTCACCAATCAGTGGCAAACAAAAAGGCCTCCAGAAGAAGCCTTTAGGGGTATCATTTTGGTTGCGGGACCAGGACTCGAACCTGGGACCTCGTGGTTATGAGCCACGCGAGCTGCCGCTGCTCCATCCCGCGATAACATAACATGATAGCTTGTAAAGTATAACAACGCCTAGCTTATTTTGTCAAGCCATGGCTCAGTTGGTCTGATTCACTGTCGTTGGCCTATGTAAGAAAAAATTAATCCAGGCTTGGAAATTGCGTTGATAGCTCGGCTGCTTAGCGTTGGTTTTGGCCGACTGCTGCTGTTCGCTATTTTGCAGGTTCACAGTGTGTGCCAGCGCCACAGTCGTAGGTACGATCAGCTCAGTTTCGCCCGGCATTGCCAAGCCGAAATTCTGGCGAGCGGCCAATTCTAAATACTGGCTAGAGTTGAAATATTCGTTTTGTAGTTGCAGGTTGGTGTTAGCCAGTTCCTTGACCTGGTTTTGTTGCTCAAACTGTGATATCTGGCGCTGCAAACCGTAGTTGGTGTCAATCGCACTGGCGCCGCTCCAGGCAATCAGTACCACGATCACCATAAAAGTCAGCAAGCCGAGCACCCGCACATCTTGCAGTTGGTCGGTGTATTTTTCTAAATTCGCCCAGGTTTGTTTGATTTTTGCTTTCATTAGCTATTTATAGTATACCTGTTTGCCCAAAATATGCTATCATTACCTCTGTTGGTACCGCATTGTATCAATTTTAGGCTATACGGGGGCATAGCTCAGTGGTTAGAGCAGTCGGCTCATAACCGATTGGTCGCTGGTTCAAGTCCAGCTGCCCCCACCATAAAAAGTCCGCTAGAACAAGCGACTTCTTGTAAGCCACTAGCAAAAGTAGTAAAGACTTGTCGCTTTCCAGACTGAAATAAGCTGATGAAAGAATTTTAAAATTGCAAAAAGAAGAACTTGACCCGAGAGTTGCCAAAACGCTCAAACCTGAGGAAACTGCAATTATCGTAGTTGATGTTATGGATGGTTACGGAAGCCCGGAAGCCCCTTTGCCAAAATACCTTAACGAGCAGTTCGATGCTACTTTTACAGATTTGGATAAGGCTGTAGACAAAATAGTTTATTTTTTAGGCACGGCGCGAAAACATCCGATTGCTACAACCGTCTTCGTGCGAATGGTTGAACGACCTGATACCATGCCTGAAAACTTACGTTTAAAAATGGAAATTGATAAAGTTCCGCCGGTAGTTGAAAAAGATGGTGAAGGCTGGGGTTATTATAAAGTCCAGCCACAAGAAGATGACCACGAAATAGTCAAATATAGTTATGACTCATTCTTGGGCACCGACCTTGATACACACCTTAAGGCACACGGAGTAAAAACGGTGGTCGTTATGGGCGGCTATGCTTCGGTTTGCGTTGAAACAACAGCGCGCACTGCCGCGCAACTCGGGTACAATACTTTCGTTCCCGCCGACCTGACAGCAGACCCTACCCTACCGAATCATCCTCAAACCCCTGGTGCGGTACGCGAAAAGCTAAGCACGATTAACGAAGTAATGGGTTACATGCCACTGTCATCTACCATTCTGGATATCTGGAACAATTAGGACCTATTTAAAATATCGAGCGTCTCTTTTGCGCTTTGCGAATCCATAAGCTGCTCGCGCAACTCCTTCGCCCCATCGAAGTTACTAATGTACACCTTGCAGAATTTATTGAGCGGCGCAATCGGCTGGCTATCACCCCATGTCTTTTCAAATAATGTCACATGCTTTCGGAACAGCTCGACACGCTGTTGTCTCGTGTAATTTGGCCATGGGCTTTCGGTGCTGAACACAAACGGATCAGTAAAAACACCCCGGCCAATCATGATACCGTCGAGGCCATATTGAGCCGCCAGTGCCCGGCCTTGCCCGTGCGATTCTACATCGCCATTACCAACCAGGATAGTTTGCGGTGCTAATGTGCTGCGCATTTTACTAACTTCACCAATCAAATCCCAATGCGCAGGCACGGCGCTCATTTCACGCTGCGTACGGCCGTGTACGGTCAGCATACTCAAGTTCTGTTGCAGCAAAAATTCATGCCAGGTTAAGTCAACCTGCGTAAAACCGAGGCGCGTTTTTACGCTCACCGGGATTTTGTTGGCCGCGCCTTCTTGGGTAGCTTTAATAATTTCGAGCGCCAGCGGGCGGTTTTCAATTAAGGCACTACAGCAACCATTTTGCACTACTGGTTTTGCTGGGCAGCCCATGTTAATGTCGATGCCATCGAAACCCATTTCAACCAATTCCTGTGCGGTTTTGTAGTAATTTTCGGGTTTTTTGCCCCAAATTTGTGCAATCAATGGACGCTCTTTATCACTATCCTTGCGGATTTTTTTAAGCAAATGTGGCCGGCCCGGGCTTTGCAAACCGTCCACATTTACAAACTCGGTAAAAAATACATTAGGCGAAGCGCAATCGGCAACAATCTGGCGGAACACGGTATCGGTTACGTCGTCCATAGGCGCCAACACAAAAAAAGGGCGCGGCAACTGCTGTAAAAAGTCGCTCATATATTGCTTATTATATCATTTTTCTGCCATTTTAGGGAATGTGCGCCAATGCCACAGCCGCATACGCTAAGATGAGCGCAGTGATAGGGTAGCTTACGAACCATATTGCCCGCCATACCCTGCGCAAACCTGTAGTGCCAGCCACCAAACGCAGCGGTACTGCCTGCAATGCAATCACCACGTACCATAACAAGGCTACACTTACTGGAACGCCGTGCCATCCATACCCAATAATTGGCAAAAACAGCGCTGTTATATACAAACCTAGCGCGATACTTATGCTGCGGTCCATACCAAGCCGGACTACCGTGCCATCCAGTCGTTCTCGCGCTTCCAAACCAACTGCAGGCAGTTTACGCATAAAATAGTGGGCAGCGACAATCACACACCCCGTAAGCCATCCGGCAATCCACCATGAGCCACTATTACCTGCTACAAATACTCCATATAAGAATGGGCCGGAAATGTATGTAATTGCACATAGGACATCAAGCACTGGCACCGTACGAAAATGGATTTTTGGCGCATTGTATAATAACCCCGCTGCAATAATTATCGCCAGTATAATGTTAGCGCTCACTGTGCCGTACCATAGCAATGCCGTCAAAAACAGTACATTAAGCGCAAGCACCAGAAGATTCCACCGCCAGGGAGACCGCCACAGTACACCGCGCGCAAACCGTATGTGTGTTTGCAGCAAAACATACGGCAATACAAAATAGAGTGCGCCAATAACCTTAAAACTGATCGGCACATTACCCTGCGACGTACCTAGTAAAAATACAACCGTTTCAAGCAGCCCAGTACCTAAAATGAGCGACGCAAACACAGCTTCAACTGAGTTGGACCAGCGAGGTTG
This sequence comes from Saccharimonadales bacterium (SeqCode), assembly GCA_035478775.1. Taxonomy (GTDB): domain Bacteria; phylum Patescibacteriota; class Saccharimonadia; order Saccharimonadales; family UBA4665; genus CAMLQK01. The sequence goes on along the minus strand of DATIJG010000004.1, from coordinate 31,969 downwards.
TTGTAAGCTTCGTAGTTTTATTTGCCCGCCCATACTTAGCTATATTGTAGCAGGCTTTTTAGGCTTATTCCCAACGAAAAACACGGAAAGCAATGGCGTAAATAACAATCGCCCAAGCACCTACCAAGCCAACCTGTGGCAAAATATCAACCAGCGACTTACCTTCAGTAGCAATTAAACGAATGCCGTCAATAACTGGGGTCAACGGTAAATAAGTAGTGACATGCTGCAGCCAATCCGGCATAAGAAAGCGCGGGAAAAACGTACCACTTAGAAACATCAATGGGAATGTTACGAGGTTAGCGAGCGGCGCAGCTTGGCGTTCATTTTTAGCCCAGCCGCCAATTGCTAAACCAATGCCCAAAATAGTCACGATGCCGAGCACAAGGAACGCTGCTAACCCAAAATAGTTGCCCACCACTTTAAGGTCGAAGAACTTAATAGCAAAAGCAAACATCACCACCATCGTTATAAGGCCAATGATCGCCTGCGACGCCATAGTTGCCAGGAAATACTGCCACACGCGAATTGGCGTAGTGTGTAAGCGGCGTAAAATCCCCTGTTTTTTTAGTTCCGGGAACACATTTATCGGCCCAAAAATACCTAAACCAATAATCGAGAAGCCGAGCAAACCCGAAAAAGTATAGTCAAAGGTTGATAAACTGCGTTCGTTGGTTTGCTTTGAGGTAACGGTGAACGGCGTTTGGGTAGTTACCAATTTTGCATTCATATTGGCGAGTTGCGCCTGCAGCACCGATTGAAGCGTTTGTGCCGCTTGCTCATTATTCTGAGTAAAGTGGATGACCACCTGGCCCGACGGCAGCTTCTGCGCTTTCGGTATCATGCCAAAATCGCCTGGGATTTCAATGGCAGCGTCCAGCTCGCCACGGCCCATCTTTTCGTTGGCGGCACTTAGGCTTTTAATAGTATCATCAATTTTGAACAATTTGGTTTGCTTATGCATGCTGTCGGTGAACTGTTTCGCCACTGGGGTATGGCTATCGTTAATAACAGCGACTTTAAAGCTTACGCCAGTGTTTTTACCAAATAAGCCACCAAAAATCACCAAGAAAATTAACGGGAACGCTACCGTGAAAAAGATCGCCGTGCGGTCACGGAAGAACCGTTTGGTGTTGACTTTTACAAAAATTCCAACTGTGTAGAGTTTGCGCTTCATAACTACCCCTTAAGCTCCTTGCCAGTCATGTCGATAAACACATCTTCGAGGTTCGCCTGCTCAACACGCTGCTTCTTCTTAAAGCCACGAGCCAGCAAAGCTTTAATAAGGTTTTGCGGCGTGTCGAGGGCAATAATGTCGCCTGCGTCCATAATCGCAATGCGGTCGCAAAGCACTTCAGCCTCGTCCATATAGTGCGTGGTTAGAATAACGCTGATGCCGCGACTGCGTACTTCTTCGACCAAATCCCATAAATGCCGACGCGCTTGCGGGTCAAGGCCGGTAGTCGGCTCATCCATAAAAAATATTTTAGGGTTGTGCACTAAAGCTGCCGCGATACTAAAGCGCTGCTTTTGCCCACCGCTCAAATCCTCGACAAAACTACCAGCCTTATCAAGCAGATTTACATCTTCTAAAAACTTTTTAGGGTTCACTTTTTCGCCATAAGCGGCCGCGAACATTTCGATAAGCTCAGAAAGTTTGGTTTTATCCTGGAATGCCGGCGACTGTGGCTGCACACCAATAATCGAACGGATTTTATATGGGTGGGAAGCAACGTCAATACCGTCAAGTGTTACCGAACCACCGTCGATTGGCCGCAACGCTTCGATCATTTCAAGCGTTGTAGTCTTACCCGCGCCATTCGGCCCCAAAATACCAAAAATTTCACCTTTTTTTACTTCGAAATTGATGCCGTTCACAACTTTTTTGCCATTATACGACTTTTGCAAATTTGACACTGTAAGAATGTTTTTCATACTAGAATTAACTATATCATTATTCTGGTTTTACTAAGAAGAGTTTTCACTAAACGCATGAGAGAGACAAACTAAAACACCCCTGTTGATTGGTATTTCAGGGGTGCTTATAACAAAAAACTATTTGTTGTCGCGCTTAACGGTCAAGAAACCGTTACGTGGGTTTTCGTTCACGGAGTAACCTTCAGGAAGGTCACAAGCTTCTGGGCGCTCGTCCTTACTGAAGTAGTAAATTGTCTGCTCTTTACCACCGCGCAAGGTAACCTTCTTCGAATTCAGGTGATACGTTACGCCTTTCGAGTTTGTGTGCTTGTATGCCATGCTACTGTTTTCCCTCTCTTATGGATTAGTGATGGTACCCCTACCATACTCTTTTCAAAAAATGTTTGTCAACAGGTTTTTATATTAGCAGCTGTTGCAACACATAGCGCTTATGTATTACACTAGTTTCATACAAGTTATAATGTTAACTATAAAGCAAAGTCGGGCGGGAGATAAACGAAATGGATTTTAGGAACCGTAACGAGCAACCTGTGTCTACGGGTCGCGCAGCACCAACGAGCCCTGTGCAAGCTATGGGGTCTGCCACTATGCCACCAAAAGAGCAAAAAAGTCAAAATGACAGGCCAACTTCACCAGGCTGGTTGCGCTGGGTTTATGTTGCGCTGCTATTTTCAGTCACCGTACTTTGTGTTGGCGTCGCATACTTTTTAAGCACCTATAACCCCAATGAGAGCAGGTACATTTTAACCGATAAGTACCAAGCGGTATTTTTGAGCAATGGCCAGGTTTACTTTGGTAAAATCGCTTCACTTAACAGCCGGTACATTGACCTTCATAATATCTTTTACCTTAATTCACAGTCACAAACCAACGGCCAATCAAACAGCGATAGCAGCAATAGCAACCAGTTCACGCTTGTAAAGCTCGGATGTGAATTGCATGGCCCTTATGACCAGATGCTCATCAACCACAGTAACGTTACCTTCTGGGAAAACCTGCAAGACAGTAGCCAAGTTGTAAAAAGCATTCAGCAATGGCAAAAGCAGAATCCGAATGGCCAGACTTGCACCTCAACAACTTCAGGCACCGGCCAGAGTAGCACGGCCACAGGTCAAAGCAGCACCAGTTCGAATAGCTCAAGCTCGACAACCAATAATAGCTCGAGTTCAAGCACTAAGAAACAATAATGTAGTCTACGCTAAAAGAGCCGGATCACCCGGCTTTTTTAGTATCTTGGCTTTACTTGAAGGGGTCATAATAGGGCTGGATCTTAGATTTTACATCAGCGGCTGTCTGCCGTACCCGCTTAGTAGCCCTAGCGTTAATTCGAATTAGACCCTTCCAAGCAAGCGCCTTGTTTGGAAGGGTTCGGGAATCGCTTTTAGTGTATAGCGACTATGACTATAGGTGTTACTTTACAAACTTCAGTAGTAGCCAGCCCAAAAGCAAGCGTACAACAAGTGCTGCGGCAAGCAAAATGGAAGCAACTAAGCTCCAGCCAGCCAAGTCGGGCGACCACGAGGGCGAAATAAAGTTAAATTTGTACATGCTATCAGGAATTTGTGGGGCAGCCGGGCCGCCGTGGCCACTAACATACTGCTCGATACATGGTACGCGGTTATGGCCCGAAAAATCTACAGAATCTTGCTGCTCACAATATTTTTGCGCTTCGGTATACAAATTTTGGTTGGCTTCGGCGGCCTTTTGATTGGCAGCATCTTGCAAACGTTGGTAAGTGTACTTAAGCTGGATTGGTGGGTACACCGAGCCAGCCCCAGCCGTTAGGTTAGTGTTCATATGGGAAGTAACGAACATTTGTAAATTTTGCAGCGCACCCTCGACGTTGGCGTTATTTTTGTCAGCCGTATACACAGCGTCGCGCACTTGCCCCATCTTTATATTGTTTGCTCTGAGCGCACTCACACACACAAACACGCTGCATGCAAGCAGTACAAGCAAGTACCACACCTTAACCGGGCGGACACGCTTCATCCAGATATGATGCCAATACTTTTTATCCATATTATCGCCGGTTTCGCTTACGGTTTTTATCAGTGTAACACACCTTGGCTCATGGTACACTGAGGCTATGCATATATTTTTCTCGGGCATTGGTGGCGCTGCCATCGGGCCGCTGGCACTAATCGCTAAGCAGGCCGGTTTTACCGTTTCTGGCAGCGATAAGCAAAACTCGCAGTATATTGAATACTTGAAAAAGCATGGCGTTACCGATATTCACATCGGGCAAAATGCAGCCAGCATTGCTAGAGTGCATGCTCACATACCCATCGATTGGTATGTGTATTCATCGGCGCTGACAATTGAAAATCCTAACGCGCCAGAGCTAGTGTTCTGCCGCGAACAACACATAAAAAGCAGCAAACGTGACGAATTACTTAACTATATTTTGAGCGAGACCGGCCTAAAGTTGTTGGCGGTTGCCGGCACACATGGCAAAACGACCACCACTGCAATAGTGGTATGGCTGTTCAAGCAGCTAGACGTGCCAATTAGCTATTCGGTGGGCGCTAAGATGAGTTTTGGCGATATGGGACAATACGATAAAAAGTCCCAGTATTTTGTGTATGAATGTGACGAGTTTGACCGCAATTTCTTGGCCTTCACGCCGTACATAAGCTCAATCACCGGGGTGACGTGGGATCACCACGAGATTTTCCCGACTCGCGAAGATTATCAGCAAGCCTTTGTTGAGTTCATTTCACAAAGCAAGCACGCTATTTTATGGCAAGAAGATGCCGATTATTTAAACTTGTCGAATGATACTCATGGCGATGAGCGCTTGCATATTGAGCAAACTGATGACCAGCATATCAACGACATAAAATTGCTTGGACTGTTCAACCGGCTCGACGCATGGCTTGCTATCTGTATGGTGCAAAAAGTTACTGGTGTGCCAATGCAACAACTCGTCGACATTGTTAATAAGTTCCCTGGCCTGCAACGGCGTATGGAACGCATCGCCCCAAACTTATACAGCGATTACGCCCACACGCCTGAAAAAATTAGAGGTGCTATGAGTGCCGCACTCGAGCAAGCCGCGCTGGCCGGCCAAAAACTCGTGGTGGTGTACGAGCCGCTCACCAATCGCCGCCAACACTACATGAAAGACCAATATCAAAACGTATTTGACGGCGCCAGCACAGTGTACTGGGTACCGAGTTACCTGGCACGCGAAGATCCGGGCCAACCTGTTTTAACTCCGGCCGAACTGATAACTCATTTGAGCAACCCAAGCGTTGGCGTGGCCAGCAACCTAAACAAAACACTACTAGAGAAAATTAAACGGCATCTGGCGGACGGTGACATGGTGGTGGCAATGGCTGGCGGTGGTGGCGGCAGCCTTGATGAATGGCTCCGAAAACATTTTAGACAAAATAAATAATCAGTACGACACCTGCAACCAACCAAAACCAAGGACTCTGCAATACTGTTATGACTCTGTGTTTTTTAGGTGCTGTAAGCATATGTTCGGGGTCCTGGGTAAGCGAGCCAGCTTCGAGTCGAGGTTCTATATTGGACCGGGCGACAAACGAAGGGTTCACGGCAGTTTGGTCCAGCGGCTGGGCAGTGGCGGTTTGGACATGGTTAAACTTAGGCAGCACTGTAACAGATTGACTGTCAGGTTGTGATAATGACACAATCTCTGCGTTTTGCGAATTTTGCGGCATTGGCGGTTGCGGTAAAGTTCCTGTTGGCGAAGTTATCGGCTGCGCGAGCGGTTGCAGGGGTTGAAAGGATGGTGCAGGCTGGCCAGTTTGCGGTATCACCATCTGCGCATTAGTCGGGGCGGCGACTCGCGAAGTAGGCACGCCTTGTTCGGCATCCATTTCGCGTAACATTGCCTGGCCGTACCGTTGTTCGGCCACCGATTTCACATTGCCAAATTGATCTTTTTCGATCCTGTGCCAAGCGCTATATTGCACATCTTTGCCTTTTTCCGGCTGCAGGGCGGCAGCAATAACTGTTTCGGCAGTTTTAGGAAGCGGCAACCGGTGACTGGTTTCTTTGGCACGGCTTTCACCGACACCTAAAATACCGGCTATGGGGCGCATATTTGGCGTCCGAGGAGCACTCCCTTCGGGCTGTAAACCCGAATTGCGGTCATAGTTAAACAAATCTGGGCGTTCCATATCATACACATTGTATCTACAAAAACCCTAAAAAAGCAATCATAAGGGCATATTACGAAGTAGCCGCCCACCAGATCAGCGTAAGCCTGGCCTATCCGTTTTAAAACTACACGAGTTTTACTAAGATTTAGTTATTGCGCCCGATCTTTTGGGTCGATTACTGCGGCACCCTGGCGGAAAATACGCAGCCCGCCGTCGGATTGCAAACCCGCAATAGTTGACGGCGGCCGTTCTCCGGTTTCACCACCGTCGACGTAATAATCAACACGGTTACCAAAGTAGTCTTGTGCCTGGCGTACGTTTGTTGCCGGTGGCTCAGTTGGCCGGTTGGCACTGCTCGTAACCAGCGGGCCGGTTTTTTCTAAAAACTCACGTGTTGGCTGGTCGGCAACCACCCTGAAGGGACTTTCACCTACCCCCTGGTGCAAATATGCTAATTTTTGTCCCTGAGGCAACACAATGCTAAGCGGCGCAGGCCAAAAGCGACTCGCCTGTTTTAGGCTCGCTGCGTCAAGCCCCAAAACTTGTAACTGCTGCACCGAGCTGGCAATTGTCGTGCCCGGTTTGCGCTCACGGTTTTTAAGTTCATACAATTTAGCGACAGCTAAAGGGTTATCAGCTGCAGCCACCACTCCATATATAGTGTCAGTAGGCAATACGCCCACCGCGCCGCTTCGAATCATGTTGATAAGCTTGGGATCATTCCTATCTGTAAAGACTGGAGGCATAGTTATTGCCTAACGCATGTACACAAAAATTGCCAGCCCCGCCAAAACGAGCATCACAAAAATAGTAAGCCATACAATAGGTGTAACGCTACTTTGTTTTTTCGATGTGGGCGTTGCAGCTGGTGGCGATACTTCTGGCGCAGGCGTTTGAGGTTCACTGGATTGGGCTTCCTTTTCGCTGCTAGTGTAGGCTGGAGCCTGATGTACAGTAAAGTCGGAATTGGGCTGGCTGGGCGACATTGCTGCGCCAGTATTCGGCATAGTAGATGCGTGTACGGTCGGGGGTGATGCGGGTGTCGGTTCGGGTGCGGAGTTTGGAACCGTTGATGCATCCACTTCAGCGGATGCCGAATCGGATGCAGATGTTACGGGCGTTTGTGAAACTGCTGTCTCAACAGTCGGCGCGTTAGGAACTGAGGCCGATTTTTCCGCAAGCTCGGTTAACGAAGTTGTCATCGGCGTTGTGGCCGTGGCGGGCTTTGGTGTTATAGGGGTTTGATCATCCATAAGCATTATTGTATCACGCACCAAGGCAATATGAACTGCCGTTTTGCTTAATAAGTTCTTCGTGTGTTAAAGCCTGTAAAACTTCGGCAAGACGGTCGTCGGCGATTACTTGTTGTAAGGCGCCGTAGCTCTGCTGGCCATTCGTGAGCAGCTTTAGTACCTGGCCTCGAACTTGCCTAAGCGAACCTTGAAACGTTGTTTGGCGCTTGTAACTTTTGCTGCGTCTAGATGGATTTGGTAAGGTCTTCTTTAGGTAGCTGCCGTAGTCCATAAGCGCCCAATACCATGTACGTGGGGTATGGTTTGGGTTACCGCTTTGCGTCGCTCGCAACACGGCTGTCTCAATTAGGGGCTGTAACGCTTTGTCGGATACTTCTTGGCTGTCGCTAAAACAGTGGTGAATAAACACACTGCGCACATTGGTTTCAGTAAACGCTACCGGCACGTTATAGGCGTACACCAAAATTGCACCAGCCGTGTTAGGGCCGACGCCAGGCAGACCTAATAAGCTTTTGTACTCATATGGGAATTGGCCATTACACCGCGTGTGCACTGCGACTGCTGATTGCCATAAAAACTTCGCCCGCCGGTTATATCCAAGACCCGACCATAGTTGCAGCACTTCACTTAAACTGGCTTGAGCAAGCGATTCTATGGTCGGGAAACGCCGGATGAAGGCCAGATATTTTGGTGTAACCCGCTGCACTTGGGTTTGTTGCAACATCAGTTCAGATACCAGAACATAGTATGGATTAAACTCGCCTTCTGCATTTGGCTGGCGCCAAGGCATGTCGTGCCGGCCATTAGAATCGTAGAACTCCCATACCGTTGCAATGAGGTTGTCCAGTTTTTGCATCTATATTAAGTATACTAATTTGCTGGCGTCAGACCAGATGTGTTTACTACATCAGCGATCTTTTTAGTGTGGCCATTACTAGTATTCACGGCATAATCAGCGGTTTCCTGCGCAGTTGCCACGCGGTACACAGCAGTAGCGTCGTTAAGCCAATACACCGGCGTACCCAGGCCTGTTTGGCTGGTAAGTTTTTTGTTGTTTCCGGTTGCGCTGTCATAAATATTTACGCTTGCTGGGCTATCTTGGCTATTTATCCAAATATTTTGCGTGGAGCTATTTGGCAAGTAAAATCGGTTTTGTATGCTAGCAGGCTGGCTGGCCAGCTGCACGTTTCCGTTGCCATTGATCGCATACGAGAGCCACCCGGACGGACTCTGCATGGTAATAGTATTGAAGTCGGTACGGAATACCGCCCATACTTCGTTGTTGTATAAGTTCTGGCGGCTGCTGCCGTCGGGCCTAACTCGCCAAAACGCAGCGTGGGTGGTTGGGTCAGTGCTCGAAACGGCGTAGTATATTTGGCCCTGAGCGCTCAATATGCCATTAAATTGATTGGCGTTGGCTAGTTGCACTTGGGTGTTCGTACTGTAATCGTAGGCGATGAGTTTGTAGCGCTGACTATTGCTTGCGCTGACACCCGCCACAGCTTCTTCAAAAACTAAGCGCGTGCCGATCCAGTCGATGAGTTTAATCTGCTCGGCGCGTACTACTGTTTGCGTGCCGCCGTTTAAGCCGACGACCGAAAGCGTATTGAGCAGATAGTTGTCGCCGTCGCGGATAGTATCACGCGTCGAAATAACTGCGGCATGGTCGTGGGCCGGATTGACGGCGAGTGCTATATTGGCATTTTCACGCCCAGTGCCTGCTAAAATAACGCTCTGATTTTTTCCATCGATGTCGCTGGCTACAATATTGTATATATTATTTTGCTTGGCTGCGTATATTTCCTTAGCTGAAGGTACTAAACTGAGCAAGCCTGCTGGCGTACTCAGCAAATTAATGTGCAATTGTTCGGTGCGGTAGTTTGCCGCCTGCACGGTGACATCAGCCTGGGTCACATTATTATCTAACGTCAGGGTAATGACGCCGTTTTTGTCCGAGGTGGCAGAGGCCTGGCCGCTATCAGCCTCTACGTTCGCAATGCCCATACCCGATACATAATCAGTCACTTTTAGCGTATATTGCGACCCCGTTGCCACAATGTAAAACGGTTGCAACGGGTTACTGCCCCATCCGGCAACAATATTTTGGCTGACAGTTTTGTAGCCAAACCGTTTAATAGTTACCGTTTGCTTACCGAGCCGTAGGTGCGCAACCTTGGCGAGGCCGTTACTGTTTGTAAAGCCGCTCTGCCCACCTGCCTCCACTTGGATATTCTTGAGCGGCAAACGCGTATCGCTATCAAATACCGTTACCGTAGCACTAGCACGTACGCCCAAAAAGTTGAGGATAGCATAGCGCGTTGTGGGGATTGACCCGAGAGTAATCGCCGTGCCCACTATTACAATTATGGTTATCCAGCGCGCCCAAGGCGAGCCCCACCACCGCGCAAAAAAATGGCCGATGCTGCGCCAAAACCCCCGTTGTACAGGTGTTTTAGGCTGAGCGGCCGCATCGCTTTGCGCTAAAAGCTGGTCGCTCTCGGTGTGCACAATGTCATCAACCGCGGCATCGTTTTCTGGTGAAGCCAGCTGGTCGCTGGTCGCTTCAGAGGCTGCGCCAGGAGCATCATTACCACTGTGCTCATCAGCTTCAAGGGCTTTGGGCTCAACAGTTGCTCCGTCACTTATTTTTTTGCCGGTTTTGGCAAGTTTTTTGCTGGGCGCCGCTTGGTTATGCGTCGCGAGCTCGGCCAACAGCGCCGCCGAAAGCTTTGGCGCACCTGGTACTTGGGCGTTTTCTGATTGCCCATCTTCTTTTTTTGGTTTTTGTGTCACCTTGCCTACCTGCTAAATGCCACCGTAGCCGCCACCGTAGCCACGGAAGTTGTAGGTTGGTTTATAGTAATCAGTAATTTTAATTTGTTGGCCGCCGTTAGCACCCATGATGTACAGTTCGCTGCCGCTTTTCGCCGAAAGCACGTAGTTATCGGTGAACCAACCGTAAATAGTTTGGTCGGTAGCGTTTAGCACCACTTTGCCATTTTGGCCATCCGCGTCGCCGACAAACAGGGTGTTTTTGCCGTCACGTACAGCGGCCCACAAGGTTTGTTTGCTCGATGGCGACACCAGGTATGTCGGATAACTCTGGGTAAAATAGTGTGTATCTTGAGTCTGTTTTATCGTACCGTCACCGTCAATTTCAAAGTACTGAGAATTGGTATTCGCTTCAGGGTCTTGCTGTGTTACATACACCTCGTTTGGCGAGCTTTGTATGAGGTTAGTAAAGTAGAACTTAGAAGCATCGGCTGTTTTGAGCGTGTTAGCTCCGGTACCGTCAGCATTTATCGTCGCCAGCGTATTCACCTTACCATCTACACTTAAATAACCGGGGTATCTGTACCAAGTTTTGGAATATACTACCATATTATTTATCAGCTTTACGGCATCGGGGAAGGTTGTTTCGTACTCGGCATCGGCGTTGCTTGAGCCGGTAGCGTTGGTGCTTACCAAGCTGTTAATTTTAGCGCTATCGGCGTCGTAACTTTTGATACTTGTAGCGTTTGGCTGCCAATTGTTATAGCCATTGCGGTTCACAGTATATACGAAATCGTGGGCTGCCCAGCCAACCGGATTAAAGCTAGCATTGCCCTCGTCCATAGTCGTAACGGCATCGTTTTGGGTGTTAATTAAGAAGAGTTTTGCATTGTCACCACCATCGCGCTTTGAAAGCAAGGCCATAAATTTCCAATCGCGTGAAGCTAGCAACAAAGTATTGTTGGGGTCTTCTTTGCCTGTTCCGGCTAAAACAGTTTGTCGGCTATTGCCATCGAGGTCGGTTTTTACCACATCAATGTTACCAGAACGATTCGACAAGAAATAAATTTTACCTGACGGCGTAACCTGTAGTGTATTAGCGTTTACGACTGCGGTTGTAACCGAAATATGCGCTGCTTTTGTGTTAAACCCTGTGCCTGTAAGCGTGGCAGCCACATTACTTTGGTTTGCCGGCAGCACAACTGTCGCCTGGCCATTTTTATCGGTAATCGCTTCTGTGCTTACCGCTTTGATAGTAATGTTCGGAACTGGTTTGCCCGTAATAGCGTTTACTACGCTCACTGGCACCTGGCGGCCAGTTGCCTGCAAATACACTACATCAGCATTTTTGGGGCGCATAATTGGCACCAGCACCGATTGGCTGTTCTGGTGGTAATACGCCTTGCTAACGACAAGCATATGGCTGCCAACATGAGCCTTAACGTATGCGATACCACTACTGTTAGTGTGAGCCGTCTTGCCGTCTAAAGTCACGGCTGCGCTGGTAATAGGCTTATGCGTTTGACTGTCAAACACCCTAATAGTTGCAGTTTGGCGCCATAGCAAACCAGCGAGTTTATACCGTGTATATGGCACCGCCGCGAGCACGCCAAGCAAAACAATAATTACAACGCTGGCGGTCCAGATTTTATGCTGGCCACACCAATGCTTGAGCCGCCTTAGGCGCGGTTGATGGTCACTCACCACTGCTTTTGGTCCAAGTGTAGGCTCGGCCTCATTCTCTGTAGTGGTTTTAGATTCTGAGGCAGTCGGGTGTTCGCTGGCTTCTACGCTTTCTTGCTCGGCAACATTGTTATCGTCTTGTTTCCTACTGTTTTTGTCGTCTGCAATGTGTTGCCGCATTTCGGCGTCTTGCGCTTCATCAGCGCGAAGTTCTTCGTCAGCCATTTTTAAATCCCCTTGTGTATACGTTTGCTGTCATTTTAGCAAAAAACTACACTAAAAAGCTAAAACAAATATGCTACTTTATACACAACTCTACAGTTTTATCGCTCGGCACTGCTGCCTAGCCGTCGCTGCTGGCATGTGCGACTGCTAGGCAGCCTGATGTATCACTGCTTGGTTATTGCGCAATCAAAGATTCCAGCATTTTTTCAATCGGGTTGGAAAGCTGCGGATTGTTCCAGTCGCCGGTTGCCAGCGTCACTGCTGGGCTAGTTGGCACGCAACTTGTGCTACCAGCTGCGCATTTTACAAACGTCACGCTAATGAGCGGGTCGAGCGAAGCAAAATCGGTTTGAGGTGCGGCTTGCTGTGCCTGGTAACCATTGTCGCCGGTTATATAAATGCCGTCCAAACCCGTTACAGTAGTGGTGCCAGCATATTGCAAAAAGCTGATGTATGTCTGCGCGCGCTGCGATTGGCTGGGGTTCGCGTAGCTGATTTTTTGTGATTCCAATACTGCAATTGCGCTCCCTTTGCTTAATTCCGGTAACGTCTGCTGTTTGGCGCGGATTTTATATACGAGCGCTACAGGCTCGGTTTGGCCGCTGGCAGTTTTAAGGTTTACTGCTGGCGATACGGCAGTCAGCACCCCGCTGCCGTCGGTTTCGGTTACTTTCCAGTCGGCCGGGTAATTAAATGACACGCCAGCAAACTGGTTGGAATTATACGTTTTAGTTGTTGCGCTAATGAGCGGTTTGGATGCCTGGCTTTGGCTTTTTGTGTTTTGAGTGGAGGCACTGGCAGGAGCTTTGGTTTTCGGCCGGTTCATAAACCAGTACGCGCCCGCCGCAACGATCAAAATAATAAGGATAGCAAATAGCCAACGCCAGTTATGCTTGCTACTCGGGCGTTTGGCACGGATTTCTTTGGCATATGAAGCCGCCGAGTAGGACGCGGCCGCATAGTCGTCATCTTCGGTGTTGGCGCTTCGGCTTGGCCGCTCAAATGGTGGCCGAGACTGAGATTGGGTATTTGGCATGCCGGCTTGCGGCTGGCCAAATTGTTGGGCGCGCACGCCAGGATCTATCGTTGTGCCGGGCCTAAACTGGTCGTACTCCACTTGCAAAGTGTCAACTGACGGGTTGCCAGTGCTCTCTGCACTTTGAGGAGACTTTGTTTGAGAAGGGTCATCGCTTTGATTCAAAGGTTGCATATTCTTATTATACGCCTTCGCCTTTTGGCAACTTAAAAAAACTCCGCACTATTAGTCATGCGGAATTTTTTTAGCGCCTATTTTGGCATTATGGGGCCAGGCGGTTGATATCACGCGGGAACAAAATCGCTTCCTTGACATTGCCGAGGCCGATTGCCTTTTCGGTTAAGCGGTCGATACCGAAGCCAAAACCACCGTGGGCCGGCAAGCCGTGTTTAAAGGCGGTAACGTAGGGCGCGAATCCGGGCGCGTCAGGGTCAACACCGGCCGCTTTCATCTGTTCTACCAAGTTTTCGTGGCGATGTTCACGCTGTGGCACCGTCGAAATCTCAATGCCGCGGAACAACAAATCGGCCGAACGGGCAGTGCCATTCTCGCCCTTCATGTGGTAAAATTTCATTTTGCTTTCGGGCAAATCGGTGGCAAACACCGCTTCGCAGCCATCGTTCTTTTTGGCATATTCGCAGATCCATTTTTCTTCGTCGGGAGTCAGGTCAATTTCTTGGCTCATGTCTTTGCCGGTCGCTTTTTGGTACATTTGGTGGATTTCAGCCATGCTGTAGCGTGGGAAGTCCGGTTTAAGTGCAAGCTCGGGCGCGTTTAAACTTTTAAGTTCATCACCATGCTCACCGTACAAACGTGTCATTACGTTATACACCAAATCTTGCAGCAGGTTCAGAACGTCGCCGTGGCCTTGTATGAAGCCCATTTCAACGTCAAGCATTGTCACTTCGGATACGTGGCGGGTTGTCGCCGACAGTTCTGCGCGGAATGCCGGAGCAATTTCAAATACCCGCTCGAACACACCAACCATAATTTGTTTGTACAGCTGCGGGCTTTGCGCCAAGGTTGCTTCTTTGCCAAAATAATCCAGCTTGAATACTTCGGCACCGCCCTCGGCCGCACCAGCCACCAATTTTGGCGTGTTAATTTCGGTAAAATCTTGAGCATACAAAAACTCACGGATGTAGCGCAAAATTTCAGACCGGATTTTGAAAATCTTAGTCTCTTGCAAGTTGCGCAACCCAATAACCCGCTGCTCAAATAGGGTATCGAGATTTTCGGGTTTGTGGCTTAAGGGCTTGTCGATTTCAATTGGTGGCTCTTCGGTAACCGGTACTTCGACAGCTACTGTTACGTCGTGCAGCTCCACGCCGCCGGGCGCACGAGGCTCCTCGGTAACCATACCGTCAATTTTTAGCACGCTGCCAATTTGCATGCCGCGCAGTTTTTCGACTTCGTCTTTATTTTTAATAACGACTTGGGTGAGGCCGCTACGGTCACGCACGTTTATAAATGTCAGGCCGCCAAGCAAGCGCTTTTTATGCAACCAACCTTCAATTGTTACCTGTTCGCCTTTATGGGCAAGCAAATCCCTACTCAAAATTCGCATATTTAGTACTCCTAAAGTTAAAGATGGCACCAAGGCTGAAACTTTAGGGTCGGTCGCAACAAACGCCCGCCTAGTTGGCGTCGTTGCCGACCCGAGGATTCATATTGGATACGGTCTTTTGCATGTTGCAGTATATTATACACCTCTGTTGCTGTGTTGGCTAGCGGGCCTTGGCGGTCTCTAGTGCGTCTTTGACATGGGTTTTTCGCGGTGAACAGGCGTTTTTTCAACTGCTTTTTTAGCAGGTTCCGGTTTATAGTTGGCAACTGCTTGCAAATCGTCATACTGCGAAAAATCGCTTAAAATAGTGCGGCCGAGCACGGCCTTTAGAACTTCTTCGATAGTAACAATGCCTGCGAATTCACCAAAGTTATTAACCACGACCAAGGCGTGTTCTTTGGTTTTGATGAATGCGTGCAGCACTTGTTCGATTGTAAAATCTTCGTTTACAAAAAAGATATCTGTACGCATAACGTCACGCACGTGCCCGCCTTTTTTAGCGCGTACCACATCTGCCAGGTGCAGCGTGCCAACAAAATTTTCGACGTTCGCAGGCTCATGCACCGGGAAGAATAGCAGACCGCTTTCATGCAACTCATCCATTAAAATCGGGCCAATCGCTTCATCGCGCGACACCACTTTAACCTTTTTGCGTGGCGTCATGATTTCGGCAACTTTCTTTTGTGCAAACGTTAGGGTGTGTAACAGCTGGTCCACTTCGGCTTCGGTAAAACGATTGTCTTCTTGGGTGCGCTGCTTGGTTAACAGCGCTACTAAATCTTCGGTTTCATACAAGCCAGTATGCTGCGGTGCCGTTTGGCGGTTTTGAACAGCGTTAGCCGGCTTCTCGAACACTCCAAACAGATGTGAAACTAGCCAGGTTATGCTTGGCGTTATCCACATGACGCAGCGCAAACCAAAAGAGGTCACATCTGAAAGCGGCAGCCATACCAAAATATAGCCCATCATCACGAGCGCATAGGCAAACAGCATAATATTTGGCAAAACACTGGCCAGCATAGTAATACTACCCGCCGCACACAGGACAATAAGCAGCCACAATAACAGTTGTGCCGCCGAACCATAAGCTGCGACTTTGTATAACGACTGTGCCAACTGGTCACCGGCCCGCGACTGGCGTTTTAGCTCGCTTAAAGGCACCAGGCCATAAGTTTTACGCGCTACCATAAGTGCAGCGGCAATCACTGCAAGCAAAAAAGCAAAAATGAAAGCGATCATGCTTTCATCTTAGGCGTTTTAACACATTTTTCAAAACATTTCTGTGCTCAGCCTCAACCTGCTTTTAATATTTTCGTAGTATACTATACACAGCAAAAGGAGCTTTTTACCAATGGACAAGCGTTTTTTAGGGATTATTCTCGTTATCGTACTGATTTTTGGCGGCGTGCTGCTATTTAATAAGAATAGTAATGGAAGTGGGAACGCACAACCAACCAATCATGTCATGGGCACAGCTAAAAATAACGTGACTTTGCTGGAATATGGTGATTACCAATGTCCAGCGTGTGGCCGTTATTACCCTGTTGTAAAGCAAGTTGTCGCCGAATACCAGGACCGCATCCAGTTCCAATTCCGTAACTTGCCGCTCAACCAGATCCACCAAAACGCATACGCGGGTGCCCGGGCAGCCGAAGCCGCAGCATTGCAAAACAAATTCTGGCAAATGCACGATGCCTTATACGAAGGCCAGGCTTCTTGGTCAGAATCAAGCAACCCGCAACCCTTTTTCGATAACTACGCCAAAGGTTTGAGCTTAAACATCGTGCAATTCGACAAGGATTTCGCCAGTGACAATGTAAATGGTACTATCAATGCCGATATCGCCGCCTTCAACAAAACTGGTGCAACCATGGCCACGCCATCGTTCTTTTTGAACGGCAAACAAATTAACCCTGGCGCAAGTGCCAGCGATTTTGAAGCGTTGCTGAACAATGCACTTAAGAACACCTCGGCTAATAAGTAACTTATTTCTTACGCGCCGCCTCTAGCGTTTGCGTAGGCTGCAAGCGCTAAAAAACTAAAAAGTAACCCTTGGCAATTTTTTAGCCAAGGGTTACTTTTTAATACGCGATAAATTCTTGCCAAGACGGACGGCGCACCGTTACTGCGACGTTCGCCGGGCGCGAGCGTATAACCTTGATTTTCACAGGCATGGCTGTTGTCCACCTCCAAAAGTGCATACCCCGCGCACGCTCGCAACCTGCGCCTCGTATGGCTAATTTTATTTTATCGTTTTTGTCTCACAACCAGGGCCTCTCGCTTACCCCTATGGACATGGAAAAATCTTAGCAAACACTGCTTATGTTTGTCAAACGTTTTGCAGTTCTTTTTTACGGGGAGTTCGCACTATGTACCACATTTTTGAGCGGTCAATACCGATATCATACATTTTCTGACACCCCCTACACACATTACATTCACCCACTTTTGTAACTCCGTCACCTATGGAGCGGCTCACGCACACCTCGATACGACAGACACCGTCAATATCAAAGTTCCCATCGTAGCTTTCTCGGCCATCGCTCGCGGCTAATTCTTCTTCCCATAGCTCAAAATCATCCAGATCGCTATCAGTATCGGAACCTTTTTTTGAGCCCTTTCTACGAAGAGAGTTACCTACACCACCACTACAACCGCGGTCGCCCAATTGGACCCCCCTGCGCGCCATACTCGAGTTACCGGCAGCTTCCTGCGCTCGAAGTACCACTAAGTCATATCCAGCTCGCTGTGCCCTTTGAATAGAAAGTTCCTCTTCGCGTAATCTAGTAATTTCCCGGATACTCATTTGAGCCTGTAGCTCAGCATCTTCGGTGAGCACTTGCGCACGACCTGTTATAAAGGTTTGGTAGGTGTCACTTACCAAGGCTGCGATATCCCGGTTCATACGCAAGCTACCATCAAACTGGATAGCCGCCCGAATAAGTGCAGAGCTTTCGTCGCTCCATTGGTTCTTAAGCGCTAGTATATGTTGCTCAATATATGGAGTCGCAACCTTGCGTTTCAAGCTTTCGGCCACTTCGATATCAAATGCTTGCTGACGAATACCAAGGTTATGTGCATAGGTAGCGAAATCGCTCTGATTTACCTGGCGGAACTTAACGACGTGAGCAGCTACCCGAGCTTGGAGTTTAGGATCGGTAATATACGGTACGACGGCGGCAAGGATAGTTATCGGGCCTTCGGGTAACTTTTCTGCTGGCAGTTCTAATTGACGGTGTGCCTGCATAATAGGTAATGCCGAACCATCGTCAGGAACCTGCATAGACCTACCAAAGATGTTATCGGGGTCGTTAAGTAGCGCTAACCACGCTTCGCGCGGCACATCAGCAACCAGCAATGAGAATAAGTCACGTGCGACCACTTCGTTTTGTGTATCTGTAACTGGGAACGTCACGCGTATTGCATCGTCGTTCGCGAGATGCTCTTGTTGCGCAGCTTCGAGAGGCGCGTCTTTTTCGGTCATACGCGGCGAGATGAGCACTTTTGCATGACCAGCACGCAAAGTTGCTGCAATATCCTGTGCCTCATTAACTTCAACTTCAACCCGCTTTAGCGCTGCAGGGTGTTTATGAAACAGCACGCCGTCCATAGCCACCTCGAGTGCCGTTTTGCCCAGCCACATGAAAGTGCGTTGGCGGGTACCGTCATAGCTTTCTATAAACGCCGCCTCATGACGGCTTTTAGTGACGGCATAGCGCATACCCCGTTCTTGAATTTCAGAGGTAATATTCTGCAAGTTGTCGGCAAGGACTTGTGGGCTATATGTGCCATCCGGATTGCGGTTTTGCAATAGGTCATCAACACTCGACAAAATGCGATCAACATTGCTTATAACTGTGGGCCGTTCAACTTGAGCGATGGAGTCAGCCGACTGTTCAGAAACAGATAAAGCAGTAACTTCCGCATTGGTTTGCGGCGGTCGCCCGGCGAGTACGTACCCTATATTCCCCATTTTCACCTACCCAAAAAAGCCTTTTTGTGCCGAGTAGGTTTAAACCAAGTTGCTCTTTTAGCAACTCATTTTCCTGCTCGGGACATCAAAACACGCTTAGTATCGGACTTTAGCGAAACCCTCATAACGCCTTACCGTTGCGGCACAGTGTACGATTTTAACGTACTTCCTAATGCGTGTCCGTTTAGTTTTTAATACTTAAAAGTATAACGAAAATATAGCGTTTGGGATATTGTCAAAAACACTATTTATAGCATGCTTACGTAGCCAGGCCGCCAGAGCCCGAAGCGTCGGTAATGTCAGGCGATGCAAGAATTGGCGGTACGCCTATGCATTCGGCAGCACGCATCAGCCATTTTATATATTGCGCCTGGTTGTCGTACAAGTTTTTCCGTGGCTGCTCTAGTTCAGGGTTCAGCGCTACGTTATATATATCTTCCTTTGTACTAGAATCGGTCGGATAGCCGGTTACTATGCTAAGTTCCGTGCGCTTAAACGTATACTCCGGCCAAAACCCAGGTTCGGTGGGGTAAATATCAAGCACTGGCACGATATGCTGCACTTCATTAGACAAAAGGTGAACAACAGCGCGCAGCGTAATCCGGCGTGGCTGCTCAATATCACTTGGCGCAGAATCATATTCTATAGAAGGGAACGTGTACGCCCATTCGGACGTCTGACCCTTTGCCGGTGGCGCGAGGAATACGCGCCGCGCAGGCGCTCCATCTTTTAAAGTCGCCAAGGCCACTTGGGTAAAAAGACCGTAAGCAGCAATTTCACTTTCAGAAAACCGCTTTAAACGTTCAGCTCGAGCAGCAAAATCTTGCCCTCTGCTTTTTACGTCCGCGCCTGATGCCAACTCTTCAGTAGACGGCGTAAGAAGATGCTGTATATGCTCTGAACTAACCTCACCTGCCATTGAAACTCCTATTCAGTAATGCGGCCGCGAAGCTCGCTTAATCGTGGAATAAAACTCTGGGCTGCACCCTCCAAGCCTAGCACACGCAATGCGCCCACCATAACATACAGTTTATCAACTTGGTGCTGGGCAATAGTTTCGGCGGCATGCTCAAGGTCTTTAAACATAGCTTCAATTTTTTCAACCAGCCATTTTTCTTGGCTAGGCTGAATTTCATGGGCTTGAGTTTGGTCGCCGCTGCGTGTCGGGTGGGCAATTTCGAGCGAGCGCGCCTTGCCGTCGCGCTTCAATAAATGACCTCGCCTAATCAAGTTGTTTACGTGCAAGGCCACCGTTGCCACAGAGGTATATTGCAAACCAGTCATAATTTCGCGGTAGCTGGGGCTATAGCCGTGCTCGGCGATGAAATCTTCAATAAAACTTAAAAGTTCACGTTGCTTTTTTGTCGGGCGCACACTTTCGCTCATACTATCCTCCATAAAAAACGTTACTTTTTGCCTATAAAAACCCAAAAACGATACCAGACGTAGTTCCACACGGTAAAAAAGCCGGCCGAAATAAAGAACCCCAAGTACGGCGAAATGCCGATGGCGTTCAGGCCAGCAATCATAAGGTAATCAAGGAACAGGTTAACTAATGTGATGAGGCCGTATTTGCCTAGAATACTACCGTCGTGGTGTTGTAATTTTTTATTTGAAAATGCCCAATAGCGTTGAATAAGATAGTTTATTGTCCAGCCGATAATATCGGCCAGCATCTTGGCATATAGCCAACGCCAACGAAAGCCCGAATAACAGATAGCAAATACCGCATACCCGACCCAAAAATAGGCCATGCCACCTACGAAATATTCTAGGAACTGCACAACTTGCGCACGGCTTACGGAACGTTTTACGAACAATTGCATAGCTACATTATAGCAGTTTATACAACGACGGTCACTTGTTGGCATAAAGTGGTACAATCTAAGTACCCTATTATGAAAAACAATGCCTCGCTGTTCTACAATGTCTGTCTCATTGTCGGCGATTTTTTAGCGCTGGTGACCGCCTTCGTAGCTGCCTATATCTTGCGCGTCAAGCTCGACCCACGGCCGTTACTTGACCATATTCACGCCCTTACCTACTTGGGTATTTTTTTAACGGTGTTGCCATTTTGGATTTTAATTTTCGCGCTTTTAGGCTTATACAACAGTAATATTTACGAAAAACGCTTTGTGGAATTTGGCCGCCTGCTTGTCGGCTCGTTCATTGGCCTGATGTTTTTGGTGTTTTGGAACTTTGCATCTAAAACCCCTATTTTCCCGGCACGGCTGGTGCCCATTTACGGCTTCAGCATCGCCTTCATTATTTTAGTTATTGTGCGCAATAGCTTGCGTTGGCTACGTGTCACACTATTTAAATATAACGTCGGGTTGATCCGCGTGGTTGTGGTCGGTAACACGGCAATCACCAACGAAATTATCAACACTTTGCGCGACCCAAAAACCGGATACAAAATTGTCGCCATTATCGGCACTAAGCACGAAAGCACCGATGTGCCTTCGTTCAAAACTTTCCAGGCTTTTTTAGATGAACCTAGTAAAGGCCTCGAGGAATTCCATGGCATTATTCAGACCGAACTTTTTACTAACGAAGCTAAAAACGCTGAAATTTTAACGTACGCCCAAGAACACCACGTTGGCTACCGCTTTGTACCCGGCAACACTGAATTATTCGTGGGTAATATCGAGGTAGAACTATTTCGCTCTAGCGTGCCGGTTATTGTGGTGCGCCAAACTGCTTTATTTGGTTGGGGGCGCATCTTTAAACGTTTGTTCGATGTCCTTATCGGCGGCATTTTGTTAGTTATCGCCTCGCCAGCCATGCTGGTTATTATTGGAATTGAGAAATTAAGCGGCGGCACTGCGTTCTTTCGCCAAAAACGCTTAACCCGTTTTGACCGCACCTTTGAAGTGTTTAAATTTCGAACTATTTACCCGGCATACAATGGCCTAACCCCTGAAGAGGCCTTTACTAAAATGGGCCGCCCAGAGCTTATAGAGCTATATCGCAATGGTGGTGACCAAATTATACACGACCCGCGGTTCACCCCTCTTGGCCGATTCCTACGTAAAAGCAGCCTCGACGAATTGCCGCAACTTATTAACGTAGTACGTGGTGACATTAGCTTAGTCGGCCCACGGCCGCTTATTCCGCAAGAACTAGCCAGCTACAAAAAACGTCACGCTATTTTAAGCGTAAAATCGGGCGTGACGGGCTTAGCGCAAGTGTCCGGCCGACGCGATATTAGCTTTGAAGAACGCCGCAAGCTCGATATTTACTATGTGCAAAATTGGAGTTTATGGCTGGATATTGTAATTTTAGCCAAAACATTCCGGTCAGTCTTGGGCGGTCGCGGAGCAAGCCACTAACATGGATACCCGCCCGAAAAAAATTGCCATTGTGCACGACTGGATGGTTGGTGGCGGCGCTGAGCGCGTGGTATTTGCCTTGCACCAAATGTACCCCCAGGCACCGGTTTATACATCATATTGCACGCCCGAATGGCGGCAAAGAATGGGCGGCAAAGTAGTCACCGGTTGGTTACAACACTTCGGCAAAATTCGTAAATTCATACCATTCCTACGGATTTGGTGGTTTACCCGCTTAGATTTACGTGATTATGATTTGGTCATCAGCAGCAGTGGTGCCGAAGCAAAGGGCATTAAGGTGCGCGAAGGTGCTGAGCATATTAATTACTGCCACGCTCCTACCCATTATTATTGGAGCCGTTATGACGAATACATGAAGCACCCCGGCTTTGGCGTTTTTGACCCGATAGCGCGAGTTGGCTTAAAATTATTAGTTGGACCTTTACGTACATGGGACTATGCGGCCGCTCAGCGCCCGAGCGCCATCGCGGCAAACTCCACTTACACTAAACAGGCGATTAAAAGGTATTATGGGCGCGATGCCAAAGTTATTTTTCCGCCTATTGATATTGAACGTTTTAAAGCGGCGGCTGGAGGCAAACGCCACGGCTTTGTAATTGCTGGGCGGCAAACGCCGTATAAACGCGTCGATCTGGCAGTCAGGGCTTGCACCAAACTGGATCTGCCGCTTACCGTTATTGGCAACGGCCCTGACCACGAGCGCCTGAAGGCTATGGCCGGGCCAAGCATTACATTTAAAACAGGTTTAAACGACACGCAGGTCGCCGAAGAATTTAAAAAAGCCGAGGCCTTTATTTTCCCTAATGTTGACGATTTTGGAGTCGTAGCCGTTGAGGCGTTAAGTGCCGGCACGCCTGTTATCGCTCTTAAGGCAGGTGGCTCGCTTGACTACGTTGAGCCCGGCAAAACCGGCTTGTTTTTTGACGAACAAACTGTGGACGGCTTGTGCCATGCTCTAAAGGATTTCCCTAACCACCGTTTTAACCATGCGCTCGTTGCCGAAAGCGCCGTACGGTTTTCGACACAAGAATTCAAAGCGCGTTTTGATGCCTTTGTGCAGGTTCAAAGCCGCTCGTAGCTTTTAGGAAACGTACAAGATGCCTTCGAGCACACGAGCCGTATCTTGCCATTTGTCGACTTCAAGACTGTCGATCCCCATAGCCTTTACCGGGTAGTCGTTACCGCCCTCTTGCAGCTTGTCGCCCAAAAACAAAATCTCTTCGTTAGTGAGGCCGATCAATTCTTTCAGTTTGTTCATGCCGTAGGCTTTGTCGATACCGAGTTTAGTAACATCAATTGAGGTCGTGCCGCCAACCCGCACTTCAAATTCAGGAATACGTGTCGCCACTAAGTCGCGGATTTTATTTTTCTTTTCCGTATTCGGATCCCATGCTTCTTTAGCATCTACCGGCGCCTCTTGGCCAAGCGCCGAAAAGGTAATCTGGCTGCCGCGGTCTTCCATTTGCTCACCCCAGGTTTTTTCTTTGTCAAAACCAAGCTCCTGCACGGTATCTGTAAGAGCGCCGATGATCGCCTTCTTTTGGCTTTCAGTAAAATCTTCGGCATATATCTGCTTCCAGTTTGCGGCAGCGACATCGTAAGCATAGTAACGAGTGCCGCAGGTTGGCATAAGATGCAGCCGCTCCAACTTCGCCGGCGAAACGTGTAAATTAGCAAGTATCTGTTTTTCAAACTGGGCGAACTTGCCGCCAGAAATCACACACACCTGGTATTTTTCAAGCAGTTGATTAAGCAATTCAGACATCCGGTCGGCCAGCGCCGATTTGCTGAGCGCTAACGTACCGTCAAGGTCAAATGCAATAAGTTTTTTGGTTGCCATCTGTTAATTCTCCTTATTTTGGAAACGTTTGCTTACATCGCCTACTTTTTGGCTCAAGTCTTTGCGGGCCACCAAAATGCCAGCTGGCGTGTTTACTACCACTACATTATCGAGGCCGATAACCGCTACTGGTTTGTCTTCGTGGTTTTCAACAAAGGCATTTTCGGTTTCTTCAAGCTCTACTTGGCCAAGCGTGTAGTTGCCTTGGTTGTCGCTTTCGACGGCTTTGGCAAGATCGCTAAACGAGCCCAGGTCCATCCAATCGAAGGCGGCTGGCACCACTAATAAATCTCGTACTTTTTCAATTAACGCGTAGTCGATAGAGATATTTTCAAACTGCAAATAAGTTGCTTCATAGGCTTCGGGCGTGGCCGCATCAAGCTTGCTAAAGTTTTCAAGCATGTCTGGCGAATAGCTTTCCATCGCCTTTTTAAAAGTGTTTATGGAACCGACAAAATAGCCGCAGTTCCATAAATATTTACCGCTGCGTAAGTAGTTTTGGGCAGTCTGGTAGTCGGGTTTTTCTTTAAACGAGTGCACGTTAAACACGAAGGCTTCTTCGTCCATGAGGTTGTCTTTTTGAATGTAGCCAAAGCCGGTTGCCGGATAATCAGGCTCAACGCCTACGAGTACGATGCGGCCGTTGGCTTTTGAGGCTTCACTGGCCACTTTAAAGCTGTGCGTAAAACCATCGGCATCGCGGATAAAATGATCGGCAGAGAGGACCGCGATCGGCTCGTCGGCATCATGACGCTTAGAAATATGTTGCAACGCTGCTAAAATACAGCTCGATGTGCCGCGGCGTGCCGGCTCGATAACGTAGTTTTCTTCGGGTAAATCGGGTAATTGTTGCCGCACATGTTGCATGAGCGTTGCTTCGGGCACAACGTAAATCGAATCGGCATCGGCCAGCTGGCGGGCGCGATTATAGGTGTTCTGAAGCAGTGAGTGGTCATCACCATTAACTTTTAATAATTGCTTTGGGTACGAAGGTGTTGACAGCGGCCACAGACGTGTCCCTGACCCTCCGGCGATAATTACGACAATCATACGATTATGATACCAGATGTCCGCCCCATCTGTCTGTTGTGCTTTTCGGCAATGACCTTAGCCCGCTAAATGTAAGATTTACTAGCATTATTTTCGCTGCCGCCTCCAATGCGTGCTATCATCAAAGCAAGAGATTGCAGCATGACAGAAAAAATAAAAGCTTTGCTTAAACGGCCTTTCTACCGCTATGTAACCGTGGGCGGCACGGTATACTTGTTCGAAATTTTAGCCATTATAGCTGCGCAAAAGCTTGGCGCAAGCTCGTTAGTTGCCGTAGGCTTAAGTTTTTGGCTCGGTTTCTTGTTGTCGTTTGCTTTACAGAAGTTTGTGGCCTTCGGCGATACACGCACGCACAGCAAAATCGTCATTCCGCAGCTTCTAGCGACTGCCGCTTTAGTGTTATTCAATTTTGGCTTTACTTTGTTGGTTACGAAACTGTTAGCAAATATTTTACCAACGATTATTACCCGTACCTTGGTGCTCGGTATCACTACTTTTTGGAACTTTTACTTCTATAAAACGCGCATTTTTAGCCAGCCGCCACGCTCTGCGGGCAACGAAGAGCTTATTGACTAGCTTCTGCTAGGATAATCAAAAGTAGCGTAAGTTATAACCTGCGCAGTTTTTGTTTGGCAATGATAAACTCGGGGCGTTCTTTTTGGACGCCAATGGAGTGGGCCAAATAGCTGCCAATAATACCGAGTAAAATAAAGTTGATGCCGAAACAAAATAGAACCGCCACCATTAACGACGTCCAGCCACTTACGGCATGCACGCCACCCACTAAATATAAAATAGTGAGCGCTAAGCCGTATAAAAACGAGGTGACGGCAAAAAATACGCCCAACCCCATCGCTAAGCGCAATGGCTTTTCGCTAAATTGCAGAATACCTTTCGAGGCCAGGTCGAGCGACATTTTAAAAGTGTACTTTGGCACACCGGCAACACGTTCATTCGGTTTGTATTCAATTGTCGTGCGCGAAACTGGGAGCCAACTAAAGTAGCCACGCAAGAATAACTTACGCTCTTTGCTGCAAGCCACAGTTTGGATGACGCTTTTGTCGATAAGCCTAAAGTCAGAAGAACCGTATTCAAGGTTAAGGTCGCTTACAGTATTAAGTGCCACATAAAAACCACGCGACAACATGTATTTTAAGAGACCGGGCTTTTGGCCGCCATCATCGCGCACCATTTGTACAACTTTGGAACCTTCTTCCCATTTAGCAATCATATCAGGGATAAGTTTTGGCGGGTGCTGCATATCGGCGTCCATCATAATGGCTGCATCATAATCAGTTGCAGCGTTTATGCCAGCACGCAAGGCCGATTGTTGGCCAGCGTTCTGCGAAAATTGCCGATAAAAGATGAAATCGTGTTTTTGGGCGGCGTCTTCAATGATTGCCTGCGTATTGTCGGCGCTGCCATCGTTGATAAACAAAATATCGAGCTGGTATTTGGTGACTTTTTTGTGCACCTCAGTCAGTGCTTTCACGGTGTGCAATAATGCCTCACCTTCGTTGTAACACGGAATAATAACCACAATCCTCTTTTTTGTCATTCCTACACTCTCGTCAGTTGATGCCTTAATACTACCTGAAGTTGCCTAAAAAAGTCGATAGTAAAAAGTGCTTTTAAGCGCCAGCATTTGCACATTTTCAAAACGGGCGACCCCATGCTACCATGTGGCTATGCATACATTACAAGCCTTGAGGGACATAGGTGCAGTGCGTCGTATGGAACTTATCATACGCAAAGTATGGGCGGTTCGTTGGGCACGAATTGCCATCTTAAGCCTCCCGATTTTGATTTATTATTTGCCGCTTTTGTTGTCGGGTAATAAAATCTCGGCAGGCGACCCCGATTATTATATGTCGTTGTACGAAGGCTTCCGCCGCTCAGTTTTAGAGTTCCATCAGTTCCCCTGGTGGGATCCGTGGATTGCCGGAGGCGTCCCGCTATTTGGCAATGTCCAATTTGGTTTAGTTAGCGTACCGACGCCGTTCGTACTGTTATTTGGCACGGCTTTTGGCATTAAATTGGGCATGTTCGTGTATGGCATTATCGGTTTCTTTGGCGCCCGTCGCTTGTTTTATCGTTACTTTGGAACTTCACCAGCGCGCGCTATTGCCCTAGCTTACGTATTTGTATTTTGTGGCTTTTTTGCCGCACGTGTACGCATGGGGCATATCACATTTCCCCTTGCCGTGCTCACACCGTGGATTCTATACTACTACTTTTATATCCAAGAAAAAGGCAGCTGGTGGAAGTTTGCTTTATGGCTGAGCCTGCTTATTTTATCGTCACCGCATTACATAGCCATTATGACTGTGTATATGGTCGGAATTATTTTTGCAGTTGATGTTATTCGTAAATTCTGGGTACTTAAACAGAGACAGCGGAACCTTAAAAGCTTGTGGGCTAAAAACAAACAATGGTTTATGAAGCTTTTAAAAGCTGCGGCACTTATTATATTGTTGACCGCTTACCGCATGTACTATGTGATCGATTTCTTCCGTGACCACCAACGTAAACTATCGGTTTCTAACGAACACTACACTGGCCTTAAGAACATTTTTCAGGCAATTTGGTGGCATGCCGACTTTGTGCACACGCCTAACCAAGGTTTGTTGTGGGGCTGGGGTGAGATTGCCACCTACATTGGATTCACCACATTTATCGCAATTTGTCTTATTTTTGTCTCGTGGTTATTTTACCGCAAAAAGTTTTTGAGCCAGTTCAGTCATTCGCTCGTTGGCATGGTAATTGTGGCCTTTACCTTTATGATGATGGGCATGGGCGACTTCGCCCGCTGGGCACCATATGCGCTTGCCCAAAAACTGCCATTGTTTAGTGCGATGCGCGTATCGACCCGCTGGATTTTCTGGGTAGCGTGTATGTCACTGGTTATTATCGCCGCCTATAAGGGCCGTAAATATGCCCGCACTATTACGGTGTTGTGTTTCATTGCGGCCATCGAGCTGCTTATCCGTTATCCGGCCACCATGCCACAACCCTATTTTATACATACTACCCAATACCGTGCCGCCAGCGCGCCATTCTACGAAGAACGCTATAACCATGTGCCACGGCCACAATATATTAACGATAGGCAATTCCAAAAAGATTATTGGTTTGACCAAAACTTGCTTGAGTCGACCGACAATAACGTCGGCCAGGTGTTTGCATCTGATTCACTTTTGTACGAGGCAGCACTCGGCCAGACTATTCGCTGCGGTATCGGTGCCGGTAATCGTATGCCTTGCCCCTTCGTCGAAAGTAACAATGCTAAAGTCACCTATTGGTCACCAGCAAAAGTTATAGTCGAACGCACCGGGCCAGGTGCAATTGAGCTCGACATGAATCCTGGCCGCGGCTGGCGGGTCAACGATTTGTACCCGTTTACAAAAGGCAAATCCGTCTCCCCGACCGATCGTTTCTTGTTTGGCGGCGACAACAAAAAAACTTACACTATAACCTACGCCCCAAAATTCTCGCCATCGTGGTTTATTTGGAAAATTAAACGCATTTTTTAGAAGGGTCGAACGTACGAATGTCATTCCTAGAACAGAAAGTCCAAAGCTACTACAAAGTGAGCAGCGCTTTTTACAAAAAACATCAGCAACGCATCGGGCAGTCATTACTAATTAGCTCGTCGGCACTGCTTTTTGTCGTAATCGTTGTGTTATGTGTTAAATTTACTCACGCGCACTTAAGCACAGGCGATCAGTATGACAATTCCTACTTAACACTTGGCTGGCACCCCGGCGCGCACCTTACCTTTTTGGCGCAACACACCAACCTTATGAAATTGCCGTTTTTGTGGGCACAGGCAACGCTATTTCCCTATAATACTACCAGTTTAATCGTTATGAATGTGCTGTTAACGACTGGCGCTGTGCTTGGTTGGGCAGCACTTATACATAAAATGTACAAGCGGTCACTCGTAACGACCGCTGTTAATTTGTTGTTTATAGGCGTGCTTGTCGCTGCTCCTGATTTTTCAAGCAACCTTATTGAAGCCTCGATCCGAAACATTGAGTATCCAATTACGCTCGGATATTTGACTTTGGTGTGGAAACTTTTAGGTCATTTTAGCTGGAAGAAATGGCTTGGCGCAAGCGCTATCCTTGGTATTTTAGTCGCCAGCGACTTGTTTTTTGTGTACACCGTGCCAGTTGCAGTGTGCGCCGGTTTGGCAATTTTATGGTTCCGTGGGCAAGCAAGCGCCAAACAGTTTTGGGTCGGTGCAAGTACCGGAGTTGCCGGAGCAGTCGGCGGTTTGGCACTGTTGAAATTCCTTTCTATCATTGGGGTTTTTAGCCTAGTATCGATTCCACGCTACTTTTTGCCATACAACTTGTTATGGTCACAGGTGCAAAATGCCATCAACCAAACTTTTGGTATTTTCGGGGCGGACTTTTTCGGATACCTTGTGAGACTTCAAGGTTTGGCGCGCGGCGCTTTGGCGGTCATTCTTATTATGGGCTGCACATTTATGTACCGCGCTATTGGCTCGGCTGCGAACCAAAACCAAAAAACCCAAAAACAATCTGCCCCCAATGCCTTTATTCCAGTGGCGCTTTGCCTGTTGTTTTTTGTAACCTTAGTAGTATATGTGCTTTCGGGCTTCGCCACGGCTACTGCCGAAAACATTCGTTATATTACCGTATTGCCGTTTATCGTTATCTTTTTTATCGCATACGGACTAAGGCGACACGAGTATTTGCTTTTAGGCATCGGGGCATGTGCGCTACTTATCGGCGTAGTGTGCATACCGTCGCTCAACCAACGAATTGCCTATGACAAATCTCAATCTGATACATGGCTGGCACTGGACCATAAAATTATCAGTAATTTGCAAAAGAACCATATTACCAAAGCTTACGGCACACTCGGCTATTCATCAACAACTTGGTTCAACTCAGGGCGCTCCATTGACGTTGGCAACGTTCGGCCATGTAATGTAAAAAACCCGGTGCTGGCAACGAGTGTGTGGTATGAAAACAAAAAACCCACTCAGCCAACGGCACTTATCGTTGACCGCTTACCTGCAGCAGTCTGGGAATGGGAAACATGGGCAAATTGTTCCGACCAAAAAATTGAAAGCATTTATGGCGTACCTGTAAAACGTGAACTTGTTGGTTACCAGCAAGGCAAGCCACTCGAAGTATGGTATTTTAATTACGATATTGCGTCGCGCTTAACTGACTACCAACCATAGGCCACGAACGCCTACTACGTTTCACAAAAGACTTAATATTACAACGCTAAAATGCTTACCCTTATTGCCTGGGTTGCAATGATGGTGATATCATGGAAGTGTATGCGTAAAATAAAAAATCACAATTCTCGTTCACCAAAAAAGAAAACCGTATGGATTATTATTTTGTGCTTGGTTTTAGCGGCAGCGGTTATGGCTATGCTTGAACTTACTAATACTACCCATTTATTCCACAAGTCAAGCCTCGTTAAACCAGCCAAACACGGCAGCGCCAGCCAAAATACCAAGGGCGAAACTGGCAGCGCCAGCGGTGTCACCGAGACTCAAAATACCTCAGGCCAATCTGGTAGCACGGGTTCCGGTAGCCAACCTGGCGACCAAAAAAGTGATTCCGGCGGTAGCGGCACACCTTCGTCGAACGTCACTTTAGCAACACCCACCGGCGACTTTGTGAGCAACCATCACCCTAACTTGAGCGGCCAACCAGCGCCAAATACTATGAGCTCTACCTGCACCACAACCTCTGGTGCCAGTTGTAAAATCACCTTTACTAACACCAGTACTGGCGAAGTACAGTCACTACCAAGCGAGACTACTGATCGCGGCGGTTCAGCCTATTGGGTATGGAAATTACAAGATATTCAATTGACTCAAGGCACCTGGCAGGTCAAAGCTATAGCTACCCTTAGCGGCCAAACACAAACAGCAACAGATGCGATGAATTTGGAGGTACAACAATAACATGAAAAACATGCTGCGTTTTATAACGCTTACTGCGGTAGCGACGGCTGCCAGCATACTAATTTTTAGTGGCAATGCGGCAGCTTTTAATGGCAGTCGTATTATGGACGACGTGATTTTCAATAACTCCGGGACTATGAAATCCTCCGACATCGATCGCTTTTTGAACGGTTTTAGTGGCAGTTGCATCAGCCAGAATAACGGTTTTTCGGCACCTGACCCTGTTGGTTACAACCCAAACCAGGGCTTTTTATGGGGTGGCAATGTTTCTGCCGGCACTATTATTGCCCACGCCGCCCAGGCCTATGATATTAACCCGCAGGTGCTCCTAAGTACGCTTCAAAAAGAACAAAGCTTAGTCACTGGTAACCAAGGTTGTAGCACACTACGCTACGCAGCGGCCGTTGGGTACGGCTGCCCGGACGGGGGGACGACCTACAACTACTCAGGCGTTAATTTATACACCGTTAATGGCAATAACGTCACTTCAGTCAGCGGTACTTGTGTGAACAGCTCGCTTAAAGTTGGATTTTCGCAACAGGTTATTCGTGGTGCTTGGCTGCTAAAGTTTGGCGAGCAACGCTCAGAGGGCAATATAAACTGGGCGGTGATAAAAACCACTACAACCGATAACGCCGGCAACAGCTGGAACAGTAATTGGAATAACTCCGACGACCCGCAAACAAATTATGGTGGGCCAATGACTCAGGGTAACTATTCACGTGGGCCAAGTTACGGCACCCAATATTACGACGGATACTACACTATTGACGGTTCATCTATCCATTTAGACACCGGCACAACCGCCTCTTTATACTGGTACACACCACACTTCGCAGGTAACCAAAACTTTGAAAACATTTTTGAGGGCTGGTTTGGCCCGACAACTACCGCCGGTTTTAGCTGGCAATATATAAGTCAAAACGTATACACCGACAATACTCAATCCAGCCAAGCTGATTTCAATAATCTTGTAGCTGGTAAACGCTATTATTTAACGCTTACTGCTAAAAATACCGGCAGCCAAACCTGGCAAAAGGGCGTCGTTAACCTCGGCACCACCTGGCCGACCAACCGAAGCAGTGCCTTCCATGACAGTACATGGCTTTCGGGGAATCGGGCAGCAACGCTTGACCAGGCTTCGGTAGCACCTGGTGATACTGGTACATTTTCGTTTTGGGTGA
>DATIJG010000003.1:0-33285 GCA_035478775.1 Saccharimonadales bacterium (SeqCode) | reverse complement strand
GCTTTGGGCGCGCATTTGGGCTTCGGCTTGGCGTAAAATATTTTTAAACTCCAGCTTACGGAGCGTTTCGATCAGTTCTGGCCGTACTGCTGTTTGCAGCCGAGCCTTTTCAAAGTCAAGCTGCATTGGCGCATCGACCATCAATGTTACTAATTTTTGGCTCAAATACGCCATATCTTTGTGCGTTACAAGCTTAGCACGCACCGCGGGTTTGAGTTCTTCAAGGTGTTGGTATACGCCGTCTAGCGTTTCATAGTTATCGATAAGTTGCAACGCAGTTTTTTCACCAATACCAGTAACACCGGGAATGTTGTCCGATGAATCACCCTTCAGCGCTTTTACATCCACCCATTGATGCGGGCCAACGCTATATTTTTCTTCAAAATGCGCCAGGTTGAACAACTCAATGTTACTGAAGCCTTTTTTAAGCGTATAAATATGCGTGGTCGGGCTGACAAGTTGCAATACGTCGAGGTCAGACGTAATCAAGCATGTTTCGATACCCTTTTCGGTAGCTTGCTTGGCAAACGCACCCATGAGGTCATCGGCCTCATAATCGTCCATTTCGTACAGTGGCCAGCCTAAGGCGTCAAGCAAATTGTGCAAAATCGGTACTTGCTCGTAAAAATCGGGCGGAGCTGGTTTGCGGTTGCCTTTATATGCCGGGTAAAGTTCACGGCGCGAGCGAATATTGGTCTTTGCTTTATCCCAGGCTACGCACACATAGTCGGGCTTGAGGTTTTTAATGACTTCGAGCGCCATGACCGCAAACCCGTACACCGCCCCGGTGGGCGTACCATCGGCCGTACTTAGATACGGCATGGCATAATAACCCCTGTAAAATACAGATTTACCGTCAATAACAACTAGACGCTCACTCATATGTTTCAGTATACCAGTTACCGCTGATTTGGCATCGCCGGTTTTTACAGGCTTGCACGCACTTTGCAATGCTTTATTACAACATTTACCTCTATTATTCAGCTTTGACTTTGTGGGAAGCCTTACATACACTCCCTACACTATGATAGAACCGTACCGAAAATACCTTTTGCCGAAGTTTGTCTTTTGCCTGGGCAGCGGCATTGGTTTTTGGGCGCTGGCAGTTATGGGCCAAGTGAGCACCGCCCTACACCACGCCACGACGAATATAGCAATTCGGGCAGGCCCCTTTACGACCGCCATATTACACAGCAGTCCACGCGCTGGCAGCGTTATGGTGCGTTTGGCATTTCGGCAAGGTTTCGTGTGGTACCTCATTTGCTGGGCAAATCTTGCTCTCCTATGGAGTAGTGCGGTGTGGCTTGTGCATAAGCGTCTTATTAAAATCAGACAGTAATTAAGCTTGATACAAAGTCTGCTCTTGGCGCGCTTAAGTGCGGGTAATTAAATCGGCTTGAATTACGTGGGCTTAAATTGTCCGCTTTTTACTATTTTGCTAGCTTTTATTTAGCTGAATGATTCGCCGCGTGGTGCAGGTTTTGTATTTTATCTTATAGTTGTCTTAGCAAGCTAGTAATGTGCGCCTCTAGGTCGGCGATATCGCTAAAGTTGTTCATGAGTGTGTGGTCGCATTGCGCATGCACGGCTTGTATATCTAGCTCAGCGTCATCGCCTGCCGCGCTTTTGTTCATTTCAATTTGTTCGTCCGCTAAAAACTGTTCAAAGCCTTTATTATCATCAGCCGCCCTGCCAGCCCGTTTGTTAGCTTGCACGCGTCCGTAACGCACTTTCGGGTCGGCGTCTACCCACACCATCGTGCCACCAAGTTCGTGCACGCGCTGTGATTCATTGGGGTTGCGCAAGCTGGCCATAACCAAGCCAGTGTACGTGCCTCGCTCAGCCTGATTAAACATTGCAACTGCCCGGTCAACTAAAACCGCTAGGCCAAATTCGCGGCGCCATTCAGCGCTTAAGGCACGCATGTTTTCGCGTTCGGTAGTAAGCCCGCGTTTTTTTAGTTCATCACGCAATAAATCGCTAACCGAAATAAACAAAAATTTGTGTTTTTTGGAGAGCAGTATACCTACGGTGTCTTTGCCCGAGCCATTTGTGCCTGACAAGCCAATAATAGGTACGCTACGTGTCATTTCGTGTAGTTATTATAGCCTATGCATGTCTGTTCTGCCAAATATTAAGAGGCGGGCGCTTTGCACGACCGGCTCTTTTGCTTTAAACAGCAGGCTATTTAATGTAGTCGTGCAGCTTTTTAGCGTCTTTGTGTTTACGCAGTTTAGCGAGTGCTTTAGCCTCAATCTGGCGGATGCGTTCACGGGTCACACTAAATTCCTGGCCCACTTCTTCGAGCGTGTGCTGCTTGCCATCTTCCAGGCCAAACCGCAATTTCAAAATCTTTTGTTCGCGTTCGGTAAGCGCGCCAAGCATGCCCTTCACTTGTTCCTTTAACAGCTGGTTAGTAGCAGATTCTTCGGGGCTTACGGCATCCTCATCTTCGATAAAGTCGGCTAAAACAGACTCTTCTTCGTCGTCACGAATGCTAGCATCCAGGCTGGAAATGTCCTGCTTTATTTTCATAATGTGCTCAACTTTGTCGACATCCAAATCCATTGCCTTGGCAATTTCATCGTTGGTGGGTTCACGGTTGAGTTCCTGTGTTAAGCGGCGCTGGGTGCGCAACAGTTTGTTAATTGTTTCAACCATATGCACGGGAATACGAATAGTACGGGCTTGGTCGGCAATGGCACGAGTGATCGCTTGGCGAATCCACCAAGTTGCATAAGTGCTGAATTTAAAGCCTTTGTCAGGGTCAAACTTTTCGACGGCGCGCAATAAACCGGTATTGCCTTCTTGGATAAGGTCAAGTAGATCGAGGCCACGGCCCACATAGCGTTTGGCGATGGAAACCACCAAACGCATATTAGCCTCAGCCATTTTGTCTTTCGCGCCTTTGTCGCCAGCAACAACGCGCTGGGCAAGAGCAAGCTCCTCTTCGGCATTCAAAAGTGGGATTTTACCAATTTCGCGTAAGTATAAACGCACCGAGTCATCAGCGATATCATCAAGGTAACTTTGGTCGTTAACATCGGGTAGAATCTCTTCACCGTCTTCGGCAACCCATTCGTCGCTAAAATCCTCCCCGTCTTCACCAGGGCTACCAATTTCGGCAGTTTTCACCTGTACACCGGCGTCGGCAAGTTCAGTATATAACGCATCGAGCGCATCGACGTTCTCAGGTGTATCAGCTAGCAATGCTGTGATGTCTTTTTGGTCGATTTCGCCGGCCTTTTTGGCGCGGGCAATTAAATCTTGCTTAGCTTGTTCAATGTCCACCGGTGCGGTCACGCTGGCAGCAGGCACCGTTTTTTTAGTCTTTGGCATAATCTATACACCTCCCTTGTAGGTTTTTAAAAGTCTATCGAGTTCTTTCACTTGCGTAAGTAACGTCACTGTTTTGTTTTCGTCCGCGTCGGCAAGCTGCGCGGTAATGTGCTGTTTTTGCATTTTGACATAGCGGTCTATCAGGTGAACCTGCAGGCGAGCGACTTCATTTTGAAGTTCTATAAACTCGAGGCCCTGATAGAGTTCTTCGTAGTGTAACCCTAAAATTTTAACATAATCCGCAATGGGGCGCAAAGTGTCAGCTTGGGCCGCTTCTCCGTTAAAGCTTGGAGTGGCTTGCAAAAACTGAAAAAGCTCGCGGGCCTGGTCGTTTTCGATCATATCGGTTTGTAAGGGCTCTAAAACAATGGGGCGCAATTTCGGCTGCATAAGCGCAATGCTCAGCAAGTGGTTTGCCGTACGTGTAATGTCAAACTGTGCCAGATTTTTCTTAGCGGGCGGGCGCTTTGGTTTTTTGAGCGTTCGCGGACGGACGGACGGCTCTTCGGGTGTCTGTTGTAGTTTGGCGCGCAATGCGTCGGGGCTGACTCCAATAAGCTTGGCGACCTCGGCAACGTAATGGTCTTGCTCAACCGCGTCGTGCAGGCCGTGCACCACCTGCAAAATGATATCGCTGAATCGGCGTTTACCCTGGCCGGATGACAAATCCAGCTGTTGCTTGTAGCGGTTGATCAGCCAATCTAAAGCGTACTGAGGGTCCTGAATAATTTTTTTCCACATTTCGGGATCCTGCTTTATTAGCTCGTCGGGGTCTTTGCCAGAAGGAATACTAATAATACTCAAAGAAATTTTCGCTTTGCTGGCGATGGGAATGGCGCGCTCGGTAGCGTTCAGTCCGGCTTTATCGGCATCAAAACTTAAACGAATATCACCAGTAAAACGGCTTAAGGCCTGCAAATGCTGTTCGGTTAAGGCTGTGCCCGCCGTAGCGACTACTTGGCGCACACCGGCCTGGTGGCTTGCAATAACGTCTAAGTTGCCTTCTGCTACCACTACAAATTTACTTTTACGGATAGTTTCTTTGGCTAAATGCAAACCGAACACATGGCGCGATTTGTCGTACAGCACCGTTTGCGGTGTGTTGATATACTTCGGCGCATTCGGGTTATCGGCCAGTAAGCGAGCCGTAAAACCAATCACCCGCCCCTGTTGGTCGCACAGCGGGATCATCAAGCGGCCGCGGAACATATCGGCCATGCCTTTGCTGCCATAGCGCTTTTCAACGCCAAGGCCCACGTTTTTAATTTCGGCTTCGCTGTAGCCTTTGCTTTTCAAAAAATCTACCAGCGCCGAACCGCCATTTGGCGAATAGCCCAAGCGCCATTCCAGTGCTGTTTCTTTGCTAAATTTGCGCTTTTTGAGCACATATTCGAGTGTGGTTTGGTTACGGCTAAATTGCACCTGATAAAATTTTGTACTCAGGTCGAGTAGCTGATATAACCGGTCTTTGTTCGGGCCGTGTGTGCCTTTATTGGTCGTGCGATATTGGTCTAAATCCACACCCGCCTTGCGCGCCAAAAGTTCCAGCGCTTCTTTAAACGTCAAGCCTTCGACTTCCATGATAAAACTGAACACGTTGCCGCCTTTGCCGCTGCTAAAATCGTGCCAAATTTGTTTTTCGGGGCTCACCATAAAGCTAGGGCTTTTTTCTTCACTGAACGGGCTTAAGCCCTTCCAGTTACGGCCGGCACGCTTAAGCTGGACATATTCACTAATGACATCCTCAATGTTCAACCGACCCTTAACTTCTTCCACTGCGTCCATATTTACTTTTATTGTACGCTAATCACCTCTGTAACGATAGGGCGTGGCACAACTTCTTTCAAAAAGAACCATTAGTGTGATTAAATATGCGTATGAACCCGCAACAACCGGGCCAAAACCCATACGATTTTATTTTAGCGCCGCAAAAGGCGCCGGTGCCAAAAGTGTACTTGCCTGGCGGTAATAGCGGCAAAGGCATGAGAATCGCGCTCATTGCAGGCGCAGTGCTTTTTGTAGTGATTCTATTTGTAATTATCGGCTCTTTTTTGAACAAACCCAACCCTAACACCACGCAATTGGTCGGCTTAGCCGAAACTCAGCAGGAGGTTAACCGCGTTGCGATGGCTGGCGATTCCCAAACTAACTCGCAAGGGCTAAAAAACTCCTCTATTACTGTCGCACTAACCCTGCTTTCGCACCAAAACCAAACGATTACATATCTGGGTAAGCAAAATATTAAAGTGAGCTTGAAGCAGCTTGGCCTTAAAAAAAGCACTACAACCGACACCAAGCTGAAAACAGCGGTTGCTAACAGTAGTTACGACATAGTGTACGGCCAAGTGTTACAAAGCGAGCTGCAAAACTACGCAAGCGAACTTAAAACCGCTTACAGCGCCGTAACCGGCACAAACGCCCGCAAGCTTTTGAAAAACGAGTACGCTGATGCGCAAAAGTTAACAACTCAGCTGAACAACAACACTTCTGCATCAACTGGCAATTAGTTTTTTGTTTCTGCTTTATACTGCGTATCACCTAATAAAAAATAATTGATTATTACGCGAAAATGTGCCATAGTATTGTATATAAAGGTACTGCCGTTACTACTATGGAAAAACAAAACCCACAATATATAGAAAACCCGGCCCTCGCCCGCGAAATGGCGTACGCCGAAAGCATAGTGCGCACTCCAGCAGCCGACCTTGCACATGCACTTGGTAAAACTACGGCCGAATTCTATACGCCCGACCAGCTCGCATTTATAAACGTCGAGGCCACCGCACACGGTGACAAGGTTACCCAAGAGATCATCGCGGAAGCAGAAAAGCAACGCATGCAGCAGGAGATAGAGCCAGTTGCGCAGACTGCGCTTTTATCAACCATGGCACACAAGCGAAAGCGCGGGAGTAAAACGCCGGCAGATAAAAAAGGCATACCGCAAGAAGGTCTGGCCCCTGAAGCGCGGGGTACAGATGAATTCCGCGAAGCGATAAAGCTATTTGAAGACAAGGTTGAGGCTGGCGAACGGTCGGTCGGCATCGGCAAAGCAGCACTCATGTTTGGTTTTGCCCATGAGGCCATCGGCACTTCGCTCCCTGCCCAGCTTAAAGAAGGGGCCGTTGGCCTTTACACTCAGCCGCTCCACAACGAGCAAATTATAGCCCCGAACAACGGCAGCCCAGTTCTTATTAGAGCCGCTGGTAATGTCCCTGAAGATGCCAAGACATACAACGGCGGCGAAGTGTTCGCAGTGCAAAGCCCTACGGATAACAAGTGGCACGTATACACACTACGTGACATAGGTGAGTCTAAATATAAAGAACTATTACCTGGCGAAGATGGAACGATCAAGCTCGGGCGTCATTCTTCTGACAAAGACGGCGTTCATGCCTTTGGTGCGCCAAGTGGCGATCTGACCGAGTTCAACGCTACTGCCGCTACTTTTAGAGAAATCTCTGACCAACACGCCACACTTAGCTTCGGCGAAGACGGTACTATGACCATCGCCGACCATTCCAAAAAAGGTACTACTTACCAACAAGCGTTCTTTACGCGCGATATTCCAAAAGCATAATCTGCTTAGCCAACTTGCGGCGTTTCGGCACCAGGCAGATGTACAACCAGTTCGTACGAGTGGCGAATGAGGTCTTTAACTTCATCCCAGCTTAATTGGCCGGTGAGCAACACAGTGTTCCAATATTTTTTGTTCAGATGATAGCCGGGCATAACGCTTTCGTAACGCTCGCGCAGCAGGACAGCCAACCGCGGGTCGCACTTAAGGCTCACCTTTAACGGGCTACTGTCTTCTTGGACGAGTGCAAACATTTTGTCGTTTACTTTATACACGGCCACTTTTTCGCCGAATGGATAGTCGAGCACGGCGCCAGGCATGCTCAAAATGTAGGTTTCAACTTCGGAATGTATCATGTTTTTACTCTATCACGTCAAGTAGCGACGGTATATCTTCTATTAAATGGTCAGCCTTGGCACTACGCAGCATATCGGGCGCACCGAAACCATGCAACACGCCGATGGTTTTTGCGACACCTGCTTGTTTGCCAGCTACAATATCAGCCTCGGTATCACCAACTACAATGGCCTCTGCAGGCTCAATGCCCAAATGCTTGAGCGCGTATAGCATGCCCTCGGGGTGCGGCTTGGGGTTAAGCACGTGGGCGTCGGTAACGACAATGTCAAAATAACGGCGGATATCTGTGTGGTCAAGTGCTTCGGTAATGCGGTGGTCACCCGAACTGACGGCGGCCATGCGGAAGCCGATACGGCGTAAAATCGGCAATAATTCATCGACACCACTAAAGAGTTTCATACGCTTGAGCGCTTCTTGTTGGAGGTCGTCGTGGCGCTTTTGGAGTGTTTTGAATGATACATGCGGGTTCTTCACCAATGCGTGCAGCACGTCGTCAGCCGTGCCATGCATGGCGCTAGAAATTTCGTGGCGTGTGGCTGGCGCTCCGTCAAATTCGCGGGTAAGCTGTTCGTATTGCCAAAATATATGCTCGCGGGAATCGAGCAAAGTTCCATTGACATCAAAAAGAATCGCACGCATATAGGCCTTAAGTTTATCTTTATATATTATATACTTTTTGTAACTGAAATGCAAAGCGACCTAGCCGCAGGGCTACTTTTTGAGTGCCTCAAGATAGAATTGCAGCTCTTCAATTGATTCATGGATATCGTCAAAGGCACGGTGTGCTTCTTTTTTGGTAAATTCCATGCCATACTTGCCCTGCATAATAATTTTCCAAGACGTCACATCGAGCATTCGGTAGTGTAAAAGCTGGAATAATTCCGGCCAATGTGCCTCAATAAAACCGCGGTCGGCGTGCACCGAGTTACCCGCTAAAATAGCAGGCTCATCACCAAATTGCACTTTAATGAGCGTCATAAGCTCAGCCTGAACTTGCGCGGCTGGCTTAGCATCCACTAACTTGGCTAAAAAGTCATCTTTATTTTCAGGGTATGTTTGCCAAAAATCGTTGAGTGCCATCGCATTTTCAACCTCTTGGCGCGGGTGCTGGATTCGCGCTTCATAACTGGCAAGCGGCGTAAAGTTGAAATCGGTAATTTCGACTGCCACTTCCAAAATCAGATCTTGGCTTGGCTTTAGGCCGGTCATTTCTAGGTCGATCCACAATAATTTTGTAGGTACCGCATGTTTTAAGTCCGTCATACAGAGTATTATAGCGTATTCGGTAAGTGCGTGGGGTGTTTTTATAAGTGTTGTGAACCAGTTACCTTTACATCTGGGTTCCGGAACGGCCATAACGTCATTCAGTAACAGATGACAGCGCTTACTTTGCGTCTTTTTTCTTAGTAAGAGAGTCGAGCTTAAGCGCTTTAAACACAAAGTACACGACGGCAGCGGTCGTCAAAAATGATAATGCGACGGCTACGAACGCTCCCCAGGCAAACACAGCTGCTTTGTGGCCAAGATGTACTGCAAAAACCTTACTGTTGAGCGCGCCAGTGCCTGGTAGTACTAAGCCGAGCAGCGGATTTATAAAGCTGTTGATAAGCTGGTCGGCTAGCGCCTTCACTTGTGTGCCAATGACTAAACCAACGGCCAAACCGACCACACTTTGCTCACGTAAAAAATCGACAAACCCTATGACCACACTCGGCTTGGTTAAAGCGCGTGGTTGCACGGCTGCCTGCTTAGGCGCAGTTTTGGTACCAGTTAGTTGTTGCTTTTTTTCAGCAGGCATATGTAGCGCTGTCCTTCTCCACCTTTAATAAACTTATTATACAAGAGTTACGCAATATATACAAACGTTTACGGGGTTCTAGTACTACGCAGCGTACGCGCCACTTCCCACACTACTACATACAAACTACCCAAAAGTACAAAGAAACTGAGCGTGGTAGTGAACAGTTGCGGATAAGCGGTGGGGTGTAAAAAACGATCCGAGATATCAAATAGGATGCCGCCAGGGTTCACTAAAATATCCCAGCTATTCCATCTGAGGTCACGACCGAGGTAAATCGCAAAGCTGCAGAGCAAAATAACAGAGGCCGTCCCAAAAGCGGCCGCGCGCCAACGAAGACGCTGCAAAAGTTGGCGGTGAATAGTATATAAACTCAAAAAGCCAAGCGTTACACCACTGAAAATAAACGCCGAAAACATCACTACATCATATAGCACATCGACACGCTGTAGTTCTTGAATATGTACAAAGTCGCTAATCATATAGAAGCTATTCGGCAAAAACGCCAGCCATAAGCCGCTGGCAAACAAAGCTTCCCAGCTTGACCATACTTTGTGGCGTAACACACGTTCCAGCCACAAGCCAAACCCAAGCGGCAGCCACGCTAAACACAAGTTCCAAATAAGATAGCTAAAAGCCATACTATGGTTACGCCAGGCACCGGCGGCAAACAGGATGACACTTACGAGACTTGCCAACAATAAAGCCAAGCCAAGGCGTGTGCGAGCAGAATAGTAGAACCGCATAGTACCTTTATTATAGCAAGTTTTGGCGGCTATCCTTTCGCTAATTCAAACACCACCGTAAAACACGCGCCTTTTTTGGTATTTTCGGCGGCGATTGCAGCGCGGTTGGCTTGAGCGATCTGTTTGGCGAGTGCCAAACCTAAACCGTAGCCGCCAGTTTTGGTAGTGCGGGCTTTGTCGCCACGGTACAATCGGTCAAAAATGTATGGCAAATCTTGCTCGGAAATGCCACCGCCTTCATCGGTTATCAAGATAGCCGTGTGTGTGGTTTGGCGTTCATCTTGCAGCGTTACCGTGCTACGTTCAGGGCTGTATTTTATGGCGTTTTCGAGCACAATTTTGAGCAGCTGAGTGGCGCTTTCGGCATGCGCAAATACCTTAGCACCAACGTCGATATGCTTTACGAAACGAATGTGCTTGGCATCGGCCTGCGTTTGCACAGCTTGGGTGGCAGCATCTACAAGTTTGGCTACACTCACCGGCTCGAGCACTATGCTTGCGTGATCGTATTGGGTAAGGTCGAGCAACCCCGTGGCTAGTTGCTCCAGCCGCTGCACCTCTTCGAGATTACTTTCAATTTGCTCTCGCGCCTCTTTTTCGGTAAAACCTTTTTGGCGTAAGAACACCTCGTTCTCCACTTTCATGTTAGCGAGCGGTGTACGCAGTTCGTGGCTAGCATCAGCTGCAAAACGCGCCTGCAAAACATGAGCTTCCTCGATAGGTTTAAGGGTACGGCCAGCAAACCAGTAGCTCAAGACACCGCCGACCATTAGCGCAGCCAGGTTCACCAGCACAAAATCACGGTTTAAGCGCGCTCGGGCATCGGCCTCTGCACTCGTTTGGATACGGCCAAAAGCTACCTCAGGTTTTATTTGCGGGCTATCAGGACCACTAAGGTCAAACGGGTAATGAATAAATAAGTGGCGCACCTGGCCGTACTGAGTCGAGCTGGAACGGGCGTATTCATGCTCTGCGAGCAGCCTGAACCCGAACGTCAGCGTTAAGCTCAGCGCTACCAAAATTACCAGGTAGAACAGGGTCAACTTAAGCCGAGCTGAGCGAAAAATACTTTCCATGTTATATGATTTTGTAGCCGTAACCCCTCACGGTTTGGATAATGTCGTCACCGATTTTTTTACGCACGTTTGCAATGAACGTTTCCACAGTATTGTGTTGCACACGGTCCTCATCCGACCATACATGGTCTAAAATTTGATCCTTACTGATGACTTCACCCTTGTGACGCAGTAAATATTCCACTAGCTGGAATTCTTTGGCAGTTAAATGCACGTTGTAGCCAGCAATTTTAACAGTTTTGGCAACGATGTCCATAGCCAGCTGGCCGCTGTTAAGTTCGCTGCCGTCGTGTGCTTGCGGCCTGCGTAAAAGTGCACGTACGCGGGCTAATAATTCGTCGAATGAAAACGGTTTTGGCAAATAGTCGTCTGCACCGGAGTCCAACCCCTGTACCCTGTCACCGATTGAGCCGCGTGCTGTCAAAATTAAAATTGGCATCTGTTTACGTTCTGTGCGCCAACTTTTAGCGAGCGCTGGGCCGTCTTTGCTGCCCGGAATCATCCAGTCGAGCAATACTAGGTCGTAGTTGCTGGCCGAAACCAAGGCGTTGGCATCATCAGCGTCAAATGCCACATCTACCACATAACCTTCGGCGTTCAAGCCTTTCTCAAGGCTTCTTGCAATTTTCACTTCATCTTCGACAACTAAAATTCTCATATTTGTATAGTACTCTGTGCAACTGGTAACTTGCTGAAGCTTTGGGTAAGTTTGCAAGTGAGAAGTTCTAACTATGCAGGAATCTGGCCCGTGTAGAATTAGCAGCTACAAGATAATTATATGAAGACTATGTGTTTTCGGCAATCACCTGGTTTTGGAATAGTGTTGCCTGCGTAGGTTGATTTATCCGGCCTATCATGTCATAGTTGACTTATGGAATATAGTCCGCTTCAACCTGACGAATCATCGCGCGATCAAAGCTTTGCATATGCTGCCTTTAGGGCCATGGAGACGCTTGATGCCCTACCTCCGCCCCGAAAGATTGAGCCAGATGAAGATATGAGGCGCTTTGGCACAATTTTAAGCTTGCTAGGTGCCAAGGCCGAGGACCCGGAAATTGCTTCTAAAGTATTGATGGGGAATTTAACGGAGGGTGATATTGCCAGGTCGGCTATCCGCAACTTACGCTTAAATGGCCAAAGAGTGGGGCCATTTCGCGCCCGGAAGATCAAAAAATTGATCGGTTTTGCCGAGTAGGCGAG
Source organism: Saccharimonadales bacterium (SeqCode) (assembly GCA_035478775.1). Lineage (GTDB taxonomy): Bacteria > Patescibacteriota > Saccharimonadia > Saccharimonadales > UBA4665 > CAMLQK01. The sequence goes on along the minus strand of DATIJG010000003.1, from coordinate 21,195 downwards.
CCGCTCGCCATCAAAGTAGCTTAAAACTTAAACGTTCCCGCTGCTTAATACTTGCGTTTCTAACCTAAGTATAAAATTATTGTTCCATGGCTTTTTTGAACTTTTCTACCAGTTCCACGGGGTCCGGGTTGAGCCCGTTTAGCAAAGCCAGATATATGCTGACGAAATCGCCGTAAGCAACTGCCCACAAAAGTTGTTCAAGCAGCGTTTCACCTTCTACCTCGACAACGAACGGTGTCGGGCGCATACCGGATAAAAGTTGTTCAGTGATTATGAAGCGCTTTTGCACACGCTCGTGTTCCATATTGCTACGCAAATCGATAACGACGTATGGCTTATCGACCGGCTGCTTGCTCCAGCCGATAAATTCGTTGTGGTTAAATTCCGGTAGTTGGTTCGTCCATGCAAGTTGTTTGGCATTTTCGTTAAAGCTAATTTTCCATTTGTACGCCGCTGGGAACATGCGCGGGCCGCCATAAATCACTATAGATTTACCCATAAGTTCTTGGGCAAGCTGTTTAGCGGGGTTGTCTTTGGTTGCAACATCAGCACGCCACTTTTGAGTGGCACGTTGCAAGAAATCAGCTGCGAGTTCCAGCGGCTTATGCAGCTCGGCGTCACTCACAACACTTGCGGCATTTAATAACGAAAGCAGCGCTTTAAGGTTATATAGGACTGCGTAGCGAGGTTGTCCGCTTTGCGGCAAAAGCGCTAACGGGTACCCTTTCTGGCGAGCTTTTTCCACAAGTTTTCCACCGCCCGAGATAACGACAATCTTGGCGCCAGCTTCTTCAGCCTGCTCTAAAGCGCTCAAAGTTTCTTCAGTATTACCAGAGTAGCTGGAAGCGATAAACAACGTTTCCGACGAAACGTAAGCTGGAATGTCATAATTACGCACCACTTCGAACGGCATTTTGTACCCAGGCCAAGTAGTGCTGAGTAAAGCCGCCAGAGCTGAGCCGCCCATACCGGCATACACAATGTTAGATGGTTCAAAATTAAATTTGTCGATTACAAATTCAAAGCGAAGTTGCTCATGCTGGTGTTCGGCAATACCCAGTGCATCCTGTGCGTCGCGTTCATGAATATATTGCAGGTCATCAAGCATATGTAAACTCCTTGTGCTATTATGGGTATATGTAATAGTATAATCTATTAGGACAAGTGAGGGGGAAACAAATGATGTTTGGGCACGATGATCAACAACAAGATACTTCTATGGCACCTATGCCAGATGGTAATTTAGGGCAAGACACCCAGGCAGCGATGCCACCGAGTAACGACGTACCGAGTGCGCCGCCTGCTTCTTCAAGCGATAGCGCAGGCGAATTTATGATGGATGACGGGCACAGTGCTAATCTTGGTGGTTCTACCGCAGCCACGCCGAGTGCGCCTTCTACACCGGCAAATGGCGCAGACCATGAGTTGCTCAATATTAAACAGCAGGCCTTGCAGCAGCTTTCACCACTTTTAGGGCACCTCGACCAATCGCCAGAGGAAAAATTCCGTACAACCATGATGCTTATACAGGCATCCGACAACGATAAGCTAATTCCACAAGCTTATGAAGCCGCCAAAGCGATTAGCGACGAAAAAGCCCGTGCCCAAGCGTTGCTTGATGTTGTAAACGAGATCAATTACTTCACGCAGCAAAGCGGCAACGATAACGAACAATAAGTTTTAACATAGCGCGCATATTGGCAAAAAATAGGGCAGCCTAAAAAACTGCTTTATTTCAATTTGCATTGTGCTTGTGTTATTATAAAAGTATACGAAGATAACGTTTGGCTCTTTAGAAGCCATAAGAGGGGAAATATGTTTTACAACTTCGCACTTCTCGATTTTAGTACACCAGAACTGATAATTATTTTGGCAATCGTACTACTGTTATTCGGTGGCAAAAAATTGCCAGAACTTTCAAAAAGTTTGGGCAGTTCCATGCGCGAAATCCGTAAGGGCTTAAACGATGAGCCCAAAGATTCTACTCACAAAAACGAGAACTCACAAAGCTAGTTTTTGTCTACCAAGGTTAGGCTTACATGCAAAACCGCCAAGTGTCTATGGCGGTTTTTTTGATGAAGCAATGCCAGCACTCACAAAAAAGAGCGGCTTTTTTTGGCACGCTCTTTTTTTTGGGTTTTGACTTCGCTGATTTACATCATGCCCATGCCGCTCATGTCTGGAGCGGAGGCAGGAGCTTCTTTTTCTGGCAAGTCGCTTACCAATGCTCCCATAGTCATACCCGTACTAGCAATCGATGTGGCGCTGGAGAGCGCGCCTTTAGTAACACGGACCGGGTCAATAACACCTTTGGCCTTGAGGTCAACGAGTTTGCCGGGGTTGTTCACATCTACACCGTAGCCGAGCTTCGCTGCCCTAACTTGCGGCAACCATTCGTCGGCGTTTAAGCCGGCATTGGTCAGCAAGATACGGAATGGCTGCTCAAGTGCACGCTTCAGTAAAAACTTACCATTGTTGAAAGCGACAGCATCTTCGCCAACGGCCAGATCCTCTTCCTGACGGATAGCGTCAGCCAGGTTCACCAAAGTAACACCACCGCCAGGCACAATACCTTCGGCCAAGGCCGCCTTAACGGCAGCTACTGCATCGTCTACACGGTATTTCTTTTCTTCAATTTCGGTTTCGCTGGCACCGCCAACCTTAATTACAGCGACCTTGCCACTTAGCGCGGCGCGGCGTTTTTCGAGTTCTTCACGGTCGTACTCGCTACTGGCAGCCGCAATTTGGGCAGTGATTTGCTCGATACGAGCCTTAACGACCTTGGCGTCACCAGCACCTTCAATGATAGTGGTCGAATCTTTACCGACGATTACCTTGCGAGCACTGCCAATCATGTGTAAGTCGGCGTCTTCGAAGCTATTGCCACGCTCCTCAGAAATAACAGTCGCACCGGTTAAGGCTGCGATGTCGTCGAGCACATCTTTACGGCGATCACCAAATGACGGCGCTTTTACGGCAACCGTGTTGAACACACCTTTTAAGCGGTTGAGTATTAAAGTTCCCAGCGCTTCACCCTCGACATCTTCGGCGATTATCACCAAATCTTTCTTGCCTGACTGCGCAAGTTGTTCAAGCATCGGTAAGAATTCTTGGATTGAACTAATTTTTTTATCAGTTACCAAAATGGCCGGTTTGTTGTATACGGCTTCCAAACGAGTGGTGTCAGTCACCATGTACGGGCTGACGAAGCCGCGGTCAAAAGTAAAGCCCTCGACCACTTCGCTTTCCAGCGCCAAACCCTGGCCTTCTTCAACGGTTACTTGGCCTTCGGAACCGATGCTGTCCATAACGTCAGCGATCAAATCGCCAATTTCGCGGTCACCGGCACTGATGGTCGCGACTTCGGCAATACGGCTCTTTTTACCTTGAATATCTTCGCTCATGCCTTCAAGTCTTGTGAGCACGTCGTGGGCGGCAGCCTGCAAACCTTTGCGCAATAGCATTGGATTGTGGCCAGCGGCGATTAACTTGTTGGCCTCGTTCAAAATGTGGTAAGTCAGCACTGTGACAGTGGTCGTGCCGTCACCAGCAACGTCGTTCATTTTGCTGGCGGCTTGCTTGATAAGTTCAGCGCCAACTTTGTAGCCCAAGGTTTCCTCAGTTTCTTCGATCTCGACACTTTTGGCGACGGTCACACCATCATGGGTCACGGTTGGAGCACCATAGTTTTTACTAATCACTACGTTGCGGCCTTTTGGCCCCATCGTGGTTTTCACTGCGTTGTACAAAATTTCAGCACCAGCAAGTACGCGCTTGCGGGCATCGTCGTCGTAAAATACTTTTTTAGCCATCTAAATTTCCCTTCGGTAATTGAACAAATCTACAATCTTGTTACACTCTCGGCACAAAAATGAGTTCACCTTTTTTGAGGCGCTCTTTTTAACTTACCTCGTTAGTCAACAGTCGCCAGAACGTCCTCTTCTTTAACCAGCAAATAATCTTCGCCATCAACTTTTACTTCGGTCGGGCTGAAGCTCTTGTAAATAATGCGGTCGCCGACCTTAATTTGGCGAGTCGCGGCGCCGACAGCGACTACCTTGGCAACCTTTGGTTTTTCGGCCGATTTTTCCGGCAAATAGAGCCCGCTGGCGGTCTTGGTTTTGGCTTCTTCGGCCTGCGCTACAATATAGTCAGCGAGAGGATGTACTTTGATGCTCATAGTGGGTGCTCCCTCGTAAAATTAGATTTCAGTGGGAGTTAGCACTGTAACGTTGAGAGTGCCAACTCTTCAGCACTCAATATAGCGGAGGTTACTTAAGAGGTCAAGCGTTAACAAACTTATTCAAGCAGTTGCGCAAGCCTATTACGCGCAAGCCGGATTGCAGCATCGTTTTCGTTGGCAACAATAGTCTCGAAAGCCGTTGCAATATCTGGAGCGAATTCCGCAACGCCAGCTTGGGCAGGCCGCCACAGTTCAATAGGTGCGTCATACTTGGTACCACCAAGGTTCGAAGACGACTTTACTTGGATAAGTGAAGCTTCTTCGGGGTGGGCAACGCTCCTTGTAACGATGTCAAAGCTACGGCGAGTCATCTTAGTAAACACCTTTGCCAATCTTGGCCTATCTTCCCTTGACACTGCCATACGCACGCTATCACCTTCTGTAATACCAGCGTCGTACCAATCTAGAAGCCGCTTTGTGAAGAACGTCAATTCTGTAAAACGACCGTCTTGCCGTGAAACATTCTCACCTTCGGCTTTACGGGTCAAATAGTCATCCCCAATTTTTCGCAAATACGTAGTGCTCTCTTGTATAAGGCCACCTAGCGATGCTTGGGCAATTGCCCTACCAGAGCTGGCTATATTTGCAGGCAACGTACGCACTACCTCAGCCTGAGCCTGGATATCAAGAGCCTTGGTATTCAGTATGTCGAATACTTCCGTGTAAAAAAGCTCTTGCTCGCTACGCCGGGCGCGATCTTCTTTTTCACGCATGTCGCCGAGCATGTCACTTGTTCGCGCCTGGATTACCTTTTTATCAGTATCACGTAATATTAGCCCTGTCTGGATGGCGTCCATTTTAAAACCAAGAGCGGTTTCGCCGAGCGCTTGGCGTTCTTTGGGTCTACTTTCGTGAACTGCAGCGTCAAGCACTTCTCCAGCCTTATCAAGAGCAGCGACAAGTACATGACCTTCACGCTCTTCCGTATCTAAAGCCGTACTAATTGGATCAAGCCTCAACCAAGCCGCTTCAATTCTTTGGGCGGCTGGCCGCGGATCCTCACCATTCGCAAATTTCAAAAACTGACGTTGCGCTATATTACCAAACTGTGTGGGATCTATAGCATGGGAAGGTACAGTTGTTTCGGGTAGGAGTAGTTGTGAGGGCGCAAATGCTTCGGCTGTTGTTCTGGACATTGTAATATTTGTTTCGTCATTGACAAGTTGTTTATGTTTATGTATTATACAAGCATATGGAAAGAAAGTCAAGTCAATCAGAGGCCTCGTATTCTGCTCTTACAGGCGAGCAATTCGCCCAATCACTCTTTAAACTTATAAGTAACGTCGACCCTACCAAGTCAACTCTGGTTGAGCTCGCCATACCTCATGCCGAATACCGCACTCTCTTCGTCGACCCCAAAATCATACGCAGTGTTAACCCTAATGCCGGCGTATCCACCGAGATCCTTATAGCCGGATCAGCCCGTCCTGCTACAGGAGAAGATCCTGTCCCAGTAGTTGTCACCTTCCAGGTAAATAAAGAAGCGCTCCAAATGGACGTTCTTCCTATCGCTATACCTCAGCATTTCTAACCCTTACTCATGCTACAATTTAAGCATGGACAATAACGTTACAACTCCTGCGACACTCATTGGTGTGCCGCTCAATTTAGGTGCAAACAACTTAGGGATTGAAATGGGTCCGAACGCCTATCGCTACCAAGGGTTTGTGGAAAAATTGCAACGCGCCGGCCTCGATATAACGGATGCCGGCAACGTTTTTTGCGATGAACGCTACAAAGTAGCGCGAGGCAATAACCCCAAGTTGCATTACCTAAACGAGATTGTTCGCATCAGCAACGATACCGCACAAATGGTGCACTCCGCAGTCGATAATGGCCGCAAGGCTATAGTTTTAGGCGGCGACCATACCACATGTTTGGGTGCCGTTTCGGGCGCTTCGGCGGCGGTAAACGGCGATATCGGTCTCATTTACTTCGATGCGCACGGCGACATGAACACACACGAAACTACCTTAACCGGAAATATCCACGGCATGCAGTTGGCTTCTTTAATGGGTTTCGGTGCTTCGGAGCTGTGTCAGGTACACGCAAGTACCGTTAAAGTGCAGCCGGCAAATGTTTTGCACATTGGTGGTAGCGACTGGGACAAAGCTGAACTCGATTTAATTCGCACTAAAAAAATTCCTGCGTATACCATGCAAGATATACTAACCACATCCCTCGGCGCGCTATTGCCGATGATCCAAGATTTACAAAACCGTGTGAAGTATACTTGGGTTAGCCTTGACCTTGATGCTATTGATGCTCAATACGCACCGGCTGCGGGTATGCCAAACCTGCGCGGGCTGCTGTACCGCGAAATTAAAATGCTTGCCGAATATATTGGCGCACATTGCAATGTTTTAGGTGTTGACGTTGTGGAATATAACCCGCTCGAAGATACCGGGCACAAAACTGCCCTGCTGGCTACCGAGCTGGTGGCCAGCTTTTTTAACAAGCAATTCAGCTGGTACACCGATTATTTAAGCCGTAACCCTCAGTAGTATTTTTCATACGAAAGTGGTGTATAAATGCGCTTTCGTATAAAACAAACAAAAGAAATTATTTTTTGCGGTTTCGGACTGCTTTGCGTGCCGCGGCAATTTCGTCCCACGGGAATTCTGTAACCCGGTCGGGATTGTGGTCATCCTGCTGTAGATGGCGTAGTTCGGCGGCTTTCGGTCCGTTGCGCAAAATATCTTTTTCGTGCCCCTTCCCTAGCAGCAATACAGTATCGCCAGTTTTGGCACGATTTACCGCAAACTGAATCGCCTCAGCGCGGTCGTGTATCAAAAACAGATTCTTCCCCTGTTTTTTACCAGATTTTTCGGCACCGGCGGCAATTTCACTCATAATTTCTTGGCCGTCCATATCGCGATCGTCTTCTTCGGTGATTACCACTTCGTCGGCATATGTGCCAGCAAGTTCGCCTTGCACTGCCCGCTTGGCTTCGTCGCGGCGGCCCGCCGACCCGAATAATACAATCAGTTTGCCCTTAACAATTGGGCGCAAATCCTTAAACAATTTTTCAAAACTATCGGGCGTGTGGGCATAATCGACAATCACGCTAAAATCTTGGCCTTCGGTAATACGTGTCATGCGGCCTTCAACGCTCTCTAATGCGGCAATACCGCGCTCAATTTCTTCTTGTGTCAAACCGACTGCCCGGCCAACACACACCGCTGCCAAAGAGTTATACACATTAAAACTACCGGGTAAATGGCATTTAATGTGGTAGGTTTTGCCCTCAATCACCGTATCGTACTGCACGCCAGCGGCCGAAAGCCGCACATTTTCAGCATGCACATCGCCGCTATTAATACCATAGGTAACCGGATGTTTTACAGCATTCGTAAATGCCTGGGCATTGGGGTCATCAGCATTTACAATGCCAATCCGCAGGCCTTTACGGTTGCGATTGGTTTGCACGAACATTTTGCGTTTTGCGGCCAAGTAACGTTCAAACGTACCATGATAATCGAGGTGCTCATGTGTAAGGTTAGTCATAACGGCAATCGAGTATGGCACCCCCCACACCCGGTGCTGTGCTAAAGCATGGCTAGTGGTTTCCAGCACAAGCCATTCCACGCCCTGTTTTTTCATTTCGGCAATGCGCTGCAGCAAAATAGGCACAGAAACAGAGGTCATGTGCGCCATTTGCGGTTTAATATTGTCGCCGACGCCATACGCGACGGTTGTCATGAGGCCAACTTTGTAACCGGCCTCGTGCAGCATACGGTGGATAATAAAACAGGTCGAGGTCTTGCCATTTGTACCAGTCACGCCAATTACTTTCAAACCACGCGACGGAAAACCGTGCAGCGCATTCAAAGAAACCGCCTCGCCTAAATGGCCAGCCGGTTCGATGGTTTTAAAAACTGAACGTGGAATAACTTTCTTGATGTGCCTGCGTATACTCATACCCTAAGTATACGTTTTTCGCGTTCGGATAGCTACTTCTGTTGCTCGCGATGCTCGTGCACGGCATTAAGTGCGGTGTTCGCTTGCTGTTGCATTAACGCAATTATTGAGGCTAGATTTTCAGCGACCCATTTCTGGTATTCCGGGAACCGAGCGACTATCCAAGCTTGAGCCTTTACATCGTCATCTGCAACTTCAGCAAAAGTCTTGTAATCTTCGGGGGTCATTTCGAGCTGAAAACGCTGCATAAGTTGCTCGCTTAGCAGTGCGCCAATGCGCGTAATTACTTGCCGTTGAAATGCAACGTCTGAGTTTTCCAAACCTAAGTCGCGGATAACCTGCTGTTCGTCAAATGAAATGTCCATTTTAGCCCACCTTTATTTTTATAGTTTACGCTGCGAGCACAAATTTACCCTTACTGAACTTCGACAATGTCTTTGCGACGGCGGTTGTGTTGTCGGTCCAATGGCCGTTAACTAACGCCTGGTAGTAATAGGTGCCGTCGGGTTGATAGAAGGTATGGAGCTGGCCCGCGGCCTGAGCAGACTTAGCTGAATCGAGTACCATCTGCCACTTTTGGCTCTGGGACAAGTTATTGCCGTTACCCGCATGATTTACGACATCCCAAATGGTTTGGTCATTACTGTGTACGCTCAGTTCTACGGTATGGCCACCCTCTGGAGCCGTCGGAGCTGGGGCGTGGTTACTCGCGCTACCAGCCTGAGTTGGAGTGTGATTGCCAGCGTCGCTGCTTTGGAGCGGACGGCCACCGCCACGAAGGTGAGTTGGTTGCTGGGTCCCATTGTTGGAATCATTGTTTTCAATGAGCCGGCCACCATGAAGGCGATCAGGTGCTGGGGTAGCACCACTAGTGCTCGGGCGGCTTGGCGTGCCAGTAGCGGGGCGAGCTGAGGCACTTGCACTCGGCTTCGCCGAAGAAGTTGGCGCACCTGCACTAGAATGGCCTGAAGCCGGTGCGGATGCACTGCCTGACGGACGAGCCGACGGGGTCGACGAATGGCTAATTGCTGGGGCGTGGCCGGCGTCTATGCCTTGGTGGCCTGTTGGCGCACCACTAGGGAGATGTATATTTTCGCTAAAGAAGTTTTCGATACCGAGGGCACCGATCATCGGAACCGTCGCGGCAATACCGGTACGCAAAACGTTCTTAATTTGGGCACGTTCAACTTCTCTACTAAGTTGATTTTTAACTGCGATGCCGCCGCCCTTCGTATACAACTTCTGGAGTTCTTCAATTCGCTGGTCACGAACATTTTCGGCGGCGTTAATAGTTTTAGCGCTCTTGTTAAGCTTTGTAGTTACTAACGCCTTACCTACGCGTGTGGCTGCAAAACCCGAAGCGACTACGCTGCCCGCAGTGCCTGCCGGAGCTGCCACTGCAGCAACTGCAGAAGTAACAGTACCGGCCAATAGGCCCACGCCAACACGCTTAGCCACACCTTTGGCTCCTTGCGTGCCCCATTCTGCCCATTGGTCAACAGATTTATTAGCCAATTCTGCCACTTTATCAGTGAAGATGCGGACATATTTACGGTAACCTGTCGGTGCCGTTACGTTGCCTGACGTATCGCGTTTCCAGCCAGCGAGTTCAAGACTACGGTTATGGATCGCTTGGCGAAGCTCTGAGATAACGCCTTCTTGGCGAGGTATGGCGGTACCAGGCTGCAGCCAGTCATGAACGTTATCGCCGCCAAGCATTGAAAGGTCGATCTGTTGCTTAATGATGTCATCGCGCTCTTGGTCAGATAAGGCGGGGTGGTTTTTACGCAGGAACTCCTCAAGCATTATCGCGTTAACACTGTGCCGGTCACTTAGTGCCTCAAAAAAGTCATGCGAGGCCGCGTTGAATTTCTTAAGCGTAAAGTCAGCTACGCCAATAACTGCGTTACTGCGGCGCGCTACATGGTCGACGAAGTTGTTGAAGGTATCTTGGTAGCGTTGGTTAATCGCTTTGCGGAAGGCCTTACTTTCAGTGCTATGACCTAACAAAAAGTTAGGGTCGGTAATGTCCACCCATCGGGCAGCGTCACTCAAACGCATCCCCGTTAAGAGGTCTAGTGCGTCAAACTGGCGATTACCGGTGGGTGTATTTGCCGGGGCTGCTGGAGCGAAAGCAGGTTCTGGTTCTGGTTCTGGCTTAGTTTCCGGTGTTTTAGTAGAACTGGCTTTTGGTTTGCTTGCCTCAGAAAATGGAACGTCTATCGGGGCGGCACCTTCAGGGGTAATATCAACAACCATCACACTTATATCAGTATCTTGGTTAGGAGTTATGCTTGCTTGATACAGTTTTTGTAAGGCGGCAGTTGCGTCAGCGGCTTTCTCTTGCGAGAAGGCCTCGTCGAAAGCTTTGGGGTGCCTACTCATAATTCGGCCAAGTGCCGTGCTTTCCGTAACCATCAGCATGCGGACTGTGCGGCCGCCCGTTGCAAAAGTAACAGCCTTAGGATCGGCATTCTCACCAAATAAGTCTCTGTCTTCAGAGTACTCGTAAAAGCTGCCTTGGGGCGTGATTGTGGCTTTCGAGCCATCCTTGTCTATGCCTGTTGGGCGAAGGTATCTAGAATCGCCCTCGGCTTTCATCAAAACTGAGATGTCGCCCGCCGCGCCGACGGTGATACATTCGGGAAGTACTTTTACCGCCACTACTGATGCGCTGCTGTCATGGTCTTTTGCCGAAGAGTTAGCCTTTTTTTTCGCAATTTCTAAGGTACTAACCATATCGCGGGACGCGTCGCGGACGACGTCTGTACGGTTCTTCCCAATAGCTTCTGAGACGTCTACGATGCCTTTCGCAATTTTTGTTGCGACTTCGCCACCGTTCGTGCCATAGCCTCGCACCATCACTACACTGTTAGATTTTTTAGCTCTGAATGTTGCGACTTGGGACTTTTGCACCGCTTCAATAAAATCATCGTGGCCAAAGCCGTCGAGCTTCTTCTTTTCGTCTGGTTCTGCTGCCAAACCCGGGCTCTTTGCTTCAAGTGCTATCCGGCGCTCTTCCCATAGTTCTTCAGCGCCCTCGGTAGTAGCACTCTTACGATCACTAAATTTCCGTGCAGAATAACCGCTAATTGAAAATCCACCACTAGTTTTAGAAACTTCTGGGGTACTACTCGTGTCAGGAGTGGAGTATGGATCGACATTCGGCGTAACAGGTTTGCCGGCTGCGTCTACAGGTGCGGGGGGTAAAGTAGAACTAATCTCGGTAGTATCGTCATCCATGTCATCCCGATAGGTGGACTCACCAAATGAAGGCTCTGCCGGAATAACCTTGGCTTCAGCTTCATGGCCAAGTATAGCGCCGCGAGCCATCGCTCCAAAATCGATCTCTGGAGCGGCGCCAAAGCCGCTATTAAGGTTTTTATCAGGGATTTCTGAGCTCATACTATTACATAATCCTGCTTGTGGTTTTTAAATACTATACCACGAAAGTTAGGTATTTGTCAATGTTAGCCTGCGGTGGCTGTAGCTTCAACCATCTTGTTGGCAAGAGCTTGCGCTGCTTGTGTACCACCGGCAAGCCCGAAATGCCGGGGCACGATTACGGTCGGATGCTCACGCATGGGCGGATATTGTAACGAGTCGGCATATCCGTAAGTACCCAACAGGCGAATATCACGGCGCTCCTTAACTTCTGCTGGCTCGAGTTGCTCATAGGCACCGAACATGAGCCGCCGCAACATTGACGGATGAAGCAAGGCGAAAGCAAGCGTATCAACGTCGGTCACTTGGCCTATTTCTTGAAGAGGCAGATAGTATTCTGACCGAAAAAGTGACTCATCATACCATTGCGGGCCGCGTGAGGCAGTCGCATAGGTGATTCCTATCGAGAAGCCGCGTGATTGCATCGCCTGGGCCGCAGCTAAAATAACAGCACCACGGCCAATAATTTGTTCTTTTGTAGTTTCAGCAGGCTGGTTGCCCTGTACGATAAGTTCGATAATATGGTCACGAGGCTGTTCTGCCATTTGGTAGGCAATCATATTCTCTGGCTCGCCTGTAAGATATCGCCCCACGTCCACTTCTTCACCAGAAAGATCGAAGAATGGTTGCGGCTGGGTTGTGTAATCGACATCCACATTGATCTCGGGTGCATTATTAAGCCGCTCAACACCTTCTGGCCAGCCTTCGCGGGCAAGCCTCACCGCCTCGCTTAAAGAATGTGTACCAGTAAAATCATAACTCGAATGATACGCCTTCGAGGCACGGCGCAATTCAACGTATCGAGGGTCGGTACGCGTTGCAAGGTCATTGCCAAGTTCGGCTAACTCCGGCACACCTTCAAGCTCGTGCACACAAGTAGTGATGTCTTGTGCTCTGTTGCTAAATACTTCGTGGCTGGCCATGCTATACCTGTTGCCTCAGCGCCTCGCCAGTGCTGCGCGTAGTTTTTGTTGCTTATCGTCGCTTATGCCCTTAAAAACGAGCATGTCGGCGAGCCATTTTACACCTACACCAACTTTAATGAGCTCTTTACCATAATTAGCTGCGCGTGGAGAAACGACGTGTTGAATACCTGCATTGCTTACAGCTTCATTAAATCTCTCGACGCGATCAAACCAATCCTCTGTAGTTATAAGGCCACCTTGGGTAATGTCTACTGGCTTTGATTGTAAGCTCGGATCCTCTAAAGTAAGTGCTCTGGCCATCTTCCAGTCAATATCCCACTGCACAAATGCAAAACGGTCGAGTGTTGAGGCGTCTAGTTTGTTACGGCCAACGTACTGGGCAGTTGCGCCATGACCGATAGTGTTGGCGGCAGCAATGAATCGCGCATTAGCATGATTTATAACGAGGTCATCTGGGAATTCACCCCTGCCGTTCGATAATACGCCGTTCATGGCTGTAAGAATACCGGGGTTGCCGTTATCAATTTCGTCGAATAAAAAGACGCCGCCCTCTTCGACTACCCTGCGGAAACCAGTACTCTGGTAAACGCCATTCGCATCGCGGTAGCCCATAAGCGCGGCTTCGGAGGTTGTTGGACCAAATACACGCGAGCGGAATGTTAGGCCATATTCTTCGGCGGCAATTTGGGCGGCTGTCGATTTGCCGCTCCCCGCTTCACCGTGCATATAAATAGGCACATTCGCCTCCATGGCGGCACGCAATAATGGCATATGCTTGTGGTTGATAGCGTTAGGTTTCTCGATTTCGCGCTTAATTTTTAGAATTTGCGGGTCATTTTCATCGAGCAGGCTTCTTACTGCTTCGCGTACAACCAGATAATTACTTTCATGCATACGCGCAATAACTTCCTCGGTTCGTGCGGCGGCGGCATTGGCTTCGCTTGCTGCAGTCTGTGCAGCCTCCGTCGCTTCGCCTACAATCGTATCCACTCTTGCTGCGATTTTGCCAACCGTGCGTGTAGCCGTTTCATTCATCCCAGCTTCAGTTCGTTCCATAGTGCCGACCCACCACTGCTGGGCATTACCTACCGCTTCTTGAAATTCAGTAGCCCTTTCGGCAAGCTGCTGTATACCGTTAGTAATGCGGCCCTCTGCCGTTTCAAAACGGGCAACTACCTCGAGTGCACCCTGTACCGCTTGCGGGTCAATAACTGGATTAATAGCTTGTTGTTCTGGTCTCGGCGCGCTGTTTGGCGCAACCGTTTTTTGGCTTAAATCTTCCATCACATATCCTACGCACGTTATACATATAATCAGTAGCTTATAATACAACCTTATAGACATTGTGTCAATCTTCCCCCGAGTTCTCTAGGATTAAACCAGCTGTGGTATGCTTAAATTATGATTGTTCTGGGAATTGAGTCGAGCTGCGATGAGACTTCGGCGGCACTGGTAAAAGACGGTGAAGAACTGCTAAGCGTTGTTATCGCGACAAGCATGGACTTGCATGCGCAATATGGTGGGGTGGTTCCCGAGATTGCCGCACGTAGCCATATTGAGGCGATTACCCCCGTAATTAACGAAGCGATTAAGCAGGCACAGCTTACCTGGGCCGCTATTGACGCCATTGCAGTAACCTATGGCGCCGGACTGGGCGGCAGTTTGCTTGTCGGCGTACTTACCGCTCGTACTTTGGCGATTATTCACAAGAAGCCTCTATATGCCATCAACCATGTTGAAGCCCACGTGTATGCTAATTTCTTGGTTAAAACCGCCCTGCCCGACTTTATTTTGCCTAAAAACCCGCCCAAATTCCCTTTACTTGCGCTTATTGTAAGCGGCGGGCACAGTCAGCTGGTGTTATTCCGCAACCACTTCGACTACACCTTGTTAGGCCAGACTCATGACGACGCCGTTGGCGAAGCATTCGATAAAGTGGCAAAGATCGTCGGCCTGCCCTACCCTGGCGGCCCGAGCGTCGGTATAAAAGCACTCGAGGGCGATGATCACGCCTTTGGCCTGCCGAAGGCACGCATGCAAAGCAAATATGATTTTAGTTTTTCAGGCCTTAAAACGGCTGTTTTACGAGCCGCACAAGAAATGGTGGGGCATGACTATTCCCTACCCTCTTACGAATTGCCCGGGCTTTTAAACGACACCCAAAAAGCAGACATCGCTGCTACGTTCCAACGGGTTGCAATAGAAACTGTAGTCGATAAAGCTATCGACGCTTACAACGAATTCAAGCCGGTGAACGTCGTAATTGCAGGAGGAGTTGCCGCCAGCCCAGAACTCCGCAAGCAATTGGCCGAGCGCTTGCCTATCACCATTGAATACACCGACCCGAAATTATGCACTGACAACGGCGCAATGGTCGCTACGCTCGGTTGTTACCAAGCCCTGCTTGGCCGCCCTGCCGCAGACCCCTATACGCTCGAAATCGCACCAAACTTATCAATGTAACACTGCGCTTCACACTAAAACCTTCCGCAGACATTGGTCGGCTACCCAGGTTTACTCAGTCTATCGCCGAAAACACACAAATAGGTACAGGCTTGCGATTGAGCTAGTATTATAAGGCTTTCATGTGAAATGTTTACTTTGACAGGTGCGTTCCGCACCTAATTGGCCGTTCCTTTCATGTGAAATTCCGCTGGCTATTTCGCATACACCCACATTGAGGCTTCATGTGAAAAGATTGGTCATAACAGGGGTGGTAAAACTTCTCAAGCCATGATATACTTTATGTAGATATTGTGTATTTTGCTAACCACCTTAAGGAATTGTTATGAATTTGCCTAAAGTTTATGAGCCGGGACAATATGAATCCGACATTTATGCTCTGTGGGAAAAGGCCAACTCTTTTGCCCCAACAGGGGAGGGCGAAGCCTACAGCATTCTCATGCCGCCGCCGAACGCTAACGCTAATATGCATCTGGGACATGAACTTACGGCGTCACTAGAAGATATTGCTGCGCGCTACAACCGCATGCGTGGCAGGCCAACGCTTTTGCTACCGGGTGCCGACCATGCTGGCTTTGAAACTCAAGTAGTATACGAAAAACACTTAGCCAAAGCAGGCAAGAGTCGTTTTGATTTTACTCGTGATGAACTTTATAAAAATATTTTCGATTTTGTAGCCCAGAACCGTGGTAATTTCAAAAGTCAGCTAAGGCACATGGGTGTTAGCTGCGATTGGACTCGTTATACTTTTACACTCGATGAAAAGATTGTAAAACGCGCCTACGCGACGTTTAAAAAAATGTGGGACGAGGGCTTAATTTACAGAGGTGAGCGCTTGGTTAACTACTGCACATTCCATGGCACCGCTTTTGCCGATGTCGAGGTAGAATACAAAGAAGAGCAGGGTAGTTTGTGGGACATTAAATATCCGCTCACCGATGGTAGTGGTGAGATTATCGTTGCCACTACCCGGCCAGAAACGATATTCGGTGACACGGCTATTGCGGTACACCCCGAGGATAACCGCTATAAAGAACTCATTGGTAAAACTGCGAAATTGCCTCTTACAAACCGCGAGATTCCCATTATTTCCGATGTTTTTGTGGACCCTAAGTTTGGAACCGGGGCTGTTAAAATTACTCCGGCACATGACCCCAATGATTTCGAGGCAGGGAAGCGGCACGACTTACCAATGCCGAGTGTTATCACTTTTGAAGGCACTATGGCCGACAGCGTACCCGAAGCATTCCGCGGCCTCGGCATAGACGAATCCCGCGAAAAAGTGATAGATACGCTTGAGCACATAGGTGCTTTAGCGGATGTACAAGATTACACGCACAATGTCGGCCATTGCTACAAATGTGGCACGATTATCCAGCCATTGCTAAAAGATCAGTGGTTTGTCGACATGCAGCCGCTGGCAAAGCCCGCAATTAAGGCTCTCGAGGCAGGGAAGATCGCCTTTTACCCTCAGGCCAAAAAGGAGCAACTCGTTAATTACTTGCGCAATTTGCACGACTGGAATATTTCGCGCCAAATTGCGTGGGGTATCCCGATTCCAGCGTTCCAAAACGTCGATAAGCCTGATGATTGGATTTACGACGAGCGGGTTGATCAAGAAATTATTGAGATCGACGGCCAAACGTACCGCCGCGACCCCGATGTGTTTGACACGTGGTTCAGCAGTAGCTCCTGGCCGTACGCTACACTTAATTATGGCACCGCGGACGCAGACGATTTCAATAAGTTTTATCCCCTCAGCCTCATGGAAACTGGTGGCGAAATTCTATACCCCTGGGTAAGCCGGATGCTTATGCTCGGCCTATACATAACAGGGGAGATCCCCTTTAAAGCAGTGTACATACATGGCTACGTAATGGCTGAAGATGGCTCGAAGATGAGCAAAAGCATTGGAAACGTAGTCGACCCCATGCCAGTTATCGATCGATACGGTTCCGACGCATTGCGCATTGGCGTGGTTGCCAGCCGGGCGCCAGCTGTAAATCGCGGATACGACCCGCGCAAGGTGGAAGACGCGCGTAATTTCTGCAATAAGCTGTGGAATATCGCTCGTTATGTCGAAGATAAAACAGCACACCATAAAATTGACCTCGCGGACATA
This sequence comes from Saccharimonadales bacterium (SeqCode), assembly GCA_035478775.1. Lineage (GTDB taxonomy): Bacteria > Patescibacteriota > Saccharimonadia > Saccharimonadales > UBA4665 > CAMLQK01. The sequence continues at coordinate 4,076 of DATIJG010000003.1, read as the reverse complement.
GCACCGAAGTCGAGCGCCGACCATTGGATGCTGGCCCAGCTTAAACAAACTGCCGAAGGCATAGCCGATGACCTTGAAAATTACCGCTTTGCTGAAGCTTACGACCGCTTATACCACTTTATATGGGATGATTTTGCCGACTGGTACGTTGAGGCGTCAAAAGCTGAGCTAAACCTCCAGCTGCTGGCTTATGGTTTAGACAGCATTTTACGCATCGCACACCCCTTTGCACCGTTTGTTACCGAAACCATTTGGCAAACGCTGCAGTGGCAAAATTCTTTACTTATAACAAGCTTGTGGCCTGCGGTACCTACGCACGATGCTAAAAGGAGTGCTGCTTTCGAAGCCATTAAGGTACTCACTACCGAAATCCGCGGCGTGATGAAGAATGTTGGCATAAGCAGCGCGGAGCTTTCGTACCACAATGCCGCCGCTATCGCCGAAAACGCTGCTTTTCTGAAGCAGCTGGCCCGCATCAGTGCGGTTCGCGAAGCCAACGAGTCGAATGGGCTAAAGCTTACCCAGGCCGCCTTTACCGCCTGGGTCGAAATCGACGAGGAAACTGCGGCACGTTACCGCGACCGTTTAACTCAGCAGCTAGAGACAGAGCAGGCAAGTATAAATCGCCTAAAGGAGCGGCTGAGCAATAGCGCATACATAGGCCAAGCGCCTGCCCAGGTGGTAGCGCAGACCAAACGGCAACTTGCTGAGGCTGAGGAGCGGCTGAGCAACATCACGGCTGAGCAAACTCGACTACAAGATAACGCCTAGTAGATTGCGACAGATTTGCAAAATAATCTTATACTTGCTACAGTTTGGGCATGTCATCTACTCGTGAACTTTTTGCCGAGGCTTTAAGGCAGCACACCTACAGCCTTACCAAGCCACGCTTGGCGGTATTTAATGCGTTGCTGGGCGAAGAGCCGGTGAGTATGCGCGAGCTGGGCGAAAAAGTGCCGAGCATTGATAGGGCGAGCGTATATCGCACTGTTAGTTTACTTGAAGAACTCGGTATTATATTACGCATTAATGTCGGCTGGAAATACAAACTAGAGCTAAGCGAGATGTTTTCAACCCATCACCATCACATCAGCTGCACGGCATGCGGCAAAATCGTGGCATTAAACGAACGCGCCCTAGAGCGTGTCATCGACCGTTTAAGCGCACTGCACGGCTTTATACCGGCTGCCCATCAAATAGAAATCCAAGGGTTGTGCAGCAACTGCCAAAAGGCAAGCCAATCAAGCCAAAGGTAATTTTACGTCGTAAAAATTCGGGCAAGCCCATAGAATTTTGACTCAGCTTAATTAAATTCGTTACTCTTGTATCTCAAGTGCTTCCTTGACACGCGCCACAGATTCATCAGGGCGATAGTCGTCGAACCACAATACATGCCAACCAATCCTTTGGGCAGCCATCAGGTTAGTGCGCGAATCATCGATAAATAGGACTTCGCTTGCCGGGCAATTAGCCTTTTTTAAAGCTTGCTCGAAGATTTTGGCTTCGGGCTTGATGGCGCCAGCGGTTACAGAGTCAAGAATGACATCGTATTTAATATTCGGGATAAGTCCGCGCTCGCGCAGCACATTTATAAACCCCGGCATAATATTACTAAGCAAACCGATGCGATAATATTTGGCAGCCCACTCAACGAGCTCAGCCATAACCGGAATCGGTTCGACGGCTGCCATATAATATTCAAGCCAGTCGACAGCGGGCATCTTGAGCTCTTGCGCCAACTTTTTGTTAAACTCGTCCATAGTCATTTCGCCACGGCAGACTTTGTCGTTGTAGTGCCAAAACAGTGTTTCAACCACATCGGGCAAGGCACCCGAATCAGCTGCCAGCTGCGTAAATGCGCCATGAAAGAACCGCACCAAACAACCATTAACATCGAAATATACAAACGATGCGCCGCTTTTTGAATGGTGTTTTTTTGCCGCTTTTGGCGGAACCACACCCAAAAGCTCATCTAGGCCGACACCCAAAGCCGTAGCAATACTTTGGATCGTAAAGATCGACGGCGACTTAATAGCGCCACGCTCAATTTTAGTCAGCGTAGAATAACTGAGCTGTGCCTGTTGGCAAAGCATTTGCTGTGTCATCCCGGCGCGCAAACGCGCTACCTGCAGGCGTTGCCCCAACCCTTTCTCATCCATAGCCATATAGTACCAATAACGACGCATTCTTTCAAGCCGTTACTGGCCATAAATGGTTAGCTATTTTTTGTTTTTGCCAAGCGGAGCCGCATCTTCTACCGTGCCCGACGCATTTTTTTGGGCAACCTTCAACCACAACCTGTACACGCCTTCAAGCAAAGCAAACCAAAAGATAGCATTAGCTACCACGTAGACCCAGCTAAACCCTTGTTGCTCTACACTGGAATTTGCGAACGTATTGCTAGCATCTGGCTTGTAAGTAGCTGTTTGCCGGTACACGATAGGGAAGCCATAGCTTCTAATTTTGAGTGTGCCAGTATAGGGTGACTGGCAGGCTGGCGTATTAAAACACGGCGCAACTGATTTGTACGAATGCGCGCGGAATGCGCCCAAACTTAACACGATGGCAATAATCGCAATTATCAATCCAATTTTTGTACGGCTCGTCATTTTCATATTTTTAATATAGCATACGTTTTGTGTGTAATTACATGTGCGACCAAATCACAAACGAATACTTTTGTAACTTTTTGGGCGTGCGCCGAGTATATAGGATATGCGAAACATACAAGAAGCCGAGCTTATTGCTCAATCATTAAACGGTGATACGCACGCGTACGGCGAGCTGGTCGACCGTTATAAAAACGCAGTTTATTATCATTGTTTTGCGATAGTGCGCGACGAGGCTGCCGCCGAAGACATCGCCCAAGAAACGTTTGTACGGGCGTACTATTCGCTGGCAAAATATAACCCCGATTACCGCTTGAGCACTTGGCTGTTCACTATTAGCACAAACCAATGCTTGTCATATATTAAAAAAGCCAAACGGGAAGTACCTAGCGCCAGTAAACTGCTCGAAAATGTCGAAGCCCAAAACCCTTCGCCACAAAAAAACGCCGAGCACGCCGAGTTACATGCTGCCGTAGATCGCCTGCAGCCCAATTACCGCGCAGTCATTAGTTTGTACTATTGGCAAGGGCTGAATTACGCCGAAGTCGCCCAAGTTATGGGCGTGCCGCTCAACTCAGTTCGGGTATGGCTAAAACGCGCCAAAGAAGTATTACGAAAGGAACTCACATGAAAGATTTAGAAGAACGCTTGCGCGGACACCCCGCCAAGCCAGTCAAACCGCTCACCAGCACATTTAACGCATCTGTAATTTCCGAACTGAAAGGGAAGCCACACAAACAGATGTTCAATAAGCTTCGAGCATTAACACCACGCCACCTCAGTAAAGCCGGCCTTGTGGCAGTTGTAAGCTTTGTGATTATTGGCGGATCCGCCGCTGCCTTCACTCTGTGGCCGCGACCGACAGCCACCCAAACGCTAACCAAGGAATTGCCGAGTGGTAACCACATTGTCGGCATCGACACCACAAGTTGCGATTACACAGGAACAATAGACGGAACGCAACACATTCCAACTGGAACTCACCACGTATACTATGAAGTAAAACAGGGCAGCAGCCTTACCGACAACCAGATTCGCGACGGCGTTCAAGGTGATTGTGAACTCAATATGGATAACAACGCCATAACCGCCATGATATACGCCAGCCATTTCGACAAACTAAAAGGCATGGAATCGACAAACGTTTACACGGTGAATGCAATTACAGCGAATAACATAACCGTTACGCCCGACTCTCATTACAACAGTAAAGATTATACGCTACAGCCAAATACGACTTACCAGATAAATAGTGACGCCAAGGTACAAAACGAAGACAGTCCAGCAAGGCTAAGCGATATTAAAGCAGGCGATTCTGTAATGATGGTCGTGCAAGACACCAGCGGCAAAACCGATCAGCCCGGCGCGCCTTGGTACTCACTCAATCACCCAGAGGTCATTAGAGTACTCGGCATAATGAAAGTACCGGCGCTCACCGCCTCACCAGATGCGTTGGACAGCGCTTTT
>DATIJG010000002.1:0-186331 GCA_035478775.1 Saccharimonadales bacterium (SeqCode) | reverse complement strand
AATATTTAGCCGAAGACAGCGATTCGAGTTTCTGCATACTCTTCACTACTGGACAGAAACTGACTGAGTTTAAGAACTTCTTGACTCGAATTGGTGAGCAGAAATATCAGAACATCTCGCGGCTCTATGGAACTGATAAGATTCTACTATCTACAGTTACAAACTGTCAGGGTATTGAAGGTACTTACACGATAATTTACATGCAACACTATTCATCGCCTGGTGCCATGTGGTTCTTTAAAGAGGCGGCCGGCGCATATAAACGCTTAAATGTTTCGATTACTCGTCAACGAGAAGGCCTTAAGTTACTATTAGCTGATCAAAAGTCTCGCTGGATACAGACTTGTGAAGATAAAATAAGTAGCGGTCTAACCGGGCCGAATGCTCGTAAAAGTGCCGAGTTAATGAAGTCGCTATTGCAAAATGCAGGAGAAGTAACAGACACTACGTACCTTGACCGTAAGCTAGGTAACAATGTTAATTGGTTCGATTCACCATTGACGCAGCAACTATATGAAAAGTTGACAGAGCACTATGCCGATCAACTCGGTCACTCTATTAAGATATACAGTGAGGTAGGGTGGCATCTGCTTATTCCGACAGGCGAAGGTATAGATGCCAACGAACGTAACGTAGGTTTCAGAATTGACCTAGGGATATTTTCTACCAAACATAAGAAATTTGTATTGGGAATAGAGATGGATGGTGCAATGTACCACAGTGGCTTTGATAAAGAACAGAGTGACTATAACCGTCAAAAGGTACTGGAAGACAAGGGCTGGGAGCTGTATCGCATATGGTCGACAAATTGGCTTGATGATGCTGACCGTGAATTTAGCAGACTAACACAGCTTGTCGACAAAAATATAGCAATCTGATTTGAACCCTTGGTTTTCATTTTTTTGAGTTTCATGGTTGTTATTTATTATAGGGCATATGAACCCTATCAACTGATTGATAGGTCGCCACTGGTGGTGGGTAGTCTTGTGATGAATCCGTTGACGTACATCGTACATTCAGTCTCAGTCCCCCGACTAAGTACGTATCTTGAATGTTCGACGAATGGATTCTCAAGTTTTCGTTCGAGTCCATAGTACTCTATTAGGGTTTTTGTCACTTGGTAGTGTTTTTCGATTTTAGCTCAAAGCTGATGGTTGATCCTAATATTATCATAGTTGTTTTCCACAAACACTTGTAGCATCTTACATAAATCGTTCTCATTTATGTATCGCTCCCGACAGTTCGGGTCTGTTCGCCTCATACAACTGTAGTAGATATAACGGTTATATTCGCCATTCTTTAATTTCTTAAACTTATCTTGCGCAATGATGTCAGCGCCACATTGGCCACATTTTAGTAAGCCGCAAAAGGCGGTCCCCAGACTCCTTTATTGATACCACGGCTTTTCTGAACGAGGTCGAAGAGCTCTTTCGAAATAAGCGGCTAGCGGGCCCCGTTTGCCATTTTCTGTGACCGATTACCATATTGTTTTTAAAATAACTATGTATATAATAAGCATAGTTATGAATGAAGAATACCGTCATTTGAGTAAAGTAGGTGCCCTACATAGCGGACATATCCCTGGCATTCTCATTTGGCAGGTTTCGAAACTTTGGCAATATCATCTCAATCATTGCCTCGCAGACCTAAAACTCACCAATACCACGGTTGCTATTCTGGCTAATATTCTTTACTTTCATGAGGAAGGAAAACAGCCCTCCCAGGCAGATGTAGCCCAATCTGCGAAGGTGGATGTCATGACAGCTTCGCGTGCAGTGCGGTCCCTAGTCCAGAAAGGCTATGTCATACGACAAGTTAAAGAGACAGACACCCGTATTAATACTCTTGAGCTTACGCCTTGCGGAAAAGAGACTGCCGAGAAGGCAATACAGCGAATTATGAGCGAACATAAGATCTTTTTTAAATCTCTGGACTCCTCTTCTCGCTGGGAGACGTTCGCTCGCGAATTAGATGAACTTGTATCATCCAACGAACACATACTTGATAAAGGGGGGTCACATGTACAAACAAAACAAAAGTAGGAAATGGTGGGGTCTAGCGATAGTCCTCCTTGCTGCCTTCATGGATATTTTAGATACGACCATTGTGAACGTAGCGGTTCCTTCCGTTCAGCGCAACCTTCATATGACGTACGCGGCCGTACAATGGGTAACCGCTGGGTACATCCTTGCATTTTCACTATTTCTTATTACTGGTGGCCGCCTAGGTGATATCTATGGGCGCAAGCGAGCCTTCATTGTAGGCATAGCAGGATTTACGTTGGCATCATTGCTGTCAGGAGTCGCTCCCAATGCCGGAGTCCTTATTGCCGCCCGATTGTTGCAAGGCGCAATGGCTGCAATCATGGTACCGCAAATCTTGGCAACAATTCAAGTTAACTTTCTGGAGGCCGAGAGGGGGAAGGTACTTGCGCTGTATAGCGCCATCACCGGCCTTGCTTCAGTAGCTGGGCCACTGTTTGGAGGGCTCCTTATTAAGGCGAACTTATTCGGTTGGGACTGGCGTACCATCTTCCTGGTAAATGTACCTATAGGAATTATTGGAATTGTAGGTGCGCTTATAACACTCGATAATTCTCGATCTTCTAAAAAGACAAAGCTGGATATGCTTGGCGTCACCCTGGTTACAGGGGCTATGCTTCTGCTTGTATATCCCTTAGTGCAAGGCCGAGAGTTGGGGTGGCCTTTGTGGACATATATCGCTATGGCTTCCTCCGTAGGAGTATTTTCCTTATTTATATGGTATGAGCGGCTACGAAACAATACTCAGCAAACACCACTTATATTATTTAGTCCCTTTCGTCTGCGGTCTTTTTGGGGTGGCCTAGTAACTATTTGGACTTTCGGTGCAGGTATATCAAGTTTTCTCTTGATGTTTAGTATTTGGATGCAGGCAGGTTTGGGGTTTAGCGCGGTTCATGCCGGTCTAACCTTTTTGCCGTTTACTGTCGGTATTGGCATGGCCGCTGGCATAGCAGGGAGCAAATACGCAAACCACCTAACAAGACGTGTCCTGCACAGTGGAACGTCACTGATTATTGCCGGGCTTTTGGTGCTCATTTTCACCTTACGGCATTATGGCGCATCGACAACAACATGGGAGGTAACTCCTGCTCTGCTTATGTATGGCGCAGGGTTTGGTCTCGTTATCGTGTCTCTTTTTAATTTCATTCTTACGGGCCTGAAGCCAAACGAAGCTGGCTCGGCATCTGGATTAGTCAATACCTTGCAACAGCTGGGAGGTGCTGTTGGCATCGCTATTATAGGAGTCATCTTCTTCGGGTTTATTGGTTCGCTCTCTACTCAGAACGCAAGCCTGTATGCGCCTGATATACGAGACAACCTCCGCTCGCAGCATATTCCCGAAATCGCACTCGAGCCAATCGTAGACAGTTTCCAAACTTGTTTCCATGACAGGTCTACCGAGAAAAATCCCACCGCTATACCAGCAAGTTGTACACCTGCAACAGAGACCAATTCGCCGCTTGCCGCCCACGTGCAAGATTTGCTAACCCGGACCGGCGTAATCGCTAACAAACAAAATCTCACCGATGCCTTTTCGCGTACCCTTTGGGTTGAAATAGGGATATACGTTCTTATGTTTAATGCGATCTCATTGCTGCCCGGACGAGCCCACAAACCAGAAGGAGTTATGGCGCTATGACAGAGATAAAAAACCAAAAATTTTGGACATGGACGCGCAGAATATTCGTTTCGCTTATTGTGCTTGCTGGCATTGTATTCTTGAGTTGGACGGCCTTGACGAGGTTGGAGATTCGTAAATACACCGGCACTTGGAATTACAACCAGCCCAACACTAAAGCGATGGTAAATGTAGCCACAATTAATGCCGGGTATAATCTTGGTATCCCGCAAATCGGGACTATAACCTTTTCGAGAGAGCGTAATGGTGTTATCGGCCATACAGACCAGGGCTGTACATGGCACTTTAAAGTGGACGGCAACTCGTTGGAACTCACCTCTACCATTCAGTATTGTTACAACCATGTTATTAATTCTGCCTACAATATATATTACTGGAAGGTAACGGTTCAAGGAAATCACGAGCAAGAAGTTTTGAAAGCAACCAGCTATTTACCGACTGGGACATATAACTTTGTACTGCAAAATGGCGCACGTACAAAGGTAGATCCTATAGCAAACCCGTATCCAACCGCACAACGCTTTGCGGGTCTATGGCACTATGGAGTTTCTGACCTTAAGTCGCAAGTTAATGTCGTTAATACGTTGTACCTGCAAACAAACGGCACTGCCCAGTTTAAGCAGTCAGCGCAGACCGGGTCAATACACTTCAGCCAAGGCAGGGGGAACGAAATTATCGCCATCATGGACAATGGCTGTTCGTGGACACTCGATGCACATGGCAACACCGCTGAGCTTATGCCGGCGCGTCAATCCTGTAAGCTGCCGGGTGGTACGCTCGAAATGACATTCTTTGCTGCAACTAGCGATGGCCAGGATCTTACTGTGACGATGGCGGGTAAAGATGCTAAGGGCGGAATATTCTCGCTTATTGTCGGAGAGCTCGCGAAAAATAAAACATCACCCTAACCAGCCGTCTTTTTCTACAGTTTGCAAAATACCATACTTTATGGTATTTTTTGCTCTATGTCTGATTTATTCGAGGTAGCATGTGAGCCTATAGAGTCTGACGAGATTTTCAACCTTATTGTCGTAAGAAGCGTAGGACACATTGCACTAGGCCAGAAGACGCGCGGATATGGCAGAGACAAGCTAGTATTACCCGGCGGCAAGGAACGTTATTGCCTAAGTAGCAGTGGGGTTGGTATTCTTCTCGGCGCTTATGATGCAAGTAGAGAGCTGTTCGAGGAAACCGGGATAGACCTTGACCCCAGTTTGCTGTCAGAGGTGGGAAGGCTCAATATTGACACCGAGGACGATACTAGGCTCGTGAAGGTGCTTACGGGATCAAGCCGAAAAGTCCCGCTAAAAGGTGATTCGGAGCTGACTGGATTGGATTGGTATCCTGAAATATCGCTCCCTTATGAAAAGATGCCTAGAGACTACGGACTGTGGCTACCGCATGTACTCGCAGGTTACGTTGTAACTGCCTTCCTCGACACTGATGAAGGTGAACTCCTAGGAGGACATATTTTCCGGCAGCATATCGACCCGCTTGAGCGAGCCGAACTGATTCCTGTAGATTTATCGCAATCCTAGCCGTTAATTACGCAATCGTCATCGGTGTTCGAAACACGTTTAGGACTGTGACCATGGCATATTAGTACGTCAGAATTGGTAAAACGGTTCTGACTTTTTGTATGCCCAAACTAGAATTGAAATCAACAGCTTTACCGCCAATAGTCTACAAGAGCATTCGCTTCTTCTTTTGAAAGCGGAAGCCTGATTATTCTGCTAAGATACAGTGATGGACGATATCTCAACGCTAATCAATCAGGCCGTCAAGCTCAGTGGCAAAGCAGGATATCAAAACAGTTATAGGTCCATCGGTGGCGGTGAATTAAATGATACCTACATACTTACTTTTGACTCGGATAAAAAATTAGTATTACGAGTTGCACGTTACGAAAACCAAGAATCACTAGCAAATGAGGCCAGAGCCTTAGAGTTGCTAGACAGTAAGCATGTCCCACAGCTAGTATTTTTTGATAAAAAGAGCCGTATCGACAATCGTTTATGGATACTTGAAGGCTATCAGTCAGGCACAAATATCAAACGTCTCAACACCACACAGTTTTATAGTTTGGGAATTTTATTAGCAGCAATACATCGAGTCAAATCTGAAAGTGTTGAAATAAATGTCTGGCGATATTTTATTGAAGCATGTCGCACGTTTGGGAATGAGGCTAAGCTGTTGAGCCATTCGGATGACAGAATTCAAAGACTTACTGTTGCTGCTAAAATCTACTTCGAAAGCGAACAACCTATGTTCGACAACGTTACACCGGTGCTCATTCATGGAGACGCTACGCCGGGTAACATCCTCGTTGATAAAACCAATGTCTCACTTATTGACTGGGAGCTATCTTACTTTAGCGATCCGATGGCAGAATTCCCAACGATTTATTATGATGACATGGAATACAACAAAGGGAAGTGGCGCGTCCATATTAGCTCAGATGAACGCAATGCCTTATTCAAAGGCTACGAAGAGGCCGGAGGTGTTATTGACCAAGAACGCCTCAAATTATGGATGATCTTTGATAAGCTCGGTGCGGCGGTATTTTTGCACTGGCGTATCCATGAGTCCGGCCGCAACATAAGTAGGGAGCAGCTTTCTCAATATCAGCTCGATCTAAAGAACTTACTCAATTCATTGGAAAAATCTTTGGTAAATTAAGTAGCCGAATCCTGCTTTATTACGGTTATGACCTCTTCTATCGTGGTGAGCCGTATCACTTATACTTAAATCCCTTCTATAAACAGAAAGGATTTTGCTAATATTAGTGTATGCCTGATTTACCTATTCAAATTGTCGATGAAAATAATAATCCGACCGGGAGTGCTACCAAACAGGAAGCATGGAAACATGGGCTGATACATCGTGTGGTGCGTATTAGCATTCTAGACCCGGCAGGTCGTCTCCTAGTACAAAAACGTAGCCTTCAAAAAGGGCTATTTCCAGGACGGTGGGATAATTCGGCAGCAGGTCATGTTGACGCGGGTGAAACCTATGAACAAGCAGCCTTGCGTGAATTACATGAAGAGCTAGGGTTAAAGGACATCGAGCTACAAAAACTTGGTGATTACTATGTAGACGTAACCGACGATTGGCGGCGCATGAAGCGATTCACTCGCTCATATAAGATTGTGCTGCAAGACCCGCTACCCTTGTTTCAACTTCCTGAGAATGAAGTTGAAACAACTGAATGGATGGATGTGGCAAAAGTCAAAAAACTGATCGTGGACCATCCAGAGCAAGTAACCGATGGCTTGGAACAGATCATCAACCGCTTCTTTTAAGTGCAGCTTTAGACTGACAGCAACAACCCAATGTCTTGCGGTTCGCAGCTCGTCTGCTAGCGTGAGCCAGAAATTTACAAGTACCACTTTATATGGTACCCTTGTTTTTATGATAGAGTCAACTAGCGTGCCACCGCATTTAGACCCTAAGTATTTATGCTTACTAGAAGGCGTTTGCCCTAATACGGGGGAGCGCTGCACGGCACTAGGTGTTCTACGGTTTAATGCCGAGGTCTCGCGCGACTCCTTTGCAATGGGTGCAGGAGAGGGGTTCTCTTTTGACGCCATGACCGCAGGGCAGCGAGAGGCATATGATAGGCACACTGCCGAAGCACAGCAGCGTGCTGAAACAATCCAACAAGTGCTTGGCGGCAAATGCATTGACTCATGTGCCCCGCAAGCCACTTTATAAGAGAGGTCATCTCACCGCCATCTTCCCTGTTTAAAAGCTTTGCGCATCGTTTATATTGTACTCATCATCTTCCGTGAAGGTTATATTCCGGACCAAACGCCAAGCCATATCGTTATACCTACAAATAGGGTTGAGGCTTTTACCATTAAGCTTATATTGAGGTTGACGATATATAATGATCAAAGTCTCAATAAAACTATGAAAAAACACTTCATTCCACATTTTATTTTTATTGCGTATAGCGCCTTGCTTATTAAGGTGATGGTTTATAAGGATCTTCCAACTATCAAGTTTGGCCAACTAATGCTCAGGTTTGGAGGAACTGATAACGGCTCCGCTAACTTCATACCTTTTACAACCATTGTCTCGTATCTGTTTGGTAATCAAGGCGTGATTATCGCAGGGGTAAACCTGCTCGGCAATGTTGCTTTACTCGTTCCGATCGGGCTACTTGCCCCACTTGTCTTCAAGAAAGTTACATGGCGCAAGGCTTTAGTACTCTCGGTTGCAACGGGCCTTACCATCGAGACGCTACAGGCAATACTGCAACTTGGTATATTTGATGTCGATGACGTCATACTCAATGGCTTTGGAGTCATGGTGGGATTTTGGGCATTTTTACTGTTGGCAAACTGGATTCGTACGAAAAAGTATAAGAACATAGCCGTCGCGATAATCGCTATCATTATTGCTAGCTGTGGGGCAGTGTATGCACTCTACCCTAAGGGCCCTGTAATGGTCAACGGCCAGGAGGGAACGGCCCTCATGAGTGGTGGTAATCCTTGCGGCAATACGAAAGGAACTGGCCAAATCGTTCAAGTAAATGATAGCGCAATACAATTGAAGCGCAACAATGGTAGTGTGCAGGGTATTGGGCTAACCAATCGAACAGTAATAAGAACTTCCGCAGGTATTGCCACTAAAATGGCTTTAAGAGCAGGAGAGCGTGTAACGGTAGTAGTCAATAACACTGAAACAGCTTCGGCAGTGTTGGTATGTAGAGTCTAAATAGAAGTCTGAGCCAACATTTTACCTCGATCTGTCAATTCTGGCATTGATTAGTTCAGGCATATAGTCGTGCTTGATCGTGGCTATAACTTCCTGTACCTGCTGCTTACCGAGATCCTGGTAACCCGTTATTGGCGTCTTTAGGATAGCAACTCAGCGGATACTTTGGTTCGTGTCTGGCGATTATGGTTCGGCTGGCTGTGCAACAAGGTTCGAGCAGCTAAGACACGCAGGGCAACCCGTTGAAATGCACCCGGTATTTCAACAGTCACGGTTACTTGCGCCTTTGTCTCTGGAAGATGGTATGCGTATCCATCATCTTGTGAATGAAAAAGTGGCGCAGAGCCTACAGCTTTCTTTGTGGTTGGGTTATAAACCATATCCCAAGCTCCAAGCTTCACACTCGCAGTATATGCTCCCAACTGAAACGTCGGTGCAGGGTAACGATTGTCGTCAGTAACCAAGCGCGCAATTTCATCAATATTATCAATCACGGTTTCACCGTTTTCGCTCAAGGTCCGATCGAGCGTTAGCAGGATATTCCCCAATGGTACCTCTACTTTAACAAGCCGTTGGCTATCTGGATCATCTGCAACTTCCGATTGGATTTCGATGGTCTCTGGTTGGCTGGCGGTATACGTTATCTGGAGCCCATTACCATAAGTAACGTCCTGCTCGGCGACGAAGGCAAAATCTTCAATAAATCTGGCTGGGTTGTGAGGGCTCCTATTGTGACCTCTCCCGACAATATGCAGAGCAAATTGACCGTTATCGTGTTGGATTGAAATGCCCTGGCCAGCAAAGGTGGTTATCTCGTATTTATATGGGTCGCCTCCGCCACGATTGTCACGCGAGTCTCGATATTCCTGCTGCATATCTGTTGTCAGCCAGTTGCGTATTTCAGCTTCGATCCGATCCATAGTGTCTTGATCGCTTATGCCGATCAATTCATGAATGCGCTCTAGCGCGTAGGACGTATAACCAGATTGTACACCTGCCGAAGTAATGATCTGGCGTGCTGCTGCAGCGAAACTGTCAAAATGATCTGACCGTGGCACGTAGTATCGGCGCATGTCACATAATAGTTGCTCGATGTCGTTATAGATTACACTGCCGCCGTATGGTGCAACCTCTATATTAGTGCAACCTTCAGGAATAAAGTCGGCAATTGTCCGGCCAGATTCGGTCATAACTGCTAGCGCTTGCTGGTATTTCCGTTCTTCAATAAAAGTATTTTTCCAAGTTTCGTACAACTCTCCTACGTTAGTTGGCGTAAGATGTGGGGTCCATTCTGCATATTTAGCAAGTTCTGTCCAGAAGTCTGCTTCGTATTGAGCGTGAATAACTGGCCGTTGTTCGTGGTGATCGATGTAATAACGATCCCTATAGTCAAAAGGTTGGCCGGCGCGTCGTAAATTAACCAAGTGATCTAGCAGCTGTGAAGCTAATTCAACCAAATCTTGACGATTGCTGATTGGGTCATCTATGCCAATTCTGGATTCGAGTACTTTATGGGCGGCTAAGGCAAGGTCGCCCAATTGCACGGGGCTAAGAGCTGCGAAATCGCTCGACTGAGTTAATCCTATTTCTCTACTGAATTCATCAAAGGCCGTAAAAGGTTCTTCTGAAATTCTAACAACACGGGCTTCTCGTCGACGATTTTGCTCAGTAGCGAGATCGGCTTGGCGTTGGCGTTCTGCCTCGGCCGCAGCTTCAGCAGCTGCATGCTGCTCCTTAGCTAGGCGCATTTCCTCTAACGCTTGACTAACCTGAGGATAGCCTTGCTCATATAAAATAGCCTGAAAAGTTACGAGCTCCTCAGCCGTCCGCTGTTGGAGTGCATGCAAACCGTTACTCGGTATTTGCAGTGGTGTTTCTGCCTGAGATAGCACAGCTAGTACGCTTGCCCATACTCTAGCGCAAGCTTCGATGGAACTACCTGTGGTGTTGAGTACGCGGGCGAAAACACTTTGGCTGACCTTGTCCAATCGTGGGAGGGTATCAGCTGGATCTGCAGCGACAAGTCTATCAGCCACATGGTAGGCAACCTCAGTATTAAGTACTGCTCGCGAAAAAGCGATTAGAGCTATGTCTGTATATATCTGCTGGCCGCTTCCGACCTTGAACTGATATGTGGCCTCCCAAGTTGAATTGTCTAGCGGTGCTTCTAAAATGAGGTCAGCTAAAAGATTTGGTAAATGCGGTTGGGTGGGCTCCTTCAACTTATCCTGAAGGGCGAAAATATAGCTGAAGCTATATTCTATTTCTCCGCTATTGACCGAGGCTAAAAAAGCGTTGACATCTGCCGGGTCACTAGATGGGTGCTGCTCATGCATAGTAATCGATACTATACCATCTAGATGGACCTATTACAAATATGGACCGGGGGGCAGCAACACTTCACTCGGCAGACTAAAAAACCTTCTTGGCACTACATTATCAGAAAAATTATATGGGTTAGGGTCGCGGATCTTATTGAATAAGTTTACGGGCTTTTTCAACTGCTGCTTGTTTTCCTTCTAATGCAGATGCCGTGCGTTCATCATAATCGAGAGTCTGGTCAATGAGTTCATAGATTGCGTTCATATTTGCTTGCCGCAGGATTTCTAATGCCTCGGCCATGGCATCACCAGGGCTCTTGTTTCGTTCCACAAAGCCCTCATATATATCTTATCCGCCATATACTAGCACTAATGTCCAATTATGTACATAGTATGTGTAGGATTCTTGGGCTGGTACATTTTGTAGGTGATTTGCCGGGCTCGCTAACCCATGGCTACATAACTTGTTTTGTGAAAACAACGATCCGCTGGTCGAATTCATTCGTACCAGGTTTGACTTTGCCATAACACGAAATAAGGTTAAGGCCCGGTGTGCCAGCCACAGCTGGGCTGAGGGCAGTGCTCATGTCAGTATTTGTATCGGTGTATGTTTGTTTTTTGACAACGCTATAGGTAATAACCTGGCCGCTGCCGCGAACAATCTGCAATTGATCCCCAGGTTGCAGGTTTTTTAAGCCATAGAACACACCTTTTGCTGCCCAACTAGAAATATGACCATCAATTAAGGATGCGCCTGACGTGCCGGGTAAAGCTGAGCCAGTATACCAACCCGTATCATAAATATTAGCAGGGGTGGCGATTGCCCCATCTGTTGTCAAACCTAATTGCTTAACGCGGGCCTTAACACCAAGTTTGGGAATAACTAGATAGCGCGGCATTGTGGGCGCAACTACATACGCAGCGAGATCGTCGGCACTCGGGGCATTTGTTGCCGGGGCGGGGTTTGAGCCGGCCGATTGCGGTGCCGCACTGTGATTCGCCGCCGCATCAGCCACATTCGCATCGTGCGTTAATTTTAGTGCTTGTGCTTGTACGGCACGGTTTGCTTGCCAGCCTTCATAACTAACAAGGGCACCGCCGGCCATGATTGCAATCAATACTGCGCTCACTATAAGGCGCTTAGTCTGGAGCTGTCTGTGCCTCCGCGGCCGACGATATTGAACCATATCGCGGGGCAGGGTGCGGCTTTTTCTCTGTTTAGGGAGACTTGGCAATGACACCACTGACCGCTTAGGCTTGGCCGGCAGCGGCTGGCTTTTGCTACTGTTAGCACGCACTTTACTGGAACTGTGAGCGCCACGTAAGCTGTCATTGCCAGTGGTGTAGTTCCGGCGCAGCAGGCGAGCAGACGGCCGTCGAGTATAGAAAACGGATCGATTAGGAGTGGTACGAGATCCGATCATTTCTTACCTTTCAAGGATTATCGGCGGCCCCGGACCAATTTACTTCGTGAGGCGACCAGTAAAGCGCCGCTCACCAGCACAGCGCCACCAAGCGCGATAAAAGGCCGGTTTTTACTAGCACCAAACCCAGTATTGGGGGTTTTTGCTGTGGTAGCAGGGGTTGTTGTTTTATTCGCTGTAACAACCAGGTTACCAGCTAAAATCGTATTTGAATTAGGAATAGCGGCTATAGTGTGACCATTCGCTGTCAAAGCACCTGTCAGGTTAAATGTTGCCGAACTCGCAGGAGCGGGGTTCTGACTACCCGCAAATGCACCATTGGCAATTTGGGTGTCGCCTGTGAGTGTCAAAGCACCTGTCAAATTAAGTGTTGTATTATGGCCGTCTTCACTACAACCTTGACCAGAATCCAGACAAGAAATTATGGCCCCATAGCCGTTTATGCCCGTGCCGGCAACACTTATATTATTGCTAAAGGTAGCCGTATCAGCTGCACCGTTCAATGTCAGTGAGCCGCCATTTTGCACCACGATGGAAGCAGTTCCCAGGTTGCCCGTATCAGCAGTAATCGATAAATTTTGACCACTTGCAATTGTTATTGTTCCACTATAATTTGGGCTAGAGCCATTTAAATACAAACCCGGGACGAACGCTTGGGGCTGCACCGCCCCGTTAACAGTAATAGCGCCAGACCCACTAATACTGTCGAATATGAAAGGACCGTTGCTAATCGTTAAAGCGTTTGATCCCACATTAAGGCTACTTGTAGAATCTATACCAAGACCGGCAAACGTTTGGGGCGCAGTTAAAGTTAACGGCAACTGCAGACTGTTGCCAGTATGAGATGTCACAGATATACCGCCAGCCAAACTAATACCGTTGCCTGCAATAGTAAAGTTACCGCTGTTGCTGCCTTGAAAAGTAATTGAATTAAGCGTCAAGCCGGTAATGTCATTAGTTAAAGTCGTAGCCGAGCTGGGCTGGTTAAAGACCAGACTATCACCGTCGCCGGGCTGCGGTGCCGCACTGTTGCAGCCCGTCCAGTTGCCAGCAGTATTAAAGTTGTTATTAGTTGCACCCGTCCAGGTACACGTGTATGGTGCTATAGCGTGTACAACCCCAGGTGCGAATACGGCCAACGATACGACACTTAACAATAGTGACGAAAGTGCTGAAAACAGCTTTTTCATATTTTTCTCTTTTATTTTTACGTTCTGACCTTATTATTATTGGAAAAGTCTGAGAGGTCAATAGCATAAGCGTAAAAATAAATAACGCCCATCCGTATTTGGCAATTACAGCAAATACGTGCATACTAAACATAAGATCACTTTAACACTAAATTTCCTGCCAGGAGCAAGCGAAAAGATTGATGTTGGTCAGTACATATATCAAGTTCCTGAAAGGACTGCATCATGTCTCTATTCACTACTAAAAAATCAAAGCGCCCATCTAAAGTTCATTACTCGCAATACATCATAACGGATTGTAAATAATGTCAAAGGACAAAGGCCGCAAGGCCGTTAAGAAACCTAAACAAATTAAAAAGCCCTAGCCAGCTTTTACCAGCAGTCTGGACCGCATTTCCTGAAAACGTTTTTGGTCTGAGATTGCTTTAGCCTGCGCAGTTGGCTGCTTGTTGATGCGAGCCGTTTTAGCTTCGCTTTTGCCGCTAATAATATTGACCACCGGGATTACGATCGGGCTGCGACCAGTCTGGTCAAATAAAAAGTGAGTAATGAAATCTCGCATTTCTTGCTTGAACCGCTCAAGGTCAACGCGCTTGAAACGTTGCTGCACCGCGCGGCGTAGTTCGGCTCTGAACAGGCTCATCAGCTCTTCGGAATTACGCATGGCAATAAAACCTCGGCTAATAATATCGGGGCTGGTCAGCAGCTGGCCCGATTTTTTATCAACAGTTAGTATCGCTGTTACGATACCTTCTTCGCTCAGCATGAGCCGGTCTTTCACGACTAAGCCGCTCACAATACTGCCGGTTTGGTCTACGAGCAAGCTGCCATGCGGCACTTGGCCGCCTTGCTCAACGGTTTCACTGGTGAAATACAAACTATCGCCGTTATCGGGCAGCAGTACGTTTTTGCGCGGCAGATTTTGCTGTACGCCCAATTCTGCATGGTATCTGCGGCGCAATGCACCACCATGTACCGGGATAAAGAATTGGGGGCGTGTTAGTTGAATCATCTCGCGGAGTTCATCGCGCCGTGCATGCCCTGAAACGTGCAGCGGCCCGCAGCCGTCTAGCTCGTGGGTAGGATGGCGGAATAAATGGACACCGAGTTTGCTAAGCTTGTTACCGAGCAAGTCGTAGCGTATTTCGTTGCCTGGAATTGGTGAAGAGCTGACAACCACCGAATCACCGGCGTGCAGCTTAATGCTTTTGTGTTCGCCGTCACCCATACGTTGCAAAGCGGCGTTTGGCTCGCCTTGGCCGCCAGTACACATAACCAGCAATTTGTCATCAGCGATAGCCGAGCTTTGGGCAATCGGCACAATCGTACCCTTTGGGACTTTTAAAATTCCTTGGCGTACCGCGATTTCGGCGTAGCCCAGCATGCCTCTGCCATCCAGCGCAACTTTGCGCCCAGCAGCGACTGCAGCGTTGATTATCATCTGCGCCCGGTTCATATTGCTAGAGAAAGCCGCTACAAAAATGCGTCCTTCGGCCTGGTTAATAATGTCGTAAAAACTTTGCTGCAAGGTGCTTTCAGTCGGCACGCGGCCTTCGACGTCAACGTAGCTGCTTTCGCTCAAAAGCAACAGCACGCCCGCGTCCCCTAATTCTTTCAAACGTTTTATGTCGCTCGGCATATGGTCAAGCGGTTCAGGGTCTAAGCGGAAGTCGCCCGTGGCGATAACCCTACCGACCGGCGTGGTTATGCAAATGGCCGCTGCGTCGGGTATAGAGTGGGTGATACGCATAAATTCCACTTTGAACAAACCTATTTTAAATTGTTCGTGGCTTTCAAGGCTCGCAATGACGAACTCCGGCTTGAAATCTGCGCTATCTTTTAGCTCATCGTCTGCAAACGACTTTTCAACCACACCAATGGTGTAGCGGGAGCCATATATAGGCGCAGGGAATTTTGGCGCAATATGCTTGAGCCCGCCCATGTGGTCTAAGTGGCCATGCGTAATAATATAAGCTTTAATTTTATGCCTAATAACTTCAAGATAGGCAGTGTCGTTAATTTCGTAATTCACGCCGGGCAAGTCAACGCCCAGGTGGTTGCCGCAATCTAAAATTACAGCTTGGTCGCCATATTCAATGACGGCCATGTTTTTCTCGCCTACGTCTTCAAGCCCGCCTAAAAAGGTAACTTTTAGTTTCTTAGCTTCATCTTGAATAACGTTAGCCCGCTTATGGGTCTTTTGAGAGGCATCAGCGTACTGATTGACCACTTTGTTAGCGTCATCTTGGTTGCGGCGTTGCGCCCGAATGGCAGCGCCTCGCGTTTTTGGCGAAATCGTGGGCGACATTAACTTGTGGCCAGTGGCCTGATGTGGTTTATCGTTTTGGTTCATATTTTCCTTATTATTTTGTAATTTAGTTAGCACTTAGTTTTCTGGCTGTCATGCAGATGGCAGTAGGTTATAACAAGAGGTTTTACACTCGAGGGAAACGAGTTAAATTTTGGTCTAATTCTAAAATAGGTTGGTGGTTTCCAGAGGGAAAGCCTGCTGTTATGTTTGTACTGATTTCTAAAGAGAATACCTTAGTTGTGTAGTATTGTAGCAAATGATGCTGCTTATGTCAATAGTTCTTTAGGTACAGGGCTGAGCAAGGTAAGAAAATGTGAGCCAAGTTATATTACTATTCGGCCGCTGGATGTGGCCTCGTGGCTATAACAAATCTATGGGCACCACTCGGGTTTTTCGTCTCGCGGTAACCCGCCGTCTTTTCGTGCCATATGCTATCTTTAGGGTTTAACACTTCAGCTTCAAACCCATATTGCTGTAAAAAGTGGCCCACACGATCGTGCCTAAGGAATTCTGGGGTAAGATATGAGTTAATAACGATTCTGCCTGTCGCTTTCGTGATTCTTGCAGCTTCGCAGAGGAGCGCCTCCCGCTTATCGCCCAGACTGTCTTCCAAATAAAAAGTGCGATTCTTGCCGAGGTCATCAACAACGATCTCTTCGGGGCGGCCATCGGCTGACCTAAGTAAACTCGCCTGGATTATATCTGTATTTGCATTTCCAGGAAATATCCAAGGTACCAAAAAAGGGTCGGTTAAGACGTTAGCCAGCAGTACCTCGTCGGCCATTCCATCTTCAAGTCGCGTATGGGCACCATCGCAAACTGCGAAGCGTAAACGCGGCGGATGCCGAAATGAATTTTCGACTGTCGCTTCAATAAGCGAGAAGCCCTCCAGCGGTGCAACGCTCAAACTTGGATCTTTATCGTGGATGTACCCGTTTTCAATACCAACATATTGGTCGTCTGGGTTAAACCGCATTGCTTTGGTGTACCCGATAGTCTGGCCACAGCCTATCTCAACATACGTGCGGGGCGGTGGTGCACAGTCGCTTTCCATCAAAGATGCGTTTGGGGGAAACTCACTAGACATATTTGTTCCTTTATTATAATAGGCGTTATTTGCATGGCATACAAGGCACCGGACAAGCAAAACGCCGCCGCCGGACAAAAATAGGTAATTATGCTGGAGCGTGATATAATAGTTTTTAGCAAGTTATTCAACCTATACCTTTTTATATTGCGCGCCGATAAGCCTCTTTATTCTCAGCTATAGCGAAGACCCTGTCTCGCATAACTCGCGATAATATCAGCTTATAGAAAGGCTTAAAATACAATGTCAACAAAATTATTCGTACGAAAACTATCCTTTAGCACTACTGACGACAGCTTAGAAGCGCAATTCGCGCAATACGGCAAGGTAGTCAGCGCGCAGGTTATTATCGACCGCGACACAAACCGTTCTAAAGGGTTTGGTTTCGTAGAAATGGAAGACCAAGCTGCTGCCCAGGCAGCGATTAACGCCCTCGACGGTCATGAGTTCGAAGGTCGCACTATTGTAGTTAACGTCGCAAAGCCACGTGAAGACCGACCGCAAAACGGTGGAAATGGTTTTCGTGGCGGTTTCCAGCGTCGCTAGTTTTATACCATACTAAAAAAGCTTGGTACAGCCGAGCCTAACACTATACGTTTAAAAGTTTAAACCTGCCAGTCACATTGTGGCATCGCTGCTTTTTAACACATTTAAAAGTTAGAAAAGCACAGGCACCCAGATAAAACGATGGTATGATAAACACATGCACGAGACAAACATCGCAGTGGCGAAGCTCAATGCGCGCCTCGTCACTGTATCAAGTTTCTTTTCTGAATTAACGTTTATTCTGCCAGTTTGGCTGCTGTATAGCTTAGATATCCTTCACTTCAAGCCGACACTCGCCGTTGCAATCTTTATGAGCATTTGGGTGGTGAGTGCGCTGCTTGAAGTGCCGACCGGCGCTCTTGCCGATCGTTTTGGGCGCCGTAAAATTTTTATCGTCGGCCAGTTATTGTTCTCGTTATATCCGCTGGCATATGCGTTTAAGCTGCCAGTTGGTTTACTTGTTTTTGTCTGTTTTATAAGCGCCGTTGGAAGTTCGATGCGGTCCGGGGCGCTCTTGCCGATCGTGCACAGCATCTACAAGCAAGCGGGTTTAGGCGACAAGGCCTATAACCTGTTCCTAAGTAATAATCAAATGGCTATGTTCATAGCACGCGCATTAACCGGCGTCACGGGGGCGTGGCTGTACACACTCAATCCAACGTGGCCGTTTTATGCGATGTTCGGAGCCACAATATTAAATTTTGGTCTAGGCTTTTTTATTAAAGATACCCCTGTACCAAAAGAGAAAACATCAAATTATCGTCACATAAAACAGACCTTCGCGCTGGTGCGAAAGAGTAACGTGGTAGTTGGCATACTCGTAGCTTATGCGACTTTCAACATGACTGCTGAAACTATCTGGACCGGTTATCAGGTATTTTTTCAGGACGACGGGCGAAGCACTTTCGTTATCGGTGTGCTTTTTTCGGCTGCCGCTATTTTTTCAACGCTCGGGGCGTACCTTATACGTTATGGTTCGGCACGCTTTCACCCACTCAAACTTATGGAGCTGTTTGGTTTGGGCGTTCTAGGCACAGCTATTTTGCTTACGCAGCCCAACCACCTTTTACGTTTAGCGGCCATTATACCCGTGGGGCTTGGGTTCGGCACTACGTCTGTAATACTCAACTCTACTATTCAGAAACACATAATAAACCGTTACCAGGCAACAGCGCTTTCGATGGTCAATTTCTTACAATACGGCGTGTATGCCATAGGTTCGCTGGCCTTTGGAGTACTTCTGCAAACGTTCGGGGCGGTGAACACTAGAACTGTGCTATTTAGCACCTCGCTGGCTGCTTCAGTAGGCGTTATGATATACGGCCTGACTCACAAGCCGATACTACACGATAGCGTTGCAGTAAGCTCCAAAGAATATCAAACTAAAACCGAGGCAATTGTTGAATAAGACTTTAGCAGCCAGAATCATGATACAGTGATATATAAGTAAAATGGAGAATAGCAGCGCGCCCCATTTTGATGAGCCACACGGAAACGAACTCGTTAATCTACTTGTCAGCAAGCAAGAAGCTGAAGATCTGAAAAAACAAAGTGCTAATTTTAAAAGCTGGAATCTGACACCGCGGCAAATATGTGATGTAGAAATGCTGCTGAACGGCGGTTTTTCACCCTTGATGGGCTTTATGGGCAAAGACGACTACACAAGCGTTTGCAAAAACATGCGTCTTAAAAATGGTGTATTGTGGCCCATTCCTATAACTTTAGATGTTAATGCCGAATTCGCAAAAAGCCTTAATAAGGGTGAGAAGATCGCATTGCGCGACCTTGAGGGCGTTATCTTAGCCATATTAGAAGTACGTGATAAATGGAAGCCCGACAAAACACAAGAGGCCAAACTGGTTTTTGGAGCGGGGTGCGATGACACGGCCCATCCTGCCATAAATTACTTATACAACCAAGCAGGCGAATACTACGTGGGCGGCAAGCTCATTGGTTTGGAGTTGCCAACGCATTACGACTTTACAGAACACAGGTATACGCCCGAAGAACTTCGGCAGCACTTTAAGAAATTAGGCTGGAACCGGATTGTGGCATTCCAAACTCGTAACCCCATGCACCGTGCCCATGTGGAACTAGTGCTGCGCGCCGCTAGCCAGACACAAGCAAATGTCCTTATCAACCCGTCGGTGGGCATGACCAAGCCGGGCGATGTCGATCACTACACTCGCATGCGCGTGTACCAAGAAATTATCAAAAAACTCCCCAAGTCCAGAGCTATGATTTCTATGTTACCAGTAGCAATGCGTATGGGCGGCCCGCGCGAAGTGTTATGGCACATGATTATACGCAAGAACTATGGCGCAACCCACTTTATTGTGGGACGTGACCACGCCGGTCCAGGCAATCGTTCAGATGGTAACCCATTTTACGAGCCTTACGATGCCCAGGAAATTGCAGAAAAATATGCCCAGGAATTAGGCATCGAAGTGGTGCCATTCCAAATGATGGTGTATGCGCCAAAGCATGATGCATACATGCCCATCGACGACATTACGAAAGGCACGGAATATAAAAGTATTTCTGGCACTGAATTACGTGCGCGTTTGGCTGAAGGCCGTGAACTGCCTGAGTGGTTCACCTATCCAGAAGTTGCTGCCGAATTACAGCGCACCTATAATCCGCGGCATAAACAAGGCGTTACAATATTTTTTACTGGGTTAAGTGGAGCAGGCAAGTCTACAATTGCCAATGCGCTTATGGTAAAGCTCCTTGAACATGGCGGAAGGTCAGTGACCTTACTCGATGGTGACGTAGTTCGTAAACACCTGTCATCAGAGCTTGGGTTTTCAAAAGAGCACCGCAACTTGAATATCAACCGTATTGGGTTTGTTGCTTCAGAGATTGCAAAACATGGTGGTATCGCACTCTGCGCACCAATTGCGCCGTATGACGCGAGTAGAAAACAGGCGCGTCGTATGGTTACAGATAATGGCGGCAGATTTGTGCTTGTGCATGTGGCGACACCGGTTGAGGAGTGCGAAAAGCGCGACCGGAAAGGTTTATACGCCGCCGCCAAAACCGGAAAGATTAAGGGATTCACTGGCGTGTCAAGCCCATACGAAGAGCCTGCCGATGCCGAACTCACGCTCGACACACTCAACTACTCAGCGGATAAACTTGCCGACCAAGTACTACGGTACCTTAAGCAAGAAGGCTACCTACTTGGCACCACCATCCTTGAAGAATAACCTGGTATTTTTGTTAAGCAAATACTTTCGCAAATGGCTTAAACGTCGTTGCTCGTTACACTATATTAGGCTAAAATTTTACGCACAAAGTCATGAATAGCCCATACACCATTAGTAGCCTTCTGGTCAAAAATCCTCAAAAAATGCGAACGGTAAGTAGCACTTCTGATCTTATTATGCAGGAGCAATTTGCCTTTGGACAAATTACTCCTTTCATCGGCAGCAAGCCATGGATGTCACTCAAGCTATGGTTCTCCATTAAAAATCTAGGGCGCAGGGGTTTTGAACAGATTATCGATCAACGCCACCAGCTTGCGCTCGACCTTGCAGACCTTATCGACTCTTCTAAAGACTTTATACGAATAAATGAAGTTGATATTAATTCTGTTGCGTTTATGTACACTGGCAGTTTAAAAAACCTTACGGTTGAACAACTCAACCAAATAAATCGGGCAATTCATGACGCCATAATCGAAAGGGGCGTGTATCACTTGCATCAATTTAGCATTCCAGACAACGGTATTATCCAAAAAGGTGAGGTAATTTACCCATTGCGTTTTATGAGCGGCAACCCGATCACTACTAAAGACCATCTCGTTGCGATGTTAAAATATGTCCGTGAGATCGGACAGAAAATTCAGGAGAATTTATGAGCTACACCGTAGGTATAGGCGCACTATTAGATACAGAAACGTTTAATTTAGTGCGCTCTTTAGAGTTGGATGCTGCACTAGCCACCCAAAATTACGCCGGGCTAGGCCAACCGCCGCATGTAACTATTAAGCGACCCTTTCAAGTTACCACTCTAGACGACGTAAACAAATTGTGTAAATTGTTGGGTGACGTTGCACAGCAAACCGCAGCTTTTAGCTTAAGCTACTCCGGCTTGAATAACTTTGGCGACAGTACGCTTTTTTTGGCCGTCCGACCTTCAAAGGAATTACAAAAATTGCATGAGAGTTTGCTGTCTACATTAAAAACTATGTTTGATTCGGCAGAATCACTCCACGAGGGCAAAGAAATGGTCTTCCATACTTCTGTGGCGGTCAATCTAGAAAAAGGCCAGTTGCAAACAGCCAAAGAAAAATTGCGCAGCAATGTTGCAGCCTCATCCACCATCCGTAAGCTTGGTTTATTTTTAGGACTCGATAATAATACCCACTGGTCCATAATATCTGAAGCAGAGCTAGCCTAATATGGCTAACGGCGCTACATCGTATGAATTTGGCGACAGCACAGAGCGCGTCTATACTAGCCAGCACGACATTCTCGACTATCAAGAAGACCCCGAACTTGGGTACGGCAGCACAGGAACTATCCTTGTGAAGTGGACTAACCAAACATACCACGACGACAACCTAAGAGCCATGCAACTTCCAGCGTTGAGCATCCAACCTTTGCAAGGTTGCACTCTGTAGAATTTAGCCAAGACGGGGAGCGCGTTTTGACAGCATCGTCGTCGCTCGACCTTGTCCACGAAATTGACCTAAAAGGTAATCTTACCTGGACATTAGACCTTTGGAGAGATACGCCGTTCAATGCCAATATCTTAGGGCAAAAATTCTACCGTTCCATACTGGATGCAGCCAATACGCGAGCGCTACATAACCCCGACGCCAAAGCCCTTAAGGACGACACGAACTTACGAAACGCTACTTGCGTGTTAGACGATCCTTCCGCGTATGACAACCTAGGGTTACCAACAAATCTGACACCGGTATTTATCAATACTGCATCTTATGGAAATGATAACGACATATTAACCACGAGTTTCCACCGGGGCGAAGCTTGGGTAATCAACCGAGACACGGGCCAAATTACAGTAGCAGCTAAAAATATGCGCAATCCTCATGGAATGCATAAGGATTCTTTACTTGGAGGGTACATGGTCACTGATACCGGCCACGAACGTTCAATATTCATGACAAATGATCTACGAGGTGAACTAGTCATCGATTTTTCCACGCTCCAAGAAAGAAAACCAGGGCTAGAGAAATCGCGTTGGCTGCAATATGTTACTCGATTGAGCGACAATCTCTACTGCGCCGTCATCGCTCCGCGACAAAAGATTACCTTATTTAACCCCATCCAACAGACACGGCGGGACATATCATTCGACCCGGAATGGGGTATACAACTCGTAGCCAAAGCCGGACAAGCCGCAAAAAGCATAGGACGAATCGCATCATTTGAACCAAATTGAAGTTACTGTCAACTCCATTCAAAAGACAATTGACAGTCAGGCAAACGGTCGAACAACAAAGCTTTGGGAGCAAACTAAGTTATACTAACTTGTATGACTTACACTCACACTGAAACTAATTTGCCTGTCGAAAACGAATATCCGAAACTAGTCCGGGATAAAATTCCAGAAATAATCCACCAACATGAAGGTGTGCAAGCGCCTACGCGCGTGCTTGAAGATGACACCGAATATGAAGCCTACCTGCGGCGCAAAATTATAGAGGAAGCAGCAGAACTAGCAGCAACGGAAACAGATGACCACACCATTGAAGAAATGGCAGATCTGGAAGAACTCATAGATGCATTATTGGCTCTGAAAAAGCTTGACCGTGCGCAGGTAACCGCGGCCCAGAGCGAAAAACGCGAGAAACGTGGTGGTTTTGCAAAAAGGCTGCTAATGCTTGATAGCGTTAAGAACACGTCACGTTAAGAGCTTAATTTTGCCGGGCACTACTTTGATGCTATTTTTATGATATGCATTTTTCTGAAAACACACCATCTTATGAAGTACATCCTCCTAAACACCTTAACGAAGGGCCAAGCAACGTGCTGCCCGACGGCTTCCCATTTGAGCCGGAAAGCCACATACGGCGTCTTGCAGAGCCTGCGGCTTTAGGCATATTCCCATATGTTGCCGGTATGACGATTATGGACGACCGAATAGCAGCTGCCGTAGATAGGCACAGTAGCTTCGTCACTCAACCGTGGAGCAGACTATTTAGAACGATCCGCTCGGCGGGCACCTTGGTGTTTGGCTCTGAAGATGAAACCAGAGCAACAGCAGAACGACTATACAAGTTTCACCAAACGATCAATGGGGTACATGAGCCGGTTCATTATAATGCCAATGATGCCGATGCCCAAACGTGGGTGCTCGCGTCACTATTCGATGGTCTAAAGCAAGCGCGGCGGCGCTGGGCTCCTCCGGAATTCACCCCGAAACAAGAAGAAGGCCTGTACCGGGATATCCGTATATTCGGCCAATTTTTTGGAATCGATGTTACTATACAGCCACAAAATGTCGCCGAACTTAACGCCTACTGGGAAGATAGGCTGTCTAGTGGCCAGCTGCTTCAAACCGCAATCAGCAAAAAAATGGCGCATACCGTTTTTCGGTTCACAGGCCCAAGCGTACCAGCTTCTGTGGGGAAAATCGGCCAGGCCATTTCTATCGTTTCCTTAGACCCACGCATACAAGAGCAAACAAATTTGCATCCGGATTCCTTAGACATACGAATTGCCAGAATTTTCGATGCTTCTATGCGCGGTACATATGGCCAAATTCCTGAATCAGTAAGGATGAAAGCCATACCCGCCTATTTAGCCGCGAACAGAGGAGCCGCTCCGATAATTGGCAAATTAAAGGCTCTCAAACTCAGCTTAAATAAAACAAATTAAAAAGTAGTGGTCGGGCGGGCGCAAGAGTTATCTGTTATTATAAATACATAATTCTAGGTAAGAGGCAACATGATTTTAAGGCTCATCAACAAAGAACATTTGATAGACAACGTCTGGGCATTTCGTTTTCAGCCAAGCGAGCCGCTCAGCTGGACGGCCGGGCAGTATGTGCGTGTTGAGCTGCCGCACAATAATCCCGACGCCGAAGGTACAAAGCGCTGGTTTACCAATTCAGCCGCGCCATTTGAAGGCATCATGCAAATTACCACCCGCGTTACCGGCAGCACGTTTAAACAGGCGCTAGCCAAGCTGGGCGAGGGCGGCGAGCTGCAACTCATCGAAAACCCCGAAGGCAGTTTTGTGTGGCAAGATTCAGATTTGCCCATGGTTTTTATAGCTGGCGGCATCGGCATTACGCCATTTCGCAGCATCCTGAAGCAACGCGTGCATAACCACCTACCCATCAATGTAGCGCTTATTTATGGTGCGCGCACCGAAGACGTGCCGTTTAAAAATGAGCTTGCAGAGTGGGCGGCAGCCGACGCCGGTTTTACGGTTAAATATGTCGCTGGCGAGCCGTTAACAGCAGGGAAGTTGACTGAGCTGCAGCCAGGCCTCAACCAATCGCTGGTATACCTCTCAGGCCCGGAGCAAATGGTACAAAAACTGGGCGAAGACCTTAAAGCGCAGGGCTTGCCCGAAGCTCAGTTCAAGCACGATGACTTCCCGAACTACACCGAGCAGAATTACTAGAATTCAAATTTTATCAAAGACCATATAATCACAGGAAATTTCTTGGCATGACCGAAAATACCAAAGCAGTCCTTTTAGATCTCGACGATACGCTCGGCTTTCCGAAAGACATTATTGACTACACCCAAACCGAAGACGACACTTCCTTTCACAAACCAGACCCTAAAGTGTTCGAGCCTGCAATAGCTTGGTTGGCGAGCCGCCACATATCGCCCCATGAAACACTCTACGTCGGAGATGGCTTGCACGACATGCAAGCAGCAATAGGCGCAGGTTTTAATTTTGTAGGCGTAACGAAAGGGTTGGTAACGGCAGATGAATTTGCCGAAGCAGGCGTAACGTCAATCCAAAACCTCGATGCACTTTTGCTGAGCATGGGCATAGTTGCCAAACATTGAGATGTTTTCTATCCCTGAATATCCCGACCTAGTAATTCGGTTTAACGATTGCAGCAGCTTTGAAAGGTTTGGCCAAGCCTTTAACATCAGGTGTCTTACAAATGGCATTCTGGAAAGCGAGACATACGCTAAGCGGCGGCTCCCCCAAGCAATAGCTACGCTTGAAGACACCTTGCCGCTCATTAGCCTGATAACTCGCGAGCGCGGTATAGCCACCGAAGTAAGAGAAGCGCTTGCCGCGGATACTCGGATTGACTTCGGCGATTAACTTCAATACCCTTTGGGCAAATAACTACATTCCCATTCCCACTAGAAAATTGAGCCATTGTTAACCACCAAATAACAATTAAACCCTAGGGCACACCGCCATTTCTGCTACAATTAAGCTATAACAAAAGGGTAGCACATGTTGAAAGCACAAGCAGCGTTTAGCGGTATTTCGGTCGATGACATTAGCAAAGCTAAAGAATTCTATACACAAGTGTTAGGGCTTACGCTAGACGACGAAACAATGGGGCTGCAATTAGGGCTTCCTGGCGGTGGCGCATTATTTATTTACGAAAAAGATGGGCACCAACCAGCAACGTTCACGGTGTTAAATTTTGTGGTAGAAAACATTGACCAAGCGGTTGACGAGCTTGTAAAAAGTGGCGTAACTTTTGAGCATTATGATAATATGCCTAACCAGCAAGATGAAAAGGGCATTGCACGCGGCCTAGGCGCTAACCAGGGGCCAGACATCGCCTGGTTTAAAGACCCGGCGGGTAACATCCTTTCGGTGTTGCAAGATAAATAACTTAAAACTTTAATACGCACAGTATGTGGTTAGGGCTTTTTTCAGTATTATTTTTAGCTGTGGCGCTGACTGTGTTGGAAGCAATCTGGGGGCCAGACTACACTAAAACGTTCAGCAGATTAGTAGCCAGGCGTCGGTTTTCGATTGTTTATTATTTCGTGGTGTTCAGCATATTTCTGGTGTTTTTCAGTTTTTTCGTCCTGCGTCGGCTCGTTCCCAAACTGCAATTATCTAATTTATTTGTAATTGTTTACTTGGTAGGCGCCATTTGTCAGTTTATATGTGTTGCCGTGCCCGAAATAAAAGGGCTAATGAGCAAAGTGCACGTAGGGGCGGCGACCATAATGTCGGCTTCGGCGTTGGCACAGGTAGGCGGGTTGGCTTTAGCAGCACACTTAGCGCAAGGCGCTTTTATTGTCTGCTTGGCCAGTGGTGCAACCATGGTTGCAATTTGGATATTTTTTATAACCAAGGCGACGCTTGCGAAATACGAACTTGTCGTCCAGGCGATCTACTTCATCTGTTATTTGACGGCAGTCCTAGCCGCTTCAGCCACCTAAAAGGCAAAAGACAGAGTTTCACGTGTTAATTCTAAGGGGTGGCGCTAAAATGTGATAAGCGTTTTTTAAACTTTAGTTTTTCCAAAAAGTATTGCTTTAGAAAAAATACATCAACCTAGACTTTACATTCTTGAAACTTTATTGTACTTTAACTCTTACATGTCTGAGTCTTTAGTAGAAACACCGAGCCACCTTGTTATTAACCCCGCCGTTGCTAGCAACATTTACAAAAACCCAACGCGGGACTACAAAATTGATGTCGTTACCGACGCTATTTTAGCAGAAGTTGTACAGTTGCTGCCGTGTGAACTGGACGAATACTGGTACAGCCCGCAACATGCACGGAGTACGGTCGGAGTTACCGGCCTTGGCGAAATCCATGTTGCGCTGCGTAACGCACGCGGCGTTTTTCAGTCCATCAGCGAGGTATGTATCGGCGACTTTCGCATTTGGAACTGCCGTCAAACCGGATTTCGCTATAACGACACTTGTGTTGACCATTCCAGCCCTGGCACCATAGCACTAGGCGACGCAGAGCATACTCAAATTGAGTTATTTGACGGTACGGCCAGCGAAACTGTCTATGTACAAAAAAGCGGCAAACGTTTTACCAACCACCACCCGAAAACACAATCGAGCCGCCATGGAGGTTATAACCAGACTGTCTTAGGCTGCACAAACCCCGACCAGCTACATCGCACCTTTAATGGCTTGTGGCCAAACGGGCCGGTGCGGGCCGGCGAAGCCCCAAATGAAGGCTGGCAAGGAGACCCTACGATTTTTAGCTGGCAAAGCGTACAAGACAAAGCAATCGGTTGGATGGCTGACAATATCCTTTTGCCTTTAGTACAAGTTACCGGGTCACAGCTACCAAGCCAAACACCTCTAGAGCTTGTGCCGCAGTACCAAAATTAGGGCGCCGACACGGTTTTTAGTATTCTTATCTGTAAGAAATACAGCGTTTAGTTTCCGTTCCACACTAAATTGAACTTGCCTTACGAAAATATCACAGTTAGTATGTGTAGCTATGGCACATCCAGAATTTTCCACAGTTCCTTCCAACCCCGAACAAGCGCGCAGGCTGGCTGAAACAAGCTTAATCGTGCAAAACTTTGACCGGCTCACGCCCGAAATAGTTGCTGCCGACGGCGATAGGGCAATTGCTGAAGCAGAAAAGTATTTACTCATAGCGTCGGGTGACGTTCCGGCAGATGGCGATGTTACTGGCGATGAACAGCAGTTTAGCCCCCTTGAAGCAATAAGTTTAGCCTTTAATACGCTCGGCCTTGAGCAAGACAACGAGGCAGGCATCGTGCCGTATTTAATGCGAGATGTCGGACCTCAGCATATACGAGAAGCAGCAGGTGAGCAACAAAAAAGGCTTCAGGACTTTTCAAACAATGTCTTTGTGTATGGCAAATACGAGCCGGTATTTACGGCTCTGCGCGAAATGAACACTTCGGCATTCGATGAAGAAGACCAATCGCGGCATGGATACTACGTAAAAAGGTTCGAGAAAGCCAGGCAAAACCCCAGCGACAATACAGCAGAAGGCGCTGATAGCTTAAGCCAAACGCTAAGCGCTAAATCTAGGGAATTTGGTAAAAATACACAAAAAACAGCCACTATAAACTTAACTCCACAAGAGTTCGACAGTTTGCCCGAAAACACCAGGAACCAGTTAAATACTGACCCTGGAAACGCTCTGTCAGTAACGCTCAGCGAACCGAATTTAAACTACATTCTGCAAAATGGGCCGCGTGAACTACGTAAACGCACACACGAAACTTATTATGGCGAGCGCGTAGCCGCTAACGACCAGCTTATACAAGAAATGGTCGGGCTACGCCTGCAAATTGCCAAATCAGAAGGTAAGAGCAGCTGGCTCGCCAGGCAATCCGAAGGCTCAATTACGGGCGGTGCCGAAGAAGTGCTGGCATTTTACGATAAGTTTAAAGCTAGAGTAATTCCCCAGTACCAGGTCGCCATCGCCAAGCTTCAGGCGTTATTTGAAGCCGACGGCTTAACCGGCCCGATGCAAGAATATGACACGCCGTACTATGAAAAGAAATTCATGGAAAGCTGCTATGACGTTAACGAAATAACCTTCACTCTCGACAGGACCGTCCGCGGGTTGTTCGACTTTGCCGAAGAGCTATACGGCATAAAAGTTAACGAAACGCCGGAGGCCAAAGTTTGGGCAAAAGGCGTCAAGTCCTACACTGTCCATAATAAAAACAGTGGCGAATATATTGGCCGCTTGTACACCGACCTTGCGGCGCGAAAAGATGAAGATGGTACGGGCGGCAAACAGGACGGCGGAGTAACATATGCTCTTAGCTACGGCCTCACAAAAACTAACGCAAATGGCGAAGCGGAAATGGTGCAACTGCCCACTGCTGTGTCGGTCACCAATGTCGCCCCGCCGGCGGCTGACGGCACCGAACCAAAATTGACCTTGCGCGACATAGAAACTGTTTTTCATGAAATATTCGGGCATGCGCTGCCTATTCTTTTCGCCCGTGGAAGAGGCGTGGAATCGAGCGGTGACCGGGTTGACCCGCGTATCCGTGAAATAAACTCCCAGATGGGAGAACACTTACCTAGGGACCCTAACATACTTATTAAATTTATAGACGAGGGCGCTTCTGAAGAAGCAAAACGCGGTTTTGTAGAAAACCTAGGCGCCGTGCAGGAAGTCAGGGAAGCTCTGAT
Source organism: Saccharimonadales bacterium (SeqCode) (assembly GCA_035478775.1). GTDB lineage: Bacteria > Patescibacteriota > Saccharimonadia > Saccharimonadales > UBA4665 > CAMLQK01. The sequence continues at coordinate 156,973 of DATIJG010000002.1, read as the reverse complement.
AAATATGCGGTGGCTGCGAATTATGAAAGCCGACCTGGACTTGCACGGCAGTCAGCCAAACCTTGCCGGGGCTCTCAAACGTTCCGCAGCACTTATGGCGCCAGTCGGTACCGACAGCCATTGGATACGGGCGCTGCCTCATGTCGGGAACAGCTACGCCGGCAATTACGTCGTCTATCCGTATTGCGATGACAAGGGTGGCAAAATGGCCGGATGGTTCAGGCGGAATAACTATAGCCCGCTACTGGGAAGGGCACACAAAGCCATACTAGAGCTTGGCGGCCGACCCGGCGCAAACGAGCAACTTTTAGCTTTCACAGGCGCGGCAGCAGATAACCTTACCATTGCTTCAATAGGCGGCACAGCGTCAGTCGCATCCACTTCCACGGTAATTTCATGAAAAAAAGCTTTGCAGCAGATTTCTCAAATACATTCAATGCGGAAGTACGGCGCCAATATAGCGACAAAGTAAAACAAGTCGGCAATAGAAGCCTGCTGGATATTGTGGTGCCACATTTAGCACTGCGGCAGTATACGCCGTACCCATACAAATTCGTCGAGGATGATAGTTTATTACCATCTGACGGTAGGGCGTTCGGCAGGATTATTCGTCGCAGCCGGCAAGAAGGTATCGCGGAAATACACCAGTCTGTAAGTACCCAGCGCGAAGAACACAAATGGCTTTTCCTGCCTCGTGACGAAGTCTGGGTTGATACAACATTGCGGGCGAGCGTAGACGAAGTTGAGGGCGATAAACCTACCTACGTATTTCTTTCCCACCTCTATCCAGAAATAGAAGACTTCCACACTCATCTCGATCTGGCGGCAACCGAGCTTGCACGCGAACATGGCGAGCAGTATAAAGACGCTTATCTTAAAAGAGGAGCAATGCCTTCAGGTAACGACCTCATGGGCCATTGCGATATGACCGCTGCTATCGCGCCGGAGTCGCAGCCTGTGGGCAGCATAATAAGCCATTACGGAGTGACGTCGCTCACCTTAACAGGCGCCCTTTCAGAAGGCTTCAAGATCGTTAAATACAACGATATGGCGGCCTTGCCAAACCAAGAAGAAACGATTCAAGCGCTGCTTACCGAGGTGACAGCGAACGTGTTGCGTAGCGACGGAACGCCGGCCATCGCTTTGCAGTTTGATCCGTTAATCTAGTCGTGGCTGTTTTGGTTTTATAAGACCGTCAAAAACACCTGCTATGGTCAACCGCGCCTATTTACGCTAGTATTAACATAAATGGTCAAAAGCTTTATGCGGCTCATGCGGCCGAAGCACTATATCAAAAACGTTTTAGTTTTGGCACCGTTGGTTTTCGGTAATCAGCTATTCAAAGCCAACCAGGTAAAACCGCTTGTTATAGCGCTTGTTACGTTTTCGCTGACAGCTTCAGTTGTGTATATCGTGAATGATATATGCGACGTTAAAAAAGATCGCCTGCACCCCGAAAAGAAATTGCGGCCGATTGCGTCGGGTGCAATATCGCTGAAACAAGCGATTAGCTTGGCGAGCGTGTTAGCCTGCATGGTGGTTGCCATTGGTTTGTTCGGGCATATTAACGGGGTGGCCTGGTTACTGTTAGCCGGTTACATAGCTGTTAATATCACCTATAGTTTCGGGCTTAAAAATGTGCCGATCCTCGATGTCGCAATCCTAGCCTCAGGCTTTATTATCCGAGTTTTATATGGTGCCAGCGTGTTTAACATTAAAGTTTCGCCCTGGTTATATATGACTGTGTTGGCCGGCGCATTTTACGTGAGCCTTGGTAAGCGCCGTAACGAAATTATTATTGCCGGTACGAAGAGCCGCAAAGTAAACGAGCTATACTCGCTGGCGTTTTTGGATAAAAACATGTACGTGTGCCTCACATTGACGCTTGTGTTTTATGCCTTGTGGGCCACGGATCCAGCGCGTGCCAGCACACTCATGTACGCCACTATACCGTTCGTCATTATACTTTTTATGACGTACAGCTTAAAAATCGAGGCAAATGATTCATCAGGCGACCCGGTCGATGTCATATTAAAAAGTACGGCGTTACGCATTATGATGCCAGCATTTGCCCTCATTTTAGTGCTCGCGGTGTACATAAAATGACCAAAAAACTCGTCAACGTTTACGATTTCGACCACACCATTTATCAGGGTGATGCCTCATTTGACTTCATTGTTTTTTGCCTTACACACCACCCCAAACTGTTAAAATACGCACCCCGGCAAGCGCGGGCATTATTTTACTACGTTTTAGGTGCATGGCGACGCGGACATGTGAAGCAAGAATTGTTTGCGTTCGTACAAGACCTCCCAGATATGCCCGGTACTCTTGCAGCCTTTTGGGCAAGCCATCAACGTAAAATTGCCAGCTGGTATATAAACCAAAAGCAGCCAAGTGACATTATTATTTCGGCTTCGCCTGAGTTTTTGTTGCAACCTATGGCACGCAAATTAGGCGTGCAGCCCGTACTTGCCACGCTAATGGATGAAAAAACCGGCAAAATTACCGGCAAAGACTGCCGCGCGGCCGAAAAAGTACGACGCTTACATGCCCATGATGCTACGGTCCAAATTAACGAATGCTATAGTGACAACCTTTCTGACCTACCTATGTTAAAACTCGCTCGCCGGCCATTTGTCGTACAAAAAAACAAACGCACGCCGCTGAACGAACACAAGCCGCCAAAACTGCAAGCGCTTTCAGACCCGGCGTTCTTGCGCTTTTTAATGGTCGGCGGCATTAACGCAACGTGCGGCGTAGTTTTTTCGTACATCATCTCGCTGTTTGTTAAAAGTAAGTTGGGCGCATTCGCCCTCGGGTACGCGCTCAGCCTTATAGTGTCTTACTTCTTGAATGGCGTCATCACCTTCAAAGAAATTTCGTTTAGCTTCAAACAATTTGTACGGTTTTGCATATCGTACATCCCAAATTTTATTATTATTTTCAGCATCGTACATGTGCTGGCCGATGTCCTCAAACTGTATTCATTGTTTGCCTACGCATTGGCGAGCATACTTGCGGCACCAGTCACATTTTTGATGTTATCTAAATTTACATTTACAAAAAAGGCAGCGGAATGAAAAAATATTATGCACAGATTGCGTTTGCGTTAGGCTTTGGGGCGTTAAGTTTTGTATTTTTGGTGGTCGCACTGAGTTCGACGGCATTTTTGCTTGGCTGGAGCGTATCGCCGCTGTGGGTTGTTGCATCGCTGCTGGGCGCAGGCTGGCTCGTATATTTTTTGTTGGCGCGGCAAGGTGTGCCCAAGCCATTTTTATGGGTCGGGGCACTGGTTGTTATCTTACTGGCGTGCTTAGCGTTTTCGTCGGCCACCATCGATCCGTCATGGGATGGAAATTCCTACCACAAAACAGCCGTTGGCGAATTAGCACATGGCTGGAACCCCGTTCGCGCGGACGTTAACACCTTTAACCGCAGTGATAAAAACTCGTTCAAGCTCGTTGGTATGCGCGGACTAGACCGTGCATTGGATACGCCCTGGGTGAATCATTACCCTAAGGCTTCGTGGATTTTTTCGGCTAACATTTATAAAATAACCGGCAACATCGAGAGCGGCAAAATGATTACGCCGCTCATGATAGCCAGTGTCTTTTTGTTTGCTTTTGCTGCGCTGTGTAAACGGCTAGCCCGAAACCAGGCTATCGTAGTTAGTGCTGTGCTGGCGTTCAACCCGATTATTGTGTCGCAAATATACAGCTTTTACGTTGATGGCATTATGGGCAACTTGCTGATTATTTTGGTGCTGGCGTGTACCATGCTGCTCGACACCCATGCCAGGTTTTACGGCCGAAAATTACTATACGCCGCTATTTTTATGTCAGCTGTGCTGGCTATAAATATGAAATTCACCGGCCTGGCGTATGTTGGAATTATTTTTGCTTGTTATGGACTGTACATTATTATTGCGCATCGCCGTGAACTGTTTTTGAAGTTTGCAGGTGTGGGCACAGCGGCGCTTTTGGTAGCATTGGCACTGGTCGGCGCATCATCGTACCTTAAAAATACCATCACAAACGGCAACCCGTTGTATCCGCTGGCGGGTAAGGGCAGTGTTAACTTTATTACCGTCGAAGAGCCTGTGGGCTACGCCAGTATGTCATACGTGCACCGGTTTTTAAAATCTAATTTGGCGGCTACCAGCCAAATTAACCATGACCTTTCGCTGCAAGTCGGTGCGCCACGTGTAAAAGTACCGTTCAGTATTAGCCAAAGCGAGTTGCAAACGCTTGCCAGCACCGACGCCCGCCAAGGCGGCTATGGCGTGTGGTTCGGCGGCATTTTAATCGTTTCTACGCTGTTAAGTCTGTATCTGGTCGTGCGTTACGGCAGACAGGAATGGCGCAGCTCCTGGCTTTTTGTACTACCGCTTGCCACCCTAGCGGTGAGCGTATTTGGCGTCGATGCGACATGGTACGCGCGCTACTTACCGCAGCTCGTTATGTTCCCAAGTCTGGTGGTAATTGCGTTGTACATGCGTAAAAAAACGGTACTTGCTAACACATTAGTTTTTGCGCTGCTGTTCAATGTAACGCTCACTGCCATGATTAGCGGCAACGCGCAAAGCACGTTCCGGCAGCAGATCCACCAAAATTTTGCGCAAAACTTATCTTGCGGCAACGGCCAGCCACTCAAAGTTTATTCGCCAATTGGTTTTGACGGTGCCTTGTATAATATCCACGATGCCTGTCCAAATGTTATAGTGCTCACGCCGCAGCAAGCTAAAAGAGTGCCCGACCAAAGTAAAGTGCCGCTTTTTGACAGTATTTACGCCGTACATACAAATTAAGATATAACAGAGGTTATTATGCACGAGCCTTCACCTCAATTGCCGGAATGGCTGGCAAGCGTTCCGATGGAATTGCTGCCACAAACATCCGTACCTATTGGTGACAGCGGCAGATGTGTGTCGGCCGAATTGCTCGCAAAGGTGCTTAACGTTGATATCGGCAAAGGCATCGGGGCCATCTCCATGTCTCCAGAATTAGCCCAGCGCGCCGCTGAACTGTCCGAGAACCCCAACTGGAAGAACCTCGCGCCAGAACCCACCCTTGTGTTTCGTAATGCCGAAGATGATTGGGAAATTCGTGTTGGTGATTTTGCAGGAGTTTTCACGCGGCAAGATCTTATAAGTGCGCTCGGCAAAGCCTTGCACAGCGATGCCGAAGGCGAGATACCCGAAGTTTGATATTCTGCTGACACCGATCTGCTATTATAAATATACAAACAGGAGGGGACATGACACAAAAAATTACACCAAACTTATGGTTCGACGGCAACGCTAAAGAGGCAGTTGAGTTTTACGCAGCGATATTCGAGGGCAGCAGAACCGCCTTCACAGCCTACTATCCGAACAGTGCAGCCGAAGGCTTGGCTGACTTTCAAAAAGATTTAGCCGGTAAAGAACTTTCAATTGATTTTGAGCTAAGCGGCTACCGTTTTACAGCCATCAACGCCGGACCAGAGTTTAAGTTTACACCGGCGATTTCGCTAATGCTCAATTTTGACCCCTCTCGCGACGTGCAGGCAGCCGAACACCTTGACGAAATGTGGAACAAGCTGCTTGATGATGGCGGCGAAGCAATTATGGCCTTAGGCGAATATCCGTTCAGCAAACGCTACGGCTGGCTGAAAGACCGTTACGGCTTAACCTGGCAGCTTATTTTAACCAACCCGGGCGGCGCACCGCGGCCATTTATTGTGCCCTCGCTGTTGTTTACCGGCGCCAACACCAACCACGCTGAAGAGGCCATCGATTTTTATGTGTCGGTATTTTCGCAATGCGGCGCCAAAGTAGGCACAAAAATGCCATATGGCAAAGATACCGGCCCAGCCAAGGCAAGCGCCTTGGCGTTTGGCGATTTTATGCTGTCCGAAAACGAATGGTTCGCAGCAATGGATTCCGGCGTGGAGCAGCCATTCACCTTTAACGAAGCAGTTTCATTGGCAGTAACCTGTAAAGACCAAGCCGAAATTGATTACTTTTGGCAAAAGCTTTCGGCCGTACCCGAAGCCGAACAATGCGGCTGGTGCAAAGACAAGTACGGCATAAGCTGGCAAATTGTGCCCGAAAATATGGGCGAACTCATGCAGAAGCCCGATGCTTTTGCCCGTATGATGCGAATGAAGAAACTGGTCATCGCCGACTTTTAAACAAACGTTACTAGGCCTAGGAATCGCCTTAAAACAGTTTTTCATATTGGCAGAAAACCGAAAAGGTTGTATCGTAAGGCAATGGAATTTACACAAAGTGGTGCCAAGTTGACTGTCTCTGAAGCCACTTGGATATCAAAGTACCGAGCGCTCGACAAACCTTTGAGACGGAAGGCTGAAAAAAGCCGGCGAGCCGCACTCCAGCCATTTACAACTAAGGATATCACTGCTGCGGACCTGCCGCTGCTTCCGGGTGACGCGCTCACCGATGCAGAGCGGGACGGGCAACTTTCACTCGAATTGCTACTTACAGGCTTAGCACTTAATCATAGCACCGACGAAACTGGCGACGAGTTACACCTTGCTGAAATGGAGCTAAGCAATACGGAGTTACTGGCGATAGCCTTCAAAGCGATGAAGGATCGGGACTCTTCGCGCGAAACCGCCATGAATTTTTCGGGCTACCTGACAAACGAAGTCGATGAGGCCTTCGAGCCCAGCCCGGACCCAGACTCAAACACAGAGATGCTTAACGCTCAGGAGTTTGAAGTTTTCTTACAAAAGCAGCAAGTTACTTCGGGTATAGTAACCGCTATCGCCAAGCATCTTGGTAATAAATAAAACTATTGACGACCCTACGCTTATACGTTATTATTCAACTATATGGTTGAACAAACGTACAGCTTGGACGGTGTGTTTCGAAGCTTGAGCGACCCGACGCGGCGCGATATCATACGGCGCGTTAGCCAGGGCAGCATGAGCATCGGCAGTATCGCTGGGCAATATAAACTAACATTTGCGGGTATCGCCAAGCACCTGGACGTGTTACAACACGCCGGGCTTATTAAAAAGACGCGGCGCGGCAAAGAACAAATCGTGTCAATTGAACCTTTAGCGCTCGCTGCCGCCTACGATTTTTTTGACAACTACAAGCAGTTATGGGAGCAACGTCTGGATTCGCTCGACAACTTTTTACAGGTGCAGACACCGCAAAGGGAGAAACAATAATGGCCCATCAAACTAACAAAAAGGCGGAAGACAGAGCAGCGGTTGCGGCCGCCATTTCAGCTATGGAAGAGCCTGATCGCAGCATTGGCGAGTACCTACATACAATCATTACCGAGAGTGCGCCACACTTAATGCCGCGCACTTGGTATGGCATGCCGGCTTACAGCGATGGCAATAAGATTGTTTGCTTTTTTAGGAGCAGAGCAAAATTTGGCGAGCGCTTTATGACACTCGGCTTTAATGACTCCGCTAGGCTGGACGATGGCAATATGTGGCCAATTTATTACGCCATAATAGCTCTGACTCCCGCCGAAGAAGCAAAGATTACCAAGCTTATTAACCAAGCAGTGGGCAAAAATAGGCTCACATAAATAATGAAGGATACTATTATGAACCCAATAAAAGAAGTTACATTTGAGCGAACCTATGACGCGCCTCTCACTGCCGTGTGGCAAGCCTGGACAAATGCGGAAATGCTTAAAAAATGGTGGGGACCTAAAAACGTTGACATCCCAGAATGCACGTTAGATGTGCGTGTGGGTGGCAAGCTTTACCTCGTCATGGAAGCTAACGAAGGCATGGGTGAATACAAAGGCACCCGCTGGCCGATGGAAGGCGAGTACACTGAAGTCGAAGAAAACCGCAAGTTGGCCTACATCGCCAAGGCCTGGACGGAGGGCGCCCAAGCAGCCACCGAAATCGATCAAACCAGCGAACTTATTCTGAGCGAAGAAAACAATAAAACAACGCTCAAACTGAACGTCAAGCTCACTAAAATCGCACCGGACACCCAGGCGGCTGTGGATGGCATGCAGTACGGCTACACTCAACAATTCGAGAAGCTCGCTGCATTTCTGGCACAATAACCTGCGGGCTTAGGGTACGCTGCACTTTGTAACTTAGTATTTTTGGCAAGTACATAGTATAGTTTTTGTATGGCTTCTTCTGAACACATCGCACCAAAAATCCAGGACTTTTTCAACTGGTACCCAGGTGCCAAAGAGATTTACGGCCGAACGCAACTGTTCCATCGTACGCTCGGCAGTAACGTGCCTGCTATTTTAGAAACAGGGCTGAGCCCACAACGGCGGCTATTCCCCGAAGAGCATGGCGATTTTGTATTACGTGTGTGCCGAAAAACTTCATCAGACCCAAACGACTCCGACTACATTCGAAATCGGATTATCCAATCGGGCTCTTTGTATTTAATGACAGAGCAGGCCTTAGAAAATACACGTTACGGCATCCCGGAGCGGTTCATGCTGCTTATGCGCAGCCTATATACCATTGCCAATAAGCAAGGGTTTGAACAAGCCGACCGCGATACCGCTCAAAAAGCATACGACGAGCACGCCGCGATACTAACTGCGCCCGGCCAAACAATTGCAACTTTAAAGGTAGACCCTATGGCGCCAAACATCGTCAATACACAGCTCGGCAATTGGAACCTTGATTCGCTCACCAGTACGGAGCAAGCCGAGATGCTCGTTAGGCACGTTCGCAGCATTAACTATTATAATATCGAAATTCCTGGCATAATTGAACCCGAATATATAAGCGAACACAACCGGGAAATGCTCACCGTCGAACAGGCATTTTTAGGCATTGAAACTGAAGCAGGGTGGGCGAGGTACGTGCGTTAGCACAGCCGTAGCCGTGTTGTTATACTAAATGTATGGTTACGATAAAACGAATTTACGAGACGCCTGCCAACAGCGACGGCAGGCGCATATTGGTCGACCGGCTTTGGCCGCGCGGCGTTAGCAAAGAGCGTGCAGCACTTGACGAATGGCTAAAAGATGTAGCACCATCGCCCGAGTTGCGCATGTGGTTCGGCCACAAACCCGAGCGTTTTGCAGAATTCAGCCGTAAATATATTTCTGAATTGGAACATAACTCGGCAGCCGAGCAACTTAAAACGCTTGCTAAAAAAGAGCCGCTAACTTTACTTTATGCCGCCAAAGATCCTAAAGTAAACCATGCGTTAGTGCTTAAAAAGTTTCTCGTTCGTCACTAGAAATTACCGTGTCGCCGCCTGCAAAAAATCGGTCATTTTGCCAAACGTCATTTCGCCATCCAAGTTAAACGTAAACTGGTATTCGTGCGGCAAGCTCGGCTGGTGGTTGGCGGGGTAAAACAACGCCGTAACCGGCACGCCCAAGGCGTTTAGTTCTTCGCTAAAAGGTATAGATTGCACGTTAGTCAGCGAATCGCCATTACCGCCGCTAATAAATGTTTTAGGAAAGTCTTTAGTAACGTGATAAAAAGCTGACATCTGTTTTATAGCCGGATTCGATAAATCATGCGAGCCGGTGTACGCCCACACTGTCACATCAGTGCCCCAGCCAATAATTTTGGGCAGTGTCGGGTTTGGCTGCGTCAATTTATCCATTTTATAAATACCACAGTATAATATTACCGCTGCGATTTGCTGCGATTTTAGTGCCGGCTGAATACCTACTAACTTAGCGTAAGTCGGGTTGGTATATATTGTTGCCATCTGGCTGGAAAGCTGCGCACCGGCAGAATCGCCCGCCAGCACCAGCTTATTGGCGTTAATGTGGTACTGCGCGGCATGGGATATAATAAAGGTGAAGGCATCGTTAATTTGATGCACTGTATAAGGGTAGGTCTTACCAGGAGCCAATGAATAATTGAGCGCTACGACTACATAGCCCTGATTGGCAAGCCGTGAAAAGTACGGCGCGTCATCACTTTTGTTACCCGAAAGCCAGCCGCCACCGTGCGTCCAAACCACTGTCGGCAGCTGGCTGGCCGTATTTCTAATGTTGTTCGGAGCATACACGTCGAGCCGCGCATCTTTGTCGTTTTGTCGGTATGTAACGTCTTTTGTAACCGTCACCGGGTAGCTGGGCAGCGCTTTTTGCATCGCGACTAACGTTTTATGGCCGCCCTTATCAAACACGTATCGAATAACTAATGCACCCGGCCACGGGCTCACTCTAAATGCAATAACTGCTGCTATAATCAGGCCAAGCACAATGCCTACCGGCCATAAAAAGAGCTTCTTGCGGTAAAATGGCGTGTGGTGTTTACGTTTGTTCATAATGCTTCTGCTTGTTGTTTTTATAGTACCACCAAAACCAAGTAAAATAACACTTTTATAATGCAAAATAGCCACGCCAAGAGTTTTTTGAGCCTAACAAGGATATGTAAACTTTATACCTGCAGATTGCCTTAAAAAACAAAAGATGGTGCTAGTTTTTAATTGCGCACAATAAGGTTGTGCCGTAACTGCCTTGCAATTGTATAGGGTTGCTGCACGTCGGTTTTTGCACGCGACGCACAGGTACGCCAGCTTCTTGCAAGCGTACGAAATTCGAATAAAAATTGCCCACGTACACATCGTACGTTTGGCTGTTTTTTTTAAGTTGCTGTAGTTGTGTGTGGATAGCGTTTGCGTCAGCCAGGCGGCCATGTAATAGGGAAATACCCGTTATGGCCGTGTTGATAACAACAAGCAGCGTCAGGGCGATTGCCGCCATCCTCAGCCAGGCCGGGCGCTTGCCACGCAAAGCAGCAATGCCCACAATTACAAGCAACGGAATGAGTGTAATAAGCGGGCTATAGCGCAATTTATTCGGCACCGGTAGCACAAGCGCGCTCAATAAGATGAGCCCAATGAGCACACTCACCCTGGTTAAAGTTGGCAGGTTTTTAGGCTGTGGGCGAGTCACCCACATTGCCAGCAACACCAGCAAAGCAAGGCTAAAGATTCCACTAAATAAAAACCCGCCTGAACCAACGCGCCCTTGAAAATTGTTGGCTTCATGGATTTCGTAATTACGCCAGGTGAACGGCACTTTCAGCTGCGCTACGTTATGCACACTCTTTGGGTTACCGGCATCACTCGGTTCGGTCGAAGCATATATGCCGTAAAATAACAGCTTGGCACGGTTGGCTTGTTTTAGGTTATTCGGCACGTTATCGTAACGCAATTTGGCGCCTTCGTTAGGCTGATTTTGCGGATACAACGGCGAGTGGCGGTGGATAGTATTCGTGCCATAAGGTACCCACAGCATGAGTGTGGCCACCACCAAAAAGCCTAGGCATAAGGCACGCATATCCGGCATTTTGTAGGCCTTCAAACGATACAAATATATCGTCACTACTGCGGCAATCACTGCACAAATAAACAAATTGCTAAACTTGCCACCGGCCAAAAGTAGCCAGGCAGAAAAGATAACTGTCAGCGGCCACTTTTTGCCAGCGTCGTAGGCGAGCAAAGTAAAGCCGGCAATAGCGATTAAGCATAGTTCATAGCTGTAGCCGTCAGCCATAAAGGTCGGCATCTGCTGCAAAAAGTGCACGCCGCAAACCGCTAATAAAGTAATGACCCATGCCCAAGCTTTAGAAATCTTGAGGCGTCGCAGCGCAGCAAACACCAAGATGCCGGCAATGGCCGCGAGTATGACATTCGTCACAATCGCCGCACGCATATGGCCATCCGACATATATACCGATGCTTGTAATAACCACGTGCTCTTCGGATATCCGACAACGTACGCTTGGCTAACGGGCAGCGAAACCGGCAAGGTGTTTGAGTGCCATGGGTTCCAGCCTTTGGCAAGTTCAATTACAGCTGACGATTGGTAATCTTGCCCGTCCCAACTGGTGTCATACACATTACCTAAACCATACGCCACAAACAAAAAGAGCGCCGGCACCAGTACGGCCAGCACTAATTGGCTCAACTTGATATGGAAGCCTTCGCGCGTGCGCCAAGCCAACACGCCTACCAGATATACAACGTATAGTGCTGGCAAATTCCAGGCACGTAAACTGCCGCCAAGCGCCAAAATAAGGTTCAAGCCGGCCACTATAAACACAACGCCGAACAGCGCGTAGCCGGCAAGCTTTTCTATGCGGTTCATGGCTTTATGGTACACAACCTTTGCAAGTTTTTCCAATTTATACAACCATTACTACGAAGCCATAAGATGCCACCCACGGCAAAGGGCATCCCATGTTACGCGTCAAGCCTTAAAACTCGTTATTGGCTATCACGGCTAGTATTAAACGTTTCAGGTGAATAAGCTTCTGCAATTTCGGCAGTAAATTCGGTGAATTGTCGACGGTAGTTAGCCTGTATGCGGCACATCTTTTGATATACGCCATCTTCACTTGCTTTATATGCTTTGTAGAGCGAACGGCCTGGAATTGCAAGCGCACCAAGCACCAGTGCAAAGTTTACTATCTCGAGTGGCATGTTGTCAGCAGGGGAATAGCCTCGTTCAGCGAGCCACAATGCGGATGTAAGCAAAATGCCTTTCTGGCCGTAATCACGCATCTCTGTGAGTCTGCTCTCCGACTGCAAACGCGTAAAAGCGTCGGTCATGGCATGCGCGTAAAGGGCCCCTGCAGGCTGGAGCAGCTCTTGCTGAAGACGCAATTGTGCAAACTTATCAAGCGCCAGCCCGCCAAAAGCCCTACCAATCCTGCCTTGCATGCGTGACCGTTCGTGCGGCACGTTCGCAGTATGGGGACGAGCCTGGCGACGGAGTGCTTCACGGCAGGCCACATCAAAGGCGTCCTGCGTTGTACCGGCTCTAGTTAACCAGAATGTCGCCCGTTGGCCGGAGATTTCGTAGCCACATCCGTAGGCTTCGTCGTCAGATAACAGAAATTCATCAGGTGTTGTAACAATAATACGCGGCAGTATATCTGGCCTAGCAGATTTAACGGGCTGCTGCGGGCGGGCGAGTTCATCATCAGTTAAATCTGCCTCCGCGGGTAAACGGTAAAGCCCGTAATACGCAACCGCATCTTCAGTTATGGCGAATTCACCCTGTTTAAAATGCATACCCTCGATAAGTGGCAGTCTTCGCAAGCATTGAAGATGAGCATCAGGCAAGTTAGAAGATGATTGCTCTTGGGGCATAATCGGACTATACCACATGCCGCCCTAGCGCCAAGTTGTAATTTTAGTGACGAAAGCGATGATCTTTACGAGCCAACGGTTTGAAGTTCTGCACATTTTGGTATAGCCCGTAGGCACGCAAATCTGCTTCTGTAGGCTTATCCATTTGAATAGCCCGCGGCCGCAATTTTAAGTGGCGCACACTATCGAATTCGGTAGCATATACCAGCACTTGGGCAATTAAATAAAGCCAAAAGATAAGACCCAATACGACTGCAAAAATACCATAAAAACTGCTGACGCCCCTTAATTGGTGGCGCACCAAAATGCCGCCAAAAGTTACCAAAGCTTGAGTGACTAGTGCTGCGCCGATAGCGCCGGGCACCATATCGCGAAGGCGCACCCGGCGGGATGTCGCCCGGTTGCACACCACAAGCAAAGCCGCCGCAGCAACCATAAAACCAGCGAAGTTAACTGCGACTTTTACCCATTGGGCATGACCCAACACCGAGCTGAATGTAGAAACCAGTACTACCGCGATAAAACCGACTGCCGCTGCCGCCATGATGGAAAGCGTTTGAAACAGCGACTTCGGGAAGCCGGCACGGCGGTTACGCGGTACCTGCCAGACATCATTCAACATGTTACGCACTACGTCGGCGCCACCACGGGCACCGTACAAAGCCACGAGCAAACCCACCACCAAACCGACGCCCGCCGAGCGCATACTATGGATATTCTTCTGTAGTTCCTGGCCAACAACCGGCAGATATTCGTTAATACTGCTGGCGACTTGGTGTTGCAGCTGCGAATTATTTTTAAATACAATCTGCATCACGGTAAACAATACTAAAAGCAAAGGGAAAAGCGACAGAAACCCGTAGTATGTAATCAACGCCGCCTGGTAGCTGCCGTTATCGTCACCAAATTTTTTGATGATCGCAAAGACTGTGCCCCATATCCGGTGTTTTTGCTGGAATTCGTCGATACGACGAATAAGATTTTGCATGTTTGTTACCCTTAATACTTTTTATTTTAACACCGTTATGGCTTTATGTTTAGGACTCCCCGTAGTTTTATATTGCACATAGTTGTACAATTCACTATAGAACCAAAAGGGGAACTTTATGCAAAGCTCATTTTTTAGCAAAGACCGGTGGCCAAGCTTATGTTTACGCACTGGGCTGGCGTTTGTATTTTTGTATGCCACAGTCGCCGCGTACATTACGCCAGATAACTGGTCAGGATACTTGCCGTCCTTTTTAACGCAGCATTTTAGGGCAGTTACACTACTTGACATGTTCGGTGCGGCCCAAGTTGTACTCTCGGGATGGTTACTAAGCGGCATATACGCCAAATGGGCTGGCTGGGCGGCGGCGGCGTTTTTGGCAGGCATCATTTTAAGCAGCCCGAGCCAGTTTTTAATTACGTTCCGCGATGTCGGCCTGCTTTTAATGGCTTTAGCTTTAGCAACTTTGCCTGAATCAAAAGAAATGATATAATACATGCATCAGGCAAAAAGCCCTTCTATCCGGAAGGGTTTTTTGTTTGGAAAAACTAATTAAAGGAGGACATGAAATGCAACTATGCATTACATGTGAAAACCTAGTATTTAAGTATTTGTCTGCGAAAAATACGACTACGGCACTAAACGGGCAGCCTTTTACTCTCAGTGAGATATTTTGCGATACGCATAACCCACTGCGTCAATTTCAAAATTAGGCGAGAAGAACTTCTGTGGGCACCCTAAAACACCGCGTAACCGTTTTTCTTTCAGAAGAACCGACACGGGTTTTAGGAGCTCCTTCAGGCAGCCTTTTTGTTCTACTTAACTATTAAAAGGATGGGCGAGCTGGGCGGCGTCGCCAAGTTCATGTGCAATGCGCAGCAGCTCGTTGTATTTTGCGATGCGGTCAGAACGTGAGAACGATCCGGTCTTGATTTGGCCAGTGTTGAGGCCGACAGCCAAATGCGCAATAGTCACGTCTTCGGTTTCGCCGGAACGGTGGCTCATTACGGTGTTCCAGCCAGCTTTTTGCGCCATTTGTACGGCCTGGATAGTTTCGGTGAGCGTGCCGATTTGGTTGGGCTTAATCAAAATTGCATTGGCAGCTTTTTCATCAATCGCTTTTTGCAAAAGTTTGGTGTTGGTTACGAGCAAATCATCGCCGACCAACTGCAAATGGCTGCCAAGCTTTTCGGTTAAGGCTTTCCACCCATCCCAGTCGGCTTCACCCAAACCGTCTTCGAGCGAAACAAGTGGGAATTTATCAGCTAGGCCGGCGTAGAAATCGATGAGTTCGGCAGAGGTGAAGGTTTTGCCTTCGCGGGCAAAGTTGTAGTTTTCGCCATCAACGAGTTCGCTGCTGGCGACGTCGAGCGCCAAAGCAACATCTTCGCCCATTGTATAGCCGGCGTTTGCAACTGCTTCTTCAATCAGTTCCAGCGCTTCGTTACTGCCGCCATTTACGGCTGGCGCGTACCCACCCTCGTCGCCAACGGTTGTAGCGTAGCCTTTGGCGGCCAAAACCTTGCCAAGCGCATGGTAAATTTCGCTGGCCATTTGCATGGCTTCGGCAAAACTCTGAGCACCAATGGGCACAACCATAAATTCCTGGATGTCGGTTGAACCGGCGGCGTGCTTGCCACCATTTAAAATGTTGAGCATTGGCAAGGGCAGGGTAAGTGTAGTGTTGCCAGTGAGGTCGGCGATATAACGGTACAGCGGTTTGCCAGCGCTGGCTGCTGCGGCTTTTGCAGTCGCGAGCGATACGGCCAAGGTCGCATTCGCGCCTAAGCGGCTCTTGTTTTCAGTGCCGTCAAGTGCAAGCATTGCTTGGTCGATAGCGGTTTGGTCGCTGGCATCTTGGCCCACCAAAGCGGGGGCGATCTTACTTTTAACGTTCTCGACAGCTTTGCTGACACCCTTGCCATTAAATGCCTCAGCGCCATCACGAAGTTCCAAAGCCTCGCCGCTCCCTGTCGAAGCGCCCGACGGCACCGCAGCGCGGCCAATTGAACCATCTTCTAACACAACAACGGCTTCAATAGTCGGAAAGCCGCGTGAGTCAAAAATTTGCAACGCGTCAATGCTTTGAATTTTCATGACATACTCCTATAATGATTATCCATGACGAATACTACTCCAACCACCGACCCCAAACAACCTAAAATGGGCAGATTGTTAATTACACGTCACTGCGAGTCAGAATGGAATTTGCTCGGCAAGTGGACCGGCACCACCGATGTCCACTTGAGCGAGAACGGTTTTAAGCAGGCAGGGCTGCTCGGCGAAGCCTTAAAAGACATACGCATTGATTACGCATTCGCATCGTTACAAATGCGAACGCTCGAAACGCTGGAAGGTATTTTAGACGGCGCAGGCCAGACTGAAGTGCCTTACCAACGCAGCGCCGACATTAACGAGCGCGACTACGGCGACTACACCGGCATGAACAAGTGGGAAGTGCGCGATAAGGTGGGCGAGGCCGAGTTCAATAGTATTCGCCGCGATTGGGACCACGCCGTACCAAATGGTGAAACGCTTAAAATGGTCTACGAACGCGCCTTACCGTTTTACAACGAAGTCATTTTGCCAAAATTGCGTGCAGGGCAAACAGTATTATTAGTCGCACATGGCAACTCCATTCGGGCGCTCATTAAATACATGGAAGTAATTAGTGATGAAGATATCGCCGGTGTGGAAATGCCGTTCGGCACGATTATCGAGTATACCGTTAGTGAAGACGGCGGCAAGATGGTTCAACGTAATGACATCACAATTGACATTACTCCGCCACACGCCTAAAAAGCCTAAAAATGGAATATCCACTAGACATATCTGATGTATTGCGTGCCAAGCGAGACGTACAAGTCTTAAGCCTGGCCATTGCTGACATCGTTGGTATCGCTGTTGACAATAATGACGACGCACCGCCTGAATATTACATACGAGTTACCTCAAGCTTACCGCTTCAATCCGACGACTCTATAAACATTTTAGGCACCGCTCATCCAGTCGACGTCGTATTCGAGGTAGAGCATCACCCGGACATCATCGCTTTTGAGCAAAAGCATACAGATTTGGAGAGTTAAAACTCTAATGCACCATTTCGCCAAACACACGGGTGCGCAACAAAAACAAGCGTAAAAGTACTAGCAACACATGTAGCAAGGTCATCCAGGCCGCATATACGACTACTAAATAGCGTGCCAAGCCAAGTAATGTATCGGCTTGGCTAACTCGCTCATCCCATGTCCAAATGTGTTGCACTAGTGGTTGCGCCAGCATAACAAAACTGATCGCGATAACCAAGATACAAAAACGCCACGCAAGGCGAGCTGCCAGCGCCCGGCGTAGAGGATGATACACTACTACCATCTCCGCAGGCACATACACCGATTTTTGATTTTCGTGCAAGTTCCGAACAGCGGTAACAAACATTTCTACCAACTTAAACGTAGCCCAGCCGCCCAGCATAAATACAGCCACCAACACAACCATACTAAAGTGCGGACTGTGCACAACAGAGCCAATTGGCCGGACAAACTGTGAGGTATTTTGCGGTGTATATGTGCCGGTCAGGCTGTTGAAGATCCGTGGCAACACCATACCTGCATTCATGCTTATAAGCAGTAAGTGCACACCAATCATTGCAAAAGCAATAATCGAGCAAACAATAAAGCTCGCTACCGTAGGCAACAAACTTCGCAAAAATAAATACCAAAAACTAAAGTAATTCGTGGGATGCATAATAAAACCATACACGGTCGCCACCGCGTATCTATATGTATGGTACCATAAGCGCTTTAAAAAACTACTTGTATGCAAAGTAAAATGCTATGCTAATTGGGCGAGGGGTTATGCAGCCAACACAACTAATTATTATTGGGATTACTGGCGACCTGGCACGGCGCAAGCTGTTGCCAGCCATCGCTACTATCGCCGAAGCCGGGGAATTGCCGCCGGATTTCAAAATTATCGGCATTACGCGGCAGTCTACAACTGCCAGCGCAGTTATTGCCGGTGTGCATGGCTTACCTGAACATGGTGCTAGGTTTTTGCGAAGGCATTTAGTAATGCACCGAATGGATCTTGAAAAGACTGCCGACTACTCAGCTTTAGATGCCACGCTTACAGAATTAGCAACCCAGCCTGAAACACAACGATTATACTACTTATCTATTCCGCCGCAATTCGCCCAGCCGGTGGTTATGCGGCTTGGCGAGTCTGGCCTGGCAAAAGTGCCACACACAAAATTATTGCTCGAAAAGCCGTTCGGCACCGATTTTGTTTCCGCCGAGGAACTTATTGCGCAAACCAAAGTTCGTTTTACCGAAAGTCAATTGTACCGCATCGACCATTATTTGGCGAAAGAAATGGCACAAAATATCGTGGCCTTCCGCGCCAACAACCCGCTGTTCAACCATACTTGGAACAACCAATTCATTGAAAAAATTGAGATTATTGCCAGTGAAAGCATTGGTATTGAGGGTCGTGCGGCGTTTTACGAGCAAACCGGCGCGCTGCGCGACTTCGTACAAAGCCATTTATTGCAACTCGCGGCGCTGACTCTTATGGACGTACCGAAACAGTGGGGCGACCTGCAAGCTACGCGCCTTGCCGCTTTGCAAGCGCTTGAACCGCTGCGCGAAATTGATTTGCCGCAAGTTGTAGTACGCGGCCAATACCAAGGCTACGCCGAAGAAGCTGAGAACCCCGGTTCCACTAC
Organism: Saccharimonadales bacterium (SeqCode); assembly: GCA_035478775.1. Taxonomy (GTDB): domain Bacteria; phylum Patescibacteriota; class Saccharimonadia; order Saccharimonadales; family UBA4665; genus CAMLQK01. The sequence continues at coordinate 138,178 of DATIJG010000002.1, read as the reverse complement.
TGAAACCTTCGTAGCGCTTAAACTGTTTTCAAGTGACCCGAAATGGCAAAATGTGCCCGTGCAATTGATAAGTGGCAAGGCGCTGGCACATAAGCAGACTGAAATTCGTGTGCACTACAAGCGCTTCGGCACCGCTGAGCCAAATAGCATTACCTTGCGTATTCAGCCCGAAGAAAGTATTGAGGTGCAGATGTGGGTTAAGAAACCCGGCTACGGTAATCACATCGAGCGGCTGCCGTTGCATTTTACTTACAGCGACCATTACCAGGCGCTCCCCGAAGCTTATGAGCGGGTGCTACTCGACGCCATGCGGTCCGACCATACATTATTTGCTTCAAGTGACGAGGTGCTGGCCTCGTGGCGTATTTTGGCTCCCGTGCAAAGCTATTGGCAAATGCAAAATGTGCCGCTCAAGATATACAAGAAAGGCACAAGTTACGAAGACATCTTAGCTTCGTAACTTTTACACACCGGGGCACACAAATAGGATTAAGCGGGGTAATGGGTGCGATTCAACTAGTTTCTTATGCAAAGCCAGCTTAACTGAGGTAAAATTTAGGCTTTGTGCCTTGATCCACCATACACGCCACCGCCGTAGCCATATGTGCCACCGCTACGTTGCGCACTGGAGCCCTTACCAAATAAAAATTTTACAACACCTGAAAATCCCAGAATAGAAGCGATCCCAAAGCCTAATGTTGCAAGAAATTCCTTACGGGTTACTTCTTTGTTCATAACATCTTCAAGCTGTTTCATGGCGCGTCCCTTACAGTTATTTTTGTTGTTTTAGTTTCTGTTAAAAATTATAAGCAAGCATAAGCGTTTGTCAAGCATTTGCATGTTTAAAGCTACATGATTAAACGGCGCTTCACAGGGCGGCTGGAACTGCGGCGCGTACCCGCTGGGCGGGCGGCAGGCTGCCGTAAAGCCGCCGGCGATGCCACCCGCGTTGCCGAAACAGAGGCAGGTTGATCAGCCGTCTCGTAAGCTATGCCAGACATCGTACCAACGCCTGCCAAAGTAGGCCCGGCGAAAGCCACACGTTGCGCCCCGCCGGCAACCGCCAAGCGCTCGGCTTGGGCAGCTAAATCTTGCTCGATCAAACTTACGACACTTTGTTTACGATGGAGCGGCGCTAAATGCCGGTTCGAGTACCAAATAATTACAATGCCCACCTGATACATACCAACCACCGGGCCAGCAATAAACAGCAGCGCAAAAATGTTCGGTGTAGGGTTCATGAGGCCGGCAATTATAAAGGCAGCAGCAATTACATGGCGCTCATATTTAAATAGCGTCTGGGGTTTGAGCGGCTTGATACGGTTGATACAAATCAGCAGCAAAGGCACCTGCAACAGCATTGCCGATCCAAGCATGTACACCGTTACAAACGACATATATGACTGGATTGTTACCAACGGCTGAATTTGTTTGGTCACAAATTGGTGCAACAAAAAGTTGAGCGCCGCTGGCAAGCCCCAAAAATAGCCGTACACCATGCCGATAACCGCCAAAATACCCGAAATGCCGCTGGCAATAAAAATAAATTTGGCTGAACTCCTTTTAATAAGCGGCTGAATATAGCGCAAAATTTGGTACACAATCACCGGGATACTCATGGCGATGCCAGCATACAGGCATACTCTGAACAAGAAATTGATACCACCACCTGGCGATGTGTAAATAAACTGCTGGTTATGCGCGGGCTTTAATAAAGCCTTAACAATGTAGCGTTCTATGCCGTAGGCTGCGATGCTCCACCCAATAACAGAAGCCGCGATGTACATTATTCGGCGGCGTAATTCGTGCACGTGCTCAATAAACGGCCGGCGTTCGTCGGTGGCTTTCGCTTGCTGGCGCTCGGCCAATCGTTTTTGGTGCGAAGCTTTTGGCATATTTTTTGCGTAAATCTCTTACAAACCCTCAGAGCCGCTTCCAAAAAATAAAAATTTCTTAGCATGCGTTCCTAAACTCATGATATCATAAGCACAATAGGTAATGTAAATAGTAGAGCAGTTATGAAACACTCTTATACAATTTTTGCGCAAGCTTACGGCCAGGGTTCATATGGCAACTGTACATACAATGACGCGACAACATGTACCTCAAGCGGTTCAGGTTCTACGGGTACTGCGAGCGGTTCGGGCGGCACGCTAACCAACACTGGCTTCGATATTTTACTGGTCGTAACTGTAGCCTGTGCGCTTATTTTTATTGCGCTAGTTGCTCGGTTATGGCGCAAAAAGAATACAAAAATTGCAGCCATTGAAACAATTGAAGTTGAGGCTGACGACGGCCAGCCGCGCCAGCTCCGCTAGGCAAAAGGCCATCTCGCCCCATCTCGCCAAAAAACATTTATAAACTGGCCCTGTTATTTAAACAACGGCGCGTTTTGCATATAGTGGTTTACAAAAACTAGGAATGCGACACTCACGAACAGTAAGGTCAGCAATACCCAAAACTGTACTTTCTCACTCATATGTATTCTCCAAAGCGCCCACAACCACCAGGCGGTCTTTCGGCCACCACAGCGGCGTGCAGCTAAATAACGTCACTTCCGGCGTGACGCTCGAGTCTTGAATAGAGGTTTGCGTCGGCGGCACTTGGCTAGTGGAAACTACTTTGTAGGTGTAAGCTTTGTGCTGCCAGTACACCGCAAAATCATCACCCACTTTAACTTTGTCTAAAAAGTAGAATGTACCGCGCGGGTTTGTATATGTAAAGCGATGGCCGGCTATAACGGTATTACTGCCTTTGTCAGGCGTGCTCGTACCTGGTATGCGCCATGGACCTTTCATAAGCGACGCCATGGTCGGGCCTTCAATAATTGGCTGGTCAAGGCTCATGCTTGGTACGACCAAACGGTTGTCATTAGGAATATTCAGCGAAATGTGCGATGGTTGGATCTTTTGCTGCAGCACAGCGGTGCGACCGTGCTGGCCACGGTTCTGCCACCAAAAAGTAAAGTGCGGCACGAATGGCGTAACAATGACATACAAATTAATTGCGATAATCGCACACAACAGGCCAGTATTAACACGCGCCAGCTTCATACATTAATAATACTAGATTTTGTTCGTATACGCTTATGCTACAGCATGCTTTATACTTTATGGCATGGATACAAGCAAATTTTATGCGTAGCCCAGTGCGTTTGGTACGCAATATTGATGCCGGCCGATTGCTCGACACCTTTTTAGTAGCATCGATTGCCACCGTTTTAATTACGCGGTTTTATTTGCACCTAACCGGCTACCCGCAAGTCGGCAGCTCCAGCTTGCATATTGCACATCTGCTACCGGGCACCATTTTAATGCTGGTTGCCATTTTGATGATGCTGGCGAGTATTAACCGCTCTTCACGCGACACGTCGGCTCTTATTGGCGGCATGGGGTTTGGGTTGGTTTGGGACGAGCTAGGCAAGTTCATTACCAAAGACAATAATTACTTTTTTAGGCCGACCGTCGCGCTTATCTACATGACGTTTGTGCTGATATATTTGCTAACACGGTACGTAGTACGGCGCAGTTACACGCCTGGCGACTACTTAGCCAATGCGCTTAATTTGATCACCGAAGCGGCAATTGACGACCTCGACCCGCGCGAGTACAAGCAGGCAAGGCAACTGCTGCAAAAAGCCGATTCCAGCCACCCGTTATACAAACCGACACAAGAAATGCTAGAGCGCGTGAAGCCCACCCAAACCTACCAACCCTTTTTGTTGGAACGTTTTTTAGCCGTACTGCATGCGCCGTTTTCGTGGCTTGCAAAGCAGAGTTGGTTTCGGTTGTTATTGCTGGCCGCATTTTACATATACGGAGTAAGTCTGGTACTGACGGCTGTGGTTTTAGTAGCCACAGGCAACACCGATCCGCTTTCCGACTTGCTTGTAAACCCGCGCTTTAACACTAACGCCATCGCCACGGCCGCATCGGTATTATCGGCCCTTTTTGTGCTGTGGGGAATTGTGCGCCTGCACCAAGGCAACGTCAAAAATGCGCTGCAACGCTTTGAAACTGCGGTGCTGATAAACATTTTCATCACCCAAACCTTTTTATTTTTACAATACCAGTTTTCGGCAACCATCGCGTTAGTCATCGCTTTGGCTATTCTGTTCAGCGTGCGAATGCTTTTAGCCGAGGAATAGAGCTGGTTCAGAAAACTGCGCTTGGTACTGCGAAACTTACTGTGATAACAGGGTCGTTATACAACTTTCTCGCTCACCCCATCAACAACCAAAGCCTGCGCGTCGGCAAGGGGTACTGTTTGGTAGCCATCGGCTTTTAGCTTATCTTCGACCTCTTGGATGATGGGCGCGTATTTCTTGTTATCTATATGCGGCACTATAACCTTATCTGTAAAACTTAAACCTTCGTAGATGATTCCAGGCGAGACTTGAGGTTCGTCTGCCGCCTCGAAATAATGTAACGTCGGGCCGGCGATAATCGCTCCGGCACTCCCACCGCCATATACTGTGCCGCCATGCACCAGTTCTTTGATGATGTTTTCAGCCCCGGTGCTGCGTAGAAGCCAACGCAAATAAAAAGTATTACCGCCGCCAAACCAAAGGACATCTTTGGCCGCCAGCTTAGCGCGGAGTGGCTCCAAATCTTGCGCGTATTTTCTTAAATCCACGTATTCGACTTCAAAACCGTGGCTTTCGATCATATGGCGATTACGAAGCAGCCAAGCCTTGGAGCCTGTTTCGACATCTGCCGCGTTTTCGATAACAGCAAGCCGTATACTTTTAGCCGGTTTTGCCACAAGGTCTAAAAGGTAGGGGGCTTGCCCTTTAGAAATGGCTTGTGAGGAGAGAAAAAGTTTCACTCTAATTTAAGCCCCTCTGTGACTCTTCATGCCTAGGCGTTATCCTTCCGCCATCCTGCACAAGCCATTTGCCAGTATTCCAGTCGTTGCCGGAATCATCGGTTTTAAATCGAATATCAAAACGGATACTAAGCCCGCGCCAGTCGTGCTCAATATAGACCGTACGGAAGTAGTCTGCAAGGTCAGGGAAGCTGACGCCATAAGGTTCAGGGAACAATCGCTCAACTTCTTCGCGAAGTAAATCGGTTTCAAGATCTATCTGGATAGTCGGCACCGGAGAATATGTATCGTACACAAGTTCAAACTTTGGCTCACGACCGACAGGGAATGCAGTAATATCTGTGTCAAACTCATCTTTCGTGGCAGGTAAAATAAACGGCCAGTCTTCGCCAGATGGGTAACGGTACACATTGCAATGGCGTGCCAAAGTATCAGTATATGTTTGCCAACTTTCTTTAGGCAAGCCGACCGACGGCAAATTGAGGCCGGTATGGTCGGTACGTACCACGTGGCCAGTTAGGCGCTTGCATAATTCATCTATTGGCAGGCGATACAGCGTCATGCCCGGCGTCTGTACCTCATAGTACGAACCAAGTGTGTCGTGCTTTTTCGTCTTTGGCAGTGGCTCGGCCGGAACTGTGTTGCTCGCCGTATCTTTCGGGTTAACACTAAGGCTGCCGGCTTGCAAATGTAGCTTATCGCTGTCACTAATTTGTATATACGGGAAGACTATGCCGGGTTCTTGTTTAAATACCGTAACGGGCAGGGCATTTTTCGGTGCAGATGCAGCCAGAACCAAACTTCCGTCTAGGCCACGCATAGCGTTCGGCAGCTCATTCAAAAGCGCCTGTAGCTGCATACAAAAGCTGCCAGCCAAATTATTTTCTGGAAAAACATAAGTAATTGTGTCAATCGTAAATTTCCTAGGCACCATTTTGTACCTTGTTTTTCGTGTCCATGCATCAAGTATAGCGTATTGGCTGAAAAAAGAATTCAGGCTCCTAAAAACCCATGTCGGCTTTTTCTGAAAGAAAAAACGGTTACGTGGTGTTTTAGGGTGAATTCTTTTTCAGCCACCTTGTCTTGGCCGCGGCTAAAGAGACACTTATGCTACCATGTATGTCACACTTAAAAACCGTTGCGACAATTACCTCTTTACGCTTGTGGTTTTTAGGTTCATAATAAGCGCTAGCCATGTGTGGGCTGGTTTGTTTAGCACCTTAAAACGAAGCAAAATATAATCTTCCTCCGCACAGACTGAGATGCAAAACTTTTGGAGTTCATACTCACTGCCTTTCTTGACAGGTAAGCGTCACTGAATTTCCTCCATATTTCATTCAAGTGTTCTCTGGTATATTAGGGTATTTTTGACGGAAAAAGCGCCCCAAACCCGGAAAACTCCTCTCCTCCGTCTATTCAAAAGTAAGGAGCTTGAAACTATGGATCGTGTGGCTATTAACGAAGAAGTAAACGTAACCTCTGTTTATTTCGCGAACAAAAACAACCTTAAAAGCTTCCCGAAGCGCATGGAATACAAAAACGAGGAATACACTTTTGTTGAAGGCCTCCAGTACCTTGTGCACAAGGGCAAGCAGGCAGTTCGGCTGTTCGACATGACCGACGGTTTAAACAAATACCGCCTGAAGTTCGATACCGAAGCGTTCACCTGGACGCTGCTCAGCATCTCACCAGAGCCGCGAGCACTGTAAAGCCACTAAAACACCCCGATTGCTAGAAACAAACGGGGTGTTTTTATATACCTTTAGCGAAGTTGGTCTAGCTAATTCTGAGAAGAACCAACGCTCAAACATTTAGCCAACTGTGTCGGGAGTGAGGGGTTAAAAGTGTCGGTCGGTATCCAGCCGCTGCGTACCTTGCTGGCCACCGGCGGGCGGATTGTAATCATAACAAATTTGGTCATGCAAGGCGGCGCGGGCACCAGCATCGGCGCGCATATCCCCGCACGAAAAACCATATTCATCGCTGGCAGTCGTTACGTAGTGCCATTGGCCGTTATATTCATAAAATAGGGCGAGCTTAGCATCAGCAGAGCCGGCAAAAGTAAACGATGCCTCGGCAATATCGTAACCAGCCGTTTCGCTGGCAGAAATAACGCCGCCTTTATTTTGGCTAGCAATACGCGTTTGCATAACGCTAGCGATTTGTTTCGGCACCGCCATCTTGCTATATGCAGCTTTCAAGATAGCTTCAATTTGCTGCTGTTGTTTGGTAGTGGTTTGTCGGCCTTGCAAAGTGGCATTATCATAGCAGCGAAACTCGTCATTATTTACTGAGTCACTCGAAAACGAACCAGCGTCACTCCAACTAATAAGCGCACAATGTTGGTCACGCTGGTGAAAATTATGCAGCGTAAAGTAAGTTTGCATCTGGCCGCTTTGCTGCTTTGCCTGGGTATCGTTGTCTTGCGAAAAACCGTCGTTCACCAAAGTTATGGCAATGTTTTTATATAGTTCGTCGGCAGAAGGGTCATGCCCGGTCCATGACCACCCCAATCCTGGCAGTTGGTTACTTTTAAATCGCGCCTCACCGGGCATACTTAAAGCCGGACTCGTATTAGCTTGGTCGATACTTTCGGCCATCCAATCGACACCAGCCAACGGAAAACGTGCCTGGCTCATAGCAGGATACTCCGAATTCAGCAGGGTACTGACAGTTTGTAGGTTTTTGGTGATGGCCGGCGATACGATTCCGGCCTTAGCATCTGGGTGGGCAGTAAAGTGGCGCACTAAAACCACGGCCAGCAAGCAATACACAACTGCTAGCGCTACCACACTTGGGCGTTGTAAGAATTTTTTTATCACCATTTGCATTTTATCCTATAGCATTATATTACGCAGTTGGCATAGGTACAGCACTAGCGCAGCTCGGAACTTAAGCTAACAATTTGGAATAGACGTGAATTCGTTAGCATTGAATTGTTTCAGAGCGGCACCGTCTAGGGCAGTATAGCCCTTAAGGCCGCCGGCCTCAACCTCAAGCCTCACCTCAGTCTTAAATCTCATCGGCTCCACAGCCTCGCAGTCAATAATAAACGCTGCGCCGCTAGCAATCTCGCCAACTTTCTTAAGAGACGTGACATCGTACATGGCTGCACAGTCGCCCTTATTTACAGCTTTTTCACCATCGGATTTACTAGCACCAACAAGGTTAAATGAATCGAGAGTAAGGCAGTTCGGGCTAGCCATCGCGCTTGTTATAGGAGAAGTACTTTTACTTTCATGGTTGTGGCCGTTGCTACAAGCAGAAGCTCCCAGTGCGCACGTAAGGGTCGCCGCCATTCCGAAGTTACGCAAGATTTCTTTAGATGAACGCATTCTTATTTTCCTTTCTTGTAAAATGCTACTATACCACACTGGGCAAATACCAGGCAGCGACCCTGTAATTATCTACGCTATCTGTTATTATTAAGCAATGCTTTTAAGCGCGCAGATCGTAAACAAAACCATTGGTTCCAAACAACTGTTTGCCGGGCTAGATATTACCGTACGTGAAGACGAAAAAGTGGCGATTATCGGCCGCAATGGCGCGGGCAAAACCAGCTTGTTCCGTATTTTGGCGCGCGAAGATGCCGATTTTGAAGGCGAGGTGCAAACGCGCAAAAACACCAGTATTATTATGACCGCGCAGGAGCATTTAGACGCTCAAGTTACAAATTGCCTCGACTACATTTTGGCCAGCCTGCCAGATTATACACGGCTGCACCATATTATTGAAACCTATCCGGAAACTATGGGCAACAACATGCGCAAAATTGCCGAATACAGCGAAGCGTTAGACCGCTTCAACGACCTCGGCTACTATTTTATTGAGGAAAAAGTGCTGCAAGCGCTGGCTAGCTACCAGCTCGGCGAAACCAAAGCCCGTGGGCCGCTCGTCAACCTAAGCGGCGGCCAAAAACGTTTCGTCGAGCTGGTAAAAGTGCAGCAGGCCAATGCCCGCGTCGCACTCATCGACGAACCGACCAACCATATGGACTACGCCGCCAAAGCCAGTTTTATTGATTGGCTGCGCGAAACCGATTCCACCGTGGTGGTCATTACACATGACCGCGACGTTTTAAACGAAGTTGACCGCATTATCGAAATTAAAGATAAAAAAGCCATAAGTTTTACGGGCAATTACACTGCCTACTTGCAACAAAACAGTACCAACACCGTTACCAGCATGGCGCAGTACGAGATCGCCCAAGCCACAATTGAAAACGTCAAAAAACAAATTTTATATGCGCGCAGTAAAAAAGCGTCATGGGGCGGCACCGCTGATAAAAAGAACCCGTTCGTAGTTATGGAAGACCGGCTTAAAAAGCAGCTGGTGGAATTGCAGGCCATCACTAAACCGTCGTTTTGGATCGACCAAGAATCCGCCAAACAATTAAACGCTAAAGTGGTGGCGCGTTACGAAAAATACAAAGACAACAACATTAAACTACGCGGACTTAAAACCGACAAGCAGCAAGGTGTCGAGTTGGTAAGTGCCGAGAAACTATCGCTCGGCTACGAGCAAACCGGCGCGTTATTTGAAGATGTCTCGTGCATACTGCAGCCAGGCGGCCGAGTGCGCCTGCATGGCCGTAACGGAGCAGGCAAAACCACGCTCGTCACCTATATCCGCAACCAAATTAACAACACGCCCGGCAAAGTTACAAAATTCCACGGTGGTTTAAAAACCAGCGCCAAAATCCGCTTAGGTGTGTACGAACAAGAAATCGACCCCAGGTATTTAGACTACACACTGGCCGAAGCCATTACCCACATGTACCGCGAAAAAGAATTAAATATTACTGACCAGCTCGTGCGCCAATTACTAGCCAATTACTTATTTGACCCCAGTGCCGACCATGACGCCGTCGTGCGGCACTTAAGCGGCGGCCAAAAAGCGCGCTTCCAAATTATGAGCATGCTAGCCACCGAGCCAAATATGCTCATTTTAGATGAACCAACCAATCATCTCGACCTACCATCAATTGAAGAGCTGGAAAAGGCGTTACTTAACTATAGCGGCGCAATAATATATGTATCGCACGATAGTTACTTCGTTGAAAAGTTGGGCGGCGAAACCGTAAACGTCGGCGTACAAAACTAAAAAACCGGCCTTACTTGTGTCTTATAAGTAAGGCCGGTTATGCGGTAAGCCCTATTTTGCGGACTAATGCATCGAAGCGGTAGGCTGCCCAGCTGTAGCCGGATCAGCGCCTTGAGTGTGCTTCAACACGAATACAGCAACAAGCGATGCTATTAAGGCAAAGCCCGATGCCACATAAAACCCTAAGTGATACCCATGAAGTGTTGCGCTCGCCGCAGAAATCTGGCCGTTCATTACTGCAGGCAGTTTATTCTTAACTGCGGCTGCCACGACACCACTTAAGATTGCCAAACCGAGTGCGCCACCAATTTGCTGGGAAGTATTCAGCAAGCCCGATGCCAAACCACTCTGCGTTGGTTTTACGCCGGAGGTTGCAGCAATAGTTGTACTCACAAACGATAAGCCAAGGCCAAGGCCCATTAGTATAAAGCCTGGCAAGATATTAACAAAATAGTTGCCCTTGAGCGGCAGCTGTGCAAGCAACAGCATAGACACAGCCACAAACAACGGAGCCACCATCAATACGCGCTTGTAGCCAAATTTTGCAATCAGCTTAGGCGCATTCGTGGCCGCAATCGCAATCACTACCGGAATCGCCAAAAAGCTTAAGCCGGTCTTAACAGGCGAGTAGCCTAATATTGTTTGGATGTACAGTGACGTAAAGAAGAACACTGAAAACAAGCTTGCCATCATGAAAATCTGTAGCAAATCTGCACCAGTAACGTTACGCACCTTAAAGATGCTCAGGTCAACAAGTGGGTGCTTTGCGCGGCGCTCATTCCAAATAAAGAAGGCAAGTAGCGCGGCGCTTGACGCGAAGAAGGCAAGTGTAAAACTGCTCAACCAGCCATGGCTTGGCGCTTGGGTAAGGCCGTATACTAATGACATCAGCGCGCCGGTAATTGAAAGTGCGCCGGGCAAATCCAAGCTGTTATTGCGGGCTTCAGATTCATGTTTTGGCAATACGCGCATGGCAAGCACGAAAATAGTTGCGCCTACCGGCACATTCACAAAGAAGTTCCAACGCCAGTTAAGATATTCAGTTAAAATACCGCCTAAAAGCATACCGGCAGCCGCGCCACCAGATGCCACAGCGCCCCACACGGCCAACGCCTTGTTGCGCTCGGCACCTTCTTTAAAAGTTACTAGCACGATTGATAAAGCCGCAGGCGACATTAGCGCGCCGGCTAAACCCTGTATGGCACGCGATGCAATCAGCATACCACCCGATTGAGCTAAGCCATCGGCCAAAGAAGCCACTGCAAACAAGCCAAGGCCAATCAAGAACACTTTACGTCGGCCATAAAGGTCGGCGGCACGTCCGCCAAGCAGCAAGAAGCCGCCTACAGCCAAAGTATAGGCCGTAACCGTCCATTGCAGGGAAGAAGTGCTAAAATGCAACGCCTTTTGGATCGCTGGTAGTGCAACGTTCACAATTGAAGTGTCAAGCACTACAATAAACTGAGCCATCGCGAGCAGTACCAGGATAAACCAAGGGTTGCGAGGTTTGACGCTCATAGTGCCAAACTCCTTTCTTGGAAATTTTGGTAATTTAGTGTAATATTTAGTTACTCAATCATTGTACGAATAAATGATTGACAATGTCAACTATTTTTTTCTGGGTTTTGTATGGATAAAAGTGTTCTGAGTGATTTTTACGCCTCGTTTATAGCGTTTTTAATGATGTCCAAGCAGCAAATTGTCTCTATCGGCAACGGGCAAGGGCTGACAGCAATGCAGATATTCACTCTGCTATATATTGACCCCGAAAACATGCGGCCAATGAACACGTTAAGCGGCATTTTGTCGTGCGACCCGTCGAACATCACAGGTATCGTAGATGGGTTAGAACATAAAAAACTCATTGTGCGCGTTGAAAACCCCAAGGACCGCCGGGTCAAAATGCTCAAACTAAAACCAGCTGGCGAGAAAATTCGGCATCGGGTATTTGCTGAACTGGTAGACAAAAACGAAGCTGCTTTTTTTAAGGCGCTTAACGAAACTGAGCGCATGCAATTTATCGCAATTATGCGCAAAGTAACTGCGTCTTTCCCGAACCGCATAAACTTTTAAGTGCGTTTTTGTTTTTTGCGGGTCGGCAAGGGCACGTTCATGCGACGCTTTTTGCGGGCGTCAGTTTCATCTTCGATTTCTTGGCCAACGATTTCTTCGAGTACATCTTCGATTGTCACGATGCCGACAATCTTATCATTGCGCTCCACTGGGATAAGGTGCGTGTTACCCTTGATAAATTTGCGGAAAAGGGTATCGAGCGCGGTCATTGCACCGACTACTTGACAAGGGTAGAGCGGCAAATCGTACACCTTAAGCTGGGCTGTCTCGAAGTTAATATCAACCAGATCTTTAACCAGGAACACACCAAAACAAACCGTCTTGGCACCGTTGAATATCGGCACTCGGCTGTGGCCGGTGGCTTTTAGCTCGCCAATAACGTCGAGCGTTATATCAGTGTCCGGAGTCAGCCAATACACCTGCTCAAGCGGCGTCATAATATCGCGCACTTTCTTTTCGCTGAGCGTAATAGCGCCACGCATAATCTCGGCTTCATCAGCGTCAAGTTCACTTTCTTGGTCACGGAGATGTTCAGCAATAATCATGCCCAATTCATGGCGGCTTTGCAATTTGGCTTTTTGCGGGCCGAAAAAACTATCGAGCAACAGCTGCAGCGGTTTGGAAATAGGGTAAGTGGCTAAAATCATCAGGCGCAGCAAAGGTACAAGTGTGGCCGAAAAGCCAAGCGCAAAACGCATGAAAATGGCTTGCGGCATAATTTCGCCGAAAATTACAATAAGTAAAGTGCTTATTAGTACGGCAATGACACCGTTGAATTGGCCTTCCAATACAATCGAAGTAACAGATACGGCCGCGACGTTCACTAGTAAAATGCCCGCCAACGATAAATGGATATTTTTGCGTACCGGCAACACAAGTTTGGCGGCTGGGTTGCCGAGCTTGGCTTTGCGGCGCAAATCAGCAATGTCTAGTGACATCAGCGCCACGTTCAGGCCTGAACAAATTGCCGAAAAAAGCACCAAAACAAACACTACTAGAAGTGTGACAAGCATACTCATTTAGGCGGTGAGCACCTTTCGACAAGCCAAAAAGTCATATCGTTATATAGTAGCAAATTCGGTGCGATTTTTACACTATATTTTCAGGGTTTGCCAAATTGCGGGCCTTAGTCGAAAAGTTTCGCCACCGACGCAATAGTTCTTGACGGCGGAAGTTGCGTACGTCCGGGTCTTGCTCGGCCGAAACGGCATGTTGGATCATCATTCGGCTCATAAATTCAATCGTCCAGGGCCGTGTGCGATAATCGTAGCTGTGCGTGCGCAACCAATTAAAATATTGCGACTCCAGCATATGGCGACGACGCGCATACCACTGTTTGAGTTGGTCACGGCGATACTGCTTTGTGATCGGGTCTTGGTCTTTCCGAACTCGTGGCGGAGCGTCGGCGTCAGCCATCACTCCTATAAAAGTAGTCAAGGTTGGCAGTGTTTCCATTTCACACCTCCTTTTGGCTGGCCGTCTGCTTTCATATGACGCTTTCTTAACCGGCAGCCTGTTTTTACTGTAGGCGCAGACCAAAAACCACGCAGTAACATCTGTTACAAATGCGCGCCAACAAAACCTTGTGTACAACTTACAATGTCCGTTGCAAGTGGATGCTCGAGCCTTCGGCCATTGGTGCCGCAACGTACAAAATAGTGTGGCCGCCACTAGCCGTGGCGCTCACCAAATAACTGGCAATATACTGCTGATTTTTTGCGCTACAGCCACCGTTTTCAATTTCCACACCCCAAGTTGGGTCGAGAGGCAAGTCTTTCATATATTTTGGAACAAGGTCGGTGCACAAGTTTGCGGAATCTTTATCACTGCCTACAACCTTCTTTTTACTAGTGATACTAGTCGGTAAATGACCATTGTCGGCGTAGTATTTTTCAAGTCCGACCATAAGCTGCGAAGCACCGACCATGCGTTGGGCATCGCGTGTTTGCGGGTCGAAACTTTGTGGCCGCAACACATAATATGCGCCCACGCAAAGCCCGAGCACCATACCCAATGCTACCAAAAGCTCAGGGATGGTAAAGCCTTGTTGGTCTAGAGGCCGCACACGTTTCATATTGCCAGTATAGTAGCCACCGCGGATTACGGCAAATTAGTCTTTAGTTTGCAGGTTGTCAAACCGCTGTCGCTTGATTTGTTCGAGTGTGTCTTCGGCCAACGAACGGTTAATACGCGTCAGGTCTGAAATAATACTCAGGCTAAACGAAATGAACGCTGCAATTAAAAACACGCTGCCAGCAATGAGCGATTGAATGTGTGCGCCAGGGTGTTTGTCGACCATAAAAAAGATAACGTAGCGCAAGAAAGGCACCAGGCCGGCCAAAAACATCACCATCGCAAAAGTGTTAAAAATAACATACGGCCGGTACATTATAAAGGCACGCGCGATAGCGATGCCCGATTTGTATACATGCTCCCATGACGACTTAAATAAGCGTGATTCGCGTGTTTTCGGGTTAGTCTTAATTTTAATAGTGGCAATTGCCATGCGCTTGTTGCCGGCCTGAATAAGCGTCTCCATAGCGTAGCTGAACTTGGTAACGACATTCAATTGCATAGCCGCGTCGCGCGAATATGCCCGAAAACCGCTCGGCGCGTCAGGTATTTTAGTGCCGGCAGCCGCGTTCAAAATGCGCGTGCCAATGGCCTGCATTAACTTTTTGCCCTTTGAAAAATGCTCGATAGATTGCACTTGGCGGTCGGCAATTACCATGTCAGCCCTGCCATCTAAAACTGGTTTAATCAGGTCAGGGATGCACTCCTGCGGATATTGGTTGTCACCGTCCGTGTGTACGATGATGTCGGCGCCAAGTTCAAGCGAGCGGTTAAGTCCATCTTTGAAACCCATACCTAAACCTTTATTGCAGCGATGGATAACAAAGTGTTTGACACCGTGCTTTTCAGCAACTTCGACAGTGTTATCGGTGCAACCGTCATCGATAATCAGCACCTCGATGCTATCAATGCCGGGAATCTTTTTAGGTATGGTCTTTAAGACTAGGGGTAGTGTCTCGGCCTCATTCAGGCACGACACTTGTACAACTAATTTCACTTTTTACCTCGGTTATACAACCATTATAGCGCTTTTTAGCTGAAGATTAGCGGTGGGCTTGCCAAACTGAGGCCGCTTTTAGTTTTTTAGGCCAGAGCGGAAACATAGCGACTAGTAATATTTGCTGCCTTCCCACACTATCGGCGCGAGTACTTTACGGGCGGCATTATTTATATGTACGACTGTATTGTTCGGCCAGTCCCAGCTTGCGTCACTCCGCAAAATAAAGGTCATTACACCACCGCCTTGCAAAAAACACAACAATACCAGCATTGCTAAGAATGGCTTGAGCAATGCCTTTTTAGGCGATGCCAAAAGTAGTTGGAAGCCACGCGCAAAAAGGCAAGCGAGCAAAAATAACACCGGTAGCAAATAGCGGCCGTTGATGGCGACCGGCTGGGCGGTCTCTACAAACTGGCTGTAATCTTCCATAAACAGGGCAATGATATACGCCACAGTCGCTAGGCCAGCGAACACCATGTACGGCTCAGCAAAAATCCGGCGGGCATAGACAAGCATCACGAGCACGCCTGCTATACCAAGCACCAGTGCTGTTTGATAAGGTAGCGGCAACGGCGGATAATTCACATAGCCGCTCGCTGGAGTGTTAATAGCAAAAAATAACCGGGAGTGCAAACCCTGCTCCCATGAAATAAAATATTTGAAAGGGTTTTTGTCGACGGTGGTTTTTACTTCGGCGTAGTCGTAGTTACGGATCCATGGGCCGTATGCGCTGCAATGGCTATAATCGAGTACGGCACCACAATCGGCAATCGGCTTGTGGTATTTAATGGCATTTACACCATAGCGCTGCATAAACAAGCCACTACTCAACAATGTAAGCAGCACAAAACCTACCGTCATTTTCACCGAAAAGCTGGCGCGAGCTTTTGTAAACGCCTTCTTAAATGCGGGCAAATGACGGAATTGCATCTGGCCGTACCCCAAGACGAACAAGCAGGCGGCCACAAAAACCGGCAGATATGCGTATTTAACGAGGCTCGTAAGCAAACATACGTTCAATAAAATAAAGAGCGTTTTAAAATTGACAGTACGCCTTTTAAGTTGCTGCTGCACATCAAATACCAAAAGAAAAGTGTAAGCTGTAAGCGGCATCAGCAAGTTGTCGTAGTTAATATGCGCGGCCAGCTGCGGCACAATAGGGATAAGGATAAACAGTGCCAAACTAGTGTTGGCGATCGCGCGTGAACCAAGCACGCGCATCATAAACCGGTAAAATAGTGCCAAACCAAGTGTAAATAGTGCCACGTTTATGAGCCGCAAAGTAACAATTTGAGCGGTTTGGTTACTAGTAATATGCTCAAGCAGCCTATACGGGAAGCTCATTACATAGTGGTATAAATACGACGGATCGCGCGCTACGGCGCCATAAGCGTCGGCACCGGGCGGCTGACTGCTCAGAAAGGGCAGCCAGTGGTGTGAATAGATTTTTATAATCCCAAAGTGGAAATCTTCATCAAAAGCCATAGGGTAAACGGCCGAAAAAACAAACCATAACGCCTCAAACACAAAAAAGCCGAACATCAAGTTGCGCAGCCAGCGGGCGGCCAAAAGCAAATACAGACGAGAGGCAAGTTGTTTAATATTCATAATACTTACAGCCCATTATACATAACCAACTGAAGATATACTGAATCTACAATTTACCAAGGCGTGTTTTTGGCAGCAAAAAACTTTGCAGTATACTGTATTGGTATGAAGAAGTACGCAAAAACACTGGTAGCCGCGCTTTTACTCGTAGCCACCGCCACAGTGTTTGCTAAGTATTTGCATGCCCACCCTGAGGTATTACATCAGTTCAAGCATCTTAAATGGAGTACTTTGGTCGTTCTTTTAGCTTTATATGCCGTATGGTGGGGCGCTTTAGCTGCAGTATTGCAAGTAACGATGCACTTATACAACAAAAGCATGCCGCTACGCGAGAACGTCATGCTTAGTTCGTACTCGTCGCTGTTAAATTTTTTTGGGCCAGGGCAGAGCGGGCCAGGCTTACGGGCCGTCTACCTCAAGAAAAAACATGGCCTCGGCATTAAGAAATACATTTTCGCAACACTTATTTATTATGCGTTTTATGCAATTATCAGCGCCGGCATGTTGTTTGCGGGCAGTCTGGCCTGGTGGAAAACCGTCTTGGGCGTGCTGTGCGCCAGCGCCGCCAGTTGGGTGGTGCTTTGGTGGTATGCCCGGCGCTCTCAATTTCAGGCCGAGGCTGGCATGCAATTGCCAATTTTAGGCTGGTTGTTTGTAGCAACCGTTGTGCAAGCGCTTGCTCAGTTTATTATTTATTTTGTAGAAATTAGCACTGTTAAGCAAGGCGTGGGCATCGGGCAAGCCCTTACATACACTGGCGCTGCAAATTTTGCCTTGTTTGTGGCACTCACACCCGGGGCGATTGGTATTCGCGAATCATTTTTACTGTTTACGGAGCATTTGCATCATTTGGGCAGTGGCGTGATTGTGGCGGCCAATGTTATCGACCGCGCAGCATATTTGGTGGTTTTAGGAATTTTGTTTATCGTTGTTTTAGCGCTACATGCCGGCAAAAAACTTAAACTTCACCAATTGACGAGCGAGGTTACAGCCGAAAAACCAGACACGAAGCTTGTGGCGGGCAACTCCGACAAAACCGACCAAACGTAAGCGCTTTTTAGCACACAATGTACTATAATAATGGCAAATGGACATTCTGGACGGGGTTATTGTTATCGTGGCGATTGTTGCAATTGTCCGCGGTGTCGAACTGGGCTTAGTGCGCCAGCTGTTTTCGGGTTTGGGGTTTTTCGGTGGGCTGCTCATTGGCATTTGGGCTCAAACGCGGCTCATTCATTTGGCACATAGCAGCAATGGGCGGGCGGCGCTGGCAATTAGTATTATTTTGGGCTGCGCATTTTTGCTGCTAATTGTTGGCGAATACATCGGTGACGTACTGAAATTTCGCTTGAGTGGCAGTTGGCTGAACAAGTTCGACCGGCTACTCGGTTCGTTTGCGGCAGTGATTATTGTAGTAGCGACGTTATGGCTGGGAGTGAATACTTTTGCCAGTTTTCCTTCAATCGGGTGGCAAGGACAGGTGCAAAATTCGCGTATCGTTTCGGCACTCAACAATGTACTTCCGGCTGCGCCTTCTGTTATAGCGCGTATTGGCCGGGTGGTAAGCCCTAACGGCTTTCCGAAAGTATTTAACGGCGTCGAGCCAGCTCTCGCGCCAAGGTCAGTGAGCCAGCCGAATATAGACGTATTGGTAAACGCCGTGCATAAAGACAAGGCTTCGGTAGTGAAAATCGAAGGGCAAGGCTGTGGCGGTATCGTTGAAGGGTCGGGCTTTGTGGCTGGCGAAGGTATGGTGATTACCAACGCACATGTGGTGGCTGGTGTGCAAAATCCACAAATCTTTGACACTAATGGCAAGCACTCTACGCAGGTTATTTGGTTCGACCCTAACTTAGACGTGGCCGTGTTGCACGCAGAAAACCTTGCAGGCGCGCCATTAGGAATGAATGCTAGAGTCGCCAACGCTGGTATGGCTACAGCCGCCCTAGGCTATCCGGAGGGCGGCGGCTTCACAGCATCGCCAGCTGGTGTTATCAATTCTTTTGAAGCCACCGGGCAGAACATTTACAATGCCAAAACTGTTTCGCGCCAAATTTACTCGCTTAACGCCACTATTTTGCCGGGCAATTCCGGAGGGCCGCTTGTGGATACTTCGGGTACGGTGGTCGGCTTGGTGTTCGCACGCTCAGCCCGTTACGACAGCGTAGGCTATGCGCTTACCATGCAAAAAGTTATAGATGAATTCACCCAGGCAACCCAGCGGCACACTACCGTTAGCACCGGCGACTGCGCCGATTAACAGGGTAAACTGCGCGCTCTTTGTGCTATACTTATGCACGTGGTAAAAACTCCCTTCAAGATTGTGCCGAGCGTTAAAAACACTGGAAAAGAACCTCGAAAACTACCATCATTTAGCCGTATTATGCCCTGGCTTTTGCTTATTGGTGGTTTTGTTGGGCTTGTTTGCGCGTTTATTATTACTGTCGAAAAAATTGACCTGCTGAAAAATCCGCAGTATGTGCCACCATGCAACCTTAACCCGGTTATTAGTTGCGGATCAGTTATGGCTTCTAAACAAGCGGCGGCTTTCGGATTTCCAAACCCGATTATCGGCTTAGTGGCATTTTCAATTTTAATCACGCTCGGCGTTGTGCTGCTCGCTGGTAGCACATTGAAACGCTGGTTATGGTGGGGGCTCGGTGCCGGTTCGCTTTTTGGCGTTTGTTTTGTGCACTGGCTGTTTTTTCAGAGCGTCTACCGCATTCACGCGTTATGCCCGTATTGCATGGTGGTGTGGGTAGTAACGATTACTACTTTTTGGTATAACACACTCTACATCTTAGAGCTAAGCCAGAACAAACTTTCGGCTGGCTGGCAAGAATGCGCTAGTTTTTTGCGCCACCACCACCTGGACATCTTGATTTTTTGGTTGCTAGCAATAGCTGCATTGATTTTAAAGCACTTTTGGTATTACTACGGCAAACATTTATTTTAAAATCCGTTTGCGTCATGATTTTTTCTGATACAATGTTGTTGTAAACAATTGCCGGTTTTATGGCCAAAAAACAAAAAAGTCTACTCGCAAAAACAGTCGAAGCCCCAGCCATGACTCTCGCTAAAACCGTGGAGGTTTCGCAGCAGGTCGCGCAAACCGTTAGCCGGGGCAAGGGCGGCAGTGCACTGCGCAAAACCCGGGCCTACTGGACAATGCTTGGGCCGGGTTTGACTACGGGTGCCTCCGACGACGATCCGTCAGGCATTGCTACTTATTCACAAGCTGGTGCTCAATTCGGCTATGGGATGGTTTGGCTGGCGGCCTGGACGTTGCCGCTGATGGCATTCGTGCAGGAAATGTGCGCTCGTATCGGTATAGTGACCGGGCGCGGGCTGGCAGGCAACATCCGTGTGCATTTCCCGAAAAGAGTGCTATATGCTTGTACGCTCTTTTTATTTATTGCAAATGCGTTTAACATCGGCGCTGACTTGGGTGCTATGGCGAAAGGGGTGCAGTTGCTATTCCCTCATACCCAGTTTTATGCACTTGTAATTGGTTTTACTGCTTTTAGCTTGCTGCTTCAAATTTTTACACCATACGCACGCTACGCAAAGTATTTAAAATGGCTGGCGCTAATTCTGCTTTCGTACATTTTGTCGGCGGTTTTGGCGCATTTAAACTGGCACGAGGTTACCAGACAATTGGCCGTACCGCGCATCACGTGGTCGAAAGATTACATTTTGTTATTGTGTGCCATTTTAGGTACGACTATTTCACCGTATTTGTTTTTTTGGCAAACTTCACAAGAAGTCGAGGAGCAAATTTTGCGTGGGCGGACCACCATACGGTCGCGCCGCCATACCGAAGCAAGCGAAGTGCGTAGCATGCGCATTGACGTGTGGTCGGGAATGTTGCTTTCAAACGTTGTGATGTTCTTTATCATCGCAGCATGTGGCGGCATTTTGTTCCCGCACGGCATACACATTATTCAAACCGCCGCTCAAGCTGCTGAGGCGCTGCGCCCGTTCGCAGGTAATGCCACATACTTTTTGTTTGCTGTTGGATTGATCGGCACCGGACTTTTGGCGATTCCGGTACTAGCCGGTTCAAGTTCGTATGCCATATCAGAAAGCTTCCGCTGGAAAGAGGGCCTGTACCGCAACCTACAGCAAGCCTACGCTTTTTACGGCATTATTATTATTTCGATGCTGGTAGGCTTAGGGCTTAATTTTGTCGGCATCGACCCCATTAAAGCGCTCATTTATTCGGCAGTCGCCAACGGGTTGGTGGCACCGCTTATTTTGCTCATGATCATACTTATTTCAAGTAACAAGAAAATTATGGGTCGCTGGGTGAATAAGCCGTGGGTAAGTGCCGTCGGCTGGGCAACGTTTTTGCTGATGATGTTTGCCGGCGGAGCCACAATCATTTCGCTATATACCTAAGCTTTGTGCCTTTCTTATTCGTGGCGAAGAGCGGTAATCGGGTCTTTACGAGCAGCCTTGACTGCCGGTGCCACGCCAAACACAATGCCTACAGCGAGTGAGATGCCAACAGCGAGCAGCATTGCTTGCCACATAAACACGGGATGGTACGTAGTGTAGGTCCGCAAGAGCGCCTCAGCGATAATTGACAGCACTACACCAATCACGCCGCCTACGCCGCTCAGTACCGCCGCTTCCAGCGTAAATTGCGTCAAAATTTGGCGGTTGGTCGCGCCTACAGCCTTGCGCACGCCGATTTCGTGCATTCGCTCGGTAACCGAAACAAGCATGATGTTCATAATGCCGATGCCGCCAACAAGCAAAGCAATTGCCGCGACCGCGCTTACGAACGTTGTAAATAACGAAATCGTACTTTTGCTCATATCTTCTGCTTGTGAATGGTTGAACACGGTAAAGTCATGCTCGCCACCGTGCGCCGCGAGCAGGTGACTGGTGATGTTTTGAGTCGCGCTAGCCTGGCTGCCACTTTTTGGCTGCACTAAAATTGTATAAAATTGTAGGCCGTTATTGGTGAGCTGTTGCGCAGCGCCGTAAGGGATAAAGATAGCATTATCGAAACCGGCAGTCGGCGACATAGGCGACGAGTTAAAGTCGGAAAAGATACCGCGCACCATGAAAGTCTGGCCACGGAGGGTGAACAATTGGCCGAGTGGAACAGACTCGCCGAATAAATCGTGGGCAACTTGCTTACCAATTACCGCCGTATTGGCAGAATTATCGTCAAAAAAGTTACCGTACTGCACCTGTTGGCCAATGACACTCGGCAACTGCGAACTTGTCGCGATAACCAGCGGGTCGCTAAGTGTGGTGTTGCCAACTTTGGCGGCACTCGAAATAATACCGAGCGGAGCCGACTTTTGTACCTGGCCAACACTGGCGATTGCCGCGGCGTCTTGTGTAGTGAGAGCACCCATCGCATCACGGCCGAACAACACATCAGTATTGGTGAGTTGCGTACCGTTTTCATAGCGCGCCTGATTGCCAGGGCGCACCATCAAAATATTTTTGCCGAAGTGGTCAATTTGTCCGGCAATTTGCTGCTTTATCCCTTGGCCCAAGCCCATAACAGTCATCACCGAAGCTACACCGATAACAACACCCAGTACTGTAAGCATGCTGCGCCACTTGGTTGACATAACGCTCGACAGCGCCATCTTAAATTCGCCCCGGCTGCTGGCACTCATTTTTTACCACCTTTGGCTTTAGTTTTTTTGGTGGTTTTGGCTTTTTTAGCCGGTTTCTTTTTTGCGGTTTCTTTTTTGGCGGTTGCAGTATCGCTTGCTTTTTGCGGCACGTGTTTCATAAGCACCGACACGCCTGCAAGGTCGTCATCAACGGTTTTAGAAGGCATAGAGTACATTGCTTTGCGAGCGGTTGCAGCGATTTCACCGATGGCGGTTTGCTCATCGTGCACAACCGCGCCGTCGTGCATATACACTACGCGCGTGGCGTAGCGGGTGAGTTCGGGGTTGTGTGTAACAAATAAAATAGTGGTGCCAGTTTTATGAATTTCGCTGAGCAGTTCCATCACCAGGCGGCTGCTGGCGCTATCCAGATTGCCGGTCGGCTCGTCGGCAATGATAATTTTAGGATCATTTACCAGCGCGCGGGCGATTGCCGTGCATTGCACCTGGCCGCCACTTAGCTGGTTAGGGTAAAAGAATGCCCGGTCGTGCAAGCCGACACGCTCCAACACGCGGCGCGCCTGCTTAATGCGCCGGCCGGCCGACATGCCTTTGTAGGCAAGGGGCAAGGCTACGTTTTCGAGCACCGTCATGCGTGGCAGCAAATTAAACGATTGGAACACAAAACCCACAGTATCGCGGCGAGCTTTGGCGCGTTGGTTAGTACGCAGCCGGGCAACCTCGCGTTCATGCAACGAATAATCACCATGTGTCGGGCGATCTAGCAGGCCAATAATGTTCATGAGCGTCGATTTTCCGCAACCGCTCGGCCCCATCACTGCTACAAATTCGCCGTCGTTAATAGATAAAGAAACTTCATCGAGGGCAATGGTAGTCGCGTCCCCGAAGCCGTACAATTTGCTCACTTCGCGAAGATTTATGATAGGCATATTTACCTTAGTGTACCTTTGTACCTGGCTTCTTGCCAAGATCTTTGCGCCATAAAACAACATTTTTTGTTATACTATGGGCATCGCTTTTGGAGAGGTGTCCGAGCGGTTGAAGGAGCACGCCTGGAAAGTGTGTATACGGGCAACCGTATCGCGGGTTCGAATCCCGCTCTCTCCGCCATAAAAGCCCTTATTTTGTGCATGGATGCGACATGCAGGAATAAGGGCTTTTATTTATTATCTAGACATTCAGTGTAGGTATCGCATGCTGTGTTGTAGCTAGGGCAAGGTGTTGGAATTGGTTAAATGAGTGTATACTGGCGGTATGAAGCTTACGAAATATATGCACGCATGTATCATTTTAGAAGAGCAAGGGCAACGCCTTATCGTTGATCCTGGTGAATGGGCTACCGATGTTAGCAGCTTATCTAACGTAGTGGCAATTGTTATTACCCACAATCATTTCGACCATTTTAATTTGAAAAACGTACGGGCAATCTTGCAGGCCAACCCCGCTGCACATATTTTTACTACAGCCGAGACTGCCAACGAGCTGGGTAACCAAGCAAAGAATATTACAACCGTAACAGAGGGCGGCACCGCCCAAGCAGGGCCATTCAGCCTGCAATTTTTTGGCCAAATGCACGCGTTTATCACCCAGGATAAACCGGTTACTCAAAACGTCGGCGTGCTCGTAAACGACAATCTTTACTACCCAGGTGATTCTTTTACATTGCCGAACAAAGCTGTAAAAACGCTCGCTCTGCCAGTGAGCGGCCCATGGCTCAAAACCAGCGAAAGCCTTGACTTTATGTTAGCCGTTAAGCCGCAGCTGGCGTTTCCAACTCATGATGCCTTGTTGTCAGAAGCTGGCATTGCCGTGTACGAAAGCTTGTACAAGCTGCTCGCCAAAGGAAACAACATTACGTTTGAACAGCTACGTCCTGGCCAAAGTATCGAAATTTAGCTATTTAGCTGATGTAGGTGCCGACCATTTCGCCGCGAACCGCCTTTATAATGTTGCCGTCAGTTAAAGCGTCAAGCACCACCACCGGCATAGCTTGTTCCATGGCTAGGCCCAGCGCAGCTTTGTCCATTACCTTAATGGCAGCGCTTTCGAGTGCCCGTTGGTAGCTAAGTTTTTCAAACCGCACCGCATCTTTGAATTTCTTAGGGTCTTTATCGTACACGCCGTCTACTTTGGTCGCCTTAAGTACCACGTTGCAGCCAAGTTCCAAGCCAATACTAACCGCTGCGGAATCATGCGTAAAGAACGGCCGCCCTATGCCGCCAGCGACAATCACCACCCGGCCATTTTGCAAGTGTTTTTCTGCCAGCCTGAATGTATACGACTCGGCAACTTGCGTGGCAAATACATTGCTCATACAGCGTGTTTTTAACCCTTCGCCCTCAAAAATATCAGTAAGCGCCATTGCGTTCATGAGGCCGGCGAGCATGCCCATTTGGTCAGCTGTGACGCGCTTAATGCCACTTTCTTGCGTAGTTTCAGCGCCTCTAATTAAATTACCGCCGCCTACCACCAACACTAGCTCGCAACCTGCGTTTACAACCTGTTTACATTGGCTAGCGATATAGCGCGCTACGCTCGAATCAACCCCAAAGTCATGCTTACCCGCCAACTGTTCGCCCGAAAACTTGAGTAACACGCGCTTATACATTACGCCTACCATACCAAAGGTTCCTCATGCGTGCAAGGCTGGTTTTTATTATCTAAAAACTTTAGACACACCTGAAGCTACAGATATTAGAAGCCTCGCTTGAAACGCCAAACTGATAACAAGCATAGCCTCACCGCCGTCAGCAATGATACACTAAAATTATGATTAAGATTTATTCGTGGAACGTCAACGGCATTCGTGCGGTAGTGCGTAAAGAACTTTTCGTACCGTTCATCAAAAAAGAGCAGCCCGATATTATTTGCTTACAAGAAACTAAGGCCGAGCGCGGTCAAACCGAAATCGACTTGACCGGCTACGAAGAATACTGGAATTCAGCCGAGAAAAAGGGGTACAGCGGCACAGCCATTTTTAGTAAAATCAAACCAACTGCCGTTATTAACGGTTTGCCCGAAGACATCATTGCCCAGCACAAAGTGCACGGCGATGTATACGGCGACCCTAATAAAGAAGGTCGCGTGATTGCCGCGGAATTCAAAGATTTTTACGTGGTTACTGTGTACACGCCTAATGCCAAAGACGACCTAAGCCGCTTGAATATGCGCCACAAGCACTGGGATCCGGCCTTTTTGGAATATTGCAAACGGCTAGAAAAAAACAAGCCAGTGATTTTTTGCGGCGACTTAAACGTAGCACACACCGAAGATGATCTCGCCAACCCGAAGCCTAACAAAGGTAAAAAAGGCTTCACAACCGAGGAGCGCGAGGGTTTTCAAAATATTTTAGACCACGGTTTTATCGACACCCTGCGCATGTTCAAGCAAGGCAACGGTTTTTATACTTGGTGGAGCCACTTCGCCAAATCGCGCGAGCGTAACGTTGGCTGGCGCATCGACTATTTTGTGGTTTCCAAAATATTAAAACCGCACGTTGAGGCGGCGGGCATCCACGCCGATATAATGGGTTCCGACCATTGCCCAATTAGTATTACACTCGATCTGGAGGCTTAAAATGAGCGACACAACACCAATTACTAACAATGAAGGAACCACATTTGCTGACGTCGACAATCGCATTCACGCATACTTAGAAGCCCGCGATTGGCTGTACAATTCGCCGCGCAGCGTAGCAATCTCTATCGCGCTTGAGGCAACAGAATTGCTCGAGCATTACCAGTGGAGCGAAAAGCCAGTCGGCGACACGCAAGCGCTCGGCGAAGAGCTAGCCGACGTGCTCATTTATTGCTTTCAATTTGCCCATATACAAGGGATCGATCTCGCCAGTGCCATCGAACAAAAGCTGCAAAAGGCTGCAAAGAAATTTCCAGCCGAAGCTTTTAAGGGAAAAAGTGGTGACCAGTTAGCTGACGCCTGGAAAACTGCAAAGCTTAATTACAAAAAAGAAGGTTTGTAATTTATGAAAGTTTGCACCTTAGTGTTCTTAAGGCGTGACAATGAAGTTTTACTGGCCATGAAAAAGCGCGGTTTCGGCGCAGGACGCTGGAACGGCGTTGGCGGCAAAGTAGCCGAAAACGAAACTATCGAGCAGGCCATGATCCGTGAATGTCAAGAAGAAATTAGTGTAATACCGCGCGTATTCACAAAAGTCGCTTACCACGATTTTATCAACGATGCCACCGCCGAGCCCTGGCATCAAGCGGTACACGTATATATGTGCAGCGAGTGGCAAGGCGAGCCAAGAGAATCCGAAGAAATGGCGCCGAGATGGTTTAAGCTCAGCAAAATCCCATATAATGACATGTGGCAAGACGACCAAATGTGGCTGCCGCTGGTTTTGCAAAACAAACTAGTGCAGTCAACATTTACATTTGACGAACATGACGATATCTTGTCGGCTAAAATTGATCTCGTTGATCGGTTGGCGGCTTAGGGAATTCGGTTTCAAGCTGGGCTTCTGGTATCGCGGCTTGGGCGGTTTCAGCTGCCAGAGGTTCCGCGTTTGGCAGGGTAGCAGTTGCCGGGGCTTCAGCCTCCTCCGTTTCAGGCGCAGTAAGCAGCCAGCTCATACCCTCCATTTTAACAAACAATTTTACCGAGGCTTCGCGCGTGAAGCTGCGTACGATGGGTAAGTTTTCAGCTGCGATAACACCGGCGGCAATGCCGCCAGCAAATGCCTTAGCTCTAGCGCGCAAACGGCCAAGACGGCCAAGGCCTTCGGTATTGTTGCGTGCCAGCCATGGCGACTCCGAAGCAACACCAAGCGCCACAGCGGTTACGGCGGCGGCCATGCCACGCATTGGGCGGCCGCCTAGACCCAGCAGCGCCGCCCGCCGGCGTGCCATATTGATACGGGTTTGATGCACAACACCCAAATAATCAGGGTGCAAACCTTTGGTAGCCTGCCAGGCATCAGTTATCAGGCCGTTCGCCTCGGCAAAATGTTCTTTGGCCTCATCGGTTTGGCCCTGTACTTCTTGCCGGGCAGCCAAACCACCAAGTAACACCGCATAGTGAAGCTGTGTCGCTGGCATTTCGCCGTAGCTTATATCGTACGCGGCCGTTTGCTTATCGACGCCTGGTTCGTTAATTACCGAGTAAGTTTGCCGGTAAGCGGCTTGCGCCAAGGCAAGGTTTTCACCGAAGCCTTCCATGCTTTGAGGTCGTGTACGGTCACTAAATGCCAGCGTCGCTTCTGCGCCTGGTTTTCGCGCGTCAGTCGGCGGCATTTTGCTCGTAGCTTGTTTACGGAAGCGGCTTGCGCCAGCGGTGTCGCCTGTAGAATGGGCAAGTACGCCAGCATGTAGCTGGGCATCTACGCTATTGCTGAGCCGTGCGTCAGGCGTTGCTGGTTGCGTACTGTGGTGAGGAATATTTTCAGAAGGGCTTTCGTGTGTCATGCGACAATTATAGCAAGCCTACATACAATACACCTAGGCTGTTGCAGCGGCACGGTGCCGACGTTATAGTAAACGTATGAACCCATCTTTTTGGCACAAACAAACCAAGGCACAGCCGCTCTTCCCAGATTTTGTCTGGAGCCGGCCCGAAAACCGCGCGTTCGCCGGTAAGTTGCTTATTATTGGTGGCAATATGCATGGTTTTGCAGCGCCTGCCGAAGCTTACGCCGAAAGCGTGAAAGCGGGCATCGGCACCGCCCGTGCGCTGCTGCCAGACGCCATTAAGAAATTTGTAGGCATTTTAATAGAAAATGCTGATTTTACGCCCAGCACACCCAGCGGCAGTTTTTCGCAAAAGAGTTTGGGTGAATGGCTCGCGCAAGGCATGTGGGCCGATGGCACACTATTTGCGGGCGACTTGGGACGAAATTCTGAAACGGCAATTGTTATCGAAAAGTATTTGCAAAAAGCACAAAACATTGTCGTACTAACACGTGACGCTGCCGATTACGTCATTTCAGCTCCGCAAAGCATAGCCGAGCGTTCGAATACACTTTTGGTTGTAAGTTTATCGCAACTACAGCGCTTGGCGACGGCCACTGGTTTTCACCGGCCAGTCACATTCAACATGGACATGCTGCGTTTAGTAGATTGGCTGCACGAATACACCGAGCGCCACGGCACTCATATAATTGTGCGGCACCTGCATACCACATTTGTGGCCGTAAACGGGCAGGTAAGTACCATGCCGGTTACCGGTAGTAAGCCGGAGATCTGGCGGCTCAAAACAGCGACACATACTGCTGTATGGTGGGTGCAAAACCCAGAACGGGCATTCGAAGCGTTAACCACCGCTGTACATCAAATATAAATATATCTTTTGGCTCTTTAAATCTTTGGTGCTTAAAAACTTTTCGGGTCAAAATCATGAGGCTACCATAAGGCTGCGCTTGCTAAAAAGCGAAACGCAGCCATTACGTTAAAACGTTTTTGTATTGTTTTTTACACATAAGGCACTGTTTGTTTGCGAGATCAATTATATAGCAAAAACGCTCGTGTTTTTATAAAACTTATCAGCTTCTGGTATATAAACGCTGCGCTCAAAAAGTAATACGTCGTAATAATCACTACAAAAGAAGCGTATGCTGCAAAAAATCACTCGCCAGATATGGTACCTCTGTTTTATAATAGGTATACACATGTACTAAAGAGGGCATATGCAACCACAACAACACGTTCGCGGACGCTACCTGCAGGGGCTCGACGGCCTCAGAGCTGTCGCTGTTATTGCCGTGGTGTTATACCATGTGGCACCGCACGTATTGCCCGGCGGCTTTGTCGGGGTGGACATCTTTTTCGTTATCAGCGGCTTACTCATTACCACATTGCTTATTGAAGAACGCAATTCCTATGGCCATATTCGCTTGAAGAATTTTTGGAGTCGGCGGGCTCGACGGTTGTTGCCGGCACTGCTCGCTACGATTTGCGTTATCGCGTCGACGTCATATTTTGCGGGCGGTGACATTTTAGTGGGAATCGGCCGCCAAATTTTAGGTGCGCTTACGTTTAGCAATAACTGGGTTGAAATAGCCGCTGGCAGCAACTATTTTGACGCTAGCACACCGCACTTGTTCACAAACCTTTGGTCACTGGCAGTTGAAGAGCAATTTTATGTCGTGTGGCCGTTTATTGTGGCGGCGCTGGTAAGCGTTCCGGCATTCGCCCGGCGGGCGCGTTTGGGCGTTTGGGTATGTTTACTACTGGCCATCGGGTCCAGCTGGTGTATGGCATTTATGTACAACGGCAACAACGCCACCAGAGTATATTACGGCACCGACACGCATGTGTTCGGCCTGATGATCGGCTCGATGATGGCCTTTTGGGCGCGCGCCAAAACTATCCAAAGCTTAAACCAACCCGAAAAACCACACCGCACCGTTAAACGTTTTGGCTGGCTAGCGCTGTTTGGGCTTTTGGCGCTGATGTGTACACTCGGTAACCAGGTGGCCTTTACATATCAGGGTGGCTTACAGCTTGCGAGTATTTCGGCAGCGGTTTTAGTGGTCAGCGTCATCACGACCCGGGGGCTGTTGCACAAAATCTTCACATTTAAAACGCTGGAATGGATAGGCCTACGGTCGTACGGCATTTATTTATGGCATTGGCCGGTGCTTGTATTGTTGCGACAGACACTCGGGCAGGGCGCTTCAATATGGGAAATTGGGTTGCTTACCGCTGGTATTACAATATGTGTGGCGGCGCTAAGTTATCATTATCTTGAAACGCCGATTCGCCAAATGGGTGTGCGCGCATACATTTTACGTGGTATCCGGCACGAAGTGGCAGCTATCGATGGAGCGGTTGCGCAATGGAAATTGCGGCCACACCCAGTTATGCTTGCCAGTTGTATCGTCATTGCATTGACTGCCGCTGCCGTTTTGACAGCACCTACTAAAACCACCGCACAGCTACGCATTGAAGCGGGTGAACGGGCGATCGGGCAGGCAAAAATGCTAGCCGGGCGGCAATCGCAGGCTGCTCGCAATCACGCTCAAAATAATACAGCCGGGGCTGGGCAGGCACAACAAGCTGCACCGGGGCAAGATGCGCTGCCAGATGGCAGCGACATAACCGTGGTAGGTGATTCGGTAACGCTCGCAAGCGCAGATGCCTTACAGCAACGTTTTCCAGGTATCTATATTGATGCTGCTGTGTCGCGCTCAATGCGGCAGGGCGGCCTTGATACCATTGATGCGCTGCTGCAAAACAACCAAATGCGCGGCACGGTCGTTGTGGCGCTCGGCACAAATGGCTATTACGGGGCGGGCAATCTCGAAAAGGTCATTGCTGAACTGGGCAATCGCCGGATTATTTTTGTCACTTCCCATGCGCCCGACGATTGGGCGGCTGGCAATAACGACAACTTGCGTAAAACCGCCATGCAGTATGCGAACGTGCACCTTGCCGAATGGGATGCTGCGATCACACCGCATGCTGACGAGCTGGCAGACGGCATTCATCCTGGCAGCGACGGAGCAACCATTTATGCCGATTGCATCGCCGGCGCACTGGCACAGTTTACACCCCCAAAATCTAAGCTTTAGAATCCATACTAGCCCACCGCCCTAAGGGCTAGTATTCTGGTAAGTAGCTCACTTCTTGGTCACTAAAACGCAGCAAGCCTTCGTCGTGGCGGCGCTGGTCAAGATAATGTGCCGTTAAGCCAATTGAGCGGCCAAGTACAAACAGCGCGTTAAAGAACTCTATGTCGACCAGTTCTTGCAGTTGACTAAATGAGTAGCGCAAATCTTGCTCAAATAAATCGAGTAAGATTGCAGCAACCGCACCATCGACATTCAAAATGAGGTTACTTTTTTTGCCGGTCGTAATTTTTTGTACGGCCAATGCAAATTGTGTGTAGTGGCCATTGGCGGGTACGAAATTGAGTAATTCTTGTACTCGGGGGTCGGGCATTTCGAGCCGATACTTTTTGTGTCCAATACCGGGGATAATACCGCCGTTGCTACGAAAACGTTCGACAAACGCCTCAACATCGGTTTGGTTTTGCACACCGTCCAGCCAACTGGCAGCAGCCTGGTTGATGGCACCGCCAAACCGCGGGCC
Organism: Saccharimonadales bacterium (SeqCode); assembly: GCA_035478775.1. GTDB lineage: Bacteria > Patescibacteriota > Saccharimonadia > Saccharimonadales > UBA4665 > CAMLQK01. The sequence goes on along the minus strand of DATIJG010000002.1, from coordinate 106,841 downwards.
AATCGTCAGCAAACCAGCACTCAAGCTAGAAACCAGGTCTTTGCCAGCGCGGGCCGTGATAATAGTGTTGGCTGCGCCCGAAACATAAGGACCATGGTCGGCCAGCAGGCGCAGCACGAAATCGGTAAAACCAATAAGGCGTGGTGTCGTCACCGGCCTACCGAGCAACATCGAGAGCGTTAAACCCGCCAAGCTGTGCCGCTTAACTGTGGCCAGCAAATCGTCACCCAAAAGCTGGGCATTACCGTTTTTGTCGCCCGAGATATGGCTGGCAAGTAAACGGTGCGAGCGTGGGGCAATAGGGTCGCCTACGGCTTGCGGCAAACGGGTATCGGTAGACGGCGCTTGTTGGGCAAGCAAGCCAAAAAGTTCATTAAACGAATCAACAACCGTCACGCCAGCAGTGCGCAAAGCTTGCTTTTTGGCGGGAGCGGTTTCAGCCGGGCTACCGGCCAGTGCTTTAGCATGGCCGAACTGCGGCGGCGCTTCGAACAATTCGGCCACTATGCCAGCAACGTAGGCAAACACCGGTTTAGTGAGCTGGCGGGCACGTACGGCCTGAGCAATAGCGTATTCGTCCTGGCCGCCAAGTTCGCCAAAATACACAATACGGTGTGTGTGCGGGTCGTTTTGAGCAATCAGGCAAGCTTGCAACGGTGTCGTAATCGGAAAGCGATCGCCGCCTAATGCCAAAGCCAATGATACCCCTAAGCCCGTTGCCGTAACGGTATGAATAAGTTCGTTAACCATGCCGCCAGATGTAGAAATAACCGCAACGTCTCCGGCGGCAATTATGCCGGCGGCGCGGATATTTTTGTGTTCAATGCCACCAATCGCACCCAGTTTAAAACTGGCGGGCACCAGCACGCCGACCGACGCCGGGCCAACCACTAGCACGTCGCGGTCGCGGGCGAATGCAGCGAGTTCCAGCGCATGATTTTCCGGCACTTGCTCGGCAAAAATAGACAGCAATTTTACATCTGGCAGTTCTGTTAAAGCCTGCATCGCGCCTTTTACAGCACTACGGCCAGATTGCACACTGAGCACTCGTTTTACGCCATGGCGCAGCGTAGCGGACACGTCGCTTACATTGGCATACAACGGAATTTCAATTTCGCGCTCGCCATAAAAATAACGTTCTTGCTTGCGGCCGCGAGAGATTATTGCCACCACACTGGGGCGAGCACGGCCGGTTAAAAAGTCATAATCAAGCATCGACTGAATAATTTTATGGTGCGAACCGAGTACAATAACGTCACCGGGATTCTCGCGCAAGCCCTGTATTTGCCAGGCATTCAGTGTCATGCTACACAGCCTCCATAGCTTCATCGATTGCGGCTATCAATGGCATTTCCGGGCCATGTACCGCACCAAACAAACCATAGGTTTTAAGCGCTTCGGCCATGAGTGCCAAGCCCTCTTGCTGTCGCGGGCCACCGCGCCGTACATATACTTTTACATCTTGCGCCTTAAGCTGTTTGCTCAACTCGTCAATAGCCTTAATAATGCCGCTAAAAGTATTCATGATATCAGTAAAGTTAGCCACCGCGCCGCCCACAAACAATACTTTTCGAGGTGCTGTCGAAGCCAGCAGGGCTTGCAGCATGGCGGTAGTATATCGATAGGTTTCGTCGGTGCTAGGATTGCCGCTGTACTCACCGTAATTAGCGAGCCGATCGCCATGCTTAGTAGCGTATACTTCGTCGGCCACTGCCACGCTGGCGCCACCACCCGACAGCAGCAAAAATATCGAACCGTTAGGGTTAAGCACGGTAAAGTTGAAGGAGGCAGGCGACGTTTCGTTCAACTTTTGCACCGCTTGTTCTTGAGTAGTGAGCGAGCGCAACGTCGCGGTACGGAAATCAGCCGGCGTCCAACCTTTTGCAAAGTAAGTACCGGCATCGTCAACTTCGGCAGCCGCATCTAAAAAGTACAAAGTTTGGCCAAGCCTCACGAAAGGGTTGATTTCCAAAAAGGTAAGGTATTCGCGAGTAAAAATATGCACGATTTTGCGGAGCAGCGATTCGTGCACACCAGTTTTTTGGGCAAGAGTTGCCCAATCGGTTTGGTCGCTGAGCGTTTCGCGCGTAATACTGTCTGCATTTTGCTCAATATTCACGCCACCTTCAGTGCTATAGGCAATATGCATGCCATCTTGGTCGCGGCTGAGTTGCAAATAGCGTTCTTCGGCAGCGCTATGCGCCAAATGTGGTTCTAGCATTAACCAGCGATAGCCCTGGGCTTTCAGCAAAATGAGTTCGGTTGCCAGCTGGTCGTATGGCACATCCAGCTTTACCAGACCTTTTTTGTAACGGCCTTTCACGGCTTGGTCAACTTTTACCACGTAACTGGCGCTGGCGTTCAAACCCTGTAATTGCTCGGCGATATCTTTGCCAGTGTCGATGCTGCGGCCTTCATATACCACGCCTGCGGCATTATGCAGGAGGGTTTTGGCACGGACTTCAGACAATTTTTTACGAGGCATACTACATTCAATATATCAAAAAACAACGGCTCCTGGCCAGCAAAAGCCCAAAGCTTAAGGTTAGCTGTAGAAACCACTAGCGCTTTCACAGAAATGTTGTTAGTATGTCGATATAATCTGTTTAGAAAGGTATATAGCCATGTCAAGTTTACAATATTTGCCGTCGCAATGGCATGTTTTTGCGTCAAGCTCTAGCAGTTATTCGCCAGGCGAAGGTGTTTTAGGCGCCATTGTACTCGTGCTAATAATCGCCTCTCTTTGGAAAATTTTTAAAAAGGCTGGGCAACCGGGCTGGGCGGCAATTATCCCGATTTACAACATCCTTGTTCAACTGCGTGTTGTAAAACGCCCGTGGTGGTGGCTATTTTTGCTTGTTATTCCGGTAGTGAACTTTTTTGTAGGCATTTTTATCGCGCACGATCTTGCCAAGTCTTTCGGTAAAGGAGCCGGCTACACGTTACTGTTTATTTTCTTGCCGTTTATCGGGTACCCGATGCTGGCATTTAGCGAGGCAAAGTATCAGCCTTCGGCTCTTGTGCGCTAAAATAAAAGCATGACATTTGGCCTATTGGCATCATTGGCACTTTTAGGGCTGGCGGCAATTGACCCTGTAGGTTTAGCCGCCATGCCTATTTTGCTTTCCCAAAAACAGCCCTTGTGCCGCAGTTTAGCGTTTTTGGGCGGCAGCTTTGTGGCACTTATGGCTATGGGCATTATATTTGCCGAAGGAGCGGGGCGGACAGTGCTCAATTTTGAGAACGCGCACACCTGGTTGGTGCCGACAGTTGAAATTATTGCGGGTACTATTTTGTTGGCGGTAGGCGGCGTTGTGTTTCGGCAAATGCGCAGCAAGCGTGAAAGTATAAAAGGACCCAGCCAGCTCGAACGAAAAGGCTTTAAGGCCTGGCAGCTGTTTGTTTTTGGGGCCGAGCTGGTCACTATCCAATCGCTGGTAGATGTAGTGTTTATCGTAGCCATGATTAAAGTCGGAACGCTGCATCTAAACATTTTACAGATGAGCGGGGCGGTCGTAGCCTATACCGTTCCGGCACTCGTCTTTCAAGCTGCGATCGTAGGTGCATTTATTGCTACGCCAAAAGCACACCGTACCCATTTGCTGGCGCGAGTGCGCACCATGCTGAGTACGTCAGCAAACAAAACCGTGATGCTCACCAGCTTTACTTTAGGTACACTGCTCGTCTTAAACGGCATCCTGGCATTTTTACACCAGCCACACCTATAAAAGTTACGCCGCCAGGCTCTTGCGGTATCTTAATGGGCGTTCGACGCCAAAAAACCATCGCCAAATAAAAAAGCCAACTTTTTCGTTGGCTGCTTTATTTGGTGGGCGAGGAGGGAATCGAACCCTCACGAACTTACGTTCACAGGATTTTGAGTCCAGCGCGTCTACCAATTCCGCCACCCGCCCAAAGGGTGCTAACTAAATTAGCGGCTCAATGCAGCATATTGTACTATACTATAAGAGATAAAGCGAGCATAATCGTTTCAAAGTTTTATAGAATGGTCATAAATCCCTTATTTGCCCCCGATGATGAAGATGACAAGCGTGCCCAAAACAACGCTGGTTATGTGCTACCGAACCGCCACGGCCGTACACTTCACCCTGTAAGCGATGATTTGCAAGGGGCGAGCGTCCACCCAGCACACCCGGCCGCACATGTGTTGCCAGCCGCGCAAGGCGCAGGGCAGACCCAAGACAGCAACCATAGCAGGCAACAAGCCGAGGCTGCCGCACACCCGCAAGCAAAAAATATTGACGAGCCGAATGCTGCCGTCGACCTCATCCGGCGCAAGCTGGAAAACCTTTACGCACAGGAACCTGACGCGAAAGCCGAAGAGCAAATTATCGAACATTTGCCCACCATGCAGGCGAGTACGCTCAACTCACACCAGCAGTTTATGCACGATTTAAGCACTAGCGGGAAATCGCTGGCCGAAATTCAAACAGCTTGGCACAGCTACTACGCCAACCTTTCCGACGCCGACAAGCACGCCGTGTGGCAAGATTTTTACGCGGCAAATAACCAGCGGGCCACAACCTACGGCCAGTTTGTGGCCGCCCAGCCCCAAGCCGCCAAAGCACACGAAGCCACGCAGCTCGCGCCAGCAGCGCCTCATACTTCCGTGAAAGCACTCCCGTATCGGGCAGCTCGCAACACAACAAAACGGGCCGGTATAAAACCAATTGAGCCAGTCGAAGGCGGCATAGTAGTCGCCGAACATGTACCTAGTGAAGCTCCGACCAAAATACAAAACAAACAAGTTGCGGCCATTAAGCGTCAGATTAAACAGCGCATCAAACTTAACACGCAGCTGCAAATCAAAACCAAGCAGCATTTAAAGTCGCTCGTGTTCGGGTTGGGAACCGGCTCGCTGGTGCTACTCATTGTGCTGTTCGGTTTGTTTAACGAAGTTATTATTACACCATTTATCCAGCCGAGCCGCCACGCTGGGGCGACGCCAATTATTTTAGACGCCAATAGTGTGGCACCGAGCAGCACGCCCGAAGTTATCATCCCCAAAATTAACGTTGAGATTCCCGTTGATTATACCCAAACCACCACCGATGAAAAAGTTATCGAGAGTGCTCTAAACGATGGCACTGTGCATTATCCGTCGACTTCAAAACCAGGCGAAAAGGGCAATACAGCCATTTTCGGCCACTCTAGTAACAACATTTTCAACCCTGGCAAATATAAGTTTGCTTTTGTATTGTTGCATACCCTGGTACCAGGCGACATTTTTTACCTTACCTACAACGACAAAGTGTATTCGTATCGGGTGTACGACAAGCAGATTGTCAGCCCCAGCACAGTATCGGTGCTCGACCCGGTTGCTGGCAAAACTGCGACCGCCACGCTTATCACATGCGATCCGCCGGGCACATCGTTAAACCGTCTGGTGGTATGGGGCGAGCAAATTAGCCCCGACCCCAATACCAATGCTAATGCCACGCCGGTTGCGACCGCTACCACGCCAATGCAAATCGCCGGCAATGGGCCGACGCTATGGCAGCGCATTATTAGCTGGTTCCATTAATAGGTTGGCCAAGCCTTAACTTTAGCAGTGGTTGACCGAGTTAGCTGGAGCGCCGTAAGCGCCAGTCGCATAGTACTCGCGGCCAGCTTCATTTATGCGATACCATGTGCTGTCTTCGCCAGGATATTCATTGGCTTGGCGCGTCACTTCGCGGCCGATAACAAAGCATCCTGCAGTCGCAGTGTTGTCGCCGTTCATAAATGTACCGGTAGCGCTGCCTCTGCCATCTTCCTGGGGGTTAGAATACACCTGAATCACGTTTAAGCATGTCCGTTTGTTTGGGTCAGCTAAATTCTGGGGCAGGCATTCTGAGTTAAAGACGAATTTTACATCTTCAGCACTCTTGCTTGTGGCGTTTGGGATTGAGTCTTCGCCATGCGATTTCCCCACATCGCCGGGAGCTGATGTGCTTGGTGCATCGTGACAACCAACCTCTTTGATAGGACAACGCGAGGAGGGGTTCACCGGAGGAAGTTCGGGGCTTGAAGTTTGGTTTACACCCACACCACCTGAACTGTTCGACCCTTCAGCAGAACTACCGCAGCCAGCCAGCCCAAACATTACACCTACACCTAAACCACCGATAGCGGCGGCGCGTACCCACAAGGGCATATTTGCAATTTTTCGCCCTAAAACCTGTTCAGACATAATTCCCCCTTTTTACAGACAAGCTTTCATAGTACTACAAATCTTGCGGAGTGCGAAGGGCGGTCTGGTCGAAGTTTGCCGGTTTTTGGGCATCGGCTGAAGCGCTCATGGTGTATACATACTTATAGTCGTTGCTAAACATCGGCAAGTAGCTACTGTCGGCGGCGTTCAGTGTTACGGGGTTGGCACTATCGAAGTCGAACACCACCAGTTTACCCTTACTGACGTAGGTAAGGCGATGGCCATCCATCCAGATCGCATGTGTTTGTGGCGCATCGAGCGGCATCTTGGCAGCCTGGTCGTACACATAGCCTTTATCATTTTCGGCATCGTACACTGCAAATTGCGAGCCGTTTTCGGCCATAATAAAGCGCGCGTTGTCTGAGAAGTCAAGGTATGTCGCGCCGGGTGCCTTCAAAATATGCACTGGCACCAAAATATCTTTTGCGCTTATAACGTCGGCCGGATTCTTGTAGATATATACTTTATTGTCGGTCGGGTCACCAAGGGCAACGTACCAATCACCACTGTACTGCGTAAGGTCGAGCAAATATTGACCAGCTGCGCTGGTGCCGATAACTTTGAGCGTGTAATTATTACTGCCGTCGTGCCATACTACGTCTACCTTGCCAGGAGCGGCATTTTTTGTCGTGGCGTACAGCATAATATTGTCACCGTACGACTTAAATGCCAACACATGGTCAAGATAACTTTGCGGTGTCGGCTGCTTTAGCGTGGCCGTATTAAGTGTCTGATTTGCTTGGTCGTATAAATAATACTGGTCGTAGCGTTGGTTGCGCAGCTCTATCGAGGTCGGGTTTACGCCCCACGCCTGTGTTAGGTTAACAGATTGGCTGGCGTCGGAACGGTCCACTAAAATATACTCATAGGCTGGCTGGCCATTTTTGGTAAAGCTGTGTTTGAGCACCACGTGCTTGTTGTCGGTCGACCACTGCACCAGATTCCAACTTTCAGCAGTGTTAGTTTGCGTCGTGGTCAGCACTGTGTCGGGCAAAGTAATATCTTTCGGTGCCTGCTTTGGTTGGGTGAGGTCGTATACCTCAAAATGCTTCAACGATGACCCTTGTTGCAGCAATCCCCAATGGCGGTCGGGACTTTGGGTAGCCAAATTCACCTTAGTGTCGTAATTTTTGATTACTGCCGTCTGCGGTTTTGCCGGGAACAAAAACGGGTAATCATAGTGCGTAACAATGCCTCCGTCGACACTGATAGCGCGCTTCCAGGTACTATAGCCGCTGCGCCGGAGCTCAACGGTATACTGACCAGAAGGCAGGGGGATGCGTACATTGGTATCACTCTTATAGCGCGCGCCATCGATATAAATCTGCGCCGGACTCGGCGTAGAGCTCATAAAAATCATGCCATTCTGAATGATCTGGCCGTTTTTATCAATACCGTAACCGCTGGCCAATTCCACCAGCACCGTCGTCGCCAATAAAAGTGCGATCGCTACTAAGCAATAGCCGATAATCATGCGGATGCGATAGGTTTTTTGTTTTTTGGGGTCAAGGAAATCCATACAGTACCATATATTATATACCTGCCGCGGGCTTTGGCTAGATATTTTTAAAGGTTACGACTTGCGAAGCACCGAATGTTTGCGGTACTATTTATGCATAAGTGTCATGAAATTAAAAGGGTAAGCGATTCTGTGGGGAAAAATACAACCATCGAAATTAACGGAAAACGGTATGACGCCCGCACTGGGTCACTGCTTGGTGAAATCTCTGCGCCCCACAAAACCGTAGCTAATACTGCACGCCATACGAGCCGTGTCGTAGATGGTTTTATACATCCCAGCAAAGCAAATACTTCGGTGCAGCAGTCGAGTCATGCGCAAGTTGTCATAAAACAGCAGGCGAAACCGGCAAGCATGGTTCCTGCCCAAAAACGCCGGAGCGTCAGCGAGATAAAACCAGCCCAAAGCCACAAACCCCAACGGGCACAAACTTTAATGCGTAAAACGGTTAAAAAACCCAATGCAGCCCTTAAACCGGCTATCAAAACTCAAAAGCCCAGTGAAATTGCCCCTGCTCAAAAATCGGCTGTCGCCGTGCCGCAGCTCAAAAAATCAGCTCAAAACATTGATGAAAGCCGTTTAGTGCGCGCCGGCAGTGTAAACCGTAGTCAGCACATTAAGCGCTTTGCTAAAGCCGAGGTAACGACGGGTACAGGTGAACTTGTCGCCCAGGCTAGCCAAAGCAGTTCGGCTGTGAAGCGGCCAGTACGCCAAAATTACCAAGCCGCCCGTGGCAACTACGATGTTGCACGGCCGCATGCAGTACAGACGAACCAAGCCGGGCGAGCACAAAATGCAACGGCTAGCATTTTTGAAGCAGCCATTGCGAACGCTCGCAGCCACGAGCAACCGATGCACAAACCTGCGCCAAAACCTAGCAAACGCTTGGCGCGAATTGGCGCGGCGTTCGCGTCCGTACTGGTGCTTATCGGCTTTATCGCGTACATGAACATGTCGACTATCGAGCTTAAAGTTGCTTCAATGCAAGCCGGGTTCCATGCCCAATTGCCAAGTTTCAAGCCAGTCGGCTACGCGTTAAACGGTGGGGTGCACGCATCGAACGGCATCGTCAGCTTTAAATTTCAATCTGGCGACAGTAGCTTCGAAGTACAGCAACAATCATCAAACTGGGATAGCCAAACACTGCTCGACAACGTCGTCGCGACAGCCACCAATTCACACAAAACTTTTCAAAACGATGGCCGGACAGTATACGTTTACGGCAACAACGCTGCTTGGGTAAACGGTGGCGTGCTGTACAACATGAAAGTTACCGGTGACCTCTCCAACCAGCAAGTTGTGGACGTCGCCTCGAGCATGTAGTTTTCGGCAACCTAAAACGCGCACAGGTAGGCCTGCAAATTTCCGCAAAACGAACGCCCCTGTTTTTGCCGAAAAGTTCACGAAAATACCATATGACGCTATACTGAGTCTATGAATATTCTCGTCACCGGTGGAGCAGGGTACATCGGCTCCCACACCGCTGTAGAGCTTATTAAGCAAAACCACAGCGTCGTTATTGTTGACAATTTTTCCAATAGCAGCCCAGAAGCTGTTAAAAGGTTGCAAGAAATTACCGGCAAGACTATTCCTTTTTACGAAGGCGACGTGCGCGACAAGAAATTGCTGCGTAAGATTTTTGATGAACACATAGTTGACGCCGCAATTCATTTTGCTGGCCTGAAGGCTGTGGATAAGTCAGTCAGGGAGCCGCTCAACTATTACCGCAATAACATCGATTCGTCTCTGTCGCTATGCGAAGTTATGCAAGAAAAAGGTGTAAAAAAACTTATTTTTAGCTCGTCGGCAACCGTGTACGGCGACCCAGCAGAATTACCCTTAAAAGAAACCAGCTCCACTGGCAAGGGTATTACCAACCCGTACGGCCAAACCAAGTACATGATCGAGCAAATACTCAGTGACGTGGTTATGGCGGATCGGGAGTGGGCGATTACCGCGCTGCGCTATTTCAACCCCATCGGTGCCCATGCAAGCGGGCGGATCGGCGAAGACCCCAACGACATTCCTAACAACTTAACACCTTACATTGCGCAAGTGGCCGTCGGCCGTCTAAAAAAATTGCATGTCTTTGGCAACGACTACGACACACCGGATGGCACTGGCGTGCGCGATTATATCCACGTCGTCGACCTGGCAAAAGGCCACGTGGCAGCACTTGAGCACATGAAACCAAGCGGGAAGCTGGAGATATACAACCTAGGCACCGGCAAAGGTATTTCCGTGTTTGAAATGGTGAAAGCGTTTGAAAAGGCCTGCGGCAAGCGGATTCCTTATATTGTTGATGCCCGGCGACCCGGCGATGTCGCCAGCTGTTATGCCGATGCTATTAAAGCCGCCCGCGAGCTGGGTTGGCGCACTGAAAAAACTTTAGAACAAGCCTGCGCAGATAGTTGGCGTTGGCAGTCGCAAAACCCAAACGGATATAAAACTTAAACTAGACTTATCTTAGGCGACGACAGTAAGTAACCCCTCGTCAGGTTCTTTGGTGGTTTCTGGCTCAACTGGCACTTCTTTTGGCAGTTGGCTCGGTTTCGGATTGTCCGAACGAGGTTTCACAGCGCCGGCTACAGCAAGCGCCAAGCCAAGGGCAGTTAATGCACCGTCGAAGTCGCCCGCGGCAAATCCTTTGCCTTCGTGTACGACTTTTTTAATTATAATTTCTTTTGCAAGCGCGGGTTCTTCCGGTATTGGTTCTTCGAAGCGCTCTGGAGCAGAAACGACAACCGGCACAGGCAAAGAGCCTTCGACCTGCACATCTACTTTGCGCCATACGGCAAGTGTTTCGTCAAGCTTTTTCGTTACCATAGCGTTCGTGCGGTCGGCGTCATAGGCGACAACCATAGCGCGAGCGTCCGCATAATTATGCGCGTGGGCAAAAGTATCGAGTTCTTTGGCTTGCGCCTCAGTCAGTTGCTGTTCTTGGCCTGGCATCAGGTTAACTGTTACACCGTCTTTTTTGAACGTCTCAAGTACGCCATTTTTACCAGTTTGAACGGTTGTGCCCATTTCACCCGCCAAAGTTTTCATGTATTCTTCACCGCGCTTAGTGGCTAGCTCTTGATTGGCGCTGCTCGGTGTGAGCATGCCAGCATATGGTAGTGTGCCGTTGTCTTCGGCCGAAGCCCAACCGGTGATAGTTACTTTTGCGCCCATAAACAACGCCGGTGAGTCAATAGCGTCAACCACACCTGCTACTTCTTTTTTAGGCACGTTTAAAACCGACGATGAACTGTACGCGAAATCGCGGGCGTACGGACGGTAATCGGTAGCACGCACATGAGTGTATATCGCAGGGAAGGGCGCGTTTACGCCGACAGAATGCGAGGTATGCTGCGTAGGCTGGTACGGATCGTGAGCGGGTTGCTCAATGGTGATCGGTTGTGATGCCATGGCGGCTTCGGCAATTGCAGCGGGCAGCAATACCGCACCAGCGCTCAAGGCCAGTATGGCACCGGCACGCAGTGCAGCGTGTTCAGAAATGTGAGTCTCTTTCATAAGGGGCACCTTTCAAATTCAAAACACATTTTACACATATTACGGTGATATGTCAAGGGTTGACCCCTGTATTTTATCAGCTATAGCCCTTATGGTAATCACTGGCATAGGTTGATACAATAAAAGGCATGAATAGCGAGCGTGCTCCGCAAAACCAACACCAAGCTAACGATAGGCAAGAGCCACACCAGGTTATCAGCCCCGAAGGCAGACATCAAATGCCTACGTCTTTTGGGCATTCGCCCAACCACCGCAAGCAATACGCACATAAGTTTTGGCCGCCGCGTTGGCCGCAGCTCACCAAAAAGCAGTGGATTATAACTATAGCTGCACTGATATTAGTTATAAGCGGCGTGGTAGCAGCTTACTTTATTTGGTTCAAACCTGCGCCAAAACCTGCGCCGCATAAGCCTGCGCCGAAGCCGGCAGCCGTAAAACCCGTGCCGAAGCCGATATATTCAACGCTCACCGGCATGCCAATTAGCGATGCCAGCATTAACGACCGTCCGGTAACAGCCGTGATGATCGAAAACAGCACCGATGCCCGGCCGCAATCTGGCCTCGACCAAGCTGGAGTGGTGTTTGAAGCAATTGCCGAGGGTGGCATCACGCGCTTTTTGACGCTCTTTCAAGATACGTCACCGCAATATATCGGCCCGGTGCGCAGCGTGCGGCCATATTATGTGCAGTGGTTATCAGCCTTTGATGCGTCAGTGGCTCACGTGGGCGGCAGTGGCGAGGCTCTGCAAGATCTAAAAACGTGGAGCATTAAAGACCTCGACCAATTTTATAACAGCAGCTATTATCATCGGATTTCTTCACGTTACGCACCGCACAATGTATATACCAGCATGGATGAATTAAATAAACTGGAAGCCGCCAAAGGTTTTGGCAAAAGTAATTACACTGGCTTTTTACGCAAGCCTCGCGAAACGCCAAGCTCCGCACCAAACGTCACCAGTATCGACTTCGCCATTTCGGGCTATTACTATAACGTACACTACGATTACAATGCCGCTACTAACACCTACAAGCGTTCCGAAGGCGGGCAACCGCATATGGAAATCGATGCCAGTGGTGCGCAAACCCAAATCGCGCCGAAAGTAGTGGTCGCTATGGTGTTGCCACAAGGCATTGAGGCCGACGACTTGCACACTAGCTACAACACCATCGGCGACGGCACGGCGTACGTTTTCCAAGATGGCGTGGCAATCCCTGGCACATGGCACAAAACTGACCGCACCAGCCAAATCACTTTTACTGATAGCAACGGACAGCCATTGCCGCTCGACCCCGGTCAAACCTGGATTACTGCGCTTGGGTCAACTAAATACGTGAGTTATAAATAAACACATGGACCAGCTCCAGCGGTTTAAGCGTCAGGTACGCAACCATTTGCTTTTCATTTTGGTGGCGGACAACGCCTTCATGATTGTTTCGGCGTGGTATGCATACGTGCACAAGCATTTCAGCGTGCCTCAAACAATGGTGCTTTCCGGCATTACCGGTTTCGTACTAAGCGTCGGGTTTGCGATTTTGAGCACGCGCTACCTGGTGCGGCCGCTGCAAGCAATCTGGCAAGCCATTTTACATATTTCACCCGATACCACCGAACAGAGCGCACCAAATCTGCAAAAATTGCCGCTCGGTAAAGATATGGTCACTAACCTGGTTTCGCACATTTACCAGCTGGCGAGCGTTATGGACACCGTGACTGCCACTACAAAAGCAGAGCAAAGCGCCCCCAATCACGACTTTATAGCCACCAATTTGCCGTTGCCACTACTGATCCTAGACAAGCAGGATATAGTGATATTCGCCAACCAAGATGCTTTAAAATACTTCGAAAAAGAAGCCGACGACATAGTAGGCAAGAGTGTGTACTCGGCAGTAGATATGTCGTTTACCAACGAGTACACTTTTGACAAATGGCTGGCCGACGCCAAGGCCAACAAGCCCGTTGCCGCCCAAACATGGGAACGCGTGCGTATAAACTTGCCGGACCACGAACAGTCTGAACTGCCGCTATGCGACCTGGCCGCCTATTATAACCAGGGTAACCCCGAAGACCTTGAAACTATGCTCGTGTTCTTTGACCACACTCAGCAATACGGACAAGATAATCAGGCAATGAGTTTCGTGGCGCTAGCTGTACACGAGCTGCGCACGCCGCTCACTTTATTACGCGGATATATCGAAGTGTTCGAAGAAGAGTTGCACGGTAAAGTCACACAGGAACTTGAAGGTTACATGAGCAAAATGGCCGTGGCCGCGCAACAACTTTCGACGTTTACTAATACCATTTTGAACGTGTCGCGCATTGAAAACGACCAGTTCGTGCTCAAACTTAACAAAGAATCGTGGCCGGACATTTTAAAAAGTACCATGACCGATTTGCAATTGCGCGCCAGCGTGCGCGGCATTACTTTAGAGCTTACTGTGGCCGGCGATTTGCCGCCGGTAGGCGTTGACCGCACCAGTATATACGAAGTTATAAGCAATTTAATCGACAACTCCATTAAGTACAGCAACGGCAGCGACCGCATTATCGTTAAGTCCTATTTAACCCACGAAGGCCTAATTGAAACTACTGTGCAAGATTTCGGTGTCGGCATACCCGAAGCCGCCATGTCGCACTTGTTCGACAAGTTTTACCGCAACCAACGCAGCCGCGCCCAAATTGGTGGCACCGGCCTTGGTTTATACTTGGCCAAATCGGTAGTCGAAGCGCATGGTGGCACTATTTGGGTGCGCTCGAAAGCAGGCGAAGGCAGCACCTTCGGCTTCACACTTTTGCCATACGACCAAGTTGCAGACACTCAAAAAACCAGCAATAATGAGTCGGCAGACATCGTCCGCAGCGCCCACGGCTGGATTAAAAACCACTCACTGTATCGGAGATAACAATTATGGAACCAAACAACATCACCCAAAACGAACCACAAAACCAGCAAAATAACCCGGCCAGCGCGGGTATCCACCAAGCGCCGACCGGTGTAAAGGTGCTGTGTATCGAAGATGAGCATTTCATTAGCGAACTGTATGTGCGGGCACTCACCAATGCCGGCTACACGGTTACTGTCGAGGTTGACGGCCTTCGCGGGCTAAAACTCGCCCAAAGCGACCAGTTCGACATTATTTTGCTCGACCTGATGATCCCCTCGATCACCGGCATCGAGGTACTACGCCGTCTGCGCGACCAAACCGAAACGCCGCGCCTGCACGCTAAAATTATTATCACCACCAACTTAGAGCAGCGTGAAGACATCCGCGAAAACATCGAGCGCCAAGCCGACGGTTACCTGGTTAAGGCCGAAATCACCCCGCACGAACTGGTCAAGTTTTTAGAAGCTCTACCTTCGTAAAAGTATAAAAATCACTATGGTAAAGCCTGGACTCTTTGTCACGTAATAGGCTATTGTTCAATTATTATTGTAATAACGTATACATGTGTTATAATATGCTTTATGAAATTTGAACATTCCTCGTCAGAACGTTTGCAGTTGCCAGCTTTTGTAGTTGAACAAGGAAGCGTTGACGTCTCAGAAGCAGAGCAGCAATTAGTAGCCGCTGCTCACGATTCGTTAATACAAGACTTGATGTTATCGCACCTCGGTATTAAGGATTCGCCCCTCGCAAATAAGCTTGACTTGCTTTTATACGCCGACTCCGAGCCTTCACTGGCAGGTAGCCGCGAGTCATATAGGTTCACCGTTAGCCCACAATGTATCGAGCTAAAAGTGAATGACGGGCAGGTACGCCGCGAGCATATATATTACTCCCGACGCCCCGATGGCGTAGTGCGACGATGGGATGGTGGGGACCAAGCAACAAAGCCAGCAGGCATCGACCTTGATTACGCCGAAAATTATGCTCTCGAAGAAGAAATGGGAGTTAACAACCATCCTACCAGCCTCGAAGAATTAGAGGGGTTGCGTGAGCTTGTTACCAGTCCAGAAACTATAGCTCTGGGATGGTGGGCCTAAGTCCGGCCAACTTTCTCTCTTTTAAGCCCGAGTAAAAACAACCTGTTCCGAAGTTGCACGAAGGTGGCGTATACTTATTAGACAATGAATAATGATAACCACCAAGCCGACGGTGTTTCGGTGCACGCCGGTTTCCCAAATCCGGCCGCCGATAAAACGCTCGCCAACCTCGACCTCCACCAATTGCTCGTGCAGCGGCCAGCCAGCACGTTTTTATTCAGGATTGCTGGCAACCACTGGCACGAGATTGGTATTTTCGATGGCGACATTGCCGTAATTGACCGCGCTTTAAGCCCGCATGCAAACGATATTGTCGCCTGGTGGAACGAAACACACGGCGAATTTGAGCTGTCACATTTTAAAACTGTGCCTAAAGGCGGCGAAGTTTTCGGCGTCGTCACGGCAACCGTGCATCAGTTTGTGCGCGGCCGCGGTGAAAAAGGCAATGGCACTTCTAGCTCGGCCGAGTCGCACCAAAATAGTACACAGAGCCATAAAAGACAGGGCGGCTAAGGTATGCCCAAACCCATTTTCGCGCTCATAGATTGCAACAATTTTTTCGTTAGTTGCGAGCGTATTTTTCGGCCCGACCTTAGTGCCAAACCAGTGGTCGTACTTAGCAGTAATGATGGCTGTGTGGTGGCACGCAGCAACGAAAGCAAGGCGCTGGGTATTCCGATGGGCGCACCGGCGTTCCAGTTCCGCGACACCTTTAAACGGCAAAATATTACGCAATTTTCGGCCAATTTTGAGTTGTACGGCAACATCAGCAAACGCATTACGCAAATTCTTATTGAGGTTACGCCGCGCATCGAGGTCTATTCGGTAGACGAGTCGTTTTTAGACCTCAGCGAGCTGCCGATTACCGATTACAAGGCCTGGGCACAGCACGTGCGGCAGCGCATTTGGCGCGAAGTCGGGGTACCGGTTTCTATCGGTATCGCATCCAGCAAAACGCTCGCTAAACTGGGTACCGAGCTTGCCAAAAAACAGCCCGACTTACATGGCGTGTTCAGTTTTATTGGCCTCGGCAAACCTGAATGGGACGACGCCTTACAACACACCCCGCTCAAAGATATTTGGGGCGTGGGCAGGCAGCTCGCGCCAAAATTACGCGCCGAAGGTCTGAGCACGGCGCTGCACGTAGCGCGGCTAAGCCCCCGGCACGCCCAACAGCTCATGGGCATTCACGGCCGGCAGCTGGTGAGCGAGCTAAACGGCATAAGTTGCCATGCGCTTGAACAACAAGCCGTAGTCGCCAAAAGTATCATGCGGTCGCGTACTTTCGGCGAAGACACTAGCCAAACGTATGTTTTAGAGGCTGCCATTGCCAGCCTGGCTGCACCGGCCGCGTACCGGTTGCGTAACGAAAACTTGCTGGCGCACCGGGTTGGCGTGTTCGCCAACACTAATCGCCACAAGCCGGGCTATCGGCGGTGGGTGCGGGAAGCTAAGCTCGATATGCCGACCAACGACACCGGCCTGATAATCACGCTGCTCGTGAACAAGCTAAGCGAATTCGCGCGCGACAGCCAGATGTACCACCGGCTCGGCGTGTACATGTACGATTTTGTGCCGGTGGGCGCCCTACAAACCGATTTATTTGGCTACGTGCAGCCAAATTTAGCCGATAAAGCCGCCGCCCGCATGGCCGCCATCGACCGTATTAACCAACGGCTCGGCAACGGCACCATTTATTACGCTGCCGCCGATTTAAGCAAAACCTGGCAGCCAAAACACGGCATCCGCTCGCCACGTTACGTTTCCAATTGGAGCGAGCTGCCGACCGCCCACGTTAAAAACTCAAAAAGCATGAGCCACGGCGTTCCAAAACCCACTGAGGTAAGTTAGACTCATAAAAGGTTATATATTATAAATATGATGCACGATTCGTTTGAAGATCACCGCCTTAAAGCAAGCAACCCTCGTAACCAATTCCGGGGCTACCCGATTTTGTCCGACCAAATTACACGCGAGGGGCTTACCGTGGTGTGGCGTGAACTGGAAAACGTCTTAAAGGCCGGTACGCCCGGCGACATCGTCGAATTCGGCTGTTACGCCGGCACCACCAGTTTGTTCGTGCGTCGTTTGCTCAACCAACATAAAAGCCAAAAATCATTCCATGTGTACGATTCATTCGACGGCTTACCAGAAAAAACCGCGTACGATAGTAACGCCGCAGGCATCGATTTTAGTGCCGGCAAACTATACGTTTCCAAAGCCGATTTTGCCAAAGTGTTTAAAGCTGCCGGCTTACAGTTGCCAATTACCCATAAATGTTGGTTTAGCGACCTCACGCCAAAAGATGTGCCTAAGCAGCTAGCATTTGCATTTTTAGACGGTGACTTTTACCGTTCTATTTTGGATCCGTTAAAGCTAACGTGGCCGGTGCTCGATGAAAATGGCGTATTATTAGTCGATGATTTTGGCCGCGAAACGCTGCCCGGTGTAGAGCGCGCTATCCAGGATTACTTTGGTGGTACATTACCAAAAATGCGTGTCGAGCACAACATCGCCATTTTATGCAAAGGTGGGCAATAAAATGAAGTTGCATATTGTCACAGTGGGCGAGCCAAAACTTGGCTACGCTAAAATTGGCTGGAGCGAGTATCTAAAACGCCTCGGCCGTTACCACCAGGTGCGAGTCACACATTTGGCCGATAAGTACGCATACGACGCCGGGCACATTTTGCAAGCCTGCGGCAATGCCTACAAAATTGGACTGATTATTGAAGGTAAGCAGCTTAGCAGTCCCGAACTCGCCGCGTTTTTAGATAAGCGGGCACCTGAAGGCAAAGAAGCCTGTTTTGTAATCGGCGGCCCCGAAGGTTTGCCAGCTGACGTGCAAAACGCCATGGATTTGGCTTGGAGCTTTTCGAAGCTGACGTTTCCGCACGATTTAGCGATGGTAGTGTTAGCCGAAGCGCTGTACCGCGCCAGTACAATCAGCGCCGGACACCCGTACCATAAGGCATAGAGCCTTTCAAAAGATCAAAAAGGCAGCTCAATGCATGATTAACGCTGATGCTGAGCTGATTCAATTACGCTCTCCACTTGGAACCAAGTCATTTCGCTGTCATAATCGAGGCCGGCTCCGCCACGGTTAAGCGCAGCCACATCCCAGGTTCGAGGCACGGCAGCTTCGCTGTTAGTCATAGCCACCTCGATGCTTGTACCATTAGGCTGTGTCAGCGTACGGCTGTACAAAGTTTGCTCGTCGCAGTGCGCCTCATTCTTTGTGTCAAGTGGCTGGCCATGCAGATCGAACCAACGTATAAGAAACCGCCCTGAAGATATTGAAGAAGGGACCAGCTACAGATAAACGCGCTGTTAAGGTTATGCGCCATCAGCTGCTGCATCATGTAAAAACACTGTGCCTGCGGATCTGCCGGATTCGGTGCGGAACGTTCCATTCCAGCGATCGGACATCTCGCCAGTTAGTTGCTTTAACACTTCAGTAAACCCATATTTGTCCCAATCAGTTAGGGCTGACTCGGTAGTTAAGGTGGCGCGCCATGTCCGTAGGCCAGCTGCGTAACCGCTACTCTCTAAAATTACACCATGCGTTTTTTGGGTCGGGGTAGGCACACGGTCAATCAAATTATTGTATTTTATTGCGCCGAAAGGCAGCTCGGCGGCGGCTTCGAGTGAACCTTCTTGAATATTGTTTAGTAAGCAAAGCCGCACGGCATGTTTGCCAATCGCTTCAGCTTCGGCATTTCTTTCCACACGTAACCAGCCGCGCCGAAATGGCATCTCACCATGTTTCGGTACTCCGGGTATTTTCGATATCCCGGCTTTTATTATGCCGTGGGGGATATACGGCTCATACGGCGAAAGTAAAAAAGGCACAATTATCCGGCAGTCTTGCGCCCTAAGTAAGTTTAGCGTGTCCATCTTGCGGTCAAAAGTGGGTAATTCAGTTTTGTACATCTTATTATTTGTGCGTCTTGTCTTAGAAATACAGTGTAACACTTTAGTGCAGCTTCGGTGCAACAGGCTTGGCAATAAAAGGCTATGGCGTATGGGAGCTGCGGTGCTTAAAAAACTTTCGCTCCTACCGCTGCGCGTGTTCGCGACGTCGCCGACGATTTGAACTTCCGCCCCTGTTGTGGTAGTATAGGCGAGTCGGTTACAAACGGCCCCTTCGTCTAGTGGTCCAGGACGTCAGGTTCTCATCCTGAAGATCGCGGGTTCGACTCCCGCAGGGGTCACCATAAGAGATTTTCGAGCACTCAACAGATTACAGAAAAAGCTTCGGATTTTGTCCGAAGCTTTTTCTTTTTTGTATCCACCTCTGTAACAGTGTTCCAAAAGTTTAGTTTTCTCTTAGGGCTGTAGAATCTCTACCGGTGAAGGATAAAGCTGCATAACTTCGCCATTTGCAAGGTTTGTTGCTTGGCGAGCAGCACGATCAAACTCCTCGGTGTAAGGTTGCTCGTTATAATGGCGCGCCATTGCACGTCCGAAGACACCATGACCAACGGCCAAAATAGTTTCCTCTTCAAAATTTGCAATCGGCTTATTGAAGCTTATGCCAGTAATAGTTGCAATTATCGCTTCGCTCAAATTTCTACCTCATATGTTACTATAAAAATACTATGATTCATACAATTGCCGACCAAGAATTAGAAACTTTTGTTGCTCTCAAGTCTATCGTAGAAGCGCTTGATAAGCGTTTCCCGAATGGAAACTCAGCATTCCAGCGCGTCTCACGACTTGCTGAAGAATGTGGTGAGCTCGCCTCAGCTGTAAATCATAAAGAAAACATGGGCATAAAAAGTCAAAAGCATGGTGAGGCAAATGACGAGAATCTCGTGAAAGAACTCCAGGATGTGTTGCGCTCAACACTTGGCATTGCGCGGCACTATGGGCTGGAAGATAAACTGGAAAAATCAATCGAAGATTTTTATCGGTCATACCAAAGAGATGGGCTTATTAACTAACGGGAAACCAGTCACTAAAAGTTTGAGGAACTCCATCCTGGCACAGGTCAGCTTCTGAAAATGCCCAAAGGTCAACTTCGAAAGCTCTATAGGGACGTAAAAGCCATCTAGCCTACGATAGATCTAAACTGCTCCACCATTCAATCCAAACTTGGCCATAGGGTGTTCTACGTTTGGGACGTCTGGGTCACCAAAAGAGATTTTCGAACACTTCGACAGGGTGATAAAAACCTTCACAGTACGTGAAGGTTTTTTGTTGTTTTTGGTCGCCTCTGTTAGTGAGTTCCAGGAGTAAGGGCTTTTTCTTTTATGATCACCACTATTAACTTGATTTTGATTCTTTGAGAGTGACCGTCAACCATTTTTTTAGGGTATCTATATTATAATTGAGAGTATCGTGGTTAAAATAAGAATTAAACGTATAGATAAGTCGTTGCCGCTTCCTGAATTTGACGAAGCCGACCCAAAAACGCAAGCACGGTATCCTAAAAACCAAGTGGCCGGTTTTGACCTCTTCTGTCGTGAAAGTAAGGTAATTCCACCCCACGGGTTGGCGTTGATTGCTGTCAACAATGTAATCGCAACGCCCTCCGACTGCTTTTTGATGTTGGTAGCTCGTAGTAGCATTCCTTGGAAAAGAGGCTTAATGTTGGCAAATGGCGTTGGCATAGTTGATCCCTTTTATAGCGGTGATAGTGATGAACTTAAAATTCAATTGCTGAATTTTACAGACCAGCCGGTCGAAGTTAAAAAAGGCGAAACGCTTGCACAGGGTGTTATTGTTCGCCGCGAAGTCGTTGAATGGGAAGAAGTAGACACAATGGGCACAGACGGCCACGGTGGATATAAAACCGACCAGGGATGAAATCTAGCTAAATCGAAGGCGTCGCCATTTGGCTAGAAGCCAAGTTAGTTTGCGCTCGCAGCTAAGCTGGGTGGCGGTCAGTTACCTTGGGCTAACCCTGCCAATGTAGCGGTCAATGCTTTACTCACTTTATTTTAACGCCTGCTAACTGTTCACATTAGCGCACCGTAATATCTGCGCCTTTTTTGTTAAAAGTCGTCACACCCACTGAGGTTAGTTAAGTGTACGTCCTGGAGTAAAGACGTAGCCGGAAGAGGGCATGTCTGCTAAATATGACTCGCCAAGCACAAGCGAATTTAGCACCTGCGCCAATTTTGCGAGCCTCTCAAAGCCAGCACCATCGTCTACAGTAGCAAATCGCCCTTGGTCAATCATGCCAGCTTCTACCTTGGCGGTCGCCCAGCCTGGCCGGCTGGCTGCTTGGGAATCGTTGAAGCTGGTGGATAGATTGAGGAAATAATACTGTTCTGTCTGGGGAGTAGGAGATTCTAAGCCATTGTTTTCTGGCGTCCTTAAAACCCGGGCCGACAGCCGGATCGCACCTGTCAAGCCACTGTTAACCACATGCTGTGCCGACAAGTCTGCTACTTCCCACCCGAAGCCGGGATGATATAAGATATCGCCAGCTGCCCATTGGGCGGCCCAGCCGTCGACATCTTGTTTTACACTCGTTTCATGCTGCTGGTATTTAATAGAGGTTGTCCTGGGTTCGGCGCCAGTAGCGTGCATCCACGTTTGGTAGGCGAGCGTTACGGCAAGTATGGCCGCACCCGCTTGGGCAGCAAGCGCGCCCTTTTCGTTGAGTGTAGCCGCCTGCCTTACAAACTCGGGATGAATTGGAGGGTATGATTGGTCATTTAGGGGTGGTACGCTTAGCAGATCGGGGTTCTGTTGGCCAGCCCAATGTATGGCAGCTAACCCTGATAGTACGAGAGGCCTAAAGGCCGGTTCGTAATCGTCGAGTAACGGGTGTTCAGATAAATTTAGAAGCTCCGCCGATCCATTTGTAGGTCTGCCGTCAACCGGGACATTATAAAATGATTGGGTAACCACAGAAGTAGAGTTCTCGTAAGACATGGAACATACTGTAACATAAGCTAGCATGATAGCAAGGTACAGCGTCTACCGATCCACTTGGGATGCTTCAAGCCAAGCACCTTAACCGCTGCACTGCGTCCAAAAAAAATGTTCCATCTGGAGGCTTTCACAGCCATGCCCAAGCCGCCCTTTATTTACAGCCTACCCTTTGCGGGTAAAGCTACTGCGTCTACAATTAAATAGGACGTAATATTAGGAGCGAGATCATGGACGAGACTGTAAAAGACATTATAAAAACCTTCTACACCAGCGCTGCTAAGAAGGAAAACCAATGGCAGGAATGCCTGGGGGATAATGTCAGTTTTTCGGTTGGTGCCGAAAAGAAATTCGAAGGTAAGGAGACGTTTATTAAAACGTACACTACTTTTTTGCAGGCTGTAGAAAAAATAAATATACGGCAGCTTTTCGTAGAGGGCAACACTGTCTGTGCTATCGTAAGCTACGATTATGTATCGCCGCAAGGCACAAAATTCTATCAAACTGATGCGGAAGTATGGGAATTGGCAGACGGCAAGATAGTTTCATTCACCGTCTATTATGACGCGACCGAATTCCGTAACCGTATGGCGCAATAGGGGAGTCGCTAAAGAAGGCCTGCTTATACACCGTGCTTTTTGGCATAAGTTTATCCAAACAACTTTGTCTGGCGTCCGTGTTTTTGCGTTTTATAATATATAGATGGGTACCATGTTCACTGTACAATAAGCGCAAGACAGGTACCGATTGCCTGGCAATAAACGTAGTGGCGCATTAAATAAAAGGATGGTTTTATGACTAAAAGAAGTATGTCGGAAGTGGTAGTTGGCCTGGCTAAAGAAGTTCCCGTGGGGTCGCTGATTAGGCCGCACTCTGAATCGCAAAGCTATAAAGGGGTTCCTGATTTGGTAGCTGCACGTGGTATCGTCCGCGGTGTCCTATCTTCTAACCCTCAGTTTGCCAGCCTGTTAGCGCTTCGGGATGTGGCACGGATCTACACTCCAAACCATGGTTTCGGAGGCCAGGTTGCAGCTCTCTGGGACGCCGACAATAGGGAACTGTTTACGGGAGTAAGCCCGGAAGTTAAGCGATTAGCCGCAGAATTAGCAGAGAGGCAGGACGGCGTAGTAGGCTATATCCATTCGGTTAAAGAAGATAGCTTTGAGTCACAAGAGATATATTCGGGACCCGACGGGTTCCGCTCGCAAACAGCAGTGCGGGTCGTAGGGAGCTACGCCCTGACGTACGATCACCTGACAGATATGTTCGGGCAGGGCCTACAAGAGCTCGCCGACCCGTTGAGCAACCCGGTTATAGAACGGGATATACGAACGATATACGCAAGCGGTGTGCTGGCTATGGGCAACATATAAGGTTTTCCCCTTACTAAAATAGCAGGTAGCCGTAGAAAAACTTGCAATAGGTGGGTTTTCGCATTATAGTTAACCTATATGTTAAGTAAAGACGATCCAGCAATACTCGATGCCGTATTTCTCGCCCTTGGCAACGAAAAGCGCCGCGCGATACTACGTACGCTGTCATATCGGCCAGCAACAGTTAGCCAGCTGGCTGAAGAACATAAGCTTTCGCTGCCGTCAATCCACCGGCACATTCGTGCACTTGAAGATGCCGGGCTGCTTCAGCGGCGCAAAGCTGGCCGGGTGAACTTTGTGGCTATCAAACGCGCTTCGCTCGCCGCGGCGCAAAGCTGGATTATGGCCTATCACTTAGAATACGGGCACGACGATGAAACGCTCGATAACTACATCGCTGGTATGACTAACAAAAAAGATAGGCAACCAAGCCGCACCAACACTTTGAAGGGACGGCCATGAAGTAACAATTGAAGTTGAGCGCCCAAAAAAACGCATTCATGGATGTCCTTTTCAAAGTAGTAAAATAACAAGGAGAAACTATGAAAAACTATCTTATCGTCGGCCACAGTAACGACGTTACAGCAACCGGAACCCTCGAAGAATGGAAAACTTACTACAGTGAAGTAGTAGGTGAGCACCTTGTTGATGGCGGTAATCCGGTCGCTAGTAAAACTGTGGTTCGCGGCGGTAACGCCAGTGATGCCACCGACGACACCGTCGTTGGATACTACATCATCAAGGCAGACAGCCGCGACGATGCCATAGCAATGGTAAAGCAAAGCCCAATAGCCAATAACGACGGCTGCGAAGCGCGTATCTACGAGCTGGCACAAATGTAATAGACCAGCTACTGGCCTTAAAAGAACACGCCCTTAACCGGCGTGTTCTTTTGTTTTGGTTCTTCAACAATCCTTAAGGCGGAGGGACTTAAAAGTATATTTCTGGTATTCTATGGTAAAGAGAAGGAGGGTTACCACTATGATCAAAGTTGCTGTCCTATGGATTCTTAATGAAAAAAATGAAATACTGCTCGCACAACGTGCGTTAAATAAGCTGCAAGACCCTGGAGTTTGGGGACCGGCCGTCACTGGCAAGCTCGAACAAGGCGAAAGTTTTAGTGAGGCGCTTGTGCGTGAGGTCGAAGAGGAGCTGTCTTTAAAGACCACTCATTATGTCCCTCGATTCTTGCTTGAGAAAGATTACAAACATCCGGACGGGGAAGTGCGCAAGTTCGGTATCTACGCCACTACCATTCCCAAGGCAAAAACAGAGCTTATCCATATCGACCCACACGAAGTAGCGGGAATAAAATGGTTTACTATTGATGAGCTTATAAAGAAAATGCATTCTATGCCAGATGAGCTTGTCCCGTCTGCCGGCTCCGTGTGGCCCGATACTTTCAAGGCCATTTGGCCGGATACCTACAAAGCACTACAAGCCGAAACAAACCCTAATTAAAAAGTCAAACCCTCACGTTGGTGCAGAGATTGCTATACTATATAAGCGTATGGCAAAAAATGAGAATAACATACTCCACAAAAAGAAAGTGCGCGAGCCGCTGGACTATTTCGTGTATTTTTTTACATTTGCCACGCCACTTTTTGAATTGCCCCAAGCCGTCGAAATTTACAGTAGGCATAGCGCACAAGACGTATCGCTATGGACGTGGGGATTCTTTTGCATAGATAACCTGGTATGGATTATCTATGCACTACATAAAAAGATCAGACCCCTGGTTATCACCTCGATACTTTATGAAATAATCGAGCTAGCCATCCTTATTGGCATTCTTACTTACCGCTAAGGCCGCACCGAGTGCATGATGGCGCGCAGCGCAAAAAGCATGTTTTTATGACGTCTGACAAAACTTTAAAACGCCGGCTTCGTCGCCATGATGGCTAGAATAACCAACGGTATAACCGTGTTAAGAATGCCCACAAAGTACCAGCGGTGGAGTGTCTTATAGAACTTGCTAGGGTTACTAGACAAACTTTTAAGCAGCGTATTTTGGTATATGAGCAGCACGAGCCACAGCGCACCGGAGATACCGAACAACGCCAGACCTGCTATAATCCAATGCGTCGCAAAACCCTGGGTACATTCGTCACAGTTAGGAGCCATAAGCAGGCCGCTCAATAGAAGTAGGACAACGCCAGGGCCGGTAAAAAATGCGTCCGCCCAACTTACAGCACGAGTCGCAAAGGCAATGACCCGTGTATCTTTGGTGCGCTCGGCCCATACCATCCATACGCCAGTAACTACGACATTGCCGATAAACAAGACAGCTCCTGTAATATGTAAAAACAAATAGACATTCGTGGGCAGAAACTTCGGAAAGTGTAGAACCGTTAATAAGCTCGCCGCCAGTACTAAAAAGCTGATTTCGGCAATAAGGACTCGAGTACTTGTGTTAAGTTGTCGTAAATAATGCATAAGTACAGCTTAACATATATTACTTGCATGAGAATGCGGCTTCGTTACTACAAGGGAAACTCACAGCCATACCAAACTTGTCCGGCTTGCAAACTTGGGGTAATATAAGTTAATGCCAGTTGTAAATATCCGATATAAAGCAAAAATAAAGCAAACTGAACTCGCACCACTAGTACCAGTACTGCGCGAAGTGCTCGCAAGGCAGCTGACATGCGAAAACAACCAGGGCCAGGCAATTACCATCACTCATGAAATGGTTAAACTACGATTTGACCAAGCTTCAGAGTTGGATACTGGTATGCACGATCTCCACATTGAAATTGAAGCGCGTAATTTTGAAGCGCGTAAGCCGCACCTAGAAGAATATAGTACTGAGCTCGCTCAAGCCGTCGCCTCACTATTACCGCAAGATATTGATATAAGTATCTGGTACAAACTGTGCCATGCGAGTTGGCGTGCGGGACCTGGCCAGCTGCCCGCGACTACTAGGGATGATAGCTAACCTGCCGCAAGGCTCAACCTTCGTCAAAGCTGTCTGGTTTGCGATGATATTTTTTATACCGCTCTAAAGGGTCGTTGGGTTCGTCGAGCTGATCACGGTAGTGTTCAACCGCTACACGGTAGTTTTCAACTGCCAAACGGTCCGCCTCGAGGACAATCCCAGTAGTTAATTTAAAGATTGTAGCCATAAGCCCTTCGACGAAAATTACAGGGCATCCGATTCGCCCCTTGTGCAGCACCGCTGGCTGACTCACGCTTAGTTCGGCAGGCTCAAGGTTAGCAGCAGGCGCCATGTTGCCATGAAGGAAAACTAACTTTCCGGTGTCGTTGGTGCTAACATACGGACTAGCCGCGTTAAGCCCAAATTCATCAAGGCGCAAGACAGCACATCCCATGCCAATTCTTACGAGGTCTTCTACCTCGACTTCGCCTTCTCTCATAATTTCGGCCACGGTCCGCGGGCCATACTCTGGTGCTGGCCCATGCTGGTCGAGGTAAGCGACGCGTTTTTCCAAAGCAACCCGGAATACTCCGCTGGCTGCTGCAATCAAGTTGCCACCTACTAACTGGCCGGCGATATTTGGCTTAATGCTGCCATCATTGTGAAGGTAGTCCTCCATGCCGACGTACTTGTCCATAGGCCTTGATA
The DNA here is from genome assembly GCA_035478775.1 of Saccharimonadales bacterium (SeqCode). GTDB lineage: Bacteria > Patescibacteriota > Saccharimonadia > Saccharimonadales > UBA4665 > CAMLQK01. The sequence goes on along the minus strand of DATIJG010000002.1, from coordinate 79,762 downwards.
ATTGCAGAAGTTTCTGTCTTTTAACAGCAGTAACGAACAGTGCGTCATTTAAAAATTGCACCTCAGGGGATAGCGTTTTGCCAGCTTCGACGCCGACATTCCTAAGGGTAAACATGGGGTTTGCTATTGTGGCATCCCTAGGCTGCAAGCTCTCCCGTCCTCGTCTACCAGCTAGCGACCAAAGGGTATACAAGTCCTTGCCACTCTCACGAATTGCAGTATCACACAGCGCGGAGTCTTCTTGTAGTCGCTTGGCAACACCGCACATAATCAGGCCGAGCCCATAATAACGGTGTTCGTCAAGCATATCGCCGTCAAAGCCTTCAAGCCGCTCAAAGATTGCCTCTGACATAGTTGCCGTCCGTTGCGTAGGGTCGGACTCGTCAAGCAACCCATGGGAATACTGGACTAATTTTTCCCAAAATGGAGGGGCGGGGTGGTCGTAGGTTACGGTATTTGGATTCATGACAAAACTAATCTAGTTGGCGGCTACGGGGCAGTTAACTTTCAAAAAACTGGTATCTTCAAATTCGTAAGTATGTAACATTCTATAAATCTAAGCCATTATAGGTTATGGTTATACTATAGAACAAAACGGGAACAAAACCTAGGCTGAAAAGTACTTTGATTATTGGGTTTCACCTTAACAAAGAAGGGATTTTTAAGCTAAGCAGCATAATTGCATAACGATCAAGAGGGTATAAGCGCCAGAAGCATCCTCTCCGCTAGCAGTAAATGCTATAGTTAGTAAGTGAAAACAATCGAAATCCTTAGCGGGCTAGTAGCTCTATTATCTGAATCCGGCAACGAGAAAGAAATTGCCGACTACATTGACTTTTGGGCCAGGCAACACACTACCCACCGGGTAACACGCATTGGCAATAATGTGTTGGTACATATTCCTGGCAACGACCGAAAAAAGTGCCTCATTTTTAATGGCCACATTGATACAGTAAAAATAGGTGAGCGCAATAATTGGCAGACCGACCCTTTGCACCTAACCAATAAAGATGGCAAGCTATACGGCCTTGGTACGAGCGACATGAAAGGCGCGGTTGCCGCCATGATGGAGATGGCCGCCAACTATGCTGCAATGCAACCAGCATGCGACCTGTATTGCATGTTCGTTGTCGAGGAAGAAACAACAGGCGATGGCACAAACAGTACGCTCAATTATTTAAAACCCCATTTGAAAATGTACGATAAGGTTGCGGCGATTATTGGTGAGTCTACAAAACTTGGTGCCGTACTGGGGCACCGTGGAAATGCTTTTGTAAAAGTTACGTTCCATGGCAACGGCGGGCACGCTTCTAGGCCACCTAAGCCAACTGATCAATCCGTGTATAAGGCGCATAGTTTTATTGCCTCAATCGAAAAGCAAAAAGAAAGCTGGAACAAACGCTACACCGACGTCACTCTTGGCGGAGTTGGTATAGCCGTAACGGCACTACAAGCTGGCACCGGGGCTATGAACCAGATTCCAACAGAAACAACTGTGACCTTAGACGTACGGACCGTGCCCGCGTTCCATGCAAAATTTCAGCAAAAGATCGAAGGGTGGGTCAAGGCATATGGAGGGGAGGCGAAGATTTTATATCCTTGCCCGGCAGGTTTCTGCAGCCCTGATGAGAACATCGCTAAGGTCGTAATGAATTTAGCAAAACAAACTGAAGTACAAGTTACGCAGGGCGCAACTGATCAGCAATTTTTTACGCAAGCAGGAATTCCGGCAGTTATTTGCGGCCCCGGCGACAAAGCTGTCATTCATGCGCCTAACGAATATATTGACGAACGCTTGCTAACAATCTGCACGGCTCGGTATATGCAAATAGTCTCCGATTGGGCGGCCTAATTTTTGCGACATGTTGTAAGGTTTTTGCTAATTGAGGCTAATGGCGACCTCGTAACCATATTTGTTAAAACGCCAACGAAGCGTGACCAAGATGGCCAAGCGCTAGTTTTGTTACCGCCCGGTCACACGCCGCCTAGCGGTTGGTATTAGTTTTCTGTAGTTTTATGGCTTGGCATTATACGCTGTAACAAGCTCAGGGAGTTGCGCCAGAGTGTCTAATATAAACAAGCACTGCTTTTCAATAGCGGGTTCTTTAAGGATGTACCCCCACGGCCCGCGACGGATAAGCGCCGTCTGCATACCCGCTTTTTGAGCTGGGCCAATGTCATTATCTAGCCGGTCGCCAACGTACAGAATTTCCTCTGGTAAGCATTTTAGTTCTTGGGCAATACGGGCAAAGAAGGCAGGTGAGGGTTTTTCAACTCCCCAGCTGTCGGATGTCCCGATAGTATCTACGGGCAACGCAAGGGACCGCAAAATACCCTCGGCGCGCGCCGTTTGGTTGCCTGCCAGCGCAACATGCAAACCTTGTTTTTGCAAAGCCGCCAGGCAAGTGCGGCTATCGGGGTATACATCGTCTTCGCCAAACGTTTCCGGCTTGCCGGCTTGGGCACGTTTTTCGCGTTCCTTTTTTAGGTCGAATTCCGGGTCAAAATATTTGAAGGCTTCACGGTAATCGCCTCCGCGAGCCAGCACAGCACCAAAAACCGCCGAAAAGGTGTGGCGTGGCACATCCAGCCAATCGGCCCACGTGCCATACTCGCGTGTCTCATCTACAATCGTTTCACCAACGTCAAAGCAAACAGCAACAATTTTAGTCATCCTTATAGTATACATGGCTTTATGGCGAGGCAACTTCGGTAAATGCGCGGCCCTAACTTTGCCAATATAGGTGAGAAATCGGACGCAAAGTGCTATACTCAAGAGGCCGTTCCCACGCCATTGTACGATGATACACCGGAAACTGAAGCCGCAAATTGGGAGCGCTTTGTTCTAAAAGCGTTTCCCGATTCAATTACGTTTAAGCAATTACGCTTGGCGTATGAGCTGAGCAAAGTGCTCAACACTGCCAACATCCAGATTGATGGTGCCGAGGAGCGTATAGCGGTGCAAAGCTACTTGCCCACAATTACTTCGAACCGAACGGGCGACCAGAACGCAGTTGTGGCCTGGCATGAAAATGAAACTGAAACTGAGACAGTCAGTAACCCTGCTATCCTGGCGCGCTTTATTCCTGGTGCTAGGCTAGGGAGTGACATCTCGCCCACTGCAACGAGCCGCTTAGCGGAACTGCACGCCAAAGTGCATGGCCATTTTCGGGATCCTGCATTACTGAGGTTAGCCGAGGTTGATGATAGCCTGAAAATTATGGACACTCAAGGATATATGGATCGATTTACACGCCAGACTCCGGAGATACTTAGGCAAATGCCGGAAACTTGGAAAGACATACTTCGAGTCACCGATGCGGCTTTTCAGAGACTCCCGCAAGGAGTTGTGCCCACGAGCTTCTGGATGGGAGACGTCATGTTTAAAGGTGAACGGCCAAGCGGTCTTGTCGACATAAACGAGACAGAATACACATCACCTTTGCTTTGCCTGGGTATGTCGCTGTGGGGCTTGTATGCTGCCAAAGGGGGCGATATAGAGCCGATTATGCAGTATATGGCCACGTACCAACAACATCGGGAACTATCACCATACGAACAGCAACTATGGCCACACTTTATGCTCGCCCGGGCAATTATGTGCTGGCAAGGGGCAAAGCTGGTAGAGCCTTTGACCGCGCCCGGAGAGAAGTCGGCAGCTAAAGGCGACGAGGAGCGCATTATAAAACTATTCGCTGACCTGCGTGAGCGCCGATTAATACCTTTGTGGGCAAAACCATAGCATACTGCCATTTAACCGTAGTATTTGCCAATACCCATGTTACGTTTTATAATTAGCAAAAAGAGCATTAACCTAAAGGACCCCTATGTTACAACACAATACCGTTTATATTCCTGAACACCGCCTCGAGGCGTCAGAAGCAGCTTTAGCCGAAGAACTTAGCAACCCTGGCTGGCAGACAATGACAGAAGGCGTCTTTGGATATTCCATGCCGGATGACCCAGACGAAAAGTTAGCGGTTATGGAAGGCATGGTTGCCGGTTTTGATTCGCGCTACGGCGGTTCCAGGGACAATGCGCAGCCAAACCTCGCCCTAAGGGAAATGATCAGGTCTAGTGAAGAGCGACAAGAAGCTTTTGAGCTAGCATCTACACAGCTAGGGCAGAGGGGCACCGTAACTCCAGACTTTACGCCCTATACCGCAGTTGTGCCTGGCGCTAAGGTAGAGGCAACGGCTGCGCGCCTGCTTCGTGCTCAAAGTTTAGGTGCAAAAAGCTTGGTGCTTGTCGGCATTCGGCGTAACTTATACGACGATGAATTGGTAAGCATGGAAAAGCTTTTCCCGGGGCTCGATTACGAAAAATATGGCAAAACCGAGTCTGGTGCCATGCGCGCAATGGTCGACCATTTTTATCCTGCAGCCGCACACCAGCCATATGAAATTATGGACAAATCTGCAGAAACAGACGCTCGCGGCAACAGGGGTGGCAAGGTGTCATTATTCTCTGACAATAGTACACCTATATACTGGGTTGAAGCACCTGTAAACTTGGGCTTGCCGGTATTAGGCGACGACAACTATGACAAACGCAGGCTGGATAGCGCCAGCACAGCAGAAACGTACCAATTCGTAGGAGAAGAATTCGGCTACAACTTAGGCGAAACAATCGGTATTGCAACCAATGACGTCTACCGGTTTATGGGCGTAGACGCAAAGCACATTTTTGAAGGCATACACGGCATTGCCAAAACTGCGTTAGCTACCTTTACCCCTGAAGACGCTGCTAAACTGCTTAACGAGCACTTAGAGAAACAGGGTAACGAGCATAGAGTTACGCCCAAAACCCGCACAGAAGACGTTTATGCTCAAGAAATCCGTTCATACCAACGCTCACTACAAAGATGGCATCAGAATATTATGCGTTCGCGCGCAAAATATGGCATAAAATAATCAGTAACACAAACTTTGGTTTTTGCGGCAGGCGAGCTATAATAAGCTTAAGCTAAATAGGGGACGGGGGCATGGCGCGATTACCTACACCAGGCAGTGATGACGGCAACTGGGGTACTGTCCTCAATGATTTCTTAAGTGTCGCGCACACAGCCACTGGTACCCTGCAAGATGCCGCCACCATTGCTAGCGCCGAGCAGACTACCAATAAAGGTGCGGCTAACGGATACGCCAGCCTAGACAGCACAAGCAAAGTTCCGGCTGTCCAGCTACCTGGAATTGGCGATTATATTGGTGTGCGCCTCAGCAGCATGACCGCAGTCGATACAACCTATACGAGTATTCCATGGGGCAGCACGACAGTAACACAAGGTACAAGCCTTAGTTTTGACAGTGGCAACCCAACGCAGGTAAAAATTAACGAAGCTGGCGTGTACAGCATAACGGCTACGGCGGATTGGTCAGATACCGGCAAGCCTGGCACGCGGTTTATCCAAATTTTTACCGAATGCTTGTTTCTTGTTAGCGACCAACGCTCTTGTACGGGTGCGGGTACTGGCACTACCATTCATACGCTCACAGTCACGTTGTATTTACGGCCTACCGACAACATTACGGTAACGGTACAGTGCGACGCAGGCAGCGACACTAGCCTGGGCGCAACCATGCTGGTAACACGTTGCGCTTAGCTTCAAGGTAACGCCTATCTCTATACATATACAGATTATATGTTAAAATATATTGATTATGCCTGAGCATCTGTACGATCCTGACGAATTTCCGGGGCGGGCAAGCCTTGAAGACCTATCCGAGTGTTTAGCCAATGAGGCTACTTCTACAATCGCACGCCGCGTCGTGGGCTTCATTCACGCATTTTCAGATGGATACGCTATAGATGTTTGGTGTGGCACCAAAGATTCAGAAAAAGAGGGTGTCGCTTCGCAAAGCGACTCTTTGCATGTGACATATTTGCGCCATAGCGGCCCAGGGGTAACTATGGATGAGCTCATAACCGACGGGCCGGCCTCACTATTTGCTATGCAACCACCAGATGAATACAAATTTGCCTACGGGGAGATTACCGACACGGGTTTAGGCGAGCAGGGGCTTGCCGAAGTTTCGCAGCGCATGGCAGCAAAGTTCTCTCCGGAACTAGTTGCATGGATTGAGCGCGCTAAGGCAGTTGCGAGCGAGCCTTACTCTGAAGATACGTCTTATCGCCAAACCTCGGCGCTTTTAGATGAAGCAGCGCTTTTACCAGAACCAGTTGTGCAAAAATGGGAACATCGGTTTCTAGCAAATAAGCGTTTCATAAACGGCTGGCAGCTTGATGGCAGCTGGCTTGACGCCAACGAGGCTGCATTACAAGGCCAGCTTCGCACAGACTGGCCAGAGATGGCACGGCGTATTCGCCTCTATAACCAATTTACGCGGGAAGACTTTTGGTATATCAAAGGCACAGATGGCAATGAGGCCGCTGTGTTCGAAGCAGACAACCCCGAAGCGCGCTTTGCGCTTGCAGCCATAGGCTACGAGACAGCCAGCTATGGCGACTGGGAAATGTGGCATAAAGATATAGGAATGCTTGGCTTCCAGCAACCGCCCGATACGGCATTAGGAGATTTCGCAAATCGTGTTACTAACCAATTAACCGTTGAGCAGCTTGGCCCGCACGATATATACATGTTTAGCGGGGACGGAACGGTCAAGATTCACCGGCCGGACGGCACTATAGACTCATACTAACTATCCATAAATGAAGTTGCAATTTATGGCAATAGCGTTTATATTTTGTTACTTCAGCAGCTGCGGCCTATAGGCCTATACTATTATCATTTACATAAAGGAGCTAAGATGCCACTTATTGAGGGCCTACGCCTCGAAGCACCGGCCGGTTTGCAATTACCCGGCCGCGATCCTATTGCCGAACCAACAGTCATACGTTTTGAGTATATCTCTGATGAGGTTTTAGAGAAAGCCGGGCTTATTGGCCAAGACACGACACAACACTTAAGCCCCGTTTTTAAAAGTCAGATAATAGACCGGCCGTGGCTTGACGTCGTGCGGAGCAACCAGCAAAAGCCGGATGGCTTGTTTTTGGCGGCGACAAACGAAGATGGCACATGTTTTCTGGGCATGTGCCGGGTACGCGAAGAAGCAGATGCTCGCACGCCGTGGCCTCATTGTGACAAAGGCTGGATTGCGATGCACCCTGCGGCACGCGACCAAAGAGTATCGAAATGGTTACGGCTAGCACGGCAACATGTGCTTTTCGACCGCCCCGAACTGAACAGCTTTACAGAGGAACCGCTAGCTCTATTCACGTCAATCCGTAAAGAAAATGACGCATCGCTAAGCGGAGCCGCCAACGACGGGGCTGAGTTTATAGGGGCGTACGACACTATTGAACTCACTGACGGCAAAGAAGAAAAAGTAACACGCCACGCTTTCGTGACGCCACACCCTCGTAAGCTCGAAGCGTACAAACGCGCCGCAGTAAAAGCCGGAGTCATAGACCTCCGCGCAAGAGACGCAACCGGCCTCACCTTTGAAGAACGATTACACCGGCGTGCCAAGCAAAACCAGGAACTACTCGATATAGCCAGCGCGATTATCCACTTCACCTAAAGTTTACATTAACGTGCGGGTTCCCGCGAAAAGAATTTACAAAGACCGCAGGAAGCACCCACTTATACTTTTAGAGTAGAGTATACCTATACAATAATATAGTGTTGTTGTAACTGTTGTGGTATGGTATTCACATGTACGAGCAGCGTGCCGAAGAAATCAGATACTACCAAGATACGAAGCGTATCTTAAGCAACATCGCCCTTGTTAATGCTGGCGCCGAATTTGAAAGCGGCCAACTGTTGGTACCCATAGAACATATCAGGCAGATTGCTCAGGAAGACCCATCGTCAAGCCAAGAAATACCCGACCAATTTGTGTTGCCGGACCTTGGCAAATATACCTCTGTTCAAGCAGCCCGAATCTGTGAAGAGAAAGTCGCGGCTGCCAAAGCAGACCTCAGAAAAGCTTACAGGGTGCAGCGGCTAGCGCAAACCATTGAACGGCTTGACCCCACTCAGCCGGCAGCGTACTTACAGACAATCCGGGATTATATCCAACAAAATGAGCATGATAAGCACCAGTCTGATGTATATAGCCTTGACGACCCAAGTAACATAACGAGTATCGTCAAAGTACATGCCTTAACCTTTGCCGGCGATATTAGATATATCCTGCCGCACCGGAAACTAAGTTTAGGTTCTGACGAATGGTCAACAAATAATTGGTCGGAGGTACTAGGCCAGTCCTGGCCGCCCTTTGGTTACCAGGTCGAAAATGGTTTTATAAACCACGCCTACAGCCTGTACGGCATGACTGCCCGCATGGCCTTACAATCTGCACAATATGAGCTGCCATCCCCAGATGTACCAATTAGTACCCATAGCTTACCCTGGCACCAGCGGGACGCAATCCTTCAAACTATGTATAGCGAGTGGCAGGCATTCATAGCTGCTCTACCCTGGGAAACGCTTCAGCAGTACAATATGCGCGCAAAGCGGCCGCTACTTACGCGCAATGTAGATGAATTACGCGCCGCCTACCAGCAATATCCTCAGATCCCTCGAACGAGTATCGCAGCTACATTCATTTACCACCCGCATATCTTTGACCGTAGCCTTGCCGCCAAAGCCGCTAAGATCGCAGCGGCACAAATTAAAGCCCCCCAAGAACAACCTTCGGAACCGTCTCTTACGGAACGCGAATTAGAAATGCGGGCATATGCAAAAGAAGTGCTTACCGAAGACAATCCATATACATTTAGCGCGGCACTTGAACCGGGTGAAACAATCAGCGTAGAAAAGATTGAAGACATAAACACTGTTGTTTTCTCGGCACTGGCGCAGCTTGACGCCAAGGCCACAGAGCTGTATGGGCCAGCCTTAGGCAATGTATGGGAATCGGTGGAAATTGAAGGGAGCGAGTCGCCAGCCAAAAAGGTGATTCCCGAGGAATTTTACGGCAAACTGGAAAAACCGCGCGTCGTTATTTTGCCTGTTGATGACGCGTATATCGACTCGCTCAAATATGGTAGCCAAATTGACCGGAACAGCTTGGTGCGGTTGAGCGCCATTGTCGACATGCGCTCGACAGGCAGGGGAATTATCGGCCAAAGCATTTTAGATATTGTCTTATTTACGCGCCATGCCGAGGACACCCACAAGCGCTCCCATGCCATCAACTTGGCTAACGCTAAAAGCGGCAAGCAAGCTGTTCGATACCTGAGAAAAGAATCCAATGCGGTCGCTTACCTCGTGCTTCAACATGCGCTTGACAACCCATATTCCGGTGGCCGCATGAACCCCAAATAACAGCCTACACCCTTTTAATCCGCCGAGGCGGCTCCAAACGAAATTGACAACACCGGGTATATACAGTATTGTGAAAATCTGTTAACTCTGGAGCCATACATGATTGAAATACCCGAACTTGCAGCCGGTACTATTATCGAATTCCCAAATCCTGCCAAACCGCCACTTGCAAGCTTTGAGCGGGCAGTTATGGGCCTGCAACTTGCGTATCTCACGTTTCAGGATTCTGTCGATCTTAGTACGCTGCAGCCAGGAAAAGAGCCGTTATATGAAGCATTGCGTCCATTTGCCGGTGAAAAAGGCATCGCCAACGTTCGTTTGGCTGTCGCCAGCGAACCGATAGTAGAGTCGCTACACGATACCCGGGCAAAAACCACCAAAACCTTCAGGCCATTCCTTTCACCTAACCCTCAAATCGACACATGGAAAGAGGAACGTCGTGCCGAAGCAAACATGCTTGGGATAAGTTTTCATCTGCTTGGCCAAATTTCAACAAGGGCCGAAATCCAGACGATTTATACACGGGCGTGGTACATTCCAAGACGAGACGACATAATTGCGGCTATGCGCTTCAACCGGGCAATTGCCCGACCCGAAAAAATGCCTGCCGATGAATTGCCTGCAGCTTTTCAACATGCCGCGCCCGACGCACCCGAAAGCAAACCACGAATTTTCAAATTCTCAGACTGGGAGCAGGGTATTTTAGGCGCCGCTGAAGACATTAAAAGAGACCTCCAGCATAAGCATTGAGTAGTTTCTACAACGATTCAAATTTATCATATAATAGTGTAGCAAAATACTTGGTCTATATATTACAATGGTGCTATGAGCCCTGTTGAAACATGCGATTACCCAGAGTCCGAGGCAAGATTAGAGAGCTGGGAGCAAGAGATACTCAACAATTCTGACAATAAGAATTTGACTGTAGTGAAGCTAGCGTTTCGTTCACTCGGCACTTTTACCGACACGCGCTTACGGCAGGCTGCCCATACTGGCGATTTTCAAACAGCATACCAGAGTTTGATAGAAGCAGGGGAAACGCGACACTCCTTGAGCCACAGCTTAAGCCAAAAGCGATTCGCCACAAACGAAGGCCATCGTTACATACAATTGCATGCCACCAGCACGGCGACAAGCCAAGAGCGCACAAGTCTCCACCCGCCCCACCCAAAAAGTGCCTATTGGCGCACACTCTCAATGCTTTTCGCATACCTCCATGGGCCGCTTGGTGGCGAAGCAGTATATGCCATACCGCCCGCACTTGATGAGGCGGTTGGTTTGAGCCAGCAAGAATATGAAACCACTGTAATCTTAAGTGACAGCGGCAAACTCCTTGGCGCAAGCGCAGTCACCTACAACCCGGAGGGTACTAACGTCGTTTATCGTAATTTCTACAAAAGGGACCACGATGTTGCGGGTCAAGCAAGCGACATCGCCAAAGCAATTCTGGCGCACCAGGACCTTGAAACAATGCGTGTGCCCCAAGCGTGGCTGCCCGATGCTATCCAGCAGGAAATTGGTTTATACGCATTAAACCAAGAAAACTACACCCAGCCGCAGAACTTTGACGATCTGCTTCCGCCGGCGCTCCGAGACTAAGTCAAGCGAGCCACTATATATAACAAGACACTTTAACCTAGGCAAAACCTAGCCATAAGCGCTACACTACTAAGAGGTATGATGACCGATTTTTTTCAGTATCAGGTGAACCGGCGATGGTACCGGGTGTATTGGGCATTTATGGTTGCTTGGAACGTAAGCATTGCCGCCCTTTTTGTGACATCGCAGTTTATCGATACATTCAGTACTGTGGCCGGCTCGTACGATATCACTAAAACTACAACGATAATCGCGGGCGGCTCGTTATTTTACCTGCTCTTTTTGTACCGGTTTGCCGTGCGCTTCAGCCAGCCGTTCGCCACACTCATCGGTTCAATGTTGTTAGGATTGGGGCTTTTACACAGCCTTACTAACACCGTCGGAGCGCCGACATATGTATACGCCGCTGGCTGGATTTGTTCGACCTTTTTTAGCGGCATGTTTGGCCTGCCTTTGCTCAGCGGAGCAGTTTTCTTAACATTCGTATACGTGCTGTTGTCCGGCAATTATCAATTGACGCATCTTAGAAACGTATTGTACGTGTTAGCCGGGGAAGAAATTGTGGCGGCCGTTGCCTCATATATATTTTGGAAACATCGGTTCATTAGCGTCGAGGAACAAAAAGTCAGCGAGCTTTCGGGCGAACTTAAGAGTAATAAAGAACAGGCCGACGTTTTAATTGAGTCGATTGCCGACGGCGTGATCGTTACTAATACCGACGGTAAAATTACACTTATAAACCCGGCCGCAGCCGCCATGACCGGATGGAGCGTCGTAGACGCCACCGGTGTTGATGTAACGCTCGTGGCTATCTTGCATTTAGAAAGCGGTGAAGACATAGTGCCCGAGCAAAACCCGTTCGCGGTCGTCCTCCGGCAAAAAGAGCACAGCAGCCAAACACTTCAGTTAGTTGGCAAAGACGGCAAAAAACAAGTAATGTCGTTGGTGATTTCACCGGTGCTACAACCGGGAAGCAACACGCTGGTAGGCGCCGTGGCCGTAATGCGCGACGTAAGCGAGGAACGTGCCGCTGAGCAGCAGCGGGCCGACTTTATCAGCACTGCCAGCCACGAAATGCGCACGCCAGTAGCTGCCATTGAAGGCTACTTGGCGCTAGCGCTCAACGAAAAAGTTAGCACCATAGATAGCCGCGCCCGCGGCTTCCTTGAAAAAGCCCACACCTCAACCCAGCACCTGGGACAGTTGTTTCAAGATTTGCTTACCAGTTCTAAGGCTGAAGACGGTCGGTTAAGCAACCACCCGAGCGTTGTCGAAATGGGTGCTTTCATGCAACAACTCACCGATGACCTTAAATTTGCCGCCGAAAAAAAGGGCTTATTTACCGAATTCCTCATCGGCTCTACTAACGATGCTATTGACGCCACCAACAAAAATACCGTTAGCACACATGTGCTCAAGCCGCTTTATTACGTGTACGTTGACCCTGACCGCCTGCGCGAAGTCATCACTAACTTGTTCGACAATGCTTGTAAATATACCGACCAAGGCAAAATTTCCATCGGCCTGACCGGCGACACTGACGTCGTGCAAATGTACGTTCGCGATACCGGCGCCGGGATTCCTGCCGACGACGTCCCACATTTGTTTCAAAAATTTTACCGCGTTGATAATTCCGCGACGCGCACCATCGGTGGTACTGGCCTCGGTTTGTTTATTTCTCGCAAAATTGTCGAGATGTACCACGGCCGCATTTGGGTCGAAAGCGAACTTGGCAAAGGTAGCACATTCTTCATCAATTTGCCTCGCTTAACTACCCAGCGTGCCCAAAGCTTACAGGCCGAGGCCACCCAAAGCACGTCCGCCCCCGTTAACAGCACTAGTACTCAAGCAAAAGCGTGATACAATAACAAGTAACCACTAGCTTTTACAAATTAACGAAGGTATAACAACAGCCATGGCAAAAATTCTGCTGGTCGAAGACGATAATAATTTGCGGGAAATTTACGAAGCCCGTTTGCAGGCAGAAGGCTACGACATTATTTCGGCACAAGATGGCGAAGAGGCACTGGTTAAAGCCAAGCAAGAAAAACCTGACTTGGTGATTTCTGATGTCATGATGCCGCGTATCAGCGGTTTTGAGATGCTCGACATTTTGCGTAACACCGAAGGCATGAAAGACATGAAGGTCATTATGCTGACCGCGCTTGGCCAGGCCGAAGACAAAACTCGTGCCGATAGTTTAGGTGCCGACCGATACCTTGTTAAATCGCAAGTTACCCTTGAAGATATTGTGAAAGCTGCTGGCGAGCTGTTGTCGCCTACGGCCAGCACCGCCAGCGTTGGGGCAACTACGACAACTGACGCGGGTATTACTGCTAGCCAGGCCACGACCGATGGAGCCAATGGAGCCGTTGGCGCAGCAGGCACACCAACCATTCCTGTGGCAGCACCTGCGACACCTCCTGCGCCAGCAGTTAACGCTCCGGCAGCACCAGCCGCACCCGGCGTGTCTTCCTCGCTAGCTCCCACAGCTACTGCTGCGCCAAATGCAATTCCGGTTACACCGGCGCCATCTACAGAGCCAGTACCCGCAAAATCTGAATCTCCTACTGTATCAGCCGCGCCTGCAGTAGCTGCCACGACAACCCCTGCAATAAATGCGCCGGACGCAGGCACGCCGTCAGCCGCGGGTGTTACAACATCTCAGTCACCCTCAACAAACCTAGGCGAGGATAACGATAAGCTCATCGCTGATGCCGTGCGCAACCTTACAGCCAGTTTAGGCACTTCAAGTACCAACAACACAGCTACGACCGCACCTATCGCAAGCCCAGCAACTTTAACCACACAGGCACCACAAACACCAAAAGCGCCTCAAACAGCTTCGGCAACTACCACTCCGACCCCAAGTGCTAAAGATGTTACCACGCCAAGCAACAGTACAACAACGATTGCGCCAGAAGTAGACACTAGTGCGGTCGCCACTACCGAGGCCGTATCAGCCACAAAAGAGCCAGCCACAGCCGCCTCAGCGCCCGAGATGCCAGCACAGCAACCTAAGGTTTCAGAAAACGCAACCGCCCAAACCCCGCCGGCCGAAAGCGCAAATACAAGCGAGCCTTTAACGCCAACACCGTCCCAAGCATCTTCGACCGCTGACGAGCAGGCCACAATGCAAGCACAAATAGATGACTTTATTAAGCAGCAAAACGACACCGCCACCCAAGGCGAGCAGCCACAGCCATCTACAACTGCGGCAGCACCAGCACAGCCGGAACCACAAGCCGTTACACCCCAAAAAGAGCCGGAACAGCCAGAAACACCAAAAGTAGCACCAAGCGCAAACACATCTGTTATTCAGCCGACCGGCGCTGCACCAGCCGCAGAATCCACCATTACTAACGACAACAATAACACGACCACCGACGATGATGTTTCCATCGCCCACAAAAAGGTTATACAGCCGCCAGTCGAACCAATTGCAAGTCAGCCCGACCTAAACGAACTATTAGCAAAAGAAGGCATTACCAACCTCGACGAGACACACTCCGGCGACCCATCGGCGCAGCCAACTAGTCCACACCAACCCGGCCATGTCATTTCGCCGAATGGTACACCGGCCGGCAGCAATACCTTCAATGCCGATGACCCCAATAACATAGCGTTATAAATATGAGCGAGGTTCGTCTAAATAAATTTATCGCGGGCAGCAGCCAGCTTTCGCGCCGGAGTGCCGACGCCGCAATTGAGCAGGGCAGAGTGTTTGTAAACGACCGCAAAGCCACTGCTGGTATGCACGTAAAACCGGGTGACACCGTATTTTTAGATGGCGAAGCACTCACAGCACCATTGCAAAGCCACACAATTTTGCTCAATAAGCCCGAAGGGTACGTGGTAAGCCGCAATGGCCAGGGCAGCAGGACGGTGTTTAGTCTTTTACCAGAAAAATACCAACATCTTCAGCCCGTGGGGAGGCTTGATAAACATTCATCAGGGTTGTTATTGCTTACAAGCGACGGTGAACTCACTCAAACGCTCACACACCCTAAATACCAGAAAACTAAAATCTACGAAGTAGCGCTTGATAGGCCACTTGCACCGTTGCACCACCAGATGATCACCCAAATCGGCGTAAACCTGCATGACGGCCCTAGCAAACTGGGCTTGGAACGTATAACCGAAGCGAGCAATACCGACTGGCTCGTCCTGATGCACGAGGGGCGCAACCGCCAAATCCGTCGCACCTTCAACGCACTCGGTTACAATGTAACGCGGCTGCACCGCACCGTGTTCGGGCCCTACAAGTTGCCGTACGACCTTGCCAGCGGCAGTTTTGTTGAGATGTCCCCACTTGCTTCCTAGTTATTACACCGCAAAAAGCTACGCGATAGACTGCCCAATTACTGCTAGCCACTTGCCGTATTCTGCCTGTGTGGCACGTTCATCCCGGCTGTGCGCCAGATCTTGTAATTCCGGGGTCATTTGCATCCCAGCTCCATGGCTGCAGAAAGGAGTAGAGAAGTTATCTATATGCCCGTAAGTCATGCAATTAGTACGGACAAAATCATGGTGCGGATTTCGTTTATCGCCAACTGTAAGCCGTAGGCTAAACCATGCGACACCCTGGTACGGCAGCATATCAACCATGGTCTGCCCCGGCATCATGCCCATCTGGTATTTAATGCCGATATTTGCGGTGTAATCACACGGCTTACCGTCAGGGTCTCTATCAAGCCTAAGCGGTGGCGAGGCGATTTGCTGTACAAAGATATCATTTTTAATATCCGGTAATTGATAGACTTCATACGAAACTACTCGCTTGCCGACTAAATCCAAAATGCCGGAAGCGGTATTATAGCAACGCTGCTCAGCCCCCATAAAATCTCGTAACTCTTCACTTGGTGTGCCGCCTATATATAGGCTATCTGCATATTCACTCATAGTATTATTCTAAACCGCCATATGTGTGCGATCGCGTCCTTTAATAGCATGATTTTGCACTAAAACTATGACGCTGTCAAATTAGCTGCATCTCTGGTATAATACAAAGCAATGTCATCACAAAAATTACCGATTATAGCAATTGTTGGCCGTGCCAATGTCGGCAAGTCGAGCTTGTTTAATGCTATTTTACACCGCCGTGAAGCGATTGTGGCCCGCGAAGCCGGCACCACGCGCGACAGCATCATGGCCAAAGCCAGCTGGAACGGCCAAGACTTTTGGATGGTTGACACCGCCGGCGTAAAAGATGCCGAAGACGAATTCGAATTCACCATTCAAGAGCAAATTTTACAGGCCACCGACAGCGCCGACGTCATTTGGGTAGTGGTCGAAGCAAATGTGGCAATTACCGAAGAAGACCGCCGTGTCGCCAAGATGGCGCTTAAAAGCCGCAAGCCGGTATTTTTGGTAGTTAACAAAGTTGACCAAGCCCGCAAGCTCGACCTAAGCGGCTTCGACCGCCTAGGCATCAAGCCGATTATACACACCAGTACCATGCATGGCGAAGGCATTGGCGAATTGCTCGACACACTCATTACGCACATCCCGAAAGCTACTCTGCAAGAAGACAGCAACCGTTTGCGCGTGGCGCTCTTGGGCCGCCCGAACGTCGGTAAATCCAACTTGTTTAACACGCTTGCAAAAAAACAGCAGGCCATTGTAGCCGACCGTGCCGGTACCACCCGCGATATTAACCGCACCGTGGTTCGTTACCAAGGCCGCGAAATTGAGTTGCTTGACACCGCCGGCATCCGTCGTTCCGGCAAAATTGAACGCGGCATTGAGCATTTTAGCGTTATCCGTTCATTGGCAGCAATCGAGCAAGCCGACGTGTGCTTGCTACTCATGGATGCCAACGAACTCAACGTCGGGCTTGATCAAAAGATCGCCGGCATGATTAAAGAAGCGGGCAAGGGTTTGGTGTTGGTTATCAGTAAATGGGATATCGCCGAAGGCAAAGACGCTTTTACGCGCGACGCGCTGGCTGCTCAGCTGGCTCAAACTTACGATTTCGTGCCATGGGCACCGCTCATTTTTACCAGCGCTGTTACAGGGCAAAATGTTACCAAAATTTTCGACCTGGCCTTGCAAATCGATGAACGCCGCAAGCAACGCTTCGGCACCAGCGACCTCAACCGCTGGCTACGCGAAATGGTCGACAAGCATCCGCCAGCCGGCCTCAAAAACCGCGCACCAAAACTAAACTATATAGTGCAAGAAGACGATAATCCGATCCCGGCATTTAAAATCTTCGGCTCGCACACCAAATTTTTGCACTGGAGCTACAAACGCTACCTGGAGCGCAACTTGCGCGAGCGCTACAATTATGAAGGCACCGCGGTGCAGCTGTGGTTTATCGAAAAGCACGAAACCCACAAACACGGCAACAGCCCGACAAAAGCAAAACGCACCTAATTTAAGTTGCCCGAATTGAGCCAGCTCGCCCTATTCTGTAAGGCTTTTTTAATCTCGGTCTTTGTAATTGGCATACCTCTAAGCTTGTAACCAACCTTTGCGCGCGGGTTGGGCGACACCACGGTAAGGCTCGCAAGCCTGCCAACAGACTTGGCTTGTACCAACGTTGCAGATTCTATTAAAACCACAGCGGTGGTCTCTTTAGGCATTTTAATCAGTCGCTCTGCTCGGTCAATCACAGAATCAGGAAGCTCATCGGGCGCAATTGCTTCAATACACAACCCACTGATATATCCTGTTACTAATCTAACGCCTTTTCTAGTCTCTTGGGGTATAAGCCGTTTTGGAGTCAGTAAATCTCTTGCATAAGACCTCACATGGCCATCTGGGAAAAAGCTGTCAGGCTTTGTGCTAGATGGCAACGATAGCTCTCCCATATCCGCAGGTTTACTTGACGGGTCAGTTATAAAGCTACCGGCAACTCTTAACACGCTTTCGTAATCGTTTAACACCTTTCTATATCTATTAACTACAGTTTCTAGTGAGCTAAGGTGACTTATCCTTATTTCTTGTTCAGGGTCGCCAAGCGGGAACGATTGTCCATTCAAAATAGGTGAAATGTCTTGGCTGCCATAACCTTGGACGATACCCTTATAATATTCAGCTGCATATGTACTCATAAGCACTTACAGTACCATAAACCAAGCCGCCTGGCATAGCTTTTCGCGCAAAGGCAGTAGTTAACGCTGTTCCAATCGTATATTTTACCTTATACTAGGCATAAAAGAGGAGTTTTTACCGCATGGCTTTATTCCAAAAGCGACCGCAGACGGGCGAAACTATCCAGTTTTACACGCTTGGCAAAAACAATACTGTTTTAATTGTAGGCCTCGGCAACGTGGGCAACGAATACGAGGGCACCCGTCACAACGTCGGCTTTGCCGTGGTTGACGCTTTTGCAAGCAGAAACGATTTCCCAGCCTGGATTAATAAAAAAGATCTCAAGTGCCACCTTACACAACACACTATCGGCGACACGCGGGTCATCTTAATTAAACCAACCACTTTTATGAACTTGAGCGGTGAAGCAGTGCAGGCGGTGGCTAACTTTTATAAAATTATGCCCGCTAATATCGTGGTCGTGCACGACGAGCTGGATATCCCGTTCGGCCAGCTACGCATGCGCCTAGGCGGTTCCAGCGCCGGCCAAAATGGCGTTAAATCGGTTATTCAGCATATTGGCGAGCAATTTGGCCGTGTGCGCGTCGGCATCGGCCCAAAAACGCCCGAACAAATGGACGCCGCCGACTTCGTACTAGCACGTTTTAACAAAGAGCAAGAAGCGCATTTAGGCGAACTTGTACGCGAAGCTAACGCCGTGCTGAGCGAGTATGTGTTTAGCGGCCAGGCGCTCATTACCGAAACCCGCAGTTTCTTAATCTAGTTTGGTGACTTTGTTGTAAATTTTGCTTGCACATCACGAGCAATATCGATAAACGTGCCCATTCTATTTTTAGCAATAATGCCCGATCGCATTACAGCAGGAACGTCGTTTAGAGCGTCTTCATACTCGTTGATTTGTCGAGACGAAATAATGTACTTTGGATCAACCACTGTACCTTGCAAACGCAACTTTCGGCTAACATCAGTATGTGCAGCACCAATTGTCATAAAGGTTTCAACTGGTCGAGTGTTGTCTTTTTCGTAAAATGAAAGCAAGCTACCAAGTTTAGCTACCATGCACCATTCCCGTGCAGCCGTCATGCCTATAAACGCGCGCGCTTTTACAGCTTCGCTGTAGCGACTTTTAAACACATCACGGTAGGCTACAGATAACGCTCGTTCAGCGAGAGTGCCATCAGCCGCCAAGTCATAAGAAAAACTAACTGTAGGCAAAAGCGTCCTCGCCGCAAGCATCCGCGCATAGAATGTATTGGACATTTTAAACTGCAAAAAACTTTCTCTGGTAGGATTTTTGCCACATATTATTGCCCGCCTAATAGCCCGCCGTGCAAGTGCATGGTCGGCTCGCTCCGTTTGCACTGTGTTGAGACTGCCTTCGAAACCATAATAATCTGCGGCTGCTACTTGCTGCTCATACCAGTTTTTGTTCATATCGCCTAAATCTTCAGCGACTTCATGAACACCGTACGCGACCTTAAACGTAAGGTCGTCTCTACGAGAACGCAAATATTCCAAACCAGAACTAAACGTAGGGTCACGCGCGATCCAGGCTAGCGGTTCATTAGGGTTAACTTGCTGGCCTGTAAAGGGGTCAGTCATAACAGCATCGCCAGGGGTTACAGCAGGTGCTGACCATCGGTCTGCCTGAGATAAAATGTGTGTGAGTGCTTCTACGTGACTTGCCATAATTTTAACTGTAATAAAAAGGCCAACAAGAGGGGGTGGGCACCGCTTGTTGGCCTGTTAATGGGGACGTTACTTAAAAAGCAACATCCCCGGAAGAGTCACCGAAGTGACTCGACCCTTCAAGCCCACCTGAGCGAAGCATCGCGCGCTAAAACTCCATAAAGCGGCGTGCCGGTTCAAAGAACCATCTTTTAGGACTCACTCTTGTTAGGTCGCCTGTGTAAACACAGGTGCTTAAAGGGGTTAGTATGCTCTATAGCGCTGCTTCGGTAAAGAAGCAGCCATACTTTAGTGGAGGGTAACAACTATTGTCGGCACGCTCTAGAGCAATCTAACAAATTGTTAGAAAATGGGGGATATAAGGTGCGTAAGATCGCATTAAAGCGCTTACAAGTTGCAATATTAACAGAAAGATGTCTTCGTGTCAATACTTTCACATCTTTTTGACTTTGCTGCTAATATTGGTTACGGTTATAAAAAGCATAAGCAAGTCTTTACAAAAGCAGGGAACTTGTGTAATACTGCGCACGCTAACAGGGGTGAATATGAAAGGTTCTACATATAGTATAGTGCCAGGCGACGTTCTTTTTCCAGTTGAATTAAACAGGGCACAGCCACGCGTAAAAAGGTTATATATTAACAGTCGGAATTGGCCAGACCTGCTTGCGCGGCCGCGTGTTGCGATCGTGGGCAGCCGTAAAATTAGCATATATGGGCGGGGCATTACCCAAGCGATTGCCACTCAACTCGCCAAGCAAGGCGTGGTTATTGTGAGCGGTCTGGCGTACGGCGTAGATATTTGCGCTCAAAAAGCGGCACTCGAAGCCGGCGGGCAGACAATTGCAGTGTTGCCGGGCAGCCTTACAAATATTTACCCTAGCCATCATGCTAACCTAGCACACCAAATGGTAGCGCAGGGCGGGGCACTTATTGGGGAATACCCTGAAGGCGCGGTGCCATATCCTTCGAATTTTATCGCTCGCAACCGCATTGTGGCAGCTATTTCGCACGTGGTAGTCATTACCGAAGCAGCGCTAAAGAGCGGCACGCTGCACACCGCACAGTTTGCGCTCGAACAGGGCATCGACGTGTTGGCCGTGCCCGGCAACGTCACCAGCCCGACTTCCGAAGGCACGAACAATCTTATTAAAGCCGGCGCTGGGCTGGTTACCAGCGCTAGCGAGGTGTTAAATGCGCTCGGTATTACGCCGGCTCACAAAACTAAGCCCACCAGCAGTAACCCTAACGAACAAGTAATCTTAAGCCTGCTTGCAAGCGCGCCGCTTACCGGGGCAGAACTAATAGCCGCAAGTGGCCTAACACCTCAGATATATAATCAAACGCTCACCATGCTCGAAATAAACGGGCAGGTGAACGCAGTTGGCGGCGATATTTGGCAGCTTGCCTAAGATTGCCTAGAGGCGAAAATATTGGTTAGGGTCAACGTCCTCAGGTGCGGGTTTTATCTCAGCCGTGCCAAAAGCAGGCATATCACCTGAAACAGCAGTTTGACCAAGGCGCTGAGCACGAGAAACCGGCGAGCCTTCCGGCGAGAGGGCGTTTACATTCCCAGCCTCCAAGTCACGCGCGTACACTCCGATTAACCTCTCTGCGAATAGGTTCGCCATTTTTTACTCCTTATTTAATACAGGCAGCTAAAAAGCCGCCCTTGCTTTACAATCTGCGGTAGCGGCTTATAAACAGCACAGTGCCGAAAGATTTGACTATTTGTATATACCGTTTTACACCCAATGTGTGTACAATTCAAGTACTTGACCATAAAAGAACAAAAATCCCGAACAGATTAGTGTATTATTTACAATTTCGGTTGCAAGTGCAGGGAACATTTGCATAATATAGTGCACTGCATATAAGCTATTACAAGCATGAGCAAAAATTTAGTCATTGTAGAGTCACCAGCAAAAGCCAAAACTATCGAGAAATACCTCGGTAGTAATTACATAGTTAAAAGTTCAGTGGGCCATATCCGTGGTCTACCCAGTAAAAACGGCAGCGTCGACGTTGCCCATAACTTCGCGCCAAAATTCGAAGTTGACTCCGACAAAAAAAAGGTAATCGCAGAGCTTAAAGCTGCCGCTAAAGCTGCCGGCACTGTGTTACTCGCAAGTGATGAAGACCGCGAAGGGGAGGCGATAGCCTGGCACGTCGCCGAAGTACTTAAACTAGATCCCAAGACTACTAAACGCATTGTCTTTCACGAAATCACCAAAAACGCGCTTGATGAAGCCGTAAAAAACCCGCGCACCATTGACATGAACTTAGTTGAGGCCCAGCAAGCTCGCCAAACGCTTGACTACCTGGTAGGGTTTGAGCTTAGTCCAGTGCTATGGCGCAAAGTCCGCGCCGGATTATCGGCCGGGCGCGTGCAAAGCGTAGCAGTACGTCTCATCGTAGAGCGCGAAGCCGAAATAGACGCCCATACCCCTGAAAGCACTTTTAAGCTCACCGCCGATTTTATCTTGGTTGGCGGCACTGTGCTACCGGCAGTCAGTAGCAAAAAGTTCACAAGCATCGAAGAGGTACGCGAGGTGTTACAAGCCTTTGTGGGCAGTATCTTTACCGTAGCCAACATCTCTAAAAAGCCGGGCAGCCGCAGCCCCGGTGCGCCATTTACTACGAGTACACTCCAGCAAGAGGCAAGCAGTAAACTTGGCTATAGCCCGCGCAGCACTATGCAGCTCGCTCAGCGTCTGTATGAAGCAGGCCATATCACATATATGCGTACTGACTCGGTTAATTTAAGCACCCAGGCCCTTGGTGCCATGACCAGTTTTATTACCGAAAAATACGGCAAAAACTACCACCAATACCGTACTTTTAAAAGTAAAAGCGCAAACGCCCAAGAGGCCCATGAAGCCATTCGTCCCACCAATGTCGCCCAAGAGATCGCCGGGGCTGACGCGCAACAGAAAAAACTTTACAACCTTATTTGGCGGCGCACGCTTGCCTCTCAGATGTCACCAGCACAGCTTGAAAACACTACCATTACTATTAGCGCAAGCAATTCAGAAGAAACTATGGAAGCCAAAGGCCAGGTTGTACTATTTGATGGGTTCCTGAAGGTATATGGCCGTAGCGGGGACGACACATTGCTCCCAGCACTCAGTACAGGTGACGAGCTTAAATTACAGACTGCCGAAGCTCTTGAAACCTTATCCCGCGGGCCGGCACGTTACACCGAAGCTACTCTAGTTAAAAAGCTCGAAGAAATGGGTATCGGCCGCCCAAGTACCTATGCCAGTACCATCAATACTATCCAGACTCGTGGATACGTAGAGCGTGGTGACCTGGAAGGCGTCGAGAAAGACGTTCAAAAAATCCGTTTGGAAAATGGCATTATAGAGCAGACTACCGAAAAGCTCATGTATGGCCGCGATAGTAACAAGTTATTCCCAACGGATACCGGTAAAGTGGTCACCGACTTTTTAGTCAAGCATTTTGCCGAAGTCATGGAATACGATTTTACCAAAGACGTTGAAGAAGAGTTGGATCAAATTGCTCTCGCCAAAAAAAATCGCGTCGAAGTACTCCACGAATTCTACAACCCCTTCCACAAACTTGTAGAAGGTAGCGCTGACGTTTCACGCGCTGAAGCCACCCAAACGCGCCACATTGGGGACGACCCTAAGGACAACCGCCCAATCTACGCCCGTTTTGGCAAGTTCGGGCCAATGCTACAGCGTGGCGAACAAGGCGATGACCCCAAACCAGATTTTGCGCCACTACCTACTGGCCGCAAAATAGAGACAGTCACTCTTGCGGAAGCGCTAGAGATGTTCCAGTTACCTCGGTTAGTCGGCCAAACCGCTGATGGCAAAGATATTAAGGCCAATATTGGCAGGTTTGGGCCTTACATCCAGGTAGACAAGCTATTTGTGAGCATAAAGCCCTACGATCCGCGAACAATCACACTCAAAGAAGCACAAGATTTATATACCACCAAATTAAAAGCCGAGGCCGAAAGAAATATTGCCGATTTCGGTAATGGTATAAAGGTGCTCAACGGTCGCTTCGGCCCTTATGTAACGGACGGTAAAAAGAACGCCAAAATTCCCAAAGATGTCGAACCGAAAGATCTAACCGAAGCAGAGTGTAAAAAACTGCTCGATGAAGCTCCGGCACGTAAAAAGTTTACGCGCCGCAAGGCTGCAAAAAAGTAAAAACAAAAGCGGCCTTTGTTTAACTAACAATTTTATAGACTTTTTGGGCTAGTTAGAGGAACATTTTGTCATCAAAAGAGGCTGGGGAAGCCATAAACTTTTTGACATTTTAAAAGTTTTTTTATCAAGAGCATAAGCGCTTTTGCCTCTGTTCTTTGATTATATGTGTATATATTGTGTAGTTGTATTTTATGCCATGTTTTCTTCAAAATTGTCCATTACGTGCTACAATAGGGGCATTACATTGTGTGTTTGACTTTTAGAAACTTAGGTTATATAATTATATAAAAGTCATTTATTTAACAGATAGGGAAACTTTCATGGCACAAGCCGAGATTGTAGCACAGACACTCGATACCGAGCAGTATGTGCAAGATATTTTGACCACCATTGACCGCGACCGCGAGCGCGAGATTATTGCACGCCGGTTCGGCTTGTTTGACCGTAAAGAAACTTTGGAACAAATCGGGGAACTTCTAAATATTACCCGCGAGCGCGTTCGCCAACTCGAAAAAAGCGTTATTGCACGCCTTAAGACCCAGGCAGAGCAGGGGCAGCTCCCCCACATTACTGAGATCGAGCAAAGCTTATGCGCGTACATACAGTCGCTCGGCCACACGTCACGCGTTAGCAACCTTAGTAGCATCCTTACGGCAGAGAACAGCCGCACCGATCAGTCACGCGTCGCGTTCCTGGCAACTCTCTGCCCCGGCTTGTACGTTATCGACGACACCGACCACTATTTTCAAGCTATAGGCATTACAAATGTCCGTGACGAGAAGAGCGCCAAAGAGGCGATCGCTTCTATCATTGCAGCCATTAAAAAGCGCGGCGAGCCAGCCGAAATGGATGAGGTCGTTAGCCAGACCACTGCAAAAAGCGCCGACGAAGCTGAAGCTTTAGCCAGCGTTTCCAAAGACCTAGCCACGCTTAACAGCCAATGGGGACTCATTAAATGGCCGATGGTGAACCCTAAGAACATCCGCGACAAAATTTATGTCATCCTTAAAAATAATGACAAGCATATGCACTTTAACGAGATAGCTGAAGCTATTAAAGAGTCAGATTTTAAGCGGCGGGATGTAACCACTCAGGCCATCCACAATGAGCTTATTAAAGACAAGCGCTTCGTACTTATCGGCCGCGGCATTTATGCTTTAAAAGAATGGGGCTACCAAAAGGGTACTGTTGCTGACATTATCACAGATGTTTTGCGCGACGCCGGTGAGCCGCTGCACCGCGATGAAATCGTGAAGCGCGTACTTGCAAGCCGTTTTGTAAAGGAAACGACCATCCTACTAAACCTCCAAGGCAAACCGCAGTTTAAACGCGTCGCTAAGGCCACGTACGCACTCGCCGAGTAAGACACCGGTCGCTAAACCTATTTATCCAGCATTAAAGCACGAAGCCCTTAAATGCTTGTATAAACCGGGCAGCCGCGCCCTCATCAAAATCGAAGTATAAGTATGGCTCAATGAGTTCCAGCTCCATAAGAAGGGGACCGCTCGCAGTCTGGACAAAGTCGAGTCGAGCATAAAGCGCCTTTTTGTTGCATGCCGTATACAGCCTGCGAATACTTGCAAGCGTCGCATCATCAAGCCGAATATGTGATTCAATCCCTCCAAGCTCAACCTGCGAACGAAAATCTCCTGCCTTTGGCTTCTTAATAACTGCATGACTGAACTCTCCGCCAAAGAACATAGCAGATATTTCTCCATTTTCGACCTCTGGAACGAATGCCTGGACTAACACGTCACTATGGGCGAGAAGGTCAACGAACTTCCTGTTGGCCTCCGACCAATCGGCATGTGATTTGCCAATTTTTATAATCCCAAATGCCGACGCACCATAGCAAGGCTTCGCCACAAATTCGCCGCGCGTAAATTCAGCAAGTATCTCTTGTAAACTGCGCGTATCACTTTGTCGAATCAGTTTAGTTTGTGGAAGGGGAATGCCCGCTTGTTGCAGCTCGATCAAATATTCTTTATGCATATTCCAGCGAACAATATCTTGAGGATTGAGCAGCGCTATCCCATACTCCGCCAGCATATCTAGCCAGTCACGGAACGCATCAACTTTTTTGTGATAATCCCAGCACGAACGAATGACAACGAAATTGAACGAACCCCAGTCAACAGAGGAGTCATCCCAAACGACAGCCTTGGCAGTATAGCCAGCAGCTAAAAAGGCTTTCAGTAATAAAGTTTCACCTTCGATCAACTCGGGATATTCGCTGCTTGTTGCTAGGGCTATATTTATTTGCATATCTACCTGCAGCGCTAGCGCGGCACGCCAACCCGCCACATTTTCTCTGTAGCAATAGCTTCATCAAAATCAGTTTCGAATGCTTCGCGCAAGGGCTGTATTTGGGAAGCGTACAAATTAAGGATTTCGCTCTTTTGCTGCACCTCATCTGGTGTCAGCAGTATAGGGTCTTCTGCTGTGAGCGTATATCCGCGGTCGCGCAGCTCATCCAGCCTCTCATCCCTTAGTTTAGGGTACTCATCACCATATGGCGTGTCTTGATATAGCCGCAGTTCGCCGCCCTTTCCAAAGAAGTCCGTTTGCCTCAAAGCTTCCAAAGTGGCATTACTTGTGTTCACGTGATCTTCATGCCAAATGCCGAGGGCCGTATATACCGATCTTGCCCCTGTTAAAATGCCGCCTAACTCGCGTACGATCGGTTTGATATTGCGCGGCTTACTATTAAGATACGGCATATCCCAATAGCTCAGGCGCACGGCCGTTAAACCCAGCCTTCCTGCAACTGCCTTGTCCTCGGCAACTCTGATGGCAAGCGCTTCACTAGCAAACTTTTGTCCGGTTGTTGTACCGTTCCATTCGTCTGCTTCACAATTTTCCGGGGCGCCGGCCATAACTGTAATTACTTTTGACCCGCGTTTTAGCACGCTACTGGCAGAGAGGGGTACATCGTCTAAATGTGGACTAACCAGGAAATCATGATTCTTCATATTGTTCCTTTTCGCTAAGCAATTCAATTTTCTAATAATTCTAACGCATACCTAAAAACTATACCACGGCAAACCATAACTCTTACCAAACATATGGCGGCTCGGCTGCATCCAGCTATGGTTGCTGCTGCCACGCATGACATCTCGCAGCGAACATTATACGAACAAAGAATGGTGGTGTGGTGCTTGGTCACAGCACGTACAAAGCTACACACATATAGGTCAAACCAGCTTAAGCCCAGCAAGAACAGGCCATCCACACGTTAAGAGCCAGTTAGGGCAGAGTATAACAAAACAAGGCGATAAATCTTCGCCGGCGCAGTTCGGCCGCATGGAAAAAGAGCAGCCCAAAAGAGATCATGCCGATGTCGTACAATGTATATTTTGCGACATAACGTTGGCTGCCATCGGGTGTAATAGTGTTAAGGCGACTTTTTAGGAGGGGAGCTAAATGGCTGTTTTTTTATGCTTGCGCTTCGCAACACTATCTCTTTTTTCTTGTCATGACAGTCATAAAACTTAACCTTGTAATGTACCACGCTCGCAGCCCGCTTACTAAACAAATTACAAAACTATCCGATCGAAGCTTAGCTTAGATGCGATTGTTTTCACGCACTTTCTATGCCACTTCTAAGTTAAGGCTATAGTTATCCACACTGCATGGGTCGTGAAATATTTGCATTTTTCTTGTTTCAGTATTATTGCATAGTTTTTATCTAGTTTCCCTCTCCTGCTCCTTCTCACCTCACTTCTCTACTATTTGACTTTTATGACATTTGTATCATTATATACATTTTGCACCAAAACTAACTCCTGGAGCCCCAAGAACAAAATACGAACGTTGAAAGTGCAGAACAGGGGTTATTTGTAATACGAACGGCCGCTTACCCGCACATCAATGTATTGTGCCGGTTTAATATTTTTGCCATCTAAGTAGTTTTTGGTCGCTAAATAAGTGCCTGCTTGTTCGCGAGCGTCGCCCTGCAAATTAAAGCGCACATAATACGGCATTCCCGATATATTGGCATCTAATTCACTTGCCTGCGCTGGTAACCGCCAGGCGGACACGGTAAGCTGCTTTGCTTTAAATTGATCGGCCACCTCTGTAATAAATATAACCGATTGCTTAGGAAGAGCGATATCGCCAGCCTTAACCTCCAGGCCACTCTCATCAGTTACAATCGGGAGCGCATGAGCCCCACTAGGCAGAGGAGTCTTTTTTGTAACCGTCACAAGCGCACGGCCCGAGCTATCGAGCACAAACTGTCCGTTATGTTGCGTGGCGAGTATCAACTGGGGCTCCGCAGGCTGAATGTACACCGTCGGCTGCCTACCGAAAACCGGCAGCGCAACAGTAGCCGTATGCACTTCTGGGTACTGCGCCTCAAGCCCTTGCACAATAGGTGCAGCGTTAATAGTAAGTTTATTAGTGTTAAGTATCGAACGCGCCAGTAGTTGCTGCGCCGTTTGCTTATACTGCGCCATGCCTTGCAAAAATATGCTATTGTCATCACCTAGCACGACCACTTTCGGGTTAGTACCAACGTTCATGACCAAACAGAATACTGCGAAGATAACCAAAACCGTACCAATGGTTTTAAGTTTTGGTAACGTTCGAAGGCGCTTTCGAGCCAGAGGTTTTTCTTGTTGTTCGAGCGATTGGCGGCCGCGTGGGTCAATGGCACTCGCGCGGCTGGCATGATACGAAAATACACTCGCCATTTGAGGCGTTTGTACTGCTGGCCGTTGCCGCACGCGAGATTGTTCGGCAGGTTTCTGTTTTTTGAAAAACATCCTTTTACTTTTGGTTTCGTTTAGTTTTTTAAACCGTCTTATTATTTTTGCTCTACTTTTAATAATACCACCGCCAGCTGTTTTGCGGCATCAGATTGTGCCATTTTATGTAACTGCGTACCGAGTTGCGCAATCTTTTTAGGGTTATCAAGCAAGTCAGTAAGCACTGGCATTAGGGCGCTATGGTCGGCTACAAGTTTGTCATTGGGTAATATAATGACAGCACGCTGCTCGGCAAGAACTTGAGCGTTTTTAAGCTGGTGGCCACCTGCTAGGATCGGATTAGGCACCACTACGCAGGCCTTGGATTGCGCCGCGAATTCGGCCATACTAGTGCCACCGGCGCGAGTAATAACCACATCGGCCACGCCGCTATATTGATACAGGTTGGTAATAAAGCCCTTAACGTGTACCCGTTTTTGTTCTGGCAGCGTAAGATGTTTTTTTAGGTACTGCCTAAAACCTGTTTCATTAGCGCGGCCAACAAGCTGCACTACGACTAGGTCTTTATATCGAGCCAAAAGTTGCGGTAAACAATCTGCCACTGCAAAATTGAGCCGCTGCGCGCCCAAGCCGCCTCCGGTTACAAGCAACACCCGGCTATCCGGCGGTAGGCCAAGTTGCTTTTTCACTTCAGTTTGCTGCTTCGTACTTAGCGTGGCGTATTCGTGCGAAATTGGCACACCCACGGTAATGGTTTTTTCAGGTGGATAAGCATAAATTTCTTTCGGCAAAGCCACGGCGTGCATTTCTGCCCACGGCGCAATGATGCGGTTTGCGAGGCCCGGCAAGGCATCAGAATCATGTGTTACATACGGAATGCGCAACACCGCGGCCGCCAATCCAACTGGTACGCCCACAAAGCCGCCCTTAATAAATATGGCGCTCGGGCGCAACTTTCGCAGCAGCACCAAGGCCTGCCAAAAGCCCACAAACACAAGCCACAGATCACGAATATTTTTAAGCACAGTCGGGATGTCTAAAAGCTGGCGCCAGCCCTCGCCGTGGTAGCGCCGGAGCTTGCCGGCACGCACCGTATACACCTCGTCAATACTGGGGTGCTGTGCCGGGATGTCACCAAGCGAATCACCCGTTTGGCCGACATAATAAATACGCGTGCCAGAATCTATCTGCTTAACTTCATGTGCGACTGCCAGGATTGGGGTGATATGCCCCCCCGATCCGCCGCCGGTCATCACGATAGTCGTACCCGGTTTTTTCATTTGGTTTCTCCTCTGGAATAACATAACCTGTGTAATGTGAAATTTGAAACACTAAGCCCAAAGCTGCCATTACAAACAACACACTGCTGCCTCCGTAGCTAAAGAGCGGCAATGTGATACCCTTAAGCGGCAATAAGCCCAGCATTGCTCCAATATTAATGAGCGCTTGGGCACTCAGCCACACCAGTACACCAATAACAACCAATCTGCTGAAATTATCAGGTGCTCTGGCTGCGATGTTTTTAAGTCTCGAGAAAAACGCCGCAAACAAGACCAGTAAAATAGCTACCCCTATAAAGCCGAATTTTTCGGCGTAAATAGCAAAGATGGAATCGTTTTCGGCTTCTGGCAAGTAGCCATAGGCTTGCACACTGCGCCCAACCCCGAGTCCGAACATACCGCCCGAACCTACTGCAATCAATGCCTGGCA
This sequence comes from Saccharimonadales bacterium (SeqCode), assembly GCA_035478775.1. Taxonomy (GTDB): domain Bacteria; phylum Patescibacteriota; class Saccharimonadia; order Saccharimonadales; family UBA4665; genus CAMLQK01. The sequence continues at coordinate 49,523 of DATIJG010000002.1, read as the reverse complement.
CACCTGATAACCGGTCGATAAACAGTTGCTGCTTGGATTTAAAAATGTAGCAAAACGCTCACGTCGGTACGGAGTCGAAACCACCGCCAGCACTAAGCCAATCGCAATCACGCCGCCAATCAAAAAGATGCGCTTCATTGGCAGGCCGGCAACGTACGCCATGACCGCCATCATAATCACAATCACCCCAGTAGAACCAAGGTCACTCTGCACGCCGGCCACTACCAGCCCAACACCTACTAATGCATATATAATTGGCTGGAACGTTTTCTGCATATTTTTAATTTCACCAAAACGGATACGATCAGCCAGAAAGCCAGCAAACCATACCAAAAGCGCAAACTTTAAAAGCTCGACCGATTGGAACGATAACCCACCCAAACGTATCCAGCGGTGCGCCGGATACTGAGGGTTTACCGGCATTGCCAAAGCTACCAGCGTCGCCAACGCGGCTATACCTAAAAGTGCTTTATACATCGCACGCCAGTGCGAAAGAGGCACGCGTGCAGTTATCACGAACATTATTGCGCCGAGCGTTACCGCTATAAGTTGACGAATCAAATAATAGTTGTTGCTGACGTTTTTTTCGATAGCCAACGCGGGGCTAATCGAATACACCACCACAACCCCCACCGTTATGAGCAAAGCCATCAAAATGACTAGCCAATAATCAGGCCTATGTCGTCGAGGTTGTGCTAGAGAAGACGCGCCCGCCAATGCAATTCCACCAGGTCGCCGAGCTGGGCGCTGTTCCATCTAGTATCTCCCTAGCAGAAACAGTACTAAACCAATCACCGTCGAAACTTGGCCTAAAACCCAAAAGCGCATGGTAACTTTGGTTTCCGGCCATCCAATTGCCTCAAAATGATGGTGAATCGGCGACGATAAAAACACCTTTTTACCATGCCGCAATTTACGCGATAACCTGTTGATAATAACTGATCCGGTTTCCATAACGTACACTGCACCAATAACCGGCAGTATGTAAATAGTATCTGTTTGCATAGCCATAACGCCAAGTGCTGTGCCAAGAGCGAAGGCTCCCACATCGCCCATAAAAAAGCGAGCCGGAAAAATATTGAACCAGGTATAGCTAAGCAACGCGCCAACAACCGTGAAACAAAACGCCGCCAGCGCATATTTTCCCTCGATAGTCGCGATAAGGGCATATGCTAAAAATGAAGAACTCAGCAAACCACCCGCCAAGCCGTCAAGTCCATCACTAATATTTACTGAATTTGCCGTGGCGACTACGACAAACCAAAAAATTGGAATAATCAACCAGCCAACATGCAGTTCATGGACGACCGGTAAATACAAGCCAGTCACATCGAGTTTGGCAAAAAACCACCAACCGCCAATAATCGCCACCAGACTATATAACGCAAATTTAGCACGTGAGCCCATGCCGGCAATGCCCTTGCCGCTGCTGCGGATGTTCATAATATCATCGAGCAGGCCCACCGCCCCCGCTCCAATCATTGCAGCCAGTGGTAACCAGGTTTGCCCTCGGTTCATATTAAAAAATAACGTCGTCAAACTAATGCCGACTACAAAGACGATTCCCGCCATGGTTGGAATGTTACGTTTATGCTTAGCCGCGTGCAGCTTTGTATACACTGCAGCTGAAGCCCCGCCCCACGCTTCAGTACGCGCCTTTTTCCACCATTCCCATTTATAGGCTACCGTGGTGTAAATCGGTGTTATCATCATGCTCACTAGGAAACCCATAAATCCAAGCAAGAAAATACGGATAAATGTGTTGGTATCAATGACGAAGTGAATAGTTGACATAATTTTGGTTTATCCGTTCAAATGTGCTTGTATTATAGCACCGTTTGCCTTGCACGCTCTAGCCTGCAAGGGCATTTTTATGAAATCCATGTCAAGCGTTCTCATAGTCCGCATACTATTGTTATTTCGTTTTCGGCGTTACACCGAAGTTATTTATAAGCATATGTGCAAGATCGCCGAACACTGGCTGGGCGGCGGCCGTACCAGCATAGCCGGCAACTTTAGGCTGGATTTCGAACACTACAATAATATATTGCGGCCTATCACCACCCACAAAACCCACATACGTGCCATTAAAAATGTCATCGTAGTAGCCGCCCGTAGCTTTATCGGAACCGCCACCAATTATAGGTGTTGAGATTGCCACCTGTGCCGTGCCCGTTTTGCCACCTACAGCGTATGTGTTTTGGTCAAAGCCCGGCGTAAAGAAGTGTTTATTCACCACATATTCCATAAGCGCGATGAGGCCGCTACTGGTTTGCTGCGATACCACATTACTTTTAACGACAGTTGGCGGCACCTGCGTTTCCGTGCCGTCCGGTGCGATGTACGAATCCACCACATGCGGCTGGTAATAAGTGCCGCCATTGAGTGCCGCCGACAACGCTGCACCCATTTGTACTGGCGTCGCCGTCATCGCTTGGCCAAAAGCTGTGTTAGCGTACGTAAGGTCGATACCTGCACCGTTATCTTGAGGCTTGGGTATAATACCACTCGCCTCGCCTTCTTGTTCAATGCCAGTCGGCTTGCCAAGCATAAAATGATTGGTCATATAATCGTACCAGGCATCGCGCCCTTTTTGGTTAATCTGGCCGCCGCCCATTTGCATCAACTCCCAGGTTGCACCTGTGTTAAGCGAAAGGTTTAGAATGTCGCCAATAGACTTTACGCCTGCCCCACCATCCTCTTCAATGTTGGTAATTTTGAAGTTATCGACCGTCCACGACGCTGGGTCGTAATAGGTGGTGTTAGGCTTAATTACGCCCTGGTTAAGTGCCGCCGCCGTAGTTAAGGTCTTCATGCTCGAGCCAACCTCAATCGGGTGGCTGACCGCAGCATCGTTAAATAAACTCGCGTCTTCCACCTGGCTATATTTGGACGGATCGTAAGTAGGATAGTTAGCCATAGCTTTAATTGCGCCGGTGTTCGGGTCCATAATAAGCGCGCTGGCGAGTGGTGCTTTGGCTTTCTGGGTGTCTTTCGCCAAAATATCTTCGAGTTGCTTCTGCATGCCAACATCAATAGTTAATGTCACATCAGTGCCCGCAACCGGCGCTTTTTGCACATTGCCTTTACTTGCAGCCAACGGTACGCCGTTAATGTCGGTCACCGCTTTTAACATACCGTCGCTGCCCGCTAATTTGTTATTTAGCGTTTGCTCAATGCCGTACACGCCTTGCCCGCTGTCGTTCACAAAACCTAAAATTTGCGATGCCAAACTGCCGTCTGGATAGGTGCGGTACGGTTGTTCGGTAGAAGCAATGCCGGGGTATTTATGCCGCATAAGTGCCTGCTCTTTACTTTTCGGCACCTTTTTTGCGAGCACCACATAGCGTGTATCTTTAGTGGTGATTTGATTTTTATATATGCTTTCGCTGCCGCCTAAAATGCTGGCGAGCGTTTCGGAAACGTCACTAGGGTTTTTAACGAGCGTCGGGTCGGCAAAAACTGTATATAAATTTTCGTTGAGCACAATTGGCACGATGGTGCTGCCCATGTGTGCTTTAATCTGGCCGCGTTCGGCTGGAATTTCGTACTCTTTCAGTTGGTCGCTTAGTGCCGCCTTATGATAAAAATTGTACTTAATAACCTGTAAATAAAATGCGCGTAAAATAAACAGGCTGATAATTACCAGCAAAATGATGTACCATGTTTTGGTACGCGTAGCCGGAGTGGAAGAACCTGCAGGTATGTTTGTGTTTTGGCCCATTATGCGTTTTATTATACGCTAAAAACCGTCGAAATTTACTGCAAAAAGCCGTGGCTAATCTTGTACGGTTGCGGTTGGAGTAGCTGCAACCATACCGGCAGCGACGCTGCTACTCTGCACGCGGTCGACTGATTGCAAGCGGGCGGCGGCAACTTCGAGGTCATCGTGTTGTTCGGCAAGTTGCGATTGCTTTTGTTGCAAAGAGTTAATTTTAAAGCCGTACGCGTTGGTTTTTGTAACCTGTGTAAGGTACAAAAGCCCGACCAAAATTGCCAGCACAATTAAAATTACAGTGTTGCTGATGGGGCCAAGTGCCTTGTCACGGCTGCGGAATGCCGCTGTGTTTTGGTTGCGGCTCAAACCGGCGCTTTTGCGTCCGACGGCCAGTGAGCTTGAGTATGTCATTTTATATTCCCGCGTTTTTCTTTTTGTATTTATTTTTATTGCCAGTGCAAGGGTTGTTGCTTTTAGTTTTAGCAAAAACAAAGCCTCAAGCCTTGAACGGCAATCTTTGGTCTTTGATGGAGTTTGGCCCTAGTTAATTTTGGCCAGGGCCAAACTCCAATTTTGGCTTTAAAAATCTGAGCTACAGTGCCGTTTAGGCAACAGTAACGTGGATTTTCTTAGCGCGTGGGGTGAGGTTTACTACGCTGATTTGCATTGTAAATCCCTTTCTTTTTGTATTATTTTTGTTTGCATGCGGCGCGGAGTTTTGCGCTCCGTGCACGCGGATTTAAAACAATTTCAGTGTCGTCGCCAGTAATGGGCCGTTTGGTCAGAATTTGCAGCTGGGCGTCGTAGCGGTCACCGCTTTCAGCTTTGAACGCTTCTTTTACAATGCGGTCTTCTAAACTGTGAAAGCTAATTACGACAATCCGGCCACCAGGTGCGAGCAAGTCTGTAATCCAAATTGGCAAGCTTTTACGTAAAAGTCCAAGCTCGTCGTTTACCGCAATGCGGAGCGCTTGAAACGTCCGTGTTGCGGGATGGACTTTACTATGCCCGGGCCATGCTTTGGCGACAATTTTTGCGAGTCCGGCAGTGGTTTTGTGTGGCCGGTTGCGCACAATAAGTGATGCAATCTGCCTGCTCTTAGGATCTTCGCCGTATTTCGCAATAATCTCGGCCAGCTCTTGTTCAGAATAAGTGTTAACCACTTGCTCTGCCGTTAAAGCTTGGCTCTGATCCATACGCATATCCAGCGGACCATCTTGAGCGAACGAAAAACCTCGGCTCGCTTGGTTAAGGTGCGGTGATGAAACGCCCAAGTCGGCCAAAATTAAATCAAACTGCCTGCCCTGCTGCTGGAGTGCCCTGCTGGCGGTCAAAAAGTCCGCATGCATAGTGGCTACTTCCCTGCCCTTGAACCGTTTTATCAGTTCGTGTATGGCATTACTATCACGGTCAACGAGTACGCTATCCGCATAGTTTTGGGTAAGCTCCAGCACTGCCGCTGCGTGTCCGCCGTATCCGCCGGTCAGGTCGAGGTATGTCTCCCCTGCCCTTGGGTTTAAATACTGCAACACTGGCTGCAACAGTACAGGTGTATGTAAATGATTTTGGTTGTCTTGGTGCATTCTTGCTATTCTACCATTTTTTGTTTTGGTGTTTTTGTTTTTGCAAGATCACCTATTTAGCAGCCAGCGTTTTGTTTTTTGGGTGTTTTTGTTTTTGTAGTGGCATTTTCGCCGGTATGTTTTGAAGTAAATGTTTTGTAAAGTGAAAGATTTGAAAAATCTAACGATAACTTCTTAACTGTGCGAAACTGCCAGAGTTTGAGAGACTTATGTGTGAGGTGGAGTTTTGGGAGGTGTTTCCAAAGAAAGAACAAGGGTTTTTATAAAGTGGTGCCCTCATGCCACTTGCTGACTGCCAAATAGCTGATCTCGCAGAGTGAAACTTCTGCTTGGTTATTTGGTTAAATTGTTAATGTACTCTTTGTAAATCATTCTCGTTCCCGGCTGGGCGTTTAGTCTGGCTTCATAAGCCGCCAATACTTTCCGACGCGCACTGCCACCACGTCCTTATCGATTCCTGCGTAATCAAGCAAATGCTGCTCGATTGCAATACGACCCTGCTTTTCGTCGGTAGCACCGTCAGTTTTGCCCATCCTGAATTTTACATTCAAGTCAGCAATCTGCTCATCGAGGATACTCCCCTGGAGCTGTGGCTCTACCAATTCATCCCATACCGATTTTGGGTACAGGTGCAGATATTTTTGGAATCCTCTGGTTATAACTACACCGCTTGCAAATTCGGCTCGAACTTCCGCTGGTATGGTTAACCGGCGTTTGTCATCGAGTTTGCGTTGAAAATAGTCTACCGTGGCCATTGGGTTGTGAATAACTTACTAGTGGTTTTTGTTTTGGCAGATAGCTTGTTTAGCTTTTAGCTTAGTGCTTCCGGCTGATGGGCTACCCACGATTACCCACTGACGTCATCATACTACCCACAGTTACCCACACACAAGTATCTTTTACTCAAAAAAGTGGTGTTTCCTACACCACTTATCCACATATTAGAGTTTTCCACAGCTTACCCACAACATGTAGTGCCTACGCTGGCGCTACACAGCACTATCACTCTGGTATTTTAAAACCTGCCAGAGATAGTCGGTACACGACTTACGCCCCAGCCTATTTTGCCATGCAGGGGGTGCTCATGACGCATGTACGTACCAATCCAACCGAAACCCTGATTGTACACTTGCTGCGCTGCCCGTTGGAAACGCGCATCAAAATGTATGAGCGCAATACCCAAAACGCTCGCCACTATAACTATTGCCAAACGATGTCGCAAACTGCGTTCTATATACTGGTGGATGGTTTGTTCGGTATGCATTTTTTGTAGGTTTTTTGTTTTGGCAGAATATAAATACATAGTAACAGGACACTAGTGTTTTGTCAATTTTGTGTTAATACATACGTACTATGCTGTAGTGCTTAGTTCTAAGTAGCTACTCCTGCATCTCGTATGGAGGTAGCTCATACCGCTGTCTGATCACCAATTCCAACTCTTCACTTATACGTAGTGCATGCTTTAAAGCATCGACAGTGCGTTCGACAGTCCAATATACGCCTGTAACTATCAAATTTTCAACACCCTCCGCAGGCGTACCGGGTATATTAAGACATTCTATATTGTTATTGTCGTAAGAAATCTGGCTAATACTGCCGGGCGGATAAGGGTTAAGCACAACAAATTGCGTACCTGGTTTCGTTTCGGCAGACTCAACAACGGCTCCGGTATTAAGATAACGCTTGCCTTCAGGCATTGTTCCCCCTGCCACAGCTTAAAAATATAGTAGAGCTGCGAGTGGCTGCCCCGTCGTTTCTGGCTGCCGCTTTCAGGAGTTTCCGGGAATTTACGGTTTTGTCCATACTGTTCATAAGGGTATCGTACCATAAGTTTTGCTTGCCTTTTGGGACGAACCTTTGATACACTCGCGGCACGGTAAATGTAAGACGTTTAGTATGTCAGCAAAAAAGATTAAACAACTCCCTGTGTATGAGCGGCCGCGCGAAAAGTTTTTGCAAAAAGGCGCGGCGGCGTTGAGCGATGTGGAATTGCTGAGCTTACTAATTGGCAGCGGTAACGCCATAAGCGATGTTTCCACAATTGCGCGGCGGGTGCAACGTCTGCTACAAAAACATGGCGGGCATATTACACTCGAAGATTTGCTCACCATAAAAGGTGTGAGTACAGTGATTGCCGGGCGTATTTTGGCAGGCCTGGAACTGACTCGGCGTTATTTGGTACGTGATATTGAGCCGCTACGGTCAATGTCTGATATTTTAGGCAGGCTCGGCCATATCCGTACTCGTCAGCAAGAATATTTAGTATGTTTGACGCTTGACGGCGGGCGACGGCTGATCGCCCAGCGTACTGTAACTATCGGGACGCTTGATTCGGTTATTGTGCACCCACGCGAAGTGTTTTCTGACGCTATTGCCGACCGGGCGGCGTGTATAGTCGTCGCCCACAATCACCCTTCCGGTAATGCCCGTCCCAGTTCGCACGACATAAGCCTCACTCAGCAACTTATCGCCGCCGGACATTTAATCGGCATTGAATTACACGATCACATTATTGTTAGTAAAAACGATTATTTTAGTTACCGGCAAAATCACTTGTTGTAAAAAACTTATACTTTTACAGATCGCTTGGGCTTTTATTACCGAAAAACTTGCATATTAGCTGTTGTTAAGGGACGAACTTGTGCTATCATTCGCGCGTCAAAGCATATCCAAACATAGGGGCGGTGATGAAAAAAGTATATTTTGAACAACGAATAGCCGCTGCTCGTGGTACTGCCAGCCAGGCCGCCGACCTCATGCGACATTTACATACACGCCAATACTTAGGGCGTGCAGTAATTGTTTGCGACCAACCAGTCTCTATGTTGAGCGCCCTCCGCAAGCAATGGCTTAAACTTTCACGTACGTTGCAGTATCGGCGTTCTGAAACACTCAACATTGATAAAATTTTAAAATATACACATACCATTACCCGCATGCAGCGTATGAATTTTACAGGCAAAACCGCGCTGGATTGGGCCACGGCCGATATTTACTGCCTGCGGCCTGACGATGCTTTAATATTACCCGATGATTGTTACACGGTGTATATAACCACACCGCCTACAGTCGACCTGTCGCACGCCTTGCATGGCCAGGTTGCCGATGGTGGCCTGATAGTCGACTATAACCATACCACCTCTTGGCAGGAGCACCATTGTTTGCCAAAGGCCGCGCTCGAACAAGCGGTCGGCAATAAATGGCTCAGTGTTGAAACGTTCTTTACGAAGCACTATATAAATGTGAACGAGCTTTTTACCGGCAACGCACACAACATACCGCAAATGGATGACGCCCTAGATATACTTTTGGCAAGTAGCAAGGCCTTCATGCCGCTCGCCGATTCCTTTCACCGCACATTGGCACTGGCCCGGCCGTTAAAGATTGCCAAAAGTATACGCATGAAATATGACGCGCTTTCGCTGTTGGCACATCGCGTACAAGCGTTAAGCCCTGGTGAATACAGCCAGCGTTTCTTAGAAACTTACAACGAAGATGACAGCATGTTTTTGTACGACAGTGAACTAGCAGCGAGTTTAACCCACGAGCAACTTGGGCAAGCGATTGCTTACTGTATAAACACCGGACACTTGAACATCGCCCGCGCATACAGCGCCCTGCAAGGACAGCAGGAAAATCTACAAGCTTTTATCGATATGGTTAAAACTATTTAATAATCGCTTCTTCGCCGTAATATTTTTGCAGACGTTTCATAATTGAACCGGGGTGGCGGCCAAATAAGTCCGTGAGTTTCTTGAGCTTCGTGCCTTTTTCGTATTCAGCTTGTAATTTTTGGTCATCTTCAGTGCTCCATGGCTTATATGCATTTGGATAGGTTTCACGCATCTTAGCCAGTTTTTCTTGCCAAGTCACCGACTTGTCAGCGTTTTTTGCTTGGGCGATTGCAGGCACATTCTGGCCAGCGTCTTCGCGGTCGTGCCACTGCGTTACATACACTGCGTTATCTTCAAGTGTACGGTGACTTTTGGCGCGCAGCTCGATATCTATTTGCCGAGCAAGCGGGCTCACTTTTAGAGCCATGCCATTCATACCCTCAAGTACCAGATGCTGCAAGCCACGCACACGCGACAACGCCACGTAGCCCATACCCTCGACAAACGCTTTACGCAAATCAATACGAGCGGCATCTAAAGTCATGCCCTGGCTTTTATGTACAGTAATCGCCCAAGCTAGCCGTAACGGCAGTTGTGAAAGCTGGGCGCGACGCTTGTCACCATCCATAAGCTCCCAGGTATCTGGCCGTATAACAACTTGCCGCCCATTTGTCAGTTCTACAACTGGGTGGTCAGTAATTTTTTCAAAATCAATTACCACCCCCAAGCTGCCATTTACATACTTGCGTTCTTGGCTGTTTTTAATGCACATAACCTGGGCGCCTTTTTTAAGCTGCAGTACTTCAGGTGCTAAACATGAACGCAAAAGTTGTTCAATATATTGCTTCGAACCACTGGTTTCCATTTCGTATTCATGTATCTTTTCGTCAATATCTGCCAGATGTTCAAGGTTTACGGAGTCGACATCCATGTTCACTGTCAACAGACGCGTATAAGGGGTGAACGGGTCAACAATCGCCTGTTGTCGAGCTTGCAAGGCTTCGAGTTGGCTGCGCTTTAAAACTCCAGCCCGAATACCGTTTAAAATTTCAGTGTACATATTGTCGTCAGCTTGTCGATATTGTTGCTGTAAATAGCAAACGCTGAATACATTTTGTTGCCATATCTGCGAGCTGGTTACAAAACTACCTTGCCGAGAGCCACTGCGGTTCACTGGTGGCAGCTGAAAAAAGTCGCCACACAAAATAACCTGGACACCACCAAATGGCACATCATTTTGGCGCACCTGGCGCAGCACTTGATCAACCATATCAAGCCGAAAGTCATGCAGCATACTTATTTCGTCAATCACCAGCACATCAGCTTTATTGATAAGCTCTTGGCGTTGCTTGCCAAGTTTTTGGATCATGTGATGGTCGACCTGGTCAAGTACTCCAATGCCCGACCAGGCGTGAATAGTAGTGCCGTTAAGGTGCGTGGCGGCCAGGCCCGTAGTTGCGGTAACGGCCACATGTAAACCACGACGTTTAGCGCGCTCAATAAATTGGTTGAGTGTGTATGTTTTGCCGGTGCCCGCTGCACCAGTTAAAAGCGTTGGTACACCCGACTCTAAAATTGCCAAAGCTTCTTGTTGTGTCATAAGCCTTTAAACGCTCCGGAGACAAAACGGTCGGCAACTATGCTGAGTACAATGCTTGAAACAATAAAAATAACGAGCCGGATGAGCGCTTTTTTACGTGATGCGGTTGAGGCGTTAAACCATTCCCCTAGATTCCACCAGTGTTTCATTTGGGTGCCATGTGCCGCGTCTTTACGTTGTTGGTCGGCACGTGTAATTTGCAGCAGCGCATCTATGGTCGCTTGGTCGGGCACTTGCGCGGGCTGGGCTTGAGAGGCTTGGGTAATACCAATACCGGCAGTTGGCTTTTGGTGCCTTTGCACACTTATCAGACTCGGTTCGGATGGTTCTGGAGCCTGAAGTAATTGGTCGCTCGGCAGAAGCGAAAACGGCTCACGTTGATTTTGGGGTTTGGTCGGGTCGGGCGATATCATACGCTAATTATACCTGCCTTGCCATAGAACGCTTAGAGCGCAATTTCAGCAGCAGCATCGTCCTTCGGCGGTGGCAATGGTTTTTTGCCACGGATTTCGTAGCGAATGCCTGTCAGCTGGGATTCCATATAATCGTCGTTCAGCAAGTTCACAAATTTGTTTAGGTCTTTGGTATTTTCAATGATGATCGCACCCGCTTCGTCTTGCATAAGACCCACACCAAGTTCATCGGCATGGTCAACGATTGCATTTTGGGTAAGGTCGCCAATTTGCACCTTTTGCAGCTTATTGATGGCGGTTTTATTACCTTTAATAAGCGACTGCATATCCATCCCGTCAGCAAAGCTCAATTTGAAGTGCTCTTCAATCTCGGCAACCTTTTTGGCTGCTACGCTGTTCTTTTTAGCGTTGTAGCCAAACAGCCTGTCCAGTTTAGCCTGGTTGAACACAAACAAGTCTTCTTCGATAAGTAACATTTGGTTGTCAGCTGGAATACGTAATGCAGCAGCATCGGCAAATGGCCCGAAGTTGCTGGCCTTCACCATCCATACACCATCGCCTTTCAACATTTGCGCAGCTGGCAACGCCTTAATAACGTAAAACGGCTGCTTAAAAGCCGGGTGCGTACAACGCAAAAGCGCACCTTTAATACGTTTTAAGTCGTGCTCCTCTTCGACAAACACTTCCATTTCGCTTTCCTGAGTATTCACCCAATGCATCACTTCCGCTAAACGTTCAACATTTTCCCAGCGAGTGCGTTGCAGCACATTTTCCTGGGCATCGCCGTCTTCAAAGGCGCGCACAGTAAGGCCAGTATCAATACCTGTTAATATGTAGTTTAAAATCTCGTCGATAAATAATGGCTGTAGTTGTTTTTCAATTTCTTTGTCTAGCTTGGTACGATACACCACGCTGTTTTTGTTAATTAAAAACAGTTCGGTTTTCAGCTGGTTTTTATACTGATACAAATTATTAGCCCAAGCAAAAACGTCCACTGGATGGTATTCACCATCCCCCACCTCTTTAATTTGAGCTGCCATTTCGGTGGCGCTTATGTGAGCTATTTGCTCCTGGCCGGGCACAGTATGCTCAAGGTTGACTACATCTTCCTCGGCAATGTCGTTGGCTTTATTGTTTTTTTGTTCAGCTTCAGCTTTTTCTTTGTTGGTAACATCTATGCCCTGTGCTTGCTGCTCTACTGTACGCACTTCTTGCTCAAGTTCGCCAGTCTGCTCTGCTGCCGATCCATCCGCATCTGTTGTTTGCGCTACCATGTCGTCGTCCATATATCTCCCTAAAGCACTACCCTTTTTAGATTGCTGCCGGCACAGCGCGCCAGTAACAATTATTAGCTTTACACTTTAATACCCATGTATTATACGCCGTCTACGCCTAAAAACGTGCTGTAATTTTTAGTTCTTATGCGTATTAGGAATCTTGGTCAGCTTTCCCCACGCGCATTGTGTATAGCACAACAGCTTATTGCTTATGTATGTTGTGTGTCACAGGCAACATATGCTAGAGTGCCTAAGTCAAAAAGATACACGTACATTGTGAGAGTAACTAAGAAAACACGCAGCTTGCTGTGCACGTTTTTATTGCTACTTGCAATAATTTACCCGAGTACGCCGTGTGTCACATCCACCAGTTTTGCGGCAACTATTACCAGCCGCAGTATAGTATTAAGTAACAGTGCAGCCAGCGCAACAGGCGTGAATTACTTAGTTCAATTTACGACCCCTTCAAATATCCAAAGCATCATTATTGAATTTTGTGGCGACTCGCCAGTTATCGGCACCGCGTGCGACCAGACCGCCTCAAACACTACAGGCTTACCGAGCTTTGCAGCAGCCAGCGCTACCTTTACAAACGTCAGTGGACTCAATAACTGGTCGTATTTAACATCGCAGTGGCGTTTACGTTTTACGAAGAATACAGGCAGCGCTGTGAGCGCGGGCAGTACGGTAAGTTTTGTTATTGGCAACGTTGCCAACATGCATGTGGCCCGCACCTTTTACGCCCGAGTTTATACCTATGCCGACACAACGTACGGTGGGGGCTCACCTTATGTTTCGGCAACTAATCCGGGCAACTATGCCGATGGCGGCGGATTTGCCCTGAGTACAACGACTAGCTTTATCATTTCGGCGCGGGTTATGGAATCGCTCATATTCTGTATTTCGGGCGGCGCGCCCGGCGCAAGCTGCAGCGGCACTAGCCCGCCAAACGTCAATTTAGGGCATGGCAGTGCCAGCATTTTAGATAGCTCGCAAGTAGATTCCGCCACTGTATACGCACAAATCTCAACCAATGCCCAAAGCGGTGCGATACTTGATCTTAAAAGTGGCACTTTATGCGCCGGCTTAAGTAACGATGGAGGTGGCAATTGCCCGATTACCGCCCAAAATAATGGTAGTTCCCCTGCCGTGCTTGCCGCTGGTAGCGGACAATTTGGTGTAGGCGTTACTGGCACAAGCGGGCTCAACGCAGCTACCAAATACGACGGTTCAGGTGGCAAGAGCAACTACGACTCGAGCACCAGCACTGGTGTGCGTAGCATCTACGGTGATATAGTCGCGAGTAGCAGCGCACCACTTGATAGCATTACAGCATCATTAAAATTTTCAGCGAGTGCCAGCACGGCTACACCTGCCGGCATATACGCCACAGCCATTGGTGCTATCGCAACTGGCACATATTAACGAATTAAATTCATTCATTTATGTACGCTACTGGCGTACTGGGGTTTTGGGCGCCACTCTGCCAAGAACAATAAGACAGCTACGACCGCTCCAATGCTACCTGCCGCTATCAAAAAATTGTAAACATATTTTGTGCGTGAAGTATGCGTAAATTTTGAACTATCGAGGCTGGTCTGATACGTGCTGAGCGTTATGCCGTCAGAGGTTGTGATATCAGAATAGTGTGTTGTGACTATGACAGGCCAGCCATAGCTTTGGGCCGTGGCAGTACACGGTATATCGCTTACATTTTGGCTCGTTAAAGAGTTAACGCTCAGCTTACAGTGGCTAGACGATATTTGCTGGGGTGCGCCGTTTGGATGCAATTCCATCGACAAACCCGCGCAAAACGATGAAATAAGCCATAGCAAACCCCAGAAGTAAACCATGAGGCCATTGTAACCGGCTTAAGCGTTATGTGCAATAAGCTGCACCACAGATTGTGGCATTGCTATGCGCGATATTCAGGGTTGGTAAAACCAAAATGTGTGCCAGCATCCCATTTGGTGCGCTGATTGCCATAAGATGGTATCCCGCCGTTTTGCTTGAGCATATGCGCTAGGTGCATCAAGTTCCACGTCATAAACGTCGTGTTGCGGTTAGTGAAGTCATTGTCAAGACCCTCTCGTTTGCCGTTCGGCATTTTGTCGCCATAGCTCGGGCCAGGGCCGGCTTCGCCAATCCAACCAGCATCAGCCTGCGGCGGAATAGTACAGCCCAAGTGTTGCAGGCTGTATAAGATATTCATTGCACAGTGTTTTAAACCATCTTCGTTGCCAGTGATTAAGCAGCCGCCCACTTTGCCATAATAGGCATACTGCCCTTGTTTGTTAAGTTCGCCGCTGCATGCATATAAGCGCTCAATTATTTTTTTAGTTTGCGAGCTATTGTCGCCAAGCCAAATCGGCCCGGCCAAAATTATGATGTCAGCTTGCTGCACTTTTTTATACATCTCCGGCCAATCGTCATGTTCCCAGCCATGCTCACGCATATCCGGCCATACGCCAGTTGCGATATTGGGATAATCGATAGTGCGAATAACTTCAGTTTCCACACCATTTTTTTGCATGATGCGTGTACTGGCATTTATAAGCGTATCGGTGTGGCTATGCCCTGGCGACGGCGTTAGTGTGCCATTAAAAATAATTGCTCTAAGGCCGGTAAAGTCGTATTTTTTGTGTTCAGTTTCTGCTGCCAGTTTCGTATTTTTATCCATAGCCACATAACTGTTGTGTTTGCTGTTATTGTACACTATTTTTGCCATACCTTGCTCCGATTACGACTTTATAATACCAGGCTTAGCGGGGTTGCAAGAAATACTGTGCCTTTAGCATCGAGGTGCATAGTTACCTTCCCCATTATTATCCAAAGGAAGAACTCACAGTTTCTGACTGACGAAGAATCTTCCTTTTTTTGTTAAAGCCACCCGGCTACCGTTGTCGCTTAGCTCGATTAGATTATTAGAGTAGGCTATCGCCACTGAGCGGCTAGGTACCTGCGGGTCAACATCGTAGCCATCCTTTATATATTTTTCAAGGTGGCCTTTGTGTTCAAAAACCGCTCGAATTACATCATTAAGAGCATTCTTTAGCGATTGAGATGTTTCTCGATATTCAGTCTTCCAAGTTTTCACCTCTTTGTCCTCAAGATCTTCCTGTTGTGCGATGACCTTTTTTTCCTTATCAACAGTGTCCAGCTGCGTTTTAGCTAGCTTATTCCTCTCCTTTTCAAGATCTAAATCTTTACCAAGCTTTTGACTCTTCCTACCGTAATCTGCCTCCAATTCTTTTTCGTATGCCTTTGCCAGTAAATACTTAGGAAACACCCATATCATTAAATAGGTTAGCAAACAAGCTAGAGCAAATCTGGCAATTTCAAAGATCCAGAAACGCCACGTATAAATCGCAAAAAAACGTTCTGCTATATACTCGTTTTTGAGTAACCCTGTCCTCTTATAAATTAACTGCTGATCAGTAAAAAGACATGTAAAAACAATGCTCCCGTGCAAGATCAATATCCACGTAACGAATAAGCCATACAGCTGGGTCTTCGCCCTACCATTTAAATATGCGATAAACGCCTCGGCCAATTTCATATTAAGTTCAATTTAAACATTCGATTAGGTCGGCGATGGCAACACGAGTTTGCTCAGCCGTGTCGCGGTCGCGAACGGTAACAGTGTTGTCTTCCAGAGTTTGGAAATCAATGGTAACGCAAGATGGCGTACCAATTTCATCCTGGCGACGATAACGTTTACCAATGTTACCATTGTCGTCCCACATAACTGCACCAAACTCTTTATGTAACATTGCATATACTTCGCGGGCTTTTGCAATAAGTTCTGGCTTATTCTTAAGTAGTGGCGAAACAGCAGCCCTGACTGGCGCCAAATGCTTTGGTAGTTTTAAGACGGTACGCTTTTCACCTTTTATCTCGTCTTCACGATACGACGAAACCAGCACTGCCATAACGGCACGCTCCACACCAAAACTTGGCTCGATGACGTGCGGCACGAATGGTTTTGAGCCATCTTTCGGCCGGTACTCCATGCTTTTGCCACTCGCACTCTGGATATTCTGCAGATCAAAATTAGTACGATATGCAAGGCCTAAAATCTCATCACGACCGTGGGGGTAATCAAATTCAAAGTCGATAGTTCGTCTGCTGTAATGTGCCAAATCGTCAGCAGGAACTTCGAGTTCATGTACGCTTTCTTGTGGCAAACCTAAAGCCTCCAGCCATTGGTGCACACGTTCACGCCACATTTCAAAAGCTTCTTCCCATTTTTGCGGGTCAACAAAATATTCAATTTCCATTTGTTCGAATTCACGGGCACGAAATACAAAATCACGCGGGCTGATTTCATTGCGAAACGCCTTGCCTTGTTGGGCTAAACCAAAAGGCAGGTCGGGATATAAACTATCGACTACATTTTTGTAGTTCGTAAAAATGCCTTGAGCAGTTTCCGGTCGCAAGAATACCGTATTGGTTGCGATCTCGTCGTTGCTTGCAGCCTGTACATCCCCTCCTTCCACAGTATAAGTGTAGTTATGGTCTTTTATAAATGTGGTGTCACCTTTGAAGGAGATTTGAGGATCAAGATTAACAGGACCAATTGTTGTCTTAAACATCATGTTGAACTGACGTGGCTCACCCCATTTAATCTGTCCGCAGACTGGACACTTAACTTTCGCGATTTGGTTCATATAAACAGCAACTAAAGGACCGCTGAATCTCTTTGCTGCGTCGACGTAGTCCTTAAGCTTATCAACTTGCTCCTTGGGGGGTGTAGTACCATCAACAGAAATTGGGTTCTTCAACGCTTCTATCCATTGCGTCTGCATTTTGGGTAAGTTTTCTGTGAAAGCCTTGATATCAAGAGTCTTATCTACTCGGAAACGTGAATGGCAATTTGAGCACTCTATTAGAGGATCGGTAAACGTTTGCACATGTCCACTGGCTTGCCACACCTTTTGATTCATCAAAATAGCAGCATCAATGCCGTACATATCATCGCGGTCTTCTACGAACATTTTCCACCACAAGTTAGAAATATTGCGCTTAAGTTGTACACCGAGCGGACCGTAATCCCAGGTGCCTGCCAAGCCGCCGTAAATTTCGCTGCCTTGGTAAATAAACCCGCGGCGCTTACACAGGCTGGCGATGTCTTCTAAACTAATGTCACTCATTTTGTATTCCTTTTTACAAGGTTGCTAATTTTGGATGCGTTAAAAGATATGCAGGCCAAAGCCGCGTGCGCGAACCGAACCAAAATGCAAACTCTCGCTATTCATACGTGCATTATAGCAAAGCGCACCCCTTATTTGCCAGTTTCGGCAATTAGCTGTACAATTATGATTACAGTTTAATTAAGCCGGAATGGCGTTGTAAATTCTGTATTAGCGTGACTAACTGGGTGCACAGTTGCGTGCCACCCTGCACTTTTGCAAGCACTTGTGGCGTTGTAGCTTGCGCACTTAAACGCAACATTTTGATGTGGTTGGCACTAAAGGTGCCTGCGTTTTCCGCTCGCGCAAAATGCATCGTGCTTATGTCAAAAGCGTATTGCATGCTTGGCTTTAGTGGCTCACCTGCGCTGTCGCGGTGCAAGTCAGGCTCATGCCCACTTAGGCGCAAAGCTTGCATGCCAAACCATACTTCGATAACTGGTGTTGTGACTGTAAGGTCGTTCAGCGCAGCAAATGTGATGCACAGGAGCTCAAAATAGCCGGGCTCCGGCGCGTCTTCAGTCATAAAGTTAAGGCGCTTTATGTAGTCATAGCCTTTCATGGTACGGTCGATGTCGGTTACAATATTGCCGAAGTACACTTCCAGCCGCGACGATACCAAAGTGCCGAGGTCACTACGGCCCTTGATAAATGTGACCTGACTAATGCTAAATAGCTCGATGCCGCCGGCCAGCTTAGATTTTACCCGGCGCACACCCTTAGCCAGCACACTCACCTTGCCGAATTCTGGTGTGAGCAACGTTAAAATACGATCAGCCTCACCATAATCGGTGCGGTTCAGTACAATTGCCCGCGCCACCAGCTGTTTCATTTTGGCGTGCCGTGGCTTTCTAAAATCATCTGCAAATGAGCAAGCGACGTTTGTGGCTTATATAACCACGATACCACGCCAAATTGTGTTTCGAGCAGGTTCTTTATATGAGCCTGGGCTTGCGGCATAGCGTAGGTATGCAATACGACCGGAATGTTTTGCCAATCGGGGTACGACCGAAGTTCGTGCAAGAACGCCAAGCCATTCGGACCAGGTAGTTGCAATTCCAGCGCGATCACGTTTGGCAACATCCGGTCGGCTTCAAACAGTGCTTCTTGTGCGGTATGAGCCAGAGCAGCGCTGTGGCCGGCAAGCTGCATAGCCTGTTCGTAAGCGCGAGCCAGGTTGATATCAGGTTCTATAAAAAGCACATGCATACTATATAAGTTGGAGTTGTTTACTTGGCAATAGTGTCATAGCCAAACCTACACGCCGCGCGTAGTGGCTGACTTGTACATTAGCATGCATCGCCTGGCCTAATGCATCGGCCACAAACATGCCGGCACCATTGGTGCCTGCTAAATTATTAAGCGGCTGCTTTGCCCTACCGTATAATTGCTTGGCTTTTTGCCAATCACCAACCGAAAGTGGCGCAGCACTATACGCACCGGTAATAATCTTACCTCTTTTTTTATACACAGCCAGTTGCAAAATGCGTTTGGTTTTCTGCGGCTGCGCGCCCAAAGCTTCTATAAATGAAAAACCAAGTGCCGAAAGTGCCGAATACAGCGCCTGCGGATGTGCCATAACCGGACCGTATCTTCCGGCGATTGCAAGATCGAGTTCAACGTTATATCGTTTTGCAAAGCCATCGAGTGTGTGCGCTACATCTACTAACACCGACGATACAGACACCGGTTCGAGCTGCAAGTGAGATTGTTCTAAAAGCTGCAAGCCCAGTAAATATGTGTCGACCAAAGTGAGTGCAGCGATAGCGTGAGTATGTATAGCATCCGTAGCCTCTGTTGACTGCTGCTGCAAGCTTAGCAGTTCCGTCTGGCGGCTAATAATTGTAAGTGGCACCTTCAATTGAGCCGCCACGGAACGCAGCAAGGCAGTATCCTGCCCTTCGCCTATATGCAATTGCTGCGCCACATCTGGTTCCCTCCGCACGTTTAATACAAAACTAGTATACCGCACTCTCAGGCTGAAAAACTACGGTGTAAAGCTGATGTTAGGCAAAATAATGTTGTTAAAATCGTTAACGTACACCTGGGCTTGAGTTGAAACCTGCAGTGTCACATTTCGCAGCGGCAAGATCACCACAGCCCCTTGCATGTTAGTAGAAATGGTGCCATCTATGCGCGAGCCAATTACGCTCGGCACTTTGGGTAAACTATATGGTGAAAGGGTGGCGGTCTTTTGCTGTACCTGACTTTCAAATTGCTGCACAACTTGGTCGTAGGGTTGGCTAATAATTTGTACCCGCAAGGCAAAAGCATTGTTTGGGTCGGTTACGTTTGGCACTATATCTGGTTGAAAATACGCATCAAGCGGGTTTGAACCGTTCGCCGTTACTATGTAGCCGCTCCAGGTTTTAGGGTATTGCAAAGTTACGCTACCATAATCGGCTGGACCGACATACTTTTTAAGCGGATTCTTGGCATCCTCGGTATATTGCTTGGCATCCGTTGCCTGTTGCTGCGATTGTGCCGCCGAAACGGCAGTCGCCACTTTTTGATCGACGTTATTTTTGTAATCTTGGCGGCCGCTAAACGCCCAAAAACCAAAACCAAGTGCACCGAACAACAGCAAAACCGCCAGGATAAGCGATATAAGCAGCGCACTAATGGCACCTTTTTGGCCTAATGACTTCATATCGCTCATGGTATCGCACAATCGCTTGCCGTGCAAGCAAAAACTATTGGCGTTTTTTGGCAGGTGTAGCCTTGCCATATTCGTACAAAAAAATGCCGTTATATTTTGAAACTGGCGGTTTATCAGGTATGTAAAATCCAAAGCTGGCCAGCTTCACTGGTTTGGTATGCCATGCTTCAATCTTTTTGTGCAAACGTCCCATTTGGCGTTGCAGTAAAAACGTAAAAATACCATCGACATTCTGCGGCCATTTTGACTTCCAAATGTCGTCCCAAATAATTGTTACTTGGCTGCGGTAGCGCCAGCACCTAAGGCGGGCAACGACCACTAAAATAGGGTTGATTTCAATGCCCACCACCTTGAGGCCACGAGCTGCTGCTGCGCGTGCGACCCTGCCGTCGCCAGAGCCAAGCTCCAGCAATGTTTGGCCAGGTTTTAAATCGAGCAAATCGAGTGCCGTAGTAATGTTGTTGCGCATCGTTGGCAAAAATGGCGGGCCAACGAAAACCACTAGCCCAAAAACCAGAATAAGGATGCCGACGATTAAAACGATGGCGTCCATTTTTTATGATTCCTCGCTTGAAGTATCTGAAGTATCTGTTTGCAAGCGAATTTTAGTCAGTTTATTTTGGGCATTTCGCACATGTGCCTCGAGCTGAGAAATCAGCTTTAAGCCGCGTTCATATAAAATAGTTGCTTCATCTACTTGCAAATCGGGGCGTTGCAGTGCAGCAAGCACGCCATCTAGTTCCGCGCTAAGCGTTTGGTAATCTTCGGTTTTGGCCATACATTATCCTTCTTGCTTGAGAGTGCCGTGCACAGAGCCGTCCGCAAACTGAATTTCAACCTTCCCGCCCCGCAGCTCCTTTGTGCTACGCACCACTGTACCACGTTGGCGCACCAAAGCATACCCTCGGGCCAAAGGAAGCTCTGGATTGTAGGCGGCCAGCAAAAGCCTGTGCGATCCTATGCTGTCGACAGCTTGCGCAAGTCGGGCATCTACTGCTTGATTTAGAAGAGCTTTTGTATATTGTAAGCGCTCTTGGGCGGTGTGCATCACGCGTTCGGCCGCCGCCGCCACGTGTTGACGTTGCAATGCCAACTGCTTAAGAACGGCATCGCGGCTCGGCACTAGGAGTTCAGCAGCGTTGCTTGGGGTACTGGCACGCTGGTCGGCAGCCAGTTCAGCCAAGCTAATGTCAACTTCGTGGCCAATTGCCACAATCGTTGGGATACGGCTACCTGCCACAGCACGCGTGACTTGTTCGGTACTAAACGCCTGTAAATCTTCGGCACTGCCGCCGCCGCGAGTAACCACCAAAACTTCTGGCGGATTAGCCATTTGGTTAAATTGCGTAATTGCAGCCACAATCTGTGCCGAAGCTGGTTCGCCCTGCACCTGTACGTCGATAAGTTTAATTTCCAGGCCACCATAACGCGCTGTTATCACTTTTATAAAGTCACGGTAGGCAGCTGATTCGGCCGAAGTAATAAGCCCGATACTTTTTGGTGGGAACGGCAAGCTACGTTTACGGGCAAGGTCGAACAACCCTTCAGTCTTCAGCTTCGCTTCTAACAAAGCGGCCGCCTTTTTAATGGAGCCTTCGCCAGTTGGCACCATACTTTGCACAGTTACACTAAAACCATACAAAGGGTGCAACCTGGGCGTGCCTTTTACGGCCATTACCATACCATTTTCCAGTGGTCCCGGCAATTGATACACTGTACCAAAAAAACGTACGCTAGCAGTTTCGTCTTTTAAGTCAAAATACACCCAACGGTTTTTACTAACCCTAAAATTAGCCAATTCGCCCTGCACCACGATACTCGGATAGGCGTATTCAAGCGTTTGGTTTAAGAGCGCTACGAATTCACTTACCGAAACTGTAAGGCTACTAGGCATGTGGTTCTAAGTTCTTGCCTGAAATAACGGTGCGGTGATAATAGTAATACCCCGGCGGAAGTTGAATAAGCATATTGAGCACGCGGTACATAACCGTAACTGGGATGCTCATTGCTGCTGGTACGCCAGTTGCAGCCAAAACAGCGGTCATAAGCGCTTCGTAAATGCCAACCCCGCCCGGTAATACCGAGACTAAGCCAGCAAAGTTGGCAACCGAATACGCCAGAATGACCGAGCCCAAATTGACCCACTCGCCGAAGGCAATATACACCACATATACTGCCATAACTTCGGCTAGGTTGGCAACAAATGCCCACCAAAACGGCTGCCAAAGTTCGCGGTAATGGCTCTCCATAATTTTGTAATTGGTGTGCAGCTCTTCGATAGAGCTTCGAGCACGTTCAATATTAAAAGTTTCGGGCCGGTTGGGACGCACCACATGGATTACTCGGTTCAAGCCCTTCGTGATTGAGGTAAACGTACCGGCGATGCGACGCTCGCTGCCAATAATCATCACAAACGCCACCGTTCCTACCAGCAGCAATGTAGAAAGCGAGCCGGTCGCGAGCATGACAATGTTGTTCACGTGCCCGCCAAACGCCATAAGTAACAAACCCAGTACCAACAGAATTTCAAACGATAAAAACAGCAACATCAATTTCATCATTTGTACCACTGTTGCCTTGCCACCGGTAATGTCCTTGCTGCGCATACGCATACCAAAATATGAAATGCCGCTCACGCCACCGCTCGGAAAAACGTTATTGACAAAGTTTAGTTCTAACGACGCTTTAAGCAAGAATTTATAGCTAATCCTATTGCCCACCACTTTAAACAAGCCGCGGTACATCCGTGCTTGGGCGTCGTAGTTGAGCCACTCTACCGGAATAAGCAGTAAAAGCGCCCACACGTGCACTTTCTTAAGGTTTCTCAAGGTATCAGCGAGTTGATGGCGCACCGCATACGCCAGCGCAAGAAGCGCAATAACCGTCACGATATTTAGCAGCAATTTCCAGTGTTGCTTAAGATAAGAGGTTTCAGCCATATGCGTTATTATAAACTACTGCGTTACCAGAATCGCGCCCTGAGTGTTGCATAATTTACAGGGTACGTGGGCTTGGGTATATTTTGCAGCGGCAATCAGGCACTTATCAGGTATAATGGAAGTGACTATGGAACTAAAAAGTGTGTATATTTTAGGCCGCCAGCCAGCCATTGGGTGTGCTGAACTTGAAAGTTTACTTGGGGCTGAACATATTAAGCCGGTGGGCGAGCACGCGGTTGCCAGCGATCAACCTCTCGAATCTGCACTGTTCGCGCGCTTGGGCGGCAGCGTAAAAGCCGGCGTTATTCTAGATATCGTGCCGTATGCCCAAATTAACCAGCTTACGCCCAAGCTGACTTTACTCGCCCTAACCTGCGCCAAACAGATTGACGAAGGCAAAATTCAGATTGGCATCAGCGCTTACGGTGTCAAAACAAACCCCGCCCAATTACTGGCGCTTGGCTTAAATATTAAAAAAGGCTTGCGTGCCCATAAATATTCGGTGCGCCTTACGCCCAACCAAGAACTTGAGCTTAGTAGCGCCCAAGTTATCCATAACCATTTAACCGGCGAGCGCGGTATCGAGCTGCTCCTTATCCGTAATAGCAACGAGATTATTATTGCCCGCACTACGGCTGTCCAAGATATTTCAGGCTACTCTAAGCGCGACCAGGGCCGCCCCAAACGCGATGCGTTCGTAGGAATGTTACCGCCAAAACTCGCACAAACCATCGTGAACTTGGCCTGTTACCAGTTGCCTACCGACCGGAACACAGTAGTGTTAGACCCTTTTTGTGGCACCGGTGTTTTACTGCAAGAAGCTCTACTTATGGGGTATGGTGTGTATGGCAGTGATCTGGAGACACGCATGATTGACTTTTCAGCTAAAAACCTGGATTGGCTGAGCAAAAACTATGGTACACCTGCGCCACAAGCGCTTGAGGTTGGCGACGCCACTTCTCATACATGGAACGAGCACTTTAGCACCATTGCCTGCGAGACTTACTTAGGTCACCCCCTTGGTTCGTGGCCCAAACCCGCCAAGTTGCAGCAAATTATTGGCACCTGCAACGTAATTATCGACAAATTTATGCGCAATATTGCTGCGCAAATTCCAGCCGGCACTCGCCTGTGCTTGGCTATTCCGGCATGGGTAGCGCCAAATGGGCATTTTTACCACCTGCCGGTACTTGACCACCTCGAGAAAATGGGGTACAATCGAGTAAGCTTTAAGCATTCCCGAGAGGTTGATCTGGTGTATCATCGATCCGATCAGATCGTAGCTCGTGAGTTGCTTGTAATAACAAGGAAGTAATACATTATATGTCACACGTCAAAGCTGGCGGTACCGCCAAAAACCTACATGACAGCCCAGGCCAACGCCTTGGTATTAAACTTTATGGCGGCCAAAAGACCCGCACTGGCAACGTTATTGTTCGTCAGGTCGGCCTAACAAAGCGCGCCGGCAAAGGCACTAAACTGAGCCGCAACTTCACCATCCATGCTGACACCGAAGGTGCAGTAAAATACACTACGCGCCGGGTACGTTTGTTTACCGGAAAGAGTGTTAAGCGCGTTGAAGTAACCGTTGAACCTATTGCAGAAACTACAAAGCCTGCTATTAAAAAAGCACCGGCAAAAGCTAAAACTGTCAAATAGTTAGTTAGAGGCTACGGCTTCCCTTGTTATAAACTATCCACCAAGAATCTCGGTGGATAGTTTATTTTAGGGTCTTCGCCCGATATCCTCAAAAATATTTTAACATTACTAAAAGAGCCTGTAACCTTGGTCAAGGCTCTTTTAGTAATTATGCCAAAAAAGAAATGGCTTCAATTAGTGGCCAATACCGCTGGTAGGAGGCATCGGGTGCTGCGTAGTATTGCCGTGATTCTCAGAACCAGGCACGGATTGCGCAAGCTGGGCATTGGGTGCGGCGCCATAAATACCAGTAGACGAATCAAAATCTTCCTTGCGCGGTGGTTTTGGCGCAGTAAATGTATAAGGTAAAGCATCTTGTTGATGCCCAGGCTGACCACCAATGACGCCATTAGTTTTCCATGGCAGTGGCTCACCCTGGGCAACCTCTGGCGTGGTTGAAGGCTGCGAATAGAACTCGGTTGCACCAGTTTTAGGGTTTTGGCCAACAACCGCGAACGCTGGTAAATCACGCTCTACCTCTGGTAGCTTTTGTGCAGCACGTTTCGGTTGGAGGTTAATAGGTCGTGGATATTCTTGTTGAGCAACGGACATATGATTACGTGGGCCACCCAAGCCAAGTTTGCCTAAAAAGCGGCGTACACGGCTTTGAGATTTTGGCGAACTGTTTTGTTCGGTGCCGTTTCCAGGTTGCGATAGGTTATTTTGTTCTGGCATTTTTGATCCTAGCGAAATATTATTTATGTTGTCTTATAACATTACACTAGCATAAAGTTTACGCTTCGTCAACTAAAGGCTGGGCGTTTGAAGGGTTTGTGGGCCTTTATCCTCTGGATCAACGATCTATGGCGCCTCGGTGGAGAATACGGACCTGACTCTTCGTTAGAATACGCTGCATATGCCGGCGACGACCTTCTGTAGTCCTCCGCAGGGTCAGCTGCTGGTGTCGGCGGCAACCAAAGCTCATCTGACGATGTTTGTTGCGACGGTATTAGCACTGTCGGGTATTCCGTATATACATTACCTCCGCGCTGCTCGTCTCGTTCAACCTTAAAGGTACCATTTTCTTCGTCAAACGTAACTACCTCGTTAAATAGCCCTTTAGATAGCAATACCTGCAAACGCTTTTTGTGCGCTTCCGCGCGCCATTCCGGTACTTGGCGCTCTATATTAGTGTCGTATTGCATGGCTCGCTCCTTATCGGCACGGCGCTCCGCAATGCGCTCAGGTTTGGCCGCCTGACCTAGACCAGTGAGTGTCCAGGCATCACCCGTCTCCGACATATTAAGTGGCTTTCCATTTTCTGCAGGCGTGGCGATAGTGCACGGCCGCCCATCGTGCGAAATCATGCTCACTCGGTTCATTTCTGTATCAAAAGTAATCTGTACGTTATCAATAAGCCGTGAGGGTCGTACTTCGACCGTCGGATCCAAATGTGAAGAATATGAGGTCAGCACAACGTCACCTTCCTCTTTTTTGGGGAACCTTACAAGCAACAGGCCGTTCGTATTTGAAGTTGAATCATATGTCCCTACAATACCATAATGTTCACCTGGGCGGAGAAGCCCAGTTTTTGCGTCAACCCTACCAGGAATATACGCCACTGCATGCAATTTTTGAGAAATGCTAGAGCCATCAAAGTATTCTGCGATCGGATTCGCGAACGGGTGAACATCGACGGAGGTAAATATGGGTTGGTTCCCACCGATGCCTGTAAATGTCACATCGCCGCGCTGTTGAGCCGCTACTATGCTTTCTGCCATTTGTGGCCCGGTCTTAAACAACGACACATTTTCCTGTTGCTCACCCATTGGGTAACCATAGGCATCACCAGCCGCTGTAGAATTCTCGTACCCCGAATAATTACTCATAATTTTATCTCTCAGCTAAAGTTAAATTATACAACGTTGTACCTCCTATGTCAACAATAGGCAGCTCTCATGCAAACAAACCGCACTTTTCTGACGGGTGCGGTTTGTTCTTTTCATTATCATAGGGCTGGAAGCGTTATGCTTGCTTCATTCCCAGGTGGAATTTTATTCTGTCTATCACATCGGTTATAACGACCTGTGACTTCACGAGGTAATCATCAACGCCAAGCGCGATCGCCCGCTGCTTGTCGCTATCCTGACTGAGCGCAGTAAGGATAATAATCTTCAGGTTGGCCGTATCAGGCGTATTGCGCAAAATGTCCAGAACATCGAAGCCGCTCACCTTTGGCATCATAACGTCGAGCAAAACCAAATCCGGCTTATAGCTAATTGCAGCAGCGAGTGCGTCTTCACCATTGGCTACGCGCCGGATTTCAAAACCTTCGGCCTGCAGCCGAACTACATACACACTTGCAAGCGCATCATCATCCTCGACAAGTAAAATCCGCTTTGGATGATTTACCTGTGCCGATGAAGCTGGGTTTTGCGTCGTTTCCATACTGCTTACGCTACCTTATTTACGCGCCTTTTGCAAGGCCGCCACAAAACCACTGAACATCGGGTGGGCCCGGTTTGGCCTCGATTTGAATTCCGGGTGGAATTGGCTGGCTATAAAAAACGGATGGCCTACGGCTTCGACCATTTCCACTAATGAGTCGTCGGGTGAAACACCGACAGGTATAATCCCCCAATCTTCATACTGATTGCGGTAAGCATTATTGCATTCATAGCGGTGGCGATGGCGCTCTACAATTTGCATAGAGCCATACAATTTGGCACTCAGACTACCCGGCTTAAGGGTGCAGGCATAATTACCAAGACGCATCGTGCCACCGGTATGTTCTTTACCGTCTTGGCCGTCCATTGTGGTAATTACCGGGTATTTAGTACGGACAAATTCGGTGGAATTCGCCTCTTTGAGGCCAGCTCGCCGGGCAGCTGCGATAACTGCGACTTGCATGCCCAAACATAGGCCAAGGTATGGCACTTTATGGTCGAGTGCATAAGCTGCAGCTTTAATCTTGCCTTCGACGCCGCGGCTACCAAAGCCTCCCGGCACCACAACACCATCGTAAGCACTCAGCCTTTTAGTAACTTGCCCGCTGGTTAATGTGCCTAGTTCTTCAGCATCAACCCAATCTATATGTGCATCAACCTTATGGGCCCAGCTGGCTGCGCGGAGTGCCTCGAACACCGACATATAGGTATCTTGGTTATCGAGGTATTTTGCCACAACTGCCACACTCACCTGCTTTTTGTGAGGCGCAAGCGCTTCGGCCACCATCGCGCGCCATTCAGCCATATCTGCTTTGCGCTGCGGCAAGCCGAGTTTGCGGCTGATTACTTTCGCGATGCCAGTATCTTCGAGCGTTACAGGCACTTGATAAATAGTTGGTGCGTTCGGCAAGAGCACAATCGCATCCTCATCAACACCGCAAAACAGGCTCAGTTTATGTTTTACGCTTGGGTTAGCGACTAATTCGCTGCGCGCAACTAAAATATCCGGCACAATACCAAAGCCTCTTAGTTCGCGCACCGCGTTTTGCGCCGGTTTAGTTTTTGTTTCCTTGCTGGCTCCTAAATATGGCAGGTACACGACATGCACATATAAGCAGTTTTCACGACCCACGCGTAAACTGAACTCGCGCACTGCTTCTATGAAACTTAAGCTTTCGACATCGCCCACCGTTCCGCCAATTTCTATAATGTGTATGTCAAAACCTTCCCCAGCCTGTTCGATAAAGTCCTGGATTGCCAGCATAACATGTGGCACGACTTGCACTGAATGGCCTTCGTATTTGCCCGCGCGTTCATCGTCAATAACTTTGCGTAGCACTCGCCCGCTCATAAGTGAGCAGGCCTGCGTAAGCTCTTGGTCGAGGAAACGCTCATAGTGGCCAAGGTCGAGGTCGGTTTCGGCACCATCACGCGTTACAAAACACTCACCATGCTCGCGTGGGCTGAGCGTGCCGGCATCGACATTCAAATACGGGTCACATTTTTGGATATTAACCGAAAATCCGCGCGCCTTTAGTATATTACCAATTGAGGCGGCTGTGATTCCTTTGCCAAGTCCGGAAAGCACGCCGCCTGTTACAAACACATATTTTGTTGTTGCTGCCACTGCTTACACCCCTAGTTTCCATCATCATACCTTAGTCTTCTTAAACATCGCAAGTATAAGGCGAGTGTAATTTTAACTACTAGCGATAGTATGTGTAGCTGTTTGTGCTTTTCTGCATATTATTGCCCAAGCACAGTACTTATTGCGGCATCTTTTTGCGGATCTTGGCCGTTTTTAATGTTATCAGCACTAATTGAAACCTGTTTGTCAGGAGTAATGCCTTTTTTGTCGATGTTTTGGCCGTTCGGACGATACCAGCGGGCAATCGTCACCTTGAGCGCACCGCCGTCTGCAAAGTTCACCAGCTCTTGCACGCTGCCCTTGCCAAAACTTTTTTCACCAACCAAAGTTGCTGCATTATTATCTTTGAGCGCGCCTGCAGTAATTTCGGCCGCGCTCGCACTGCCACCGTCAATAAGCACTGCAGTAGGTAAACCATGTAGTAGGTCGTTGCCATTTGCGGTGTAGGTTTGGATGACTTTGTCACCGCGCTTTTCGTC
Organism: Saccharimonadales bacterium (SeqCode); assembly: GCA_035478775.1. Taxonomy (GTDB): domain Bacteria; phylum Patescibacteriota; class Saccharimonadia; order Saccharimonadales; family UBA4665; genus CAMLQK01. The sequence continues at coordinate 20,316 of DATIJG010000002.1, read as the reverse complement.
TAAAATTTTCGTGCCGGTTGGCAGCCACAAACTCGAAACGCTTACTGCTGCGTCGAGCAAACCACCCGGGTCACCGCGAAGGTCAAGCACCACGCTCTTCACGTTATTATCCTTAAAGTTCTGGGCAGCTTGTATAGCAAGTTTGGTTGTATCATCACCAAATTCGTTAATTTGCAGGTAGCCTACGTTGTTGTCCAAAATTTTGTAGGTTACGCTTGGCACCGTAATATCGTCACGTGTGATAGTTATATTTTGAGTTTGGCCGTTACGGATGACCTGCAACGTTACCTTGGTGCCTTTTTTACCGCGGATTTTATTTACTGCATCATCGGTTGACATATTGGCGGTCGATGCGCCGTTAATTTCGCTAATAATGTCTTTGGCCTTCAGCCCAGCTTTATCGGCTGGCGAGCCATTGATTGGCGAGATTACAATTAGATTACTGTCAGCATCCTTGCCAAGTTCGGCACCAATACCTGAAAATGTGCCGGCAATTTGGTCATTAAACTGTTTGGCTGCTGCCGGCGTGAAATAATCGGTGTATGGGTCGCCCGTGGCCTGCACTAAGCCGCCTTTTAACCCGTCAAGCAATTGGCTTTCGCTTAAATTACCGTCGTAGTTAGCTTTTAGCGCTTGGTATACCTGGTTAACCGTAGTGTAGTTGAGTTTGCTGGGCAGCTGGCCATTTTGCGTACCGTACCGGTTGACCATAATTGAACCATTACCAACCAGCACCCCGGCTCCAAAGATCACTAAAACCGTCAAACCAATACCCGCCGTTTTTAGCGTTGTTCTTGAGATACGAAATTTCGCCATTCCCTTGCCCGCGGGTTGCTCAGTTTTATTTACATTTGACGCGTCGTTTGCAAGCGTCTGCTTAGACTCCGAATTTGATGCCATGTACGTGTTTCTCTCAATTAGGTTTAAGGTTATTATACGCGCTTTTGCTTATCGGAAGGTGTAGTTTTTACAGCTTTACGCAGCAATTTTTAAGCTTCTTCGGCCTACCGCCACTGACGCCATTGGGTAGAATACTGGCCAGTTAAGGCTTGGTTGTATTGCGACACAAATATATTATTGCCATCAACTTTTTCGACGTACATTGCGTGTCCCCAAGTTCCGGCCGTACTAATAGCAACGTCACCAGGCTGAGGGCCTGAAGTGAATATTGGGACACCCGCTGAACGAGCGGCAGATATCCAATCTTTGGCATTACCATAATATGTAGGTGCGGTACGACCAGAGCGCTCAACTGCCCAAGCGGCATACGAAACACATTGCCGAGTACAGTAGCCCCAACGGTCGGGGCCATCGTTATCCACGCAGCCTGGTGCTGTACTCATACCAAAGCCAGAATTAGCATACGGGTAGTCATTGATACTTACATCGTGGCTGCTTACCGCGCCAGGAAAACGAATAAAATAATAGCCCCCGGGTGATGTTGTGGCGTTAGCACGGGCCTGCTCGGCAATAAGATCATTAATTTTCGCTTGATTTGCTTGAGTTTGAGCATTATATGATGACTGTTGTTGCTGGTTCATAGCAAGTAAGTTCGATTGCTGTGCTTGAGCCGTAGACAATTGGTTTTGTTGATCTTGTTGTTGCTTCTGTTTAATGACAAGCTGGTCTTTTTGGCCTTTTAGCTGCGCTTGAATGGTAGCAATCTGAGCAAGCGTCTTTTGAATACTCGTCTGCACCGCACCGCGATAGGTTTCGGCATCTACGAAATGGCTGAGGTCTTGGCTCGTTGCAAGCATCTCTACGGTTGTCATACTGCCATTTACATACATGGATTTCAGGTCTTCACTTAAGCCCTTCTTTTGCTCCTCAAGTTGAGCTTGTTTTTGCTCAATTTGCTGCTGTAACGAAGCTTGTGTAGCTAAATTTGCCTGTATTTCGCCTTGTAACTGATAGATTTGAGCATTGAGATGATTTATCGCATCTTGGTAACTCACAGCCTGTCCCTGTAGCTGACTCACGGCATTTTGATTAGCCGCGTTTTGGTTTTGTAAGTTCTGGATTTGCTGCTGGATACTATCGGCTCGGACATTTGGTATGATTGTAGCTACAACAAGCAACAATGTAACAACGGTCAAGATGGGCAACCGCATTGATTGGCGAATTGGCATAATATGGATTTGTATTTTTTTCATATTTTTTGTTCCCTAATGCTACTTCTTATCATACTATACCCCCACTCATTTTGCTAAGGTCAACTCCCGCTAAAGTTAGCGCCTTTAACGAATAAGAACCTACTTCGTTTTAAATTTAAGGTATCTGCGAGTTGCCAAAATCGATGAACCTGCACCAATAATTATACCAACTGCTAGCTGCATGCCCAAAAGCATCCAAAAATGGTTGTGGAAATACGTATTGGAGTAATTAATATCAAGTAAACCCAAGCTACTTGCTTGCAAGGCAGACGACGATGCAATAAATAGTACGTCGATAATCGCCACAGAAATAAATGCTGAGATAACACCATACATTATGCTCTCGACCACGAACGGGCCGCGTATGAAGCTGGTACTAGCACCCAGCAGACGCATAATTGTCAGCTCATCACGGCGATTAAAGATAGCCATTTGGATAGTATTAAAGATAATGAGCATCGAGATAATAGCAAAAACGGCAACTGCAACCACGCCTGCTTGGCGCATAACGTTGGTGGCATGGGCAATCTTATCAACGGCCGCCTTTTGGTCACCATGATACGAAGATGGATTTTGAGGATCTTCGAGGGCAACGTTTTTAGGATCTTTAATGAATTTTTCAATAGAAGCAATATGTGATGGATCCTGCGGCATGACTTTAAGTGAAGCAGGCAGTGGGTTACCCGTCTGGTTAATCGCCTGCTGTAAAGCTAGGTTGGTACTATTGCCAGCCGTAAATATAGCTAAGGCTTGATCCTTAGATATGTAACTGACCTGCTTAACCTCTGGCAGTGTGCGCAGTTGCTGCATCATGACATTTGCTTGGTCGAGGGTGGTCGAATCTGCCAAATAGATAGATACATTGATTTTTGCGTTAATCTGCTGAATGGTATTGTTAAAAGTAGCGCTTGTAACAACTGAAAACAGCACAATAGTAAGTGTAACAGTCATAACTGCCATAGCGGCAGCGGCCAGCCATGCGTTGCGCAGAAAGTTGGTCAGACCAGTTTTAATAATGCGGCCAAAGGTAATCAGTTTGCGGTGTTGTTTCATAACTTATACTCCGCTGACGAAGCTTTGTCGCTCACGATGTGGCCGTGCTGGATAGTCACCACACGCCGTTTTAATTTGGTTACAATATCCTGGTTATGTGTTGTGAGCAACACTGTAGTGCCGTACTTGTTAATCTTTTCCAGTACATTTATAACATCCCAGGCATGTTTAGGGTCGAGGTTGCCGGTTGGCTCGTCGGCTATTAAAATTTTCGGCTGGCGCACGATGGCCCGCGCGATAGCCACACGCTGACGCTCACCGCCAGAAAGCTCAAACGGCATACGCTTTTCTTTGCCGCGCAAATTTACAATGTCGAGCACTTTCGGTACGGTGTTACGGATTTCGTAGCTACCCATGCCCACAATTTCTAAAGCAAAAGCAACGTTTTCAAATACAGTACGGTTTGGCAACAATTTAAAATCCTGGAACACTACGCCAATTTTGCGCCGCAGCAGCGGAATATCGTGGTCTTTTAATTTGTCGTAATCGACACCGCCTACAATAATTTTGCCGGTCGTAGGCTTTTCTTCGCGTGTCAATAGACGTAATAAAGTGGTTTTGCCAGCACCGCTCTGCCCTACCACAATCACAAATTCTTTTGGTTCTACGTGCAGACTTACGCGATCGAGCGCCGGTGTTGCGTGCTTGCCATACGTTTTCGTTACCCTATCCAACAGAATCATTAGCATTATTATAGCAGCGCTTGCTTGCAGGTCAAAACCTTAAGATTTAAAAAGCCAGCTCGTTTTAAGAGCTGGCTTTCGTATTACAAATGACAATTACGGTCGTCAGGTTGGTTCAGTTCTTACATCTATGCGGTAACCGTTTGGCTCCTCGTTATAGACAAGTACTGGAATATATTTTGTCATTTTGTTTTTTGTCCTTGTTTATTTTTTAAAGAACATTCTTATACTAACACTTATATCTGTCTTTGTCAATACATTCTACGCTATCTACATTGCTGTACCGTATGAAATATGCCATAATATACGATTATGAGTAGCTTTGATCACGCGTACAACGCCCAAGAGCGACAGGCCCTTGAAGCGTTATCCCCTTGGAATATTACGAAAGACCCTGAGGAACCGAACTTTCCCGAAGAAAGAGACATCGTTACCGCGGTGGCTGCGGCATACATTTGGGAGCAACAGACTATCGAAACCGAAAACCCTATGCGTGATAGCACACTTCCTCCATCCCCTTTTTACGAAGCGTATAAAGAGGCTTTTAAGCAAACGCCTTACGTACAAGATAAAGATCTTATTTTGCCGAGCGGACGGCCTAACCCCGGATTCTTACACTTAGCAACTATCGGCGCAGTAGGCGCAGCTGCAAATTTCGTAACCGTCGACCAAGCTAATTGGGAAATTGAGCATGGTCTTGGGCGTTACGGTGGCACGGCAGCACGAGAACTTATTTACGGTGATGACCCAAGGCGAGGCCAGACGCCAAAAGGAATGTTCAAGTTATTGAACAAAGCCTATACAATTCTTCCATACGTTGAAGGCCACGCACTAAGCCCAGAAGAATTAGCCCAATGTATGAGATTACCCGAAGATATCGCTAGCATTATATTAAGTAGCATGATTTTGGACAGATTCCTTATTCGAGATGTAGCTGCTAACAAGGTAGTTTTAACTAATGCTCTACAAACAGGAGTAAAGTTCTACTCTGACAAGTCTAAAGCCTACAAAGATTAGGAGACATTATGGACCACCAAAACTTATTAGAAATACTACCGACAATGGCGGTCGCCGCAAACCACCCTGAAAAACTAGTTCGGGGTAACGCAGCCGGCATGCTTGAATCGTATGAACTATAGCAATTGTAGAGTTACAATTTGCCGACCCGCTAACACCACCAGAGACGCCTTAGAAGCTGTTGCATATCTGCGGTTATTACACCTATTCACCACCCAGCGTATGCTCCAAGTAAGCATGGATGAGGGAGTCAAGATTACCGTCTAAAACACTTTGTACGTCGCTGGTTTCAAACCGTGTACGCAAGTCTTTTACCTGTTTGTAAGGGTGTAAAACGTAGCTTCTAATTTGATTTCCCCACTCTGCCGATTGGTTTGGCCCTTTAAGGTTAGCCAGATTTTTCTGGTGCTGTTCCATTTGCAGTTGGATAAGGCGTGATCGCAAAATAGTCAGCGCCGTTTCTTTATTTTGCAACTGCGAGCGTTCGTTTTGGATGGCTACCGAAATACCGGTCGGAATGTGCGTGACGCGCACAGCCGAATCAGTAGTATTCACACTTTGGCCGCCGTGGCCGCCGCTACGGTAAACGTCAATACGCAAATCTTTGTCATCAATTACCAGTTCATCGGGGCTGTCTACTTTGGGCAAGATATCGACTTTCGCAAAACTAGTCTGCCGCAAGTTATCGGAGTTAAACGGGCTTAAACGCACCAAACGGTGTACACCGTGCTCGCCCTTTAAGCGGCCATATACAAACGGCCCGCTAATTTCGAGTGTTGCGCTTTTTATCCCGGCTTCGTCGCCTGCCGACTCGTCAACCGTCTTTACCTCACATTTGTGCGCTTCGGCCCATCGCACGTACATACGCAGCAACATATGCGCCCAATCTTGAGCATCCGTACCGCCTGCGCCAGCGTAAATATTTACGATAACATCGTGGTCGTCATATGGTCCAGAAAACTTCAGGTCATCTTTAAGCTCAGCAAAGGTGCTTTGAATAAGCTGGAGCTGCAGGCGCAAGTCGTCAAGCATTGTCTCATCGCCGAGGTTGGCAAACTCCACGACAACGTCTGTTGTCTGCTTTAAGTTTTCCCACGGCGCAATGCGGCGCTCTAATTTGCTTTGTTGGCGCACAACTTCTTGGGCTTTTTGCGGGTTATTCCAAAAGTGCGGGTTTGCAATTTGCTTATCGATTTCGCGTTTTTGCGTCACTAACTCTTCAAAATGCAACCGCATAAGTGCCTTGTCAATTTCAGCTTGCGTACTATTTGCCTGCTGCATAAGGTTTTCCATGGCCTTATTATAGCAAGTTTACTGCTGCAACCGTAGGTGTTTTTATGCGCCCTTGATCTGTAGGAGTGCTTGCTTAGTCATTCCAAAGCGGAGCAATTTTTTTATGCAAGTCATCTGCAAAGCTTTTCTCGCAGTTACTGAGCACGCCCAAACCCCAGGTTTTTTCGGCAAATAACGACCGCGAAATTGCAACGATTCCATCTTTAGTAATCGCTTCGATACGCTGTGGAATTTGATAGTAGTCTTCAATAATTTCGTCAAAAAAGTAGCGACCGCTGTAGCCTGCGGCCGTGCCGCCTACAGTTTGCGCGCTGCGCTGGAAGCGGCCCAAACTGTAGGCTTTGGCAGCGTCGATGTCAGCCTCGGCAATTTGGCCATTGAATACATTTTGTAGTTCGTAGGTTACGATATCGAAAAGCTCGGCAGCGTTTTTGCGCGACACTTGCGCGCCAAACCACCAATTGCTGCTTAGCCGCGTTTGGCCATAGCCCGAGCTCATACCGTATACCAACCCGCGTTCTCGGGCAGTACCCAAAATTTTGGAATACAACGTTTCGGTAAGCATTGTGTTAACCAAACCGAGTGCGTCACTTTGCGGGTCGCTCATACGGCGGTTCATAAAGCTGTCAATGTAAAAATACAGGTTTTTAACACTCTCATTATGGATATACACAGGGGTTTTACGCTGCTTAGGGCGCTCACTTGGCAGCGCAATGCGGCTATCGCCTTTTGGTAATGGAATTTGTTCAAGCATAGCGATAATTTCTTCGTGGCGGCTGGGTGTAATTTTACCGGCAATTACAAAGCGCAAGTTTTTGGTGATGTGCGTGTTTTCGTAATGGGCGCGGATATCCTCGAGCTTAACGTTGTCCATAAGTTTTAGGCGCTCTTGGTCAGTTTTGGCGATAAACCCGTAGCTTTCGCGTAGCGCCAAGCTTAAGTGCCTAAAGTGATTGTTAGAACGAGCTGTGAGTTCTTCGCGCACATTACCGAATTCGGCATCAAATTCATCTTCTAAGAATAGCGGGCGCGCTATGGCTAGCAACATTAAGTTTAAAATACGGTCCCATTCAAAATCAGCACATTCGGCTTCGTAGGTGATATCGTACACCCCGGTTGAAGCGTTGCTGTAGGCACCGTTTTTTTCAATTTCCGCCTGGAACAATCGAGCTTTTGGAAACTGCTGATTCGCACCAAGTAAAATGTGCTCCATTAAGTGCGGCGCTTCCCACTTATCGGGTTTTACTAAATATTCGCCAGCCCGAAAGTTAATTTCCAGGCTCATTACGCTAGCATCAGGCACGTGAATTAGTAAACCGCGGGCACCGTTTTTAAGTTTGACCTCTGTAACTGTGTGTTTCATATTCTGCTGTTGAACCTTACTTGCGCTTGCGGGCTTTTGTTTTACGTTGGCGTTCGGCCTTGCGGGCTTTTTTCCGCTCCCCGGTTGAAGCAGCTTTTTTAGCGGGCTTTTCTTTGGCTTTTGTGGCGTCAAAGTCGGCAGCCTCAAATTCAGCGTCAGCATCAATAATGCGGTTGGCATTACTAATTGACTGGCGGGCGGCGCGAGTAAGTTCGGTTTCGGCCGGCCGGTCAAGCTCATCCATATCCACCGGCTCAGCGTGGAAAAGGGCGCGCACCACTTGGTGACAAAGTTCTGCCTGCATTTCATCAAACACAATCTGAGCTTGACGGCGATACTCCACTAACGGATCACGCTGGCCGACAGACATCCAATGGATGCCTTCGCGCAAGTGATCCATATTTTCCAGATGCCGCATCCAGAGGTCGTCAAGAATTTGCAAGTATACGTCGTGTTCGACCTTGCGCATAATTTCTGGCGTGAATGCTGCTTCGCGGGCTTCGTAATATTCTTTAGCGATATCTTTCAGCACGTCACCAAACTTATCGGCTGGCGCATCAAACAAACGGTCGAGCGTAGCTTCGTCAAACGGAAACACTTCTTTTACGAGCGACTCAAAATCGTTGTCGGTAAGGAGCGGCGATGCAGCCATAGCATCGGCTTCATCGTTGATAAGCACGTTGATACGTTTACTAATGTCTTCGCTCTGCAATACTTCGTGGCGCATGGCGTATATAGCTTTACGATGTCGGTTCATAACGTCGTCGTATTGCACTACATTTTTACGCTGGTCAAAGTGGAAGCCTTCGACTTTCTTTTGCGCTCCTTCCAGGCTACGCGAGATAAGACGGTTCTCGATAGGCGTTTCTTCGTCAACTTTTAGGCGGTTCATAAGGTTTTCGATACGTTCACCGCCAAAGATACGCATAAGGTCGTCTTCGGTACTTACAAAGAATTGTGTTACGCCAGGGTCACCTTGGCGGCCAGATCGGCCACGCAGCTGGTTGTCGATTCGGCGTGACTCATGGCGCTCGCTGCCAAGCACAAACAAACCGCCCAACTTTTTTACTTCGTCAGTTAACACGATGTCTGTACCACGGCCAGCGATGTTGGTCGCCAGCGTCACAGCCCCAGCCTCGCCTGCTTTGGCTACAATCGTAGCTTCGCGTTCGTTATTTTTAGCATTTAACACCTGGTGCGGAATACCAGCCTTTTTAAGCATTTTGCTCAACAGTTCATTTTTTTCAATCGACACTGTGCCAATGAGCACCGGCTGCCCTTTGGTGTGCAGCATTTGTACTTCTTTCACGATAGCCTTAAATTTGGCTTGTTCATTGCGGTAAATACGGTCGGGTCGATCGATACGCGCAAGCTTACGGTTCGATGGGATTTCCACTACGTCGAGTTTGTAAATTTGATGGAACTCTTCGCTTTCAGTCATGGCCGTACCGGTCATACCAGCCAGTTTTTCGTACAAGCGGAAATAATTTTGGAACGAAATAGTGGCGAGCGTCATGCTTTCTTGCTGCACTTCCACGCCTTCTTTTGCCTCAATGGCCTGGTGTAAACCCTCGTTGTAGCGGCGCCCCTTCAGTAAACGGCCGGTAAATTCGTCCACGATAACAATTTCGCCGTCGTTAGTAACAACGTAATCCTTGTCGCGCTTAAACAAAGCTTGGGCGCGCAAGGCTTGCTCGAGGTGATAAATGGTGCGGATGTTTTCGGTGGCGTACAGGTTATCAATGCCCAAAATCTTCTGCACATTTTCAACGCCGGCATCGGTTAGAATAACAGTCTTGCGTTTTTCATCGGTTTCATAATCAGTCTCGGCTTTAAGCTGGCGCGTAACCTTGGAAAATTGTGCGTAAGCGTTGCCAGTTGTGACCGATGGTGCTGAAATAATCAATGGTGTGCGGGCTTCATCAATTAAAATGGAGTCGACTTCGTCGACAATCGCATAGTGCAGTGGCCGTTGGCGCAGTTGATCGGTTTCGCGCACCATATTATCGCGCAAATAATCGAAGCCGAATTCGTTGTTGGTGCCATAGGTAATGTCGGCCGCGTAGGCTTCTTGGCGAGTACATGGTTTAAGGCGCTTCATACGCTCGTCTTCGTGCTCTTCGTTGGTAAAATCAGCGTCGTAAATGAATGACTTATCTGCAATAATAACTGCCGTTTTTAAACCCAAAAACTGATACACCTGGCCCATCCAACCGGCATCACGCTGCGCGAGATAATCATTTACTGTTACGACGTGCACACCCTTACCGGTTAGCGCGTTCAAGTATACCGGCGCGGTCGCCACTAAGGTTTTACCCTCACCGGTTTTCATTTCGGCGACATTACCTTCGTGCAACACCATACCGCCAATTAATTGCACGTCGAAATGCCGCTGGCCAAGTGCGCGTGTAGCGGCTTCGCGTACGACAGCAAAAGCCTCGGGCAGGATTTTGTCGAGCGATTCGGTTTTAAGGCGCTTTTTCAACTCATCGGTTTGTTCGCGTAGTTTTTTATCGGATAATTTTTTATAGGTATCGCCCAAAGCGTCAATTTCGTAGACGCGCTTGCGTAAGCGCTTAACTGTGCGGGCTTGTGGGTCACCTAAAATCTTCTTCCAGACAGTGCTCATAGTCAGTTTGTACTCTCCCCTGGTCGGTTATAGCATGTTTCTTTATTGTACCGGCTACGCTCGGTTTAGGCGAGCGTTTTTTATTCCTTATATACAGCGTAACTCCAGATAGCATGCAAACGCAACTCATAAATGACATATTTTTAACTATTTGCACGTAAAGGGGCGCGCTGCTGCGGCAGGCACACTGCTATAAGACTAATCAAGACCGAGTTTACGCTGGCTTGCGGCGGAAGCGTAGGAGTAAACGGCGATGCAATCTGGGGTTGTCGTGTAGCTCTTTATATTTTCGAAGCTGTGCACGGAGTTTAGTTTCGGCAATATCAACTGCAGCAAAAATATTTACCGTACCCTCGGTCACGTTCAGTGTCTCCTGTGGAAGCGTAATAGTCACTTCGCACACACACTCTTTGGCACCTTTTTGCTTGAGCTCTTTAAGTTGCACGTGGGCATGCATACTTTGCCGCGCAGCGCGTGGCACAAAACGATCTAGTGAACCAATCTTTTTACCGGCATACTTACGCAAATCATCGCCGACCTCCATGTGGATGCCACTGATTTCTAGTTGTTGGATCATATAAACCCCCTTGGTTTGTTATATCTCCGCTTGCCCGCCCATGTATGGGCGCAGCACTTCCGGGATAACGATGCGAGCATCGGCCGTTTGGTAATTTTCCATGATCGCCTTCATGGTACGGCCAAGTGCGAAGGCGGTAGCGTCGTTAGTATGTACAAGCTCAACGCTACCCTCGCGGCGGATACGAGTCTTGAGGTCACGTGACTGATAGTCGGTCATGTAGTCGGCGGTATGGGTTTCGCGGTATTTGCCTTGCCCTGGGAACCAACAATCGATGTCAATACCACGGGCGTTTGGCTTACCGATGTCGGCGGTACACTTTTGCACCACGCGGTATGGCAGCCCAAGTTGTTGCATTAAGTATTCTTGAATGGCAATTAACAATTTATGCTCGGCTAGACCTGTTTCTGAGGTACTGAACACTTCCATTTCGAGCTTATCGAACTGGTGCATCCGGAAGATACCTTCCATGTCTTTGCCGTAGGTACCGGCTTCGCGCCGAAAACTAGTGCTGTAGCCGATGTAGCGGATCGGGAACATCTCTGCGGGCAAAATTTCATTCCAGTACATGGTGCACAGGGTGTGCTCGGCGCTGGCGTTGAGCCATAAATCGTCGTCTTCGAGCTTGTAGGTGACTTCAGAAGCGTTCAGCCGGGCGCTGGCCACATACGGTTCGGTGCGCAGCATTGCCGGTGGTAAAACCGGTGTAAAAGGTTTAGCGCTTAGCTTGTTGCCGTTCTCATCTAGAATGTTATTTTCGTCGATGAGCTTTTGCAAGATTTCTTCGTTGCCCAAAGTGGACATTACAAACTGCACAATGGCGAATTGCAAACGAACTAACCCGCCTTTAATGTACGTGAAGCGACTACCGGAGATTTTTGCAGCACGTTCTTTGTCGAGCAGATCGCGCATCTCGCCAATTTCATGGTCATGGCGCGGCGTAAAACTAAACTTAGCCGGTTCACCTACGGTTTTTACAACAACATTTTCGTCTTCGGTAGTACCAACTGGCACGTCAGCCAGCGGCATGTTTGGGACCGCACGCAGCAGCCGGTTGAACTGTTCTTCAACCGGCATCAACTTTTGTTCTAGATTGGCCAGTTTGTCTTTTAATTGCTTGCCCTGCTCAATCTGTTCGGGCGTTGGCTTGGCCTTTCTAAGGCTTGCAGAGAGGTCGTTGCGCTGTGCACGCAAGTTTTCGATTTCGGTGAGTAACTGACGGCGCTGTGTGTCAGCCTGCAACATGGCGGGTACATCTGTCTTGTAGCCTTTTTGGCTAGCTTTTTCGGTAACAAGCTCGGGGTTATCACGGACGAATTGAATATCTATCATGGGATTCCTAAAATAAATGATTAACAAAAGCTAGAGGTATAAAAACGCACGCTCAGCTGAGCGACCTGCACACGTTTACCTCTAAAAACTTTACGTCTTTCACACTTTTATTATAGCACGGCAGCCAATTTTTTTGCGGGTTAAATGTGCGGCTTGTTACTTCTTTTGTTTTTGCAAATGCCCGAGCGTCAATTGTGTGCGCTGGCGTGCATAGGCGCAAAATTCACATTCACCGCCCATTATACTATCACCCATCGGCGGCATCATATCGCTATCCATACACGTTTTCATGTCGAGTAAGGTTTGCTCGACCCACTCGTCATTACCGGTGTACGGGATAAGCTTGGTTTTAAATTCCACTTTGTCAAAAAAGCCATCGAGATCCTTACGGCCATTGGTATATACGAAGTAACCGGTTTTGTGCACGGGGAGCCCGTTGGCACGCAGCAGCCATTGGTAGACTTCCATCTGCCGCTTATAACTAATTTGCCAACCGGCGCTAAGACTAACTTCTTTATCTTTGGCGGTCGCTTTGTAATCGACCACAATAACATTACCATCTTTATCGACCCACAAATCATCGACCGCGCCAAATACTAATAAATTCGTAGGCTTGTGCACGAACTGGACACCTACGAACGTTTCACGCCAATCATCCAACTTTTCGTGCATGTATGGCAAAATACCATCGAGGTTATTATCGAGCATAATCGGATGTGGCTCCGCTTTCAGACGGTAATTGTCGAACTCTTTTTTAAATAGTTCGTCGATAGCCTTATTAATATTGAACGGCGGTCCTTCAGGGCGTTTAATTTTTAAGCGTACATCAAGCCAAAAACAACGCGGGCACTGTTTAAAAAGCTCGATCTTACTTCTACTCACCTTAAACGGGGTGCGCTGGCCAGGTACATACGGCTGGCTGCGTTCCCTCCAATAGTTGTTCGCCATTAGCTTTACTATACCGCGTTTAAGGCATAGGCACAAAAGTAATCGCTACATCGTTTGTTTGGCGATATTGGTACTATAAAAATGAGCAAGGCCTTTTTTAGCTTCGGCTATATGCGTTCGAGCACAGCTAACGTTTCAATATGCGGCGTGTGTGGGAAAAAATTATAACCTGTAAAATATGTAATTTTGTAATTTTGCGCTATCAGGGAAAGGTCACGCGCCTGGGTTGCCGGATTGCAGCTGAGGTACAAAATTTTTGGCGGCAATATCTGCAAAACCTGCTTGATAACATCGTTGTGCAAGCCAGCGCGCGGCGGGTCAAAAATAACGGTTTTGCCTGGCACAATGTACGCAAGTGCTTTTTCACTCGGAGCCTCAATTACCTCAGCCTGAACGCTGGCATTCGCAGCATTTATGCGTGCCATGGCAGCGGTAGCCGAGTCGATTTCTACCAACATTACTTGTTTTTTGGCAACACTTAACCCTATACTACCCACACCAGCATACATATCCGTTAAATTGTCAGTGCTACCATGGTTTTTAATATTATTTAGGGCAGTCTCAAAAATTGGAATGTTCACTTGAAAAAACGAGTCGATGTCGTATGTGAATGTATGGCCGAGCAAAGTATCGGCAAGTGTGCAATCGCCTATTTCAGCTAACAATTTCGTGGGGACGGCCGCCGGGCTTTTAGGGTTAGAATGATACACGCGGATGCCTTTTATATTTGAGGTTGCGTGTAAGTTGGTGTTGGCAAACGTTTTGGGTTTTACGAACAGCGCCGCGGCAGCCTCACCGTTTTGTGAGCAACGCACGATAACTGTCTTTAAGTCGCCGGCGCGCACTTGCATATCGCGCAGCTGGCCTAAAATGTCATTTGCAGCGGCGTCCAGTGCCGGCATTGCCAGCGCGCTTCCTTTTACAACTTGTTTGGTGTGTGAGCCACGCATATGCAGCGCCAAGTGCAACCCATCCTCGTCGCCCCAAAAACTGTACTCCATTTTGTTGCGGTAATTCCACTCCGGCCCGGCCGCAGCGATAGAAAATTCCGGCAAGGCTACGTGCGCTTGGGTAAATAATTCCTTAACTATACTCTGCTTGTAATCGTTTTCAGCAGCTAAGGGAACAATCTGCCACGGGCTAGTTGCCAAATAATTTTCTTCGCGTGGTCGAATGCGTAGCGGCGATGGTTCAACGACATCCGTTACGACCGCCTCGACATACGATTTTTTACGCTTAATAATACGCACGCCCACTTTTTCGCCAGGCAATGCGCCCCATACAAAAATCTTCCGGCCGTCTTCAAGCGTACCTAGACCCTGCCCACCATGCACCAATTTTTCAATAACAACTTCTTCCATACTATCTTTATGCCTTATTTTTTGATTTTAAATAGGTAATGATTTCTTGTGGTGAGCTAACAATTATATCGGGCTGATGGTGTGCCAGCAGACCCCGGTCGTTATATCCCCACGGCACCGATATAATAGTGATGCCAGCACGCTTCGCCCCTTCTATATCGCGCGTTTCGTCGCCGATATATGCGCATTCTTCAGGCGCAAACCGGTTGCGCCGCATCACACTACGAATGGCCGCAGCCTTGTTTAGCAAGCCAATATTACCATACACCCGCATGAAATAACTATCGAGGCTATGATGTTTCAAAAAATCTTGTACGTTTTGGGCGCTATTAGAACTCATAACGTACAGCTCAAAGCCGTCGGCATGTAGTTTGCGGATAACTTGCACCATACCTGGGAAAATTGGGATATCGTTGATGTGCTGCGCCATCGCCGTACGGCCTTTTATAAGCAATCCAGGGATTTGCCACGGCCGTATGTGCAACTCTCTTACAGCAGCGAGGGTAGGCATTTTGCGCAAACGTTCAATTTCGACGGGGTCTTTTATACGCGGCTTACCTGTAATTTCGTAAAATATATTTTGCACAACCGTAAAACTGTCGGCAATGGTTCCATCAAAATCAAATAAGACAATCTTGATCATGGCGGCGCTACGGTCGCAACGCTCCTGCAAAGATTTGCCACGCCAAAACCGTCTTGGTAGCCAGGTTTAAAATCATGTACACTTTTTCGCTAAATAAGTAGTTAGCCCAGTGGCTACGTTTTTTATATTGCAAATATGTGTTGCCAGCAATGCAGGCGAAAAGCACAAAAATACTCGTGAGAATACCGTACACAAAGCCCGGCATATGGCCACCGTATACTCCAGCACCCCAAGCGTATAGCGCCAAAGCAATCCACGGCGCAATAGCGGCAATACAGCTAATTACAAAAGCTAGCCAGTTTGGCTCACGCTTGCCTTTATTGTACATTTCCATAGCCAAGCCGAGTAAACTCGCAACCATTTCGAGCACAAAAACAAGCACCAATGTAGAGAGGTCGTAGATTCCAGATAGCACTCCTATAGCCACCAACATAACACTCGTACTGAGCGAGTAATCGATCCAGCGTGCCCGGTTACTACCCTGTTTTATGCCGTTAAGATACTGCTTTTTGTATACAGTTGCTACGAAAAAGTGTGCGGCTGCCGAAATGAAAAAGAACTCAGCAATTATTGCAGCCAGATTAAGGTCGAATATATGCCGGGTTGCTGTCGCGAATACGGTGTGGCCGACATTGGCAGTTTGCAACGGATCAACTGCTTGGTAACTTGTAGAAATCGGGATGGTTCTGGTGCTACTAAGCAATAAAATAACACAACCCTGAACGAAATGTGCCACTCCCAGCCATTTATTCCACACAATAATGCGGCCAGAATTTTGTTTTATAGTCTCTGAGTTTTGAAGCACCATGTGTTAAACTATACCACTAATTGCTTTTATACAACAGAGGCGAAAGTATTGTTTAAATTTTTCTGTACCGGTCTCCGATTTGGTGCTTGTGTTGTATTCGGTACACCGAATTAACAGATAAGCTTTAGCATTTTAACTTCTATTACGGTGACCTATATCACAAGATTTCTTGCTTTTTTCAAGCAAATATTGACTAATAAACTATCCGGAGTATAATGCGAAGTGTTATTGAGAGCCTCACTCGGTCTTTCCCGTGAGACAAAGGAGTATTTAAATGGGCACAATTAAGACCTTAGTTGCAACTGGCGTTGTGGGCGTAACTGCCTTTGCCATGTTCGCCTTACCTTCGAGCACTTTCGCATGGCACCCTGAAGGTAAAATTGTTAAAAAAGTACAAAACGTTACGCAAAACGGCGCTCTGAGCGATGCCAATGACGACGCCAGCGCAGTAAGCGTAAGGCCGGGTGACATCGTTAACTACGTCATCACCGTCAGCAACGCACAAACCAACGATGATGGTATGAACGACATGACCAGCACCGTTATGACCGACACACTGCCAGACGGCTTGGAACTTGTAAGCACTCCCAACCAACGTACAATTACCGAAAACTTGGGTACGCTAAAGCCAACTCAAAGCGTCACTAAACAGTACCAAGTAAAAGTTACCGCCAGCAAAGACGGCCAGATTATTACTAACAAAGCGTGTTTTACTGGCAACACAGCGGTAAACGATAACTCTCAAAGTGGCTGCGACGTAGCCGAAGTCAAAGTGAGCAGTCCGCCAACCCCAACCCCGACTCCGACACCCACTCCAACGCCTACACCAACCACACCAGCACCAACGACCCCTGTGACCACTCCAACACCGCCAGCAACACCTTCGTTGCCGTCAACCGGTCCAACAAGTACTATTGCGATTGCAGTTATTGCCATCATAGCCGGTTACTTGTACTGTATGCGTCGTTTAGCTCACCAAGAAAACTAACAAACCTCTAAGTCAGCTAAAAAAAGCGCCCTATACCTCCCCGGGCGCTTTTTTGCTATTCAATAATTTGTACCTCGCGCCAAAAGGCGACGTAATTACTAAAATCTTTTTTTACAATCGTTATGGCCGAAGGTTTTGGTGACGGGTAACTCCAGGCGTTATCTTTCGACCAGTCACCGCCTTCGCCTACATCAAAGTATTGGCACACGCCCTTCCATGGACATGTGTACGGCGTTGGGCTTTTGCGTAAGAACTCTTGCTTGATACTTTTTGGTGGGAAATACCAGTTTTGCTCGATGTAAATCAAGTCCTCTTTGGGAGCTTCGGCAATTACTTTACCTTTCCAGACAGCTTTCATTAGTAACCTCCTTTAGTTTCTTTTACTCTGTTCGCAATGCTTCAATCGGGTCAAGTTTAGCCGCCTTACGCGCTGGTAAAAGTCCAGCAACGGTAGTCACAAGCATCAGGAAAATAATCAAAAGTATAATTTGCCCCGGCTCAAACACAAGTAAGCGGTCACTGCCAAAATGCAGCTTTTTACTTACCCATGGGTTAAGCGCCATGCCCGCAACAATCGCTAGCACACTGCCGAGCAACGCACCCAAAAAACCAATCCACGTAGCTTCAACAATAAAGAGTCGGCTGACCGTTTTGCGGCTCATGCCCAGCGCCTTCATCAGGCCGATTTCGCGGGTGCGTTCTAGCACGCTAATATATTGCGTGTTAACCACACCAAAAAACGATGCGATAAGCGTAATTGCGCCGAACACTAAGATGATTGCTTGCAAAATATTAATGATTTGGTCAAGGAATTTTTGAGTATCTTCGACACTTTCGGCTGCGTATCCTGCTTTTTGGATAAGGTTTTTCACGTTATCAAGCGTTTGCTTGTTTGTGCCATTTGAAACTTTGGCAGTGACTGTCAGATATTTATGTGCCTGAATAGTGTCGCCTTTTACGAAGTCATCAAGGGCTTGGGCATCGTTTTGAGCCACTAAAATGTTATCGCTGCTAGCGCCAAGACTCGTTGCTGGCTTCGTAGTAACTGCTGTAACAGTAAACAGTTTATCGAGTATTTTTCCATTGTTCTGCACCATCTGAACTATAATTTGCTGGCCGACCGCCGCGCCATCCGAGCTAAACCCAAGCAGGTTTACGTACTGTTCAGGTAATAACGCTTGGCCGGGCTGAATGCTATCAGGAATGGCACCCGCGGCCGCATTTGGGCGGGCGGTGGTTTCAAAATCAGCAACCGCGCCTGTGTATTTTTTGTCGTTATTTGGCATGGGCCTGGTTATATACTGTGCCATCACTTGGTACGAGGGCGAAACGCTTTGCACGCCAGGAATAGCGCGCAATTTAGCCAAATCGGCGTCGGTCAGTTGTTTTACATAAAAGGCACCGCCAAGATTCGTAAGACTGGAGTCGTACGGTTGTGGCCCATTATCACCGGTATTACCGTTAAACAGGGATGAATCCCGCGCTACGGTCAGCGAACTCGGGTCAAAGTTAGAGCTAATAAGCCGACTGGTGTACTGGCGCGCACCAGTTGCAGCCGCCAAGGTGATAGTAAGTGTAAAACCACCCACCGCCAGTGCTGCCGCGGTAAGTAAAGTACGCGTCTTGGCATGGCGGAGGTTACGTGCGCTCCGTTTTACGATGTCGGAAAATTTCATTATACTTCCGCGCCTTTCTGTAATTCGGCTGCTTTGGCGTGTTTTAGTGATACGACCAAGCCGTCTTTGATAGCGATTTGTATATCACAGCGTTTTGCCAGGTCGGGATCATGCGTCACAACCACCAGCGTGCTGCCCAAGTCTTTATTTAAGCTAAATAAAAGCTTAATGATTTTTTCGCCGGTTGCGCTATCAAGGTTACCTGTGGGTTCATCAGCCAAAATAAGCTTCGGTTCATTCACAATGGCCCGTGCGATTGCTAAACGCTGCTTTTGGCCGCCTGATAAATTCTTGGCGCGTTGATCTTTTTTTTCGAGCAGATCCACTTTTTGCAATGCCGCTTCGATAAGCCGACGGCGCTTGGTGGTGCGGATACGATTAATCTCGAGCGGCAACGACACATTTTCGTAGCATGTCTGGTTACCTTCTACAAAAAATGCCTGAAACACGAAGCCCAAATCTTGGGCTCTAAATTTATCCATTGCTTTTCGCTTAAGAGTCGCCAGGTTTTTGCCGTCAACCATCACATTGCCTTCAGTCGGGTGGTCAAGCCCGCCCATAATATGCATCAGTGTCGATTTGCCAGAACCGCTTCTACCAATAATCGCCACTTTGCTGCCGGTGGGAATTTCAAAAGTTACGCCCTTTAACGCCTGAAATGCGGTGGCTTTTTTGCCATACGTTTTTTGGAGGTCGTGGACTTGGATCATGCTCGCATTATACCAGTGCACGTCAGATAAACGCTAGTGCTTTCGACGCGATGTTACGCGAGGTAGCGGTTGGTTACGCACTACAATGTGCGGATATGGCGCGCTTAAGCCGTGTTTTTCAAATGCCGCAAGCAAGCGTTTTCTGAACTCACCTGCCACGTCCCACTGCGTACCGGCACGCACTTTGCCAACCGCTTTTACCACAAAGGTCGAATCCCCAAACGAATCCACTCGTAAAAATTGCACAGCTTCGGAAATATCATGGCCTAAGGTTTTGTCCCCGGCAAGCTCAATGCCCACTTGATTGATAATTTTTTTGACCAGCTCGATATCGGTGTCGTAGGAAACTGGCACATCGATATTGACATTGGCAAATTGAAACGTCATGTTAGTGACAACGCCAGCAGAACCATTGGCAATAGTATGCAAATTGCCGTCCATATCACGTAGTTTTGTAATACGCACGGTTATATCTTCAACCATCCCTGAAACACCATCTGGCAAGCCAGCGCTTAAACGCACCACATCGCCTACGCGGTATTGGTTTTCCATAATAATGAACGTACCAGCCAGCACATCTTTTATAACGTTTTGGGCACCAAGGCTGGCCACCACGCCGATAAGGCCAGCTCCGGTTAGCAAACCGGCGATGTTGACGCGCATTTCAATCATAATGGCGATAAGCACGACTATCCAAATAATAACGCCTGCTAGTGTGTGGAACACAGCGATAAGCGTTTTTTCGCGCTTACGCTCGTCGGCTTCGTTATTGTGGTAGCGTGGACGCACTGCCCGGCGAATAATACGGTCGATAAACCGGCGCGATGCAACCTGTATAACAAGCCCCACAATTACAGTGACTAAAATTTGTACAAATCTATTATCCCACCAAGCTTGCACGTCTGCTGCCGTCACGTCACACCTCTCAAAAAAGCATTACCTTTTTATTGTATAAAACGCGGGCGTAAATGCAAAGTTTTGATGGCTTTGATGAATTTCGCTTCGCGCAAAAACCCAGTTACTTTTAACAGCTATCGACGCTTTTACAGAAAGTCCGTCCTACCAACCGCCGCCGCCTCCAC
>DATIJG010000001.1:0-16384 GCA_035478775.1 Saccharimonadales bacterium (SeqCode) | reverse complement strand
CCGGTATTTCACGATGTTGGTGATGTAAATATCCTTGCGCTCCATACCGATGGTTGCCAGCATCTCGTTTAAGAATTTGCCGGCAGCACCCACAAAGGGTTTGCCCTGAATGTCTTCGTTTTTACCTGGTGCTTCGCCGATAAACACCACGTCGGCATTAGGGTTACCGTCACCAAACACGAGCTGTGTCGCCGTTTGAGCCAATTCCGGCGTAACCTGTGCCGCCAAAATTTTAGCCTTCAGTTTGTCGAGCTTTTTTTGTTTCTTTTCGCGGATTTTAGTGTCGTCTTGTGTACTCATTTTGCAGCCTTGCCTTTTTTAACAGCAATTAAACAGAGGCGAATGGACCTATTTACCGCCAATACCAATGCAATAAATGCCAGCACGTATTGCTGCAAACTTCCGGTGAAGATGGCTCGGGAGCCAATCAGGTAGGTGGCGAGAGCCGATAAAAGCACTACGCCAGCCGCACCTTTTGGGGTGTTATACCATTTTATACCGGAAGTTTGCTTGGCCATAGGTTATTTTTTATTAAGGTCGTGGGCGGCAGCTTTCATACTAAGTTGCAAACGGCCACGGTCGTCGATAGCGATCAGTTTTACGTCAACGCGGTCACCTTCTTTCACTACGTCACTTGGTTTTGCCACACGTTCTTCTTTCATTTCGGAAACGTGCACCAAACCATCTTTGCCAGGTAGAATTTGCACGAATGCACCGAAGTCCATTACGCTGACTACTGGCACATCGCGGTAAATTTTACCGACTTCAGGTTCTTCGACAATACTTTGGATCCACTGCGTAGCCTTTTTGATGCTTTCGCCGTCCGGGCTGGCAATAGTAATTGTGCCATCGTCTTTAATGTCAATTTCGGCGCCGGTTTCTTTGGTAATTTTTTGGATGGTCTCGCCGCCTTTACCTATGACTTCGCGGATTTTATCGGGGTTAATTTTTATGCTTTCGACACGCGGCGCATATGGGCTTAATTGGTCGCGCGGGCCAGCTAACGTAGTAAGCATGTGCTGCAAGATGAAGGCGCGGCCTTCTTTGGCTTGGTTGAGCGCCTGGCGCAATATATCTACCGGCAAGCCGTGCACTTTCATGTCCATTTGCAGCGCCGTAATACCTTCGGTGGTGCCAGTTACCTTAAAGTCCATGTCACCGGCGAAGTCTTCGGCGTCAGCAATGTCGCTCAAAATAACAATTTTGTCGCCTTCTTTCATAAGGCCCATGGCAATGCCGCTTACCGGACGCTTTAATGGCACGCCGGCGTCCATAAGCGCCAAACAGCTCGAGCAAGTTGCGGCCATGCTGGTGGAACCGTGCTGGCTCATAATTTCAGTAACACTGCGGATGGTGTAAGGGAATTCAGCTTCGCTTGGGACCACCGGTACAAGCGCACGCTCTGCCAAATAGCCATGGCCGATTTCGCGGCGGCCGGGGCTGCCGAGGCGACGGATATCACCGACAGTGTAAGCGGGCGCATTGTAGTGATGCATGTAGCGGCGTTCGCCTTCACGCTCCATAGTGTCAACAATTTGAGCGTAGCTAAGCGGTGCCAGGGTAACCACGTTGAGCCCTTGGGTCATACCGCGGGTAAACAGGCTGGAGCCGTGGGCACGCGGCAACAAACCGACTTCGCTGCTAAGCGGGCGGATTTCGGTGGTCTTGCGGCCATCTGGGCGTAAGCCGTCTTCTAAAATACCTCGGCGGACGTCTTTATTTGCCGCCATGGCAAAGGCTTCTTGGTACTCACCTTTTACTTCGGCGAAATTTTCTGCACCAAGTTTTTCCTCGAAGTGGCCCATAAGGTCTTCACGGATAACGTGCATGCGCTCATGGCGTTCAGGGTAGGTGGTGCGGATTTCAGCACCCAATTTGCCAGCTAAAAAGTCCTCAACTTCTTTTTGAATGTCTTCGCTTGGCAAGGCCAGCTCGTATTCTTGGGCCGTCACGCCAACCTTTTCACGCAATTCTTTTTGTAAGGCGACTGCTGGTTTAAACGCTTCGTGTGCAAACGCTAGAGCTTCGGCAATTTCGTCTTCAGAAACTTCATTAGCGCCAGCTTCGACCATCATAATCGCTTCGGCGGTACCGGCAACGAATAAGTCGAGCTTGCCTTCTAGTTCTTCGTAAGTGGGGAAAGCTTTATATACGCCGTCTACCATGCCAACGCGCACGCCGGCAACCGGGCCGTCAAAAGGCGCGCCAGTGAGCATAAAGGCAGTGCTCATAGCGATCATGGCAATTGCATCAGGGCGGAAACTCGGGTCAGTACTGAGTACAGTTGCAACGCCTTGTACTTCGTTACGGTAGCCTTTTGGCCACAACGGGCGGATTGGGCGGTCAATTAAGCGGCCAACGAGCACAGCTTCGTCGCTAGGCCGGCCTTCGCGCTTAATAAAGCGTGAGCCGCTGATTTTGCCAGCTGCGTACATTTTTTCTTCGTAGTCAATGCTGAGCGGAAAATAATCCATGTTGGCAACAGCTTTGTCGCTTACCATGGCAGTACCTAAAATAACGGTGTCGCCGTAACTTACAAGTACCGAAGCAGTTGAGCGAAATCCAACGCGATTCACCTCTAAACGAAGTGTGCGGCCGCAAAATTCGGTCTCCACTGCAATTATTTTCTTACCGTAAGGGTTAATAATTTGACCCATCAATATGTTAAACCTTTCTGTTTAATACAGGTAAGCGGGCACGGTGCAAATATATAGCTTCCCTTGTGCTTGTTTGGTGAGCGATATATCTGGTCTGCACCCACTTACGATCATAGGGCTAAAAGCAAACTTATGGTTAAAAATTCTAGCGAAAACACTCTCTCGGTATTCGCCCATTTATGATCGTTGACCTAATATTAAACGGTTTTTAATGTGCACAAGCGAGTGGCCTTGAAGCTTTCAAGGCCACGGAGTCTATGCACTAGCGGCGGATACCAAGCTTAGCGATGAGGTCGAGGTATGCCTGACCATCTTTGCTTGCGATGTATTGCAGGTGGCGCTTGCGGCGACCAACCAATTGCAACAAACCGCGGCGAGCAGCAAAATCTTTTTTGTTAATTTTGAGATGCTCTGTTAGCTCTTTAATGCGTTCGGTTTCAATAGCAACCTGAACGGTGGCGCTACCAGTGTCGGTTTTATGGCTCTGCAAACCTTTTACGGCTGCTTCTTTTTTCTCACGTGTAATCATACTGCTCCGTATTTTATCAGATGGAGACTTCTTATGCAAGCGGCTTTTGGCCGCCAGCCCGCTCATTACCTAGTACGGAATAAATGAGCACATCTACTTGTCTAGTTCCCTAAGTACGGCAGTTATTTTTTCGGGTGTCAAACCGTCCATGCCTACCGCATCTTTAATGTCGAACCGGCCCACTTTGGTGCGGCGCAAATCACTCATATACGCACAAGTTTGTAGTATTTTGCCCAAGTCTTCGACCAGTGAACGAATGTAAGTGCCGCTAGAAACTTCCGCCGTAAAGCGCACAAACGGATATTCATATTTAGTAAGTTGCAAGCTTTCGATATGAATCGGCCGGGCTTTCAGCTCAGGCATATCCCCCTTACGCGCAAGTTTGTACGCACGCTGGCCGTTAACTTTTATGGCAGAAAAAATTGGCGGCGTCTGCATGGTATCACCCACAAACTGCTTTAGTGCAGTTTCAACTTGGTCTTGAGTTGGCTGCATGGCCGAAACGTCGGTTTTTTCACCCTCCTCGTCACCAGTGGTGCTGGTTTGACCGAGCTTCATTGTAACTTCGTACGTTTTGTCGACCTTAGTAAGTGTCGTGGCGTATTTTGTGTAATTGCCAAGCAAAACTACCAATAAACCAGTCGCCAGCGGGTCGAGCGTACCGGTGTGTCCGGTTGGAAAACGCTTTTTGTTGGAAGTGTTAAATTCCGATTGTTGCACCATGTGCCGCACGCGGTTCACGACGTCAAACGAGGTCCATTCCCGGGGTTTATCTACAAGCAAAATACCGTTCATAAGGTGTAGTATACCTTGTGTACAGTATTTTTTGCCAGCTTTGCTAGCTACTGTTGCGGTGGCAAAGGCGGCAGCATCGGTGGCGGCGAGCTTGGAGGCGCCATGTTGGGCATATTCGGTTGGAACGTTTGCGCAGCTGGCGGCTGAACGTCCACTTGCGCTTGGTGGTCTTCAGGGTTGGTATCGTGCACTTCTCCGCCCAGCGGCATGGCGTTCAGTGATTGCAGACGGTCGAGGGGCTGTGAACCAGGGTCGGCATTAATTGCTTGAGCTACCGCATCACGCGCATCAGCGACATCTGGTGTTGTTTGTGAAGCTGAAGCATTAGCTATCGGAGAGCCGGCAAGCGAAGTTGTAGAATTATCCGCCGGAGGTAAACCTGGCATACTCCTATTAGACGGTACTCCCGTGCCTGGTTGCACCGGGCTTGGCGGCAACATGCTGTTTTGCGTGGCGTGTGGGCTGTGCACATCTTGCTCTATTTCAGAAAGAGTTTTACTAGTGGCTGGGTTAGAAGACGCAGTTGGCGGTGGTGTCCACATCGGTGCCTGCGCCGTAGGAGACGGTGCAAACGACGGGTTTACGCTAGAGCTCGGTGAAACGGGCATAAACGGCTGGCCGAATACGGGCGGAATCGGCATATCGTTGGTGGGCGCTATAACTGTGGGCCCCACCGGATTCGCGACTGGCGCTAGTTCCTGTTGCGATGGCAGCGGCTCACGGCTCAGTAAACCGACATTAGGCAACGATAACGAGTCAGTCGCTTTATCCTCCTCTTCAGGCTCAGCGTTGGCAGTGAGCGGCGGCGTATTAAACGTCGGCGGCTCGGTCATTAAGCGCGGGCCTTCTTCTTTCACAATAGCTGGCAAAGGCTGCTCAGGTGGCAAAACGTCGGACGGATTAGGTGGCGTGGGCGGGTTGGTAGGAACCACGGAACTTGGCGCATTAAGGCTACTTACATTGTCTCCGACTGAAGCGGGATGCAAGGTGCCGTGCTCGTCGATATGAATTTGCGGCGCCTCTGGCGCTTCAGGCAGCGGTGGAATTGCAGAATTTTCAGGCGCTGGTGGCACGGGTGGTAATTTTAAGCCCTGCCCAAGTTTTTCTGTACCGGGTTGTGTGAGCTGCGCCGAGGGGGCGTCGTGTGCGATTTCGATAGTACCATCGTTATTTGGTTTGGGAGGCTCTGGTGATTTTTCTTGTGCGTCTTTTTGGGCGACGGCAGCGGTTTCGGCGATTGGCCGAGCCGGTACGGGGGCAGGAGCTGGCTCTTCAAGCTTAGTAGCTATTAATTGCTGGTTGGCACCAGCTGACATAAGCTGTGCGCTGATGCTCATGGTTTGCGGCGACGTTTTTTCGTTGCTAAAGCGATCAGTTTCGGCAACAATACCTGTTAAGAACGAAGTTGCAATCTGGCCATCAATAAGTTGCTGGTCAAGCGCATCAACCAGCTGCACGCCAAGTTCAGACAGACTGCTCGCGCCAGCATCAATCCAGTTGATACTACCGAGTTCACCGCCAGCAGCCGTGTTAATACTCATCACTGTGGCGTCGTGCAAAATGCGGCCATGTGCGGTAATCGCTTGGTCGAGGTCACTTTGGGCATGTACACCAAGCGCCAACACGACGTCTACGTTAAAATCGCCCTGCGAAAACTGCAGGTCATTTTGGCTGATCGACGTGCGATATGGCGTAATAAAAATTTTGACCATCGTGTCTTCGACTTTATAGCGAAGTTTATCGGCCTTGGATTTGTCGAGCGCGATAATAAAGTCTTGCAAGGAATCGGTGTTTTTTTCGAGCGTTTTTTCAGGCTGTAAAAATTCGATAGTCGAGGGCACCGCACCACTAAAAACAGCAGTAGCGTGTTTGCCCATTTTATTGAGCGCCAAAGTCACGCCAATACAAGCCGCCAACAGATCGGCCGAAGGGTTACTGCGCACCGTAACCAAAATATTGTTGGCTTGCTTAAGACGTTCGACAACCTGTTGCTTTTGACTATCCATTTTTATTTTGACCTTTGCTTTTGGCTACAGCCTACCACATAACCATAAGCTTGTCCACATGGTTTTCCACTGCCCTTTGCAAAAGAAGTTATTTTGATGTATAGTTTACTCCGACTAACGTAATAAATAAGGTAGTTACATGCCCATCATCAAATCAGCTAAAAAGCGTGTGCGCACCGCCGAAAAGGCTGCGATTCGCAATAGCAAAACCAAGCGTTCACTTAAAGGCGCTGTAAAAGCTTTCCAAAAAGCCGTTACCGGCGGCGACAAAAAAGCCGTTAACGAAACGCACGGCAAGGCGCAAAGCGCGCTCGACAAGGCTGGCAAAAAGAACGTCATGCACAAGAACAAAATTGCCCGCAAAAAGAGCCAACTTTCAAAGGCCGCTAAAGCCGCAGCTGGCGTTGATAAGCCGACCGCTAAGAAGACGGTTAAAAAAGCAGCGCCTAAAGCCGCTGCGAAGCCAAAAGCAGCTGCAACCAAGAAGGCTGTTACAGCTAAAAAAGCTCCTGCAAAGAAGCCAGCAGCAGCCAAAAAACCAGCTGCTAAAAAGTAGTTTTACTTTTTAGAATTTTACCCCGGGTTCTTCGCCCGGGGTTTTTGTTTTTGAACAATTAACGACGACCTATTAGGCGACCTAAAACTGTTCCTCCTATCCGGCGCGACCTGGGCGCAGATACCTCGTGAACCTGTGGCGCTGGTGCCGCTTCGGCCACCACCTTTTCCGCCACTAAGGCAATCGGTTGCCCAGGCTGTTGATTAGGGTTGTCAATACCGTGTTTTTGTAGAATTTTCTGGCCGGCTTCACTGCTTCGGAGGGTCGTAAGAATTTGCTCGGCTCTGCTCGCTTTTGCGCTAAGCGGCTCATCCACTTCTCCGGGCGCTTTAAAAACACCGCGCTCTAGCAGGCCCATCTCGACTGGGCCGGTAACCGTACGCACCTGTTCGTCTTTACCTGGCCAACGTATTTTCATATCGTAAGAATCATCTTGTACAACTTCACCTGTTAGCGGATTTTTCACGCTCCCACTTATGGTACGGCTCTTACGCAAGAGTTCTTCACCACCATCTTGTCGTCTATTGACTTGGACAGCGTCAGTAAACAAACCCACAAAATCTTTAGTAGCGCCTACGAATTGCTCTAAACCAACACCTTGAGCGTTGAGGTAAGCATAGTTTTTATTGCACTGACTTTCTAGAGTTTCCCCCGGCGCTATATCAAAGGATAGTACGCTCGGCCTGGCACTTGCGCCAGCGATAAGGTTATTCCGCTCAGCTTCCGTGAGACTAGCAATCGTTTCAATTGGATGTATTGCAGTTGGGTCTGCATTACCCGCCTGCGCAGATGGGTCAAATGGTTTAAATTCACTTGACATGCTGTATCCTTTTCTTTTCGCGTAGGCCTAATGCCCGAATGCGGTTTAGTATCTTTGTTTTTGGCGAGCTCGACACTTTTATTGTCGCTCACCTGTCATTATTATGAAATCATATAACAAGCTAATTGTCAATTTTATTGGAATAGCTAGATGGCAGGCCTAGCCTACCGCAAGTCTGGTCTTCGCTTATGAACCTTAGCGGTTTCAAAAGGTAAAGCCTTTTTAGCGACTTCGCCCCAGTGCAGCCACTGCCGTATATTGTTTACAGCGCTCAGGCCGTGTGAATGAAATACTGAACAGAGTGGCTCACGAACAATATGGACGCCATTTGCGAGCATAGTTCCAGCAAACGCCCTATCTTCGCCGCCGCCGGCGTAGCGCTCATCATACCCACCAAGCCGTTCCCATATATCACGTTTAACCACTGAACAGTTTGCGCCCATAATTCCAATCGAGAGTTCTTTGATTTGCTTCGACTCTTTCCAGACAGAAGGCCTGATGAGGATATTCTCCAGCCGCTCCACTATAGATGCGTTCCAATTAGCCAGAGGTAAACTGTATATGCCGCCAAGCTTATCGTCTTGGTTTGCCCAGTAGCTAACACTCCTGAGGAACAGACGGCTGCTAAGGCTCGAGTGCCCGACGAGGGTGGCCACCCAAGGGTATTTCGCGGCTTGAAAGCCCAAATTTAAAGCTTTCGGGTAGGTGAATTCTTCCTGTTTAAGGTTAATAATTTTTGCCCCTTGAGACTCGGCATATGGCACAGTATCGTCCCTAGAGGAAGTGTCGACTACGATTATCTCCACTTCGCCATTGAAGATTTGAGCTTTAATATCAGCAAATAACCGCTGAATGTGCTGGCTGTCATTCCTTGAGCGCACAACAATACTAACATTTACATCTTGTACGCCCTCAGTCGACACGGCTATTTGTTGTGCGCGAGCTTGTAACCAGTTTTCTATGCGGCGGCCGTTCAGTATCGGCCGCGAGAAGTTTTCGGCGTGGAGCAAGTATCCCATTTAAGTAGCATACCAGCCAAGCTCTTTATTTCAATCTCTTTAACGCTAGTGCCGAGGTGCGTGCTGTTGCTGCGGGCATTCACTCGGCAAGACGCATAATATAGAGCTGCACGGCTTCGTCGGGGTTGGTGGCCGTGCGTTTTAGGCGCATGTCGAGTTCAACCAATTGGGCGATTAAGGTTTTCAGGCGTTCTGGTACAATTTTTCGCGCCAAGTTTTGAGTTTTACGCACTACGAACGGGTTGATTTTAGCTTGCTTGGCGATGGTTTGGGCATCACGCATGCCAGCCATTTTAACGGTAGCCAGAATGTGCATTTGCCATACAATCATAGCCACAATCGCTTGCGGCTCAACGCGGGCAGCGCGCTGCTCGGCATACAAAGCCAATGCTTGTGGCACGCGCCCGGCAAATGCAGCATCGATCAACTCAAACACAGTGCTCTGCGGCACACGGTCGGTGAGCATATCGATGGTTTGCGTTGTAACTTGAGAGTTATACAGTAAAAGCTTGTCGAGTTCGTTTTGCACTCGCAGCTGGTCGGTGCCTACGCGGTCAATTAGGTAGCGCGCATCGGGCTGGCTCAAGCTACCCTGCTTTTGCCCGGCATATTGCATCGCCCATTTTGCCAGCCCCGAGGCATCAAGCTCGGGGAAATCACGGAAGTCAGTCTGCCTTTGTAGGGTCTTGTAATAGCTAAGGCGTTTGTCGAGTTTCGGTTCAACAATGAACACGTCTGTCGTTTCCGGGATACGTGCCAGCTGGTCGGCAAAACTTTCAGCAAACGCTTTCTGGTGGCTGGGTTCGCGCAGCACAACGAGTTTGCGCATGGTTAAAAACGGTGCGTTTTGTATGGCTTCGAACATGCGCGGCGCTTCACTGGTTTCGCCGTCAAGGCGCTCTACCGCCATGCCGGTGTGTACGTTAATGAACGCTTGTACGGCCTGGCTTTCGGCAGCCATGCGAGCGAAATCATTGCTGCCTGTGAATGTAGTTATCATGCGGTGGCCTTTTTAGATCGTATTTTGGGCGTTGGTTTTACAAGCACATAATAGCTTGGTGCCGGTTGGCAGTGGGGGCAAATGTGCGTGCCACGGCTAGCGATGCGCGTTTTAATAATTATGGTGCTGCAGCGCGGGCACGGTTTACCTTCGCGCCGGAACACGCGGGCGAAGCTCATGTAACTACCCTTTTTACCTTCCGCATTCACGTAGTTGCGGTCGGTCGAACCGCCTTTTTCAATGCTTAGCCTGAGTACATACTGTAATTCTTTGAACAAAGTTTTTAACTTGGCCTTGGACACATCTTGTACTAAGGTTGCCGGGTGAATTTTGGCCGCCCACAAGCTTTCGTCGGCATAAATATTGCCAATGCCAGCGATTACGGTCTGATCGAGCAACACTGCTTTGATATTGCTGCGGGCACGTCGCATCAACCTGGTAATAAATTGGTCGGCGGTAAAATCGTCGCTTAGTGGTTCGGGACCAACTTTTCGAAAGAAGTCAAGGTTAAATACTTCTGGTGTTGGGATGAGCCGCACCCAGCCAAATTTGCGCTGGTCGTTAAAAAACAAATGGCTGCCATCGGCGAAATCAAACCACACGTGCGTGGTTTTGTCGGGCAAATCGTGTACAAGGCTGTCGTTAGGGTGGCCAGCACCAAAACGTTCATTTTGGCCACGATATACCAACTGGCCGGTCATTTTAAGGTGGATTACCAGTGTGTAATTAGTGTTCAAATGAATAAGCAACACTTTGGCGCGACGTTCAACGGCGGTAATTACGGCACCGAGCAAAAACGCCCTAGTGTCATTTTGGGCATTGGGGAAACTCTTTGGCCAATCGTGATGAACGTGCGCGATTTTTTTGCCTGGCAAAAAAGCGCTTAAACCGATCCGCACTGTCTCGACTTCGGGTAACTCCGGCATGGCTTTATTCTACAAGATAAACCCGCGCTAAAGAAGTTTTTTTGCGCTATACTGAAGATATGGATGCAATGGGGGATATTTTGAAGCGTTTGAGCGTGCCGGGTGAACCAGCGGAAATTATCCTGATCAAACAGTTCATCCAGGATAATTTCAACGAGGCGGCTCGAGTGAGCGTAAAAAATGACGCACTGATCATTTCGGTGCACGGCGCGTCGCTCGCCAACACTTTACGGTTACGCATTGTGCAGCTACAAAAATTCTGTAAAACCGATAAGCGGTTGGTGTTCAGGATCCATTAGGCTTCTTTTTGTCTGAAGCCATCTCGCCGTCTTCGCTAAAAAAGTATTTAATAGCAAGCTTCGTCAAGCCGTAGGTTTCTACAATGCCCACGGCCACAACTGATGGGACAGCAAAAGCGCTGTTGGTGAATTTCATAACGCCGAAGCCGATAAGCGCTATCATTAAATAGCTCAAGCAAAATCCGATAACTACCAAACGCATCAGTACTTTATTCCATTGCCGGCGTGAATTGCGTTTTTCTAAACGGTTTTCAAGGTTCAGTTTTTCATTTTCATAGTCCCAATCTATTTCTTCGCCTTTTTTTTCGGCGATTGCGCTCGATTCCGAAGCAGAATAAAGCGAGTTGGAATTCTGAAGAGCCTTATAGGCCGATTCGCGCTCGGCCTGCAACTTGCTGCGGGACACTGCGTTTTTAGGCGTACCGCTCACGTTCTAAATCTTTTAGACGATATTTCATAGCCGAAGTTGAAACACCAAACATTTTAGAGAGTGCGGCGATATCATCATTGGTTAACGCGTATTTTGTTTTAAACTTGTTGATGAGATCTTTGGGCATCAGCAGCTCAGCCGCGAAACAATCGGCCTCTTGCTCCTTTAGTGGTTTGCTGGTTTCATATAACGAATCCCGACGGTACACGCCATATTCGTTAGGCTTGTGGCCAAGGAAGTAATGGGCAAGCTCGTGCGCCAAGGTAAAATTCTGTCTGGCTGCGGAATCGCTGACATTTAAATAGATCTGTTTCTTATCTTTTTCGAGGAGGCCTGAAATAGCCTGCGTTTCGTCATCCGGCCTGAAATAGATAATTTCAATCCCCTCGGCACTTGCAATTTCGAACAAGCTAACCGGAGGTTCGTGGGCATGGTAGCGCGTACGAATCTCTTCTGCTTTCGCTTTGGCCGACGCCCATTGTCCACTCATACCGTTCCCTTACCGCTTTCTTACTCTTTTATTATAGCGCGTCGCACCGTGTCGTGCTATGCCTGCTGCATATTATCACTAGTGAGCAGTTGTGCGAGCTCTTGCTTGAGCTGGTCGAAATGTTTGTATTCAATTGCCTGCATGCCAATGTAGCGGGCACCAGCACAGAACTCCGGCCGGTCGTCTATCATAACGCAAGCTTCGGGTGCAACATTTAGCTTGTCACACATCAAGCGGTAAAACATAGCGGCTGGCTTGGCAACGTCAACGTCGCCGGAAAGTAATGCCGCATCGAAATACTGCTGCAACTCAGCGGGTGTAAAATACACGCTCAACATATGCGCGTCAGCGTTACTGAGCAGGCCGGTTTTAAAGCCTTCAGCCCGCTTACCCTGAATGAATTCAAGCAGAGCTTGGTCGTTATGCGTAGCGTCCATCGCTTTAAACCAGCGTTCTACCGGTATGCCAAGGCGGGCGGCGATTTGCTCATCGGCATTAGCTACCAAACCAAAATTAGCGGCCGCTTTGATGTCTTCTAAAAACACGGCATCTTTGGTCACATCACCGCCCAAGCGCCGGTAAGTTGCTAATACACCTTGGTCGCTGGGCCGGATAACACCAAAGAAATCAAAGATAAGTGCTTGTATCACAGTACCCAGTTTACAACGAAACGAGGCCGGATACTTTATTAAAGTCGGGCACTTGGGTAATGAACAAATCTTTTACGCCGGTCAGATTGCCGCTAAAATTACCGCCGCCACAAGAACTTGTCCAGTAATCTTGCGCGGTGTTTGCGCCATCGTTAATCACAAAGTGGTAACGGCGGCCAGCTGAACAAAAACCGCGGTCATCTTGGTTGGCCTTGGCATTGCCCTTTGTAAAGCCGGCAAGGTCGAGTGCGCGCAAAAATTCGGCATAGGCGGCTTGGTTGTTTGCGTAGACGTACGTTTGGGTGACAGCTTCATTGTAGCCATGCAGCGCTTCAAGTGTAATCTGGCTTTGGCCGACAGTAAGGCGCAGCGTGTAGTGCTGGTCATCAGTAGTTAATGGGCCAGTGATTGTTTCTTGTACGGTGCGATTTGAAGAAGCGTAGTTTACCAGGGCTTGTGCGGTCGGTTTTTTACTCCCACTAAAGCCATGGAGTATCAAAACAAATACACCAACGATTAAGCCAACTGTAACCAAAAAACCTAAGAAATATTTCATAATCTCTGTCGATCTCCTGAAGATCTCTAACAGCGGTATCATATCACAATACGCTTATTTTTTCAACCCCATGGGCCAGCCAGCTTTTTGGCGTTTAGTTCGTATTGAGCGTCGATGGGTCAATAATCGGTATTGCTGGAATTTCGTTGAGCCGCTTGCCTTTTACATGAATCGGGCCATCGTCTGTTTGCCAACCAGGGTCACACAGGTTGTCATTAATACAAAAATTGTGGTGGTCGAACTCAATGTAGGCGTGCGTGCGCTGGTAATCTGCAACGCGCGATTGGCAGGCAACGCCTACACCGAGCAGCGCTCCGCACGAAAGAATCCACAGCGTGGCCGCAATAATGTAGATCTGGACATCGCGTTTGGCAGCCTGTTTACCGCGGGCGAGACGAGCAAACACACTCGTAAGCACCGCGAACGGCAGCATAGAGATGAGATAAGCCGCACTGCCGGCAGCGGCAATTACCCAAATTGGAATGGTGTGCAATTGATCAGCAAAGTGCGGATGTCCAACGAACAGCCACCACATGAGCGCAATCCAGCCGCAAGTGAGCGCAGCAACCATAATGGCAAACATCGCAGCAATGATGCCGAAAATTATTCGGGCAATTTTGAGCGTAACTGCGCCGGCCGTCTGCAGGGCTGGCGCACTATCTTTTCCCACTTTGTGCCAATGTTCTTTGTCGCTTAAATCCTTACGCACCTCGGAATATTTTTGCTTAGCGCGACTAATGACGTCTTGTGCGGTAAAGCGCTCGCCGCGTAGTTCTGCTTTTTGCTCGGGTGTCACGGCCTCGGGCACTGCTAACATCATAATAAGATATACCAGCACCATAAAGCCGCTAGTGACGAATGTGAGCACTATAAATAACAGACGTACAATGGTAACATCAATATTGAAGTACGCTGCCAAGCCATTGCACACGCCACCGATAATTGCGCCGTCCTTTAATAAATACAGACGCTTCGGCGCTGCGTGACCAGCTGCTTCGCTCGAGGTTTCGTGGGCTTTTGTGTCGTTTTCGCCCACCTCTACTGGACCCATTGCAGCAATAATTTTCTTAACTTCTGCTGCGGTGACCACATTTTTGTGTTTGCTGAGTAATTCTTCGCACTTGTCGGCCAAGGCTTGTTCGAAATCTTGCATGACCTCTTGTTGGTCGGGGTCATCGGCTAACTTGCGGCGGGCACTTTCGAGGTATTTTTGCAGCTTTTCGTATGCCTGCTCTTCTACTTGAAAAGCCCGCCCGCTGAGGTTAATTGTCGTTACTTTGTTCATGGTTACTCCCAATTTGTTCAATTGATGTATGCAGTTGGTTCCAATAATCGCTTAATGATTTCAGGCGGCTTTTGCCCTCGCTCGTTAACTTGTAATATTTACGCGGTGGGCCGGATTCCGATTCAATCCATTCGTATTCCAAAAGTTTGTCGCGGCGCAACTTGCTGAGTAACGGATACAAAGTGCCCTCGCCAGTTGCAAACTCCGTTTGTTTTAAGGATTTTAGAACGTCGGCGGCATACACCGGGTGCGAGCTGACTAACCGTAGCACGACAAGTTCTAAAAGCCCTTTGCGGAGTGCACTAAATTTGTCTTTTACGTCTTCCATATAGTACCTTTCAGTAACAAGGTACTATAAATGTAGTGACATGTCAAACTGCTGCCAAGGGGTCGGCCTTATAGGCACCTGCCAATTGGCTTCGGATTATTTTAACAACCAGTTTTACTACGGCCACAATTTTGTCGAAGCCGCTTTACAATAGCTATAAATATTTTTGGATATCAGAAAGGGCGATTTCGATACGCTCATCGCCTATTACCGCGCCGTTTTCATCTTTTTGCGACATATTTACCCAAAATCTTTGAGGTGTTGCCATGTACAAGGTTTGGGCACCGCTTTGATAGTTACTTTGCGGCGAAGTCGGGGCACCAAACTGTGCTTTGCGGGCGTTAAAAGTTTGAAACGCTTGCATAAAAGCGGGCTCATGCGGTTGGGCAGCGCGCGCTGTGGCTTGCAAATACAGCCCTCCCCCATGCGCAGTTATGGAGTCAAAAATAGTTATAAACACCCGGCCTTCACGCTCAATATTTTTTGAGTGCAGGGTGGCCGTGCCCGACGACCATACAAAATGCAAATCTGCGTCGTATGCCAAAAATAACGGCGAAATGTGCGGGTTGCCATCGGCATTTACGGTACCGAGTGCACCAATCATCACCTTTTGCAGGTTTTCGGCAGCAGTTTGCAAACGTTTTTGCAGCTCTGTTATTGAGGCTTCAGCTTTAACCATTACAGGTCTCCCCAGGTTTTACCAATTTTGGCCTCTGCTGCCAGCTTGACCGGCAATTCGTAGATATTTTCCATGGTTTCGGTAAGCAGCTGCTTGACTTTTTCGGCATTAACTTCGGCGCATTCTACTAAAATAGAATCGTGTACCTGCAAAATTTGTTCACCCAAACTTTGCGTCTGCAATTTGTGTTCAACAGCAAGCATGGCCATTTTCATAAGGTCAGCTTCGGTGCCCTGGATGGGCATGTTGATGGCGGCTCGTTTAGCGGCCTCAC
The DNA here is from genome assembly GCA_035478775.1 of Saccharimonadales bacterium (SeqCode). Classification (GTDB taxonomy): domain Bacteria; phylum Patescibacteriota; class Saccharimonadia; order Saccharimonadales; family UBA4665; genus CAMLQK01. Next base: position 1,085 of record DATIJG010000001.1, on the reverse strand, counting down.
GCACCACAAAATTGCTGGCTTTTAAATCAGGAGTTGGGCGTCGGCGGCCAAATAACGTGGACACATAGCCGGTTTGCAAGGCTTCGGCCACAATACTATCCATGTATTGCCGAATGGGTGCCCGCAGCGTGAAATAGCGGTCGATAAAGTCTTTGGCTTCTATTATTGTCATGCCAGTAGCCACGCTGAGGCCGTGTGGGCTCATGCCATACAGCACGCCAAAGTTGATGGTTTTGGCGTTGCGGCGCATATCTTTAGTGACATTTTCGAGCGATACGTTGTACACTTCGGCGGCAGTAGACATATGGATATCAATGTTGTTGTTAAAGTCATCAATTAACTTTTGGTCGTTAGCCATTACCGCTGCCAGGCGCAGCTCGAATTGCGAATAATCAGCGCTTACAAATACATTGCCCGGTGCCGGCACAAAGGCGTTGCGGATCGTTTGCCCTAACTCAGTACGAGTCGGAATGTTTTGCAAGTTTGGGTCATGCGAACTGAGGCGCCCGGTGGCGGCAACATCGAGCGCATAAGTTGTGTGCAAACGACTGTTCAGGTCAACTTGTTTGGGCAGCGCATCGACATATGTGCTTTTAAGTTTGGTGAATTCACGGTATTTGGTAACGAGGTCGATAATCGGGTGCAGCGGTCTTAGCTTATCAAGTTCCTTCGCGCCAGTGGAATAACCGGTCTTCCCCTTTTTTACGCCAAAGGTTGGCAATGCAAGTGTTTCAAATAAAATGCCGCCTAGCTGCGCTGGCGATGCAATATTGAACTCTTTACCAGCATGCGTATAAATTTGTTGTTCAAGTGCTGCAATTTGGCTGGCGAATTCGGTACTCATGGCCGCCAAGTAATCAGTGTCAAGTAAAACGCCGCGGTGCTCCATAATTGCCAGCAAATTAATCATCGGGAATTCGATAGTTTCGGCCAGCTTGGCAACTTCTGGCAGGTCAGCAAATTGGTTACGCTGATCGTCGTATGCCTGCCAAATGGCGGCAGCGACTTCACCGGCGTTGGCCGGGTCGAGGCTACTCTGCACGATGTCGGCCAGTTCGCGCGACCGAATAAGCGAATTGAGCAAG